>CALXOE010000005.1 GCA_944389935.1 uncultured Victivallis sp.
GATTGCCGCTTGACTGACGACGGGTTCTGATGTATCTCACACCGATTTACCCACAAATTCCCGTGAAGACCCTTAAAGAAAATTTCACAGAAAACGGGGGTCTGAATGAAAAACGGCAGCCATGTGTTCAACTGCACCCTTTTTGCCAGTTAAAATAGAACGATTTTTGAGGCGAAAGAGCCAATGTTTTTCAAATCAGACTGAGGGTGCGGAAAAAATCTTGATAGAGAAATGTTTTCTGGCCCCCCGTTAAAACAGGGTGTCAGTTATCATTTTTGAACTCAAATCCGGGTCAGAAAAAAGAGGGTGTTTTTTCATTTCGACCGAGTGCGATACCCCCCACCCATGCCAGTTACACTACAAAAATTAAAGATTGTTCATAATCAACGACTTGCTACTTTAACTGAATTTTTGACCTTTTCAGCAAAACTCAGAATTCAGACGCCGGAGTCGTGATTTTCCTCTGAAAAAGACCTTTTTTCAGATTCTGAGTGTGTTTCAAACACACCTCGGCAATTTGCGTAAAACCCTTTACGCCAACGACTTTTAGCGCTTTTGAATAAAAGATTCTCTTTTTACCAGAAATCAGACGGGGAAAAATAAATGGCGGAGAGAGAGGGATTCGAACCCTCGATACCCGTAAGGATATAGCGATTTTCGAGACCGCCGCCTTCGACCACTCAGCCATCTCTCCGACCGGTGTGTTTTCATAAAATATCACGCCTTTTCCGGAAATTCAAACCCGCGGCCGCAAAAAATCCGGAAAATCCGCACTTCATCCCCCGCCTCCATCTTCATGCCGCATCACCTCAGATGATTTTCAGCGGAAAATCTCCCCTCCCCTTGTTGTAAATCCGCCGCAGCGACGGTAAATTATAGCCGAGACAGTGGCAAACAACCTGAATGGAGAAATACGATGAGTCTCGAATTCTTCAATACCATGGAGCGGCGCGTCGTCCCGTTCCAGTCGATCCGTCCCGGCGAAGTCGGCATGTACACCTGCGGCCCGACCGTTTACAATTACGCCCACATCGGCAACTTCCGCGCCTATATGTTCGAGGATCTGCTGCGGCGCACGCTCGAGTACTTCGGTTACAAGGTCCATCAGGTCATGAACCTCACCGACGTCGACGACAAAACCATCCGCGACTCCCGCGCCGCCGGACTCCCGCTGCGCGAATTCACCGCGAAATACAAACAGGCGTTCTTCGAGGACCTCAAGACGCTGAACATCGAACCGGCGGAAGTCTATCCCGCCGCCACTGATCACATTCCGCAGATGATCCGGCTCATCTCGATCCTCATGGAGAAAGGGTACGCCTATCAGGCCGAGGACCGCTCGATCTACTTCTCCATCGACAAGTTCCCGGACTACGGCAAACTCGCCAGAATCGACCGCGAAAACCAGCGCTCCGGCGTGCGGATCAAAAACGATGAATATGCCAAGGATTCCGTCGCAGACTTCGCCCTCTGGAAAGCGTGGGACGAACTCGACGGCGATGTCGCGTGGGACTCCCCGTGGGGCAAGGGCCGTCCCGGCTGGCACATCGAATGCAGCGCCATGTCCAGCGAATACCTCGGCGACGCATTCGACATCCACACCGGCGGCATCGACAACATGTTCCCGCACCATGAGGACGAGATCGCCCAGAGCGAAGCCGCCACCGGCAAAAAATGGGTCAACTACTGGCTCCACTGCGCGCATTTGATGGTCAACGGCGAGAAGATGTCCAAGTCGCTCGGAAACTTCTACACGCTGCGCGATCTGCTCAAAATGGGGTGGAAAGGACGCGAGATCCGCTGGGTGCTGATCGGCGCCCACTACCGCAAAAAACTGAACTTCACACTCGACGCCATCGGTCAGGCGCGCGAAACGCTCACCCGGTTCGACGAATTCTTCGACCGCATGCGCGCCGTCGCGAAAGAGGGTGAATGCTCCGAGGCGGAACAGGCCGTCGCCTCCGCCGCCGCGGCGTTCTCCGCCGCGATCGCCGAGGATCTGAACATTTCCGAAGCACTCGCTGCCATGTTCGAGCTGCTGCGCACGGGGAACAAACTCGCGGACTCCGGCGAGCTCACGAAATCCGGCGCGGAACGCATTCTTGCGGCATTCCGCAAATTCGACACCGTGATCGGAGCGCTCGAAGTCGACGCGGTCCGGACGGCCGAGTTTCCGCCGGAAGTCGTCGCCCTCGCCGAAGAGCGCAAGGCCGCGCGCAAAGCGAAGAATTTCGCCGAAAGCGACCGTCTGCGCGCCGAAATCGGCAAGCTCGGATTCCTCGTCGAGGATCAGCCCGGCAACGAATACCGGCTGAAAAAGGCGTAATCCGGTCCGGACTTAACGGAATTCTAACATCCGGAACACCGGATTTGAACATTCCGGAACTACATTATCCTCAACATTAACAAAGGAGAAAATTTCCTGATGGCGAAAGAGAAGATACTCGTGGTTGAGGATGAGGAGGCGATTCAGGAGCTGATCCGATACAACCTCAACAAGGAGGGATTCGACCGGGTCCGGCTCTGCGACTCCGGAGAAGAGGCGCTGACCCTGGCGCAGGAATTCGCTCCGGATCTCATTCTGCTGGATCTGATGCTGCCCGGCATGGACGGGCTTTCGGTCTGCCGCCGGCTGCGGCGCGATGCCAGGACCGCCGCGATTCCGGTCATCATGCTCACGGCGAAGTCCGAAGAGAGTGACATCGTGACCGGACTCGAAGTCGGCGCCGACGACTACCTCACGAAACCGTTCAGCCCGAAAGTGCTGGTCGCGCGGATCAAATCGGTTCTGCGCCGGGCCAATCCGACGGAGACGGAGGAGACAGGCATGACGCTCCGGCGCGGCGCGCTCTTTATGAATCGCGGCACGCGCGAGGCGCGAATCGACAACGAACCGCTTTCCCTGACCTGTTCGGAGTTTGAGATCCTCTATCTGCTCGCACGCCGTCCGGGGTGGGTCTTTACGCGCAGTCAGATCGTCAATGAGGTGAAAGGGGACGATTACCCCGTCACCGAACGCGCCGTCGATGTTCAGATGGTGAGTCTGCGCCGCAAGCTGGGGAATCGCAGCGAACTCATCGAAACGGTCCGCGGCGTCGGCTACCGGTTCGCGCAGGAGTGAGGAACGGCGCAAAATGAAAAACACGTTGTTCGTCTCCTGGCCGATCGTTTTTCTGGTCGTTGCATTGGGACTCACGGTCTTCGCCTGGTGGCAGTCCACTTCGCTTGAGCAGTTCAGCATCGAACGCACGCAGGAAGAACTTCAGAGCCGCGCCAGGCTTTTTCTGCTTGAAACGACGCGGCTGATCCAGAAAAAAGATCTTTCGGCGCTTCACGGCTTTTTCAGAAAAGAGGGAAAAGCGACCGGCACCCGCATCACGCTCATCGACAACACCGGGAAAGTCATCGCCGACTCCGACGAAAATCCCGCGAATATGGACAATCACCGGCAGCGTCCGGAAATCACCGAGGCGATCCAGGCATTCGATCAGGGCGAAACCTCTTTCTCCACGATCCGCCACAGCGCAACGAGCGGACAGCGGATGATCTACTGCGCCATGCCGCTCGAAGTCGACGGGAAACCTTATGTCCTGCGGACAGCGTTTTCGATCCATGAGATCGACCGGATCGTGCGCAAGGCGCGGATCGATGTAGTCTGGGCGGTGGTGGTGACGATCCTGATCGCCGCCGGAATCGGTTACTTTCTCTTTCAGACCGTCACGCGGCCGATCCGGGCGCTGCGCAGCGCCTCGGCGAAAATCGCCGCTGGAGATCTCGACGCCAAACTGCCGGTGCCGGAACACGGCGTCATTCGCGAACTCGGCAACAGCGTGAGCCGCATGGCGGAGGAACTCAAGGCTCGAATCGACGAAATCTCACGGGAGAAGAACGAACGGGACGCGATCTTCGCGGCTCTCTCCGAGGGAGTCGTCGTCCTTGACGCGGCAGGAATCATCATCGACACGAACCGCGCCGCACGCCGGATCTTCCAGATCAACGGCGATCCGCGCAACCGCCAGGCGGCCGCCCTGCTGCGGAATGAGGCGCTGGACGACTTCCTGAAACAGCTGCGCAAAACCGGCAATCCGGCCGAAGCGGAATTCACGTTCCCGCTTCCGGAGGGAGACAAGCAGCTGCGCGTCCGCGGCTGCCCGCTGCGCTGGAACGAAGATACGCGCCAGGGAATTCTGCTGGTTTTCTACGATATGACGCAGCTGCGCAAACTTGAGAGTTTCCGGAGGGATTTCATCGCGAACGTCTCGCACGAAATCAAGACGCCGCTCACCGTGATCCGCGGTGCGGTCGAAACGCTTCTGGACGGCGCCCTTGACGATCCTGAACACGCGAAGCGATTTCTCGAGATCATCGCGACCCACTCGGAACGGTTGAACAGTCTTGTGCAGGATATTCTGAGCCTCTCGCAGCTCGAATGCCGCGCGCTCAGCGAAGAACGGGAACTGGAGAACGCCACGCTTTCGCTGGTGATCGGTTCGGCGGTCAAACTCGAAGAGCCGCGCGCGGAGGAGGCCGGAATCCGACTCGTAACTGAGATCATCGACGATCCTCCCGTCCGGATCGATCCCCAGCTTATGGAACAGGCGATCGTCAACCTCATCGACAATGCGATCAAACACAGCGGCGAAAAGGAGGAGATCCGGATTCGTCTCCATGCCGAAAACGGATTCGCCATTCTCGATGTGATCGACCACGGCTGCGGCATCGCCTCCGTCCATCTCGAACGGCTTTTTGAGCGGTTCTACCGCGTCGACAAGGCGCGCAGCCGCAAGGCGGGCGGCACCGGACTCGGACTGGCCATCGTGAAACACGCCATGCAGCTTCACCACGGAACTGCCGAAGTGAAGAGCCGCCCCGGCGAGGGGAGCACGTTCAGCCTCAAACTCCCGATCGCCTCAAGCTGAGACGATACTTTCGGGGAAGCTGGTAACATGTTCAGCCGTTGTTCCGGCTCTTGATGAAGAGCACGCGCACGCGCTTCTCCCCGGCGTTGCGCAGTTTGTGCTTGCGGGAGGGGAGGATGCGCACCGCGTCGCCGGGCTCGAGCAGAAACTCCTCATCCTCGAAAACCAGATGCGCCTCCCCCTCGAGCAGAAACGCGATCTCCTCCTCGAAATGCTGCGAAAAATCACGGTTCGTCTCACGGCCCGGACCGAGCACCATCATCAGCAGTTCAACGTTCGACTTCAGCGGGCCGGGGGTCAAATTGAAGTAAACCGCGCTCTTTTCATTCGGATTGTGGATCCGCTCGTGTTCCGTGCGGCGCCGGATCAGCGAAGCGTTGTCGATCTCCTCGTTGAACAACGCCGAAAGCGGAATTCCAAGCGTTGCGCAGATTAATTTTAACACCGACAAACTCGGATTGCCGATACCGCGCTCCAACTGACTGACCAATGCCGTACTGACCCCGGAAATCTCAGAGAACTGCCTGATCGTCAAGTTCTTATCTTTTCTGTACCGGCGAATTCTCCGGCCGATCCGACTCTCCACCATACCGCACCTCCTGTTGTTTCCAGATCAATATAGCACCATTTTTGTTTATTATATTTAAAATCTGTAAAAATATTGAATTTTTTTTGAATCCGTGGTATTTTATAAACGTGACCGCAAACGAAACCCCAATTATGTCCAAAGGAGTTTGAGAAAAATGGGAAAGACATTGGCCCAGAAGATTTTCGACGCCCACACCGTCGACACGCCCGCGCCGGGAGTGCGGGTGTTGTCGCTCGACCGGGTGTTCTGTCACGAGATCACGACCCCGATCGCGATCAACGACCTCGTCGCCATCGGCAAGGACCGCGTTTTCGATCCGGAAAAGATCAAAGCCGTGATCGACCACGTGACCCCGGCGAAAGATTCCAAGACCGCCGAGCAGGGCAAGACGATGCGCGAATGGGCGAAACGTCACGGGATCAAAGACTTCTTCGATATCGGCGCAAACGGCGTCTGTCATGCGATCTTCCCGGAAAAAGGGTTCGTCCGTCCGGGATTCACGGTCATCATGGGTGACTCGCACACCTGTACGCACGGTGCATTCGGCGCATTCGCCGCAGGCGTCGGCACGACTGACCTCGAAGTCGGGATCCTCAAGGGTGTCTGCACGATGCGCGAACCGGCCACGATCAAAGTCGTGCTGAACGGCAAGCTGCGCGCGGGCGTCTTCGCGAAAGATGTGATCCTCGCAGTCATCAAACTGCTGACTGTGAACGGCGCGACCGACAAGGTCATCGAGTTCACCGGTCCGGCCGTCGACGCGATGGGGATGGATTCGCGCATGACGCTCTGCAACATGGCGATCGAGGCGGGCGGCACCTGCGGCGTCTGCTATCCGGACATGGTCACGGTCGACTTCCTCTGGCCGTTCATTCAGAACGACTTCCCGAGCAAGGAAGCGGCGCTGGCGGAATACTCGAAGTGGCTGCCCGATGCCGACGCGGTTTACGACAAGGTCGTCACCATGGACGTCTCCGAACTGGAACCGATGGTCACGTTCGGCTACAAACCCGACCAGGTCAAAACCGTCCGCGAAATGACAGGCACTCCGGTCAACCAGATCTACATCGGCAGCTGCACGAACGGCCGCCTCGAAGACCTGCGCATCGCCGCTGGAATCCTCAAAGGGAAAAAAATCAGTGAAAACGTCCGCGCGATCGTCTCGCCCGCCACGCCGAAAATCTATCGCGACGCGCTCAAGGAGGGGATCATCGAGATCTTCATGGACGCAGGTTTCTGCGTCACGAATCCGACCTGCGGCGCCTGCCTCGGCATGAGCAACGGCGTTCTCGCGAATGGGGAATCGTGCGCTTCGACCACGAACCGCAACTTCAACGGACGCATGGGCAAAGGCGGCATGGTCCATCTGATGAGTCCCGCGACCGCGGCAGCGACCGCCATCGCCGGAGTCATCACCAACTCGCCGCTCTTCACCGGAAAATAAGCGTAGGATCTGAAAATGAAGAACTTCAACGGAAAAATCCTGTTTCTCGACCGTTCCGACATCAACACCGACGAGATCATCCCGGCCAAATACCTGACCGAGCTGACCAAGGCTGCGCTGAAACCGTACTGCCTCGAGGATCTCTCCCTGCCCGGCTTCGATCCGAAGAAAGACATCGCAGGCAAGAGCGTCATCGTGACCAGGGCGAACTTCGGCTGCGGTTCCTCGCGTGAACACGCGCCGTGGGTGCTCGAGTGCAACGGCATCAACATCGTCATCGCCGAAAACTTCGCGCGGATCTTCCGCCAGAACATGTTCAACTGCGGACTTATGGCGATTTCACTTGAGCCGGCCGTGATCGACGAGCTCTTCAAGCTCTTCGCCGGAACCGACGCCACGCTCACGACCGATCTCGAGAACAAGACTTTCACGGTCTCCAACGCGAAGACCAGCAAGGTCTACCCGTTCACCATCGGCGAATTCGACCTCGAACTCGTAAAAGCGGGCGGCTGGGTCAGCTACGCCGACAACAAATACTGAGGCGTGACCGGAGCCCACAGAGAAAAGCGCATCCCGTTTTTTCCGGGATGCGCCTTTTTTTGATTCCGGGTCAGGGCTGCAATGCCGCCCGCAGCCGGCACATGCTCTCGACCGGATCGCCGTCGCGAATCTCGAGAAACATCGGCGCCGGATTCACCGTGCCGCGCCTCCAGCCGAGAAACAGCGAAGCGAGGGAAATCAACGATCCGAACGGTTTCACCAGCGGCATATGGTTGCAGAGAGTCCCGTCCGGCCGTTTCACGACCTGATGCAGATGGAAGCCGTTGATCTCATCGCCCAGCTCCTCATACCAGTCGCTGATCGTGAACAGATTCGCCAGCGGCCCGTTGTTGCGCGCGTGTCCGAGATCGAAGTTGAATCCGATGCGCGAACAACAGTCGAGACGCCAGCGCAGAAGTTCGATCCACTCCCGGCACTCGTCCGGCGTGCAGCCGAAATTCCGGGCGTCGACACTCTCTCCGGGGACGATATGAAGATTCTCGATGCCGATGCTGATCCCGGCAGCAAGCAGCCGTCTGACCGGGGATTCTGCCGCATCGAGCAGCGCGTCGCAGGCGGACTCGAAATCCGCGATTGCGACCCGGGGAACATGCCATGTTACGTGTGAACACCCGAGATCGAGCGCCATCCGTACCGCCTCGCGGAATTCCGCCGCGCCGTGAATTTCTCCATCCCGCCAGCTCAAGTCCGGCAGATGCAGGGAGAGCACCACTCCGCCACGCGCCCGCCACTCTCCGAGCGCGCGCAACAGCGCCGGCTCATCCATCCGGTCAGGAGAGGTGAAACGTAGTTCAAACACTTTCATTCCGGCCTCACTGCCGCGTTTGAGAACACCGACCGGTTCTTTCATTCCGGAGCAGCCGAGACGATCGCAAAATGCCTCGCGCTCTTCCCGCGGCCAACTGCGCGGATCGGCATCTTCCAGGACGATATTCTCCCTCTCACCTCCGTCGAAGATCACCAGTTCCGGAGCTCCGCCGGAAGCCTTGTCCGGATCGAGCCCGCGCACGAGTTCGAGCCGCTCAAAGCTCCCGTCAATGTGCCAGTGACCCGCGATGAGCTTGCAAATCCGCCCGGATCGGAACGCTTTCTCCAGCAGCGCCCGATCCTCTTCCGGCCAGATGTCGGGCGGACAGTGCGTCACGGCGAGCACTCCCGCCGGCGAGGACTTCGCAAGCAGAGCCCGAGCCGGCTCGGAAAGCCGCGAACGCGAGGTATCCAGCAGCACGATTCCCTCAGCCTCCACGGGCGTCGCCAGAAGTTCCGCCACCTTCGCACGGTCGACGGGCGAACGCATTTCGGCATTGCCCGGCGTCAGGAGGTACGGGATTCCGGTTGCGATGAGTTTTGAGCGCAGCCGTTTTGCGGAAACGGCAGAGCCGGTCGCGGTCAGGTCTCCGGCTCCGACGATGCGATCCGCGTGCAGACGTTTCGCCGTCGCAAGCGCCCAGTCGAGCACCTCCTCCTTGACGCTCCGCTCCGAGTCGGGCAGATGCAGATCAGCCAGCAGCGCAATTTTCATAGGCACCTCCTTCTTCAACGACTCAACTCCCGAAAGACGAATTCGTCTCGATCAAGTTCCACCCGGAAAACACCGCGCCTCCAATATTGGAGTCAGTCTCCGAATCCGGCAGACCGCCATTCTTTCATCATTGTTCCGGGGCGTTTCCCGTCGACTGTTCCGATGCGGGCGGCAGCATCCGAATCCTCTGCCCCGGGAATGGGAACCGGATCTCGAACACCGTTCCCTTGCCCGGAATCGAACGCAGACCGAACGATGCTCCGTGTTCCCGGCAGATCCGCTCGATCACCATCATGCCGATGCCGTTCCCGCCGGAGCGGTTCGTACTGAACGCCTTGAACATGCACCCGAGCTCGTCCGGCGTGATTCCCGTCCCGGAATCCGCAAATTCTATGGTGAGCCCGTCGGCATCGGATGAACTCCGGATCAGCAATTTCCCGCCGTTCGGCATCGCCTGCACCGCGTTGCGGATCACATTGTAAAACACCTGTTTGAGCTGGCCGGGATCACCCGACACCGGGCGCGACTGCGCCTCCCACTCGCATTCGACCGAAACCAGCCGCGCATTGATCTCGGCGCGCATGAAATTCAGCACCTCGGTCACCAGCGACGCCACATCGACCTGCGTGAACTGCGGACGCCCCGGACGCAGCGCGGAGAGAAAACCGTGGATGATGCTGTCGAGACGCTCCACCTCGGATTTGCATGCGGCGATCATCTCGGCAGCCTCCTCGCGGGAAAACGCCTCCCCGCCGGCGAACGACCGGTCGAGAATCTGAAGATTCAAATAAAGACTGTTCAACGGATTGCCGATCTCATGCGCGACTCCCGCCGCAAGCATCGAAATCGCCTCCCCTTTCTGATGTTCGATATCACTGATCGCACGTGCACGACTTTCGGTCACGTCCCGGAAAATCACCGCAGCGAGCGTATTGTCCCCCGGATACGGCACCAGGTAGAACTGCAGAAAACGGCGGACCGGATACAGAATCTCGAACTCCTGCCGTGCAACACGCACCCACTCTTTCTCATCCGCGCCGAGAATCCGCGCCCAGTCCACGCCCTGCAGCAGCTGCGACGCACGCACCTCGGAAAGATCGTCCGGCAACGCCAGAAGTTCCTGTGCCGCCCGGTTGTGGTAGCGGATCAGCAAATGGCGATCGATCACGAGAATCCCCTCTTCAATCGCGTTGAATACCGTTTCCAGAAATCCCCGTTCCCGCATCAACCGGAAAATATACGCCTGCCGGCTGCCGGAATCGACGTCCTCAAGTCGCTCGCTGAAGCGATCCAGGAAATTTTTTTTCACCGTCATTTGAAATCATCCCCTTTCGGTGCCATACTATTATAACAATAGCATATTATGGAAGAATCTCAAATCTGCCGGAGGAGGACGATGAAAATCTTTCGTTTCTTTTTGCTTGCGGCGGCGCTTTCCACCGCCGTCTCCCTCTCTGCCGACGCTCCGCTGATCCGGATCGACGACGAGGAGAGCACGCCCGTTGTGGAGGAGACCGGCCGCCTCATCGAACTGCGCGATCCGAATGCCGACAACCGCCGGAACACCCCGCCCGGCGTGCTCGCCTCCCTCGTCGCCGCCGACGGCGTCATCTACGACTGGACCCCCTCCCCCGATCCGATGCGCGTAACCGGCGGAGCGAATCTCATCGATGCGTTCCTCTCAACGGACGAGACGCTGCTCGTACTGCTCGAGAAAACCGGGGCGAAAGAGGGACCGAACGCGACCCGCGTGCTCTGCTTCAATCTGCTCAACGACAAACTCGTACGCGCTTTCACGGTTGCGGATCGGAAACTCTCGGGCGCGGCATTCGTGCCGGGCACGACGCAGTTCATCGCCCCCCAGCTCGCCCAGGAGGCGTTCCAACAGCCGGACCGCCTCGTTGCGGTCGATCTGAAAACGGGAATTGTCAAGCGCGAATCGCAGCCATTCGCGCGGCCGGTCCGGACGTTCGTGCTCAACGCGGTCTGCAGTTTCGTCTGTCTCGATGGAGACGACGCCATCCTCATGATCCCCCACGAGGCGTTTGAAAAAGCCCCGCAGCAGATCCAGACCCTCGTACGCGATCCGCAGCTGCTGCTGACTCCCGACGGCAACCGGCTCATCGTCTACGGCAGCGGCCGCATGGAACTTTATGACACCACCCCCGCGACGCCCGAACTCATCACGAGCCGGGAGATCCCGACTGACTTCGAGCCGTCCCGGGCGATCGCCGCCGACAACGACGCCTCGACTCTGGTCTTTCTGGATCCGTCCGGCAGCGGGTACCTCTATGCTGGCGGGGTATTCCGCAGAATCGAGGGAAAACTCACCGGGCTCGGCTGCTGCCGCACCGCCGACCGCAAACTTTTCCTCGGCATCCAGCAGAAAGAGGCGATCAACCTCTATCAACTCCCGAACGAGATCGAACCGCAGGCGACCTGCTCGCCCGGGGAACTGCGCCCGCGCATGACCGGACGCAATTTCCGATTCTTCGCCCGCACCTCGACCTCTGAGCCGGAACTCATTCTCATCGACAACCGCGCGAATATCTTCAACCTCACGGTGAAACCGCGCCGCTGGCAGAAACGGCTCATCTTTGAAGCGCCGAAATAAAATATTTTGCGTTTCTCATCTTTCCGGGGCGTTTTTTCCCCGCCGGAACTCGATCAGGCGCTGAACGACCGCGTAGAACATCGGGACAAGCAATGTTCCGCCGATCGCCGCAACGATCATCCCCCCGAACACCGCACTCCCGAGCGAAACCCGGCTGGCGGCGCCCGCACCGGTCGCAACCACAAGCGGCAAAACGCCCAGAATGAACGAGATCGCCGTCATCAGCACCGCGCGGAAACGCAGTTTTGCCGCCTCGACCGCCGCATCGAAAATCGATTTGCCCTGTTCGTGGCTCACTTTCGCGAATTCCACGATCAGAATCGCGGTCTTGCAGGCGAGACCAAAGAGCAGTACGAATCCGACCTGCGTGTAGATGTTGTTCTCGACGTTCATCACCCAGAGAAACAGCAGAGATCCGAAAAATGCGATGGGCACTGACAACAGCACCGCCACCGGAATCATCCAGCTCTCATATTGCGCCACGAGAAAGAGGTACATGAAAAGAAGCGCCAGCGAAAAGATGATCATCGTCATGTTCAACGAAACTCCCCCGCCGAGCCTGACGGGCTGATTCGCGGCTTTCTCCTGGTAGGACATGTCGGTCCAGTCGAACTTCATCCCCTCCGGAAGAATCTGCCGCGCGAGCTCCTCCATCGCCTCCATCGCCTGCCCCGTGCTGTAACCGGGCGCATTCGAGCCGTTGATCGTCGCGGAGGAGTACATGTTGTAACGGTTCAAATACTGCGGGGAGAGCCGCTGTTCGACCTCGACGAGCGTCCCGAGCGGAACCATTTCGCCCTGACTGTTCGGCACGTAGATTCCCCGGACGTCCGGCACGGTGCGGCGCGCCCGCGCCGCCGCCTGAATCTCGACCTTGTATACTTTGCCGAACTTGTTGAAGTCATTCACGTAGGTGTATCCGGTCAACCCCTGCAGCGCCGTGTTAATATCTGAAATCGCGACGCCGAGTTTCAACGCTTTTTCGCGGTCGATATTCAAAAACACCTGCGGCACCTGCGCCCGGAATGTCGAGTAGGCCGATCCGATCGCCGGATTCTGCCGCGCCGCCGCGCAGAGGTCGTTCACGGCGGTCTCCAGCCGCTCCGGATAGGTCCCGGTGGTATCCTCGACGACGAACGAAAACCCGCCCGTCGTTCCGATTCCCTGAATCGTCGGCAGACCGAACACCTGAACGACCGCACCGGGATCGCGGTTGAGAAGCGCCTGAAGCTTCCGCTGAATCGCGTCCTGCGAGAGCTCCGGACTCTTGCGCTCTTTCCACGGCAGGAGCGAAACAAGCACCATCGAATTGTTTGAAGCCTGCGACCCGGTGAGGATGCTGTAACCGGCCACGCCGAGTACGTCGACGACGCCATCAACCTTGCGCACCTCCTCCACGACCCGTTCCGTGAACGCCTGCGTGCGGTCGAACGACGCCGCATCCGGCAGCTGGATGTTCACGAAGAGCTTCCCCTGATCCTCCTCCGGAATAAACCCGGTCGGCAGATTCACGTAAAACCAGTAACAGCCGAAGACGATCACCGCGAAAAGCACCAGCGCAAAAAGCGCCCGCCGCACGATAAGACGCACGAGCCGGATGTAACCACCCGTGAGCCGTTCGAATCCACCATTGAACCAGCGGAACAGAAAGAACTTTTTCCCGCCCGGTTCGACCGGCTTGAGCAGAATCGAGCAGAGCGCCGGTGAGAGCGTCAGCGCATTGACGCTCGAGATCACGACCGACACCGCAATGGTGATGCCGAACTGCCGGTACATCTCCCCCGTGATCCCCGGCAGAAAACAGATCGGAATGAACATCGCCAGCAGCACCGCCGTCGTCGCGATGACCGGGCCGGTGACCTCCTCCATCGATTTGACCGCCGCCTGTTTCGGGCTGAGATGCTCCTCTTCCATAAGCCGGTTCACGTTTTCGATGACCACGATCGCGTCGTCCACCACGATGCCGATCGCGAGAATGAGCGCGAACAGCGTAATGAGGTTGATCGTGTAGCCGATCACGAGCAGCACCGCGAATGTGCCGATCAACGACACCGGAATCGCCAGCGTCGGCACCACCGTCGAACGCCAGTCCTGCAGAAACAAGTAGGTGATCGCAACCACGAGAATCACCGCGATAATCAGCGTCATGGCCACTTCGTCGATCGAAGCGGTGATGAACGAAGTCGTGTCGAACGGAATGCCGTAATCGATTCCCTCCGGGAAATAGGCCTTGAGCTCCTCGAGCCGCGCGGCGCACGCCTCGCGGATCTGGATTCCGTTCGCTTCGTTGAGCTGATAGACCGCCAGCAGAGCAGCGGGTTTTCCGTTGTAGGTGCCGGTTGACGAATAGTTCTCCGCACCGAGTTCGACTTCTGCGATGTTTTTCAACTTGACCTGAGCGCCGTCCGGAGTCGACCGCACGACGATCTCCTCGAACTCCGAGACCTCCGACAACCGTCCCTGCGTCTGCAGCGCGTAACGGAAAATTCCGTTCCCTCCGGTCGGGGCCTCGCCGAGCGCGCCGGCCGAGACCTGCACGTTCTGCTGTTTCAACGCATTCGTCACTTCGTCGACGGTCATGTTCATGCCGGCCATGCGTTCCGGATCGAGCCAGATACGCATCGAATATTTGTGTTCGCCGAGCAGCTGCACCTCGCCGACCCCCGGAATACGCGCGAGCTCGTCTTTCAGATAGATACTCGCATAGTTGCTCAGAAAAAGGTCGTCATACCGGCCGTCCGGCGAAAAGAGTGCAATGACAAGCAGCATGCTCGGAGATTTCTCTTTCACGATCACGCTCTGGCGGCGCACCTCTTCCGGAAGCTGGGCCGAGGCCCAGTTCACGCGGTTCTGGGTGTTGACGGTGTTCGAGTCGCCATCCGTGCCGATGTCGAACGTCACGGTGATCGTCGCGGCGCCGGTGTCGGTCGCGTTGCTCGACATGTAGATCATGCGTTTGACGCCGTTGACCTGCGCTTCGATCGGCTGAATGACGGTCTCCTGCACGGTTTTCGCGTCAGCTCCGGGATAGGTCGCACTGATCGAGACCTGCCCGGGCGTGATGTCCGGATACTGTGTCACCGGCAGCGTGAAAAGCGCCACAATGCCCGCAAGCGTGATCACGATCGAAATCACGAACGCAAACCGCGGGCGGTCGATAAAAAATTTACTGATCATCGTCCCGCCTCACTTTCCGACCGGAACGACGGGCACTTCCCCCTCGATCTCCTCGCCGACCGGGGCGAGCGTGTCGCCGAGAATGGAGGGATCATCCTGCCGGACCGCCTCGGGAGTGTCGAGTTTCTCCGCGGCCGCCGGAGTCTGCGGAATCCGGGCGAGCAGCTTCTCATCCACCTGCGGCGACGCCGGAGAACCGGGCCGAACTTTCTGGACGCCTTCGACGATGATCCGGTCGCCCGCCTTGAGGCCGGACTCGGCGATGAAGAACTCTTCGCTGCGGTAACCGGCCGTCACATTGTGCCGCTTCACTCTGTCGTCGGCCTCCACGACATAGACGTAATCTCCGGCCTGATCGGACATCAATGCGACCAGCGGCACGATCAGTGCTTTCGTCGGTTTCGCCGGCCCGATGCTCACGCGCACGAACATCCCGGACATAAGCTCGCGCTTCGGATTCGGGAAGAGCGCCTGCAGCCGGAACGTCCCGGTACTCGTATTGACCCGGTTGCCCCAGAAAGCGATTTTCCCCGGCAGGGCGTATTCGGAACCGTCCTGCAGATAGAGCCGGACACGAACCTCCGGAACTTCCGTGTCTCTCCGGAGCTTCAAAAGTTTGATGAGGTTGAATTCGGAGATTACGAACTCCACGCGCACGGGATCGACCATCACCACCGTCGCCAGCGTCCCGGACTGCTGATCGACGAGATTTCCGACGCTGTAGGTGTTCAAGCCGATCTGACCGTCGAACGGCGCGTAGATTTTCGTGTAGTCGAGATTCTGCTGTGCGAGCGCAAGATTCGCCTCGGCGCCCTCGACGGCGGCATCCGCCTCCTGTTTGTTCGCGACGGCGAAATCGAATGCGCGCTTGCTGGTCGCATCCTGAGTGTTGAGTGTTTTCTGGCGTTCGTATTCAATGTTCGCGTTTGCCCGGGTTGCGCGCGCTTTCGCGAGTTCCGCCTCGGCGGCCTTGACTTTCGCGGCATAGACCTCGGGCTCGATCTCGTAGAGCAGCTGCCCTTTCTTCACCGGCTGCCCCTCTTCAAACAGCCGCTTGACGAGGAATCCCTCGACGCGGGCAACCAGATTGACCTCTTCAAACGCTTTGATCGAAGCGATCGCCACGGAGGATTCAAACATGTATCCTGTCGTCGCCGGGACGACTTTCACCACCGGAGGTTCCGGTGGCGGCGGCGCGGCCTTTTCGCGACATCCGGATAACAACGCGACTGCGGCGAAGACTCCCGTCGCCCCGACTCTCCCCCACACTCTCATGCACTCCCCCTCCAGAAAAAAAACGTTATTTCCGCCGCTCGCACGCGGTCACGGCATTGCTCATCAAAACGGCAATGGTCATCGGCCCGACCCCGCCGGGAACGGGTGTGATCGCTCCGGCGACTTCGACGGCCTCGTCGAACTTCACGTCCCCGACGAGTTTATCTTTCCCGCCGGCCGGATTCGGCTTGCGGTTGATTCCGACGTCGATCACGACGGCCCCGGGTTTGATCATGTCTTTGCGCACAAACTCCGGTTTTCCGATCGCGGCGATGAGGATATCCGCGTCACGCGTATATTTCGCGATGTCCGGCGTGCCGGAGTGAACGACCGTCACGGTCGCATTCGCCCCTTTCGCTTTCTGCATCAGCAGCGCCGCCATCGGCTTGCCGACGATGTTCGAGCGGCCGATCACGACGGCGTGCTTTCCGGCCGGGTCGATTCCGGAATGCTCCAGCAGCAGCATGACGCCCCACGGCGTGCAGGGGCGGAATCCGTCCTCTTTTCCGATCAGAAGCTTGCCGACGTTGCGCTCACAGAAACAGTCGACATCCTTATCCGGATCGATCGCGGCGATCACCGCCTCTTCGTCGATCTGCGGCGGCGGCGGGGACTGCACAAGAATGCCGTCGATCGCCGGATTGTGGTTCAACTCGTCGATCAATGCGAGGAGCTCCTCCATTGTGGTATCGGCCGGGAGCACCCGTTTGTCGGAGAAGATTCCGAGTTCGGCGCACTTCTTCGCCTTGGAGTTCACATAAACCTGAGAAGCGGGATCGTCCCCGACCAGAACCACGGCCAGCCCCGGAGTTTTTCCCGCGGCTTTCAAAGCCTCGACCCGGCGGCGGGTCTCTTCGTTCACGGCTGCTGCGATCGCTTTTCCATCAATGATTTTTGCTGACATACAATCTTTTCCTTCCTCATTGCGGAACACTGCTCCGCCGCACCTTAAAAGGGCGGGAGCGACAGATAATAAACCGGTTTCACCAGCGGAAATCCGCCGATCGGCCGGTATCCCGGAAACGGTTCAGGTTTCCGGGAAAGAATCACGGGACGATGCTCCCGTACGAACTCCATCATGACCTCCGGATAATCCGGATAAACTGCGCGCCCCCAGTCCACATACATCGGATGCACCGGCGGCTGGTCGGGAAGCAGCCGGCAGAACATCGCCTGTTCCGTCATATTCAAACAGGGACGCTCCCGGAACGGTTCCGGGATCTGCGCCAGAACGATCGCCATGTTCCGGAGATAGTTGATCTCTCCCGGAAACATCAACATCCCGCGCGTACCGGGGAGATCCGACCACTCCCGTTCGGAGAGATAGGCGATCCGCATCACCGCGCCGAACATCCGGTAGCCGATCTCCAGCCCCGGCAGGATCAGCACTCCGGCCAGAAGCGCGACACGCACAATGCGACGCCACCGGCTGCGCCAGATCCGTTCGGCGACATATGCCGCCGCCCCCATCATCGGAACGCTGCCCCAGTAGAGATGCCGGATGCACGGCACCGGGAAAAACTGATGCCAGGATGCCAGACCGATCAGGACCGCCGCCGCCAGCGGCAGGTAAAGCCGGACTTCGTCTCGTCTCACGAGCGCCGAACAGGCGTAGAAAAACAGCCCGAGCGACAACAGCGGAAACACGATGAACCCCTCCGCCGGGAAGAATGCCAGGAGAATCGACTCGAACACACCGCCGCCGCCCCGCTCCCACCCGAACCGGCCGACGGCAACGAAACACTGCTGCAGGTAATCCGGCCACGCGCCGCAAAATGTCAGATAGAATGCGAGAATCGCCGGAATCACCAGAGCACCCGCGCACCAGACCGCCCCTTTCCGGAGCACTCCGCGCCAGGGGGTGCGGCGCACCCACGCTTCGAGCGCGAGCGTCATCACCGCGGCGATGACCAGGACAAAACCGCAGGGTTGACGGCAGCCGAACGCGAGTCCGGCGGCGACTCCGCTGCCGAACAGCAGTTTCCGGTCGCCGCTGTCGAGGTAACGAACTGTGAACGTTCCGGTCAGAAGCATGAAATAGAGCGCGTAAACCGAAGACCACGGATGCATCGGCAGCAGATAGAGCGGGGCCATTCCCCAGAAGAGAATCATCATGAGCCAGCGGAACGGCACGGAGAGGAATCTCCGCCAGAACCGGTCGAGTTCCACGGCACAGAGTCCGTAGAACACCACGGTCAGCAGTTTGATGGCGAGCAGTTCGCCGCCGAAGATACGGACGACCGCGGCCTGCAGAAAAGTCGTGAGAAAGCCATATTGATTGAAACTGTCGCGGAAAAGCACGCGCCCGGCGGCGACATCCATGGCAGGCTTGAGCATCACGCCGTCATGGTGCAGATCGACGCTGAAGAACGCAAACGGCGTAAAGCACAACAGCGTAATCACGAACAGCACCCAGCCGTTGCGATCCAGCCACGGGCCGCTCCGCACCCTCTCCCCGCTCTCGGATTTCCGTTCCACGCCCCCTCCTGTCATTCACGCACGTCTCCACCCCACGATTGCATTCCGGCGAAAGAAGCCGGGCATTCCCGTATCTCTGCCGGATAAGGGTTTCAATCGCGGATCGGGCGGAGTCGCTCTTCATTCACGCGGGAACTGACTGTGAGCCCGCGCCATCCAGCGGTTTACGATGGGACTGATGACAAAATCATCAAAACCCGCGTCGCGTGGAAAACTCCAGTCGCAGAACGGGCACTTCGCATAAACCTCAAGATCGGCGGGCGTCAGACGCTCACCGCAATTCGGGCAGAGAATACTGCCGTTGAGGGGCTTCAACGGCCGGTTATTGCAAATATCACTCATAATACTGGATAATATAGTGCATTCCGATTGAAAATCCAGTCGGGAACAGCTATTTTATAAAAATATTGTTATCGCGGAATCAGTGATCCGGAATTGCGGAGGGAGGACGGAAGAATGGCTCTTTGGGGCGGCAGATTCAGTTCCGAAACGCGGAACGAAGTTACACAATATTCGGAATCGATCTCATTCGATCAGCGGCTTTATCATTTCGACATCATGGGAAGCAAGGCACACGTCACGATGCTGGCGGCGCAGAAGATCATCCCGGAAGCGACCGCGGAAGCGATCCGCACGGAACTCGACAAGATCGAGAAACGGATCGACGCCGGGGATTTCAAATACGACATCGCGATGGAGGACATCCACATGCACATCGAGAGCGCGCTCATCGACGCCCTCGGCGCGGAGGGTGCCCGCGTCCACTCCGCGCGCAGCCGCAACGACCAGGTCGCACTGGACATCCGGCTCTATCTGCGCGATGAAGTTGACAAACTCATCGAGGGGATCCGCCATTTTCAGCGCGCGCTCGTCGCGCAGGCCGATGCGAATCCGCGCACGATCATGCCGGGCTTCACCCATCTGCAGCACGCGCAGGTCGTATTGTTCGCGCACCATCTGCTCGCGTATGTCGAGATGCTCGACCGCGACGCCGAACGGCTTGCGGAGTGCCGGAAACGGATCAACGTCATGCCGCTGGGGTCCGGCGCGATTGCGGGCAGCACGCTGCCGATCGACCGCGAGGCGGTCTGCCGCGCCCTCGATTTCAGCCGGGTCACGCGGAACAGCATGGACGCGGTAGCGGACCGTGACTTCGCGATTGAACTGGTTTCGGATCTCGCGATCTTCGCGATGCACACGAGCCGCCTCTCGGAGGATTTGATCCTCTGGTGCAGCCAGGAGTTCGACTTCATCGAGCTCGACGACGCATTCTGCACGGGCTCGTCGCTGATGCCACAGAAGAAAAATCCGGACGTCTGCGAACTGACCCGCGGCAAAACCGCCCGCGTCTACGGAGCGCTGACCGCGCTGCTCACGATGTGCAAGGGGCTGCCGCTGACCTACAACCGTGATCTGCAGGAGGACAAGGTCGCGATTTTCGATGCGCTCGACACGGTCAAGATGATTCTGAAAGTCTATCCGCCGATGATCGAGACGATGAAGCTCAAAGCCGACCACATGCTCGCCGCGGCGAGCGATCCGGCGCTCATGGCCACCGATATCGCTGAGAAACTCGTCGAACTCGGGGTGCCGTTCCGCAGCGCGCACCACCGTGTCGGCGCGTTCGTGAAATACTGCCGCGAACATGGGAAAGCGCTCAACGAGGTCACGCTCGATGAAATGCGCGAGACGATTCCCGAGGCGACTCCCGAATTTCTGACCCTCTTCGATCCGGTCGCCAGCGTCGGGAAACGCAACATCACCGGCGGAACCGGATTCGACCAGGTCGCCAAACAGCTTGAATTCTGGAAAAAAACACTTGCAATCTGACTTTTCGCGTGTATATTAGCAAAATCGCCGCGTAAATTCGCGGGGTGTAACAATCAAACCAATGGCGTCTTGCTGAAACCAAAAGAAGCGCCGCAGAAACAAGGAGCCGTAAAATGGCAAAGATCTCGATCAACGATCTGTTGGAAGCCGGGTGTCACTTCGGTCACCAGACCCGTCGCTGGAACCCGAAAATGAAAGAGTACGTCTACGGGGCGAAGAACGGGATTTCGATCATCGACCTGACCAAAACCATGTACCAGATTGCGGAAGCCTGCAACTTTCTGCAGCGCGTGGTCGCGAACGGCGGAGATATCCTCTTCGTCGGAACGAAGCGGCAGATCCGCGAAATCATCAAGAATCTCGCGGAAGAGACCGGGATGTTCCACGTCTCCGAGCGCTGGCTCGGCGGCACGCTGACCAACAACGTCACGATTCGCAAGAGCATTTCCAAGATGGGCGAGATCGACAAGACTCTCGAATCCGATTCCGCCAAGGGGATGAAGAAGAAAGAGATCGCGGTTCTCGCGCGCCGCGCCGAGAAACTGCATCGCGACCTCGACGGCATCGTCGGGATGAAGCGTCTTCCGGCCGCGCTCGTGGTTGTTGACGTCTGCAACGAGCTCAATGCGGTCCGCGAAGCGAACAAGCTGAACATTCCGATCGTCGCGATCGTCGACACGAACGGCGACCCGTCTCTGGTCGACTACCCCGTCGCTGCGAACGACGACGCGGTCAAGTCGGTCCAGATCATCACGAGCCTCTTCGCTGAAGCCGTGAAGATCGCCAAGGAGATTCACCAGAAGAAAGTCGCCGAGGAGCGTGAGGCCGCCGAAGCCGCCAAGAAGCTCGCTCAGGAGAAAGCCGACGACGAGGAAAAGGCCGAAAAAGAGGTCAAACCCCGCCGCCGCGCTCCGCGCCGCGAGGAAGCCAAGCCGGAAGTCAAGGCCGAAGCCGCCGAAGCCAAGGCTGAGTAATTTACTGTAATTATTGACTGGGAGATCATTATAATGGCTGCTGTCACTGCAAAAATGGTTCAGGACCTCCGGGAAAAGACCGGGGCCGGCATGATGGATTGCAAAAAAGCGCTCGTCGCCGCCGACGGCGATATGGAGCTCGCGATTGAAAACCTGCGCAAATCCGGCGCCGCCAAAGCGGAGAAGAAGTCCGGGCGCAGCACGAATCAGGGCAAAGTCCTGACTGCGATCGACGGGCAGAAAGCCTCGATCATCGAGGTGCTCTGCGAGACCGACTTCGCGGCCAAGACCGACAAGTTCCAGGACATGGTCAAGAAGTTCGCCGCCGACATGCTCTCCATGCCGGGCAACGGCGACATCTCCGCGGAAGTCCGGGAGGCCGAGAAGAGCGCCCTCACCGACAATATCGGTGTGATCGGCGAAAACATGCAGATCCGCCGCGCCGACAAATGGGAGGGCGGGGAGCGCTATGTCAGCTATCATCATGACGGCGGGCGCGTCTCCGTGCTGGTCGAAGTCTCCGGCGAGAGCGATCCGGTCGTGCTGAACGACATCTGCCTGCACATCGCCGCGTTCCGTCCGCGCTACATCACCGAGCAGGATGTTCCGGCGGAAGTCATCGCCAAGGAGAAAGAGATCGCCGCCGCCGCTGATCCGAAACTCAAGGACAAGCCGGCCGCGATGCTCGACAAGATCCTCGCCGGCAAGATCCGCAAGTTCTTCAGCGAAGTCTGCCTGATGGATCAGCCCTGGGTTCGCGACGACAAGACCTCTCTCGGCAAGCTGCGCCCGAACTGCAAGGTCACGCGCTTCGTCCGCTGGGAAGTCGGCGAAGAGCTCTGAGATCCCGCAGATCATCCCGGAAGAGAGAGGAGAAACCTCTCTTCCGGCGACAGAAAAATCCCGGAAAGTTCACTTCAGCTTTCCGGGATTTGTTGTGTCCAGGGGAATTATTTCACGCTCCGCTCGAATTTGCGATATTTCGCGAGCATCCGATCGTAACGCGGCGCGGCGGACGGATCCGCCGGGAGCGTCTCGACAGGACGGCAGAATCTCCGGAAGAGTTCCGGAAACGCGACCCCGTCAACGGCATTCGCCGCTCGAAGCGCCGCCCCGAGTCCGGCGGAGTTCGAGACAGCCACCGTCTCGACTTCAGCCTGAAACACGTCGGCGATGATCCGGCGCAGCAGCGGACTCCGGGAAGCGCCGCCCGTCACGCGGATGCGGCGGAGAGTCAACCCCTGCCATGCGCTGTGCAGGCGCATGGACAGCGTTTGCGACTCGAGCAGCGCCCGGACCCGGGCGGGACCATCCGCCTGTGACGGGTCGAAATCGTACTTCACGCCGGGCTTCAGCACAAGCGGCGTCGACTCCGGCGAAAAGTAGGGAAGCATCAGCCGTTCTTCCGCGGGGACCGGTGTCACCCGATCGAATTCCTCATACGAGAGGCCGCACGCTTTCCGGACGGCTTCGCGTGCGAGCGAACCGTTCGTAAAGCAGATGAGACTCATGAATCCGCCGGCGGGATTCCCGAACACGTTTCCATACCCCTCCGGATCGGTGCGGAAGTCACGCATCGAAGCGAAGAACGTGTCGCTCGTTCCGAGGCTCACAACAGCAGTCCCGGGCTCGGCGGCGCCGGTTCCGACGAGGCTGTTCGGGTTGTCGCCCGACCAGACGGCGACCGGAGTCCCGGCTTTCAGGCCATACTTCTCAAAATAGGGGGAGAGCCCGCCCGCGACCGTATTCGAGGGCACGACCTCGGGAAGTTTACCGAGGAGTCCGGGCGCGGTGAACGCGGCGATCTCTGAATCCCACGCGAGCGTTTCGAGATTCAGCAGATTCATCCCGGCACCGTCGCCGTAATCGATCGGCGCGGAAACTCCGCAGAGCACGGAGCAGCAGAATGAACTGACAAGATGAACCACCGCAGTGCCGTGATACGCACCGGGATTTTCACGCGCAAACTTGCGGATCTGCGGCCCGGTAAATCGCTCGATGGCGGGCGATCCGGTGGAAAGGCGCAACCGGTCGCCGAACCGGTCGTCGAGTTCGCGACATTCGCGCGAAGTCGAACGGTCCATCCAGATCGGCGCGTACCGCCGCGACAATGCGGGAACGATCTGCTCCGCGAGCGTCCCGGCCGGGTCGAGCGACGCAAGCGATGCCGCAAACCGCCCGGAGAGATAAACGGAGCCGTGCTGCTGACCGGATCCGGAGATCATTCCGACCTCGGCGAGCGGCAGCCCGGCGCCCTGCATGCGCGCGAAGAGCAGATCGAGCGCCTCCAGCCACATGCCCGGGTCGGCCTGCCGGATCAGCGGATCCGGATCGGGGCGGAATCCCTCCGGTGCTCCGTAATGCGGCAGATCGGCTCCGAAATTGACCGAAACGCCGGGGAAACGGCGCGAGGAATCCGCCGGATCGATGAGTTCGGCCTTGATCCCCTGCGTGCTGACGTCGATCCCGAGCGAGAGCGCCATCGGCTCACCTCCGCGGATCGACGTCGCCGAGCGCGCACATCTGACGGATACTCGCGAGGTCCGCCGCCGACTGTGAGGCATAAGCGCCCGGCAGCTCAATTCGTTCCGCGAGCTTGAGCGCCATCGAGAGCGCCGTGACGCTGTCGACGATGAACTGTTTGCGGCAGCCGATCTCGTCGGCGGGATTCCCCTCGGCGCGCAGCATGTGGCAGTCGAACTCGACCGCGCCCCGCC
Source organism: uncultured Victivallis sp. (assembly GCA_944389935.1). GTDB lineage: Bacteria > Verrucomicrobiota > Lentisphaeria > Victivallales > Victivallaceae > Victivallis. Next base: position 24,101 of record CALXOE010000005.1, read on the forward strand.
AGCCGATCCGGTTCAGCGCGTGAAACATCATGACCGTCTCCTTGAGTCCCTCCGGCCCGATAAGCGGCGGAAAGTCGTTATCGAACTGCGCCTTGATCTGCGAACCGAAATGGAGAAATTTCAGCTTGTTCATGCTGCACAGATATGCGACCGTCATGCAGGCGTTCATAAGCGCCATCGACTCATGCTGAAGCAGTTCCGGATTCACGCCCCAGAAATCGGGCTCTTTGAGTTTCCCGCAGATGAATCCGACGGCGTGGCCGCTGGTCGGCAGGAACATCTGACCGCGCGGCTCGTTGGGCTTGGGTTCGACCGTCGCGCCGATGTAACTGGTCATGTTGTTGGCGCGGATGTAGTCGGTCACATGATTGAGTCCCTCGGCGAGCCACTCGTAGACCTGCTCCCACCGGGTCACGACCGGCACTTCAAAGCCGTCACGCGCGACCCAGTAAATGTAATACTTCGCGCCGAAAAACTGCCCGATGCGCAGCGTGCGTTCGACTTTCAGGGCGGCGAGGCGGCGGATCTCCGGATCGGGATTGCACAAACCGCCGTCCCGGAAGAGCCGGTTCCCGTGCAGACTGCAGATCGAAGCGTGGACTTTCACGCCCGCTTCGTCGAGCACGGCCTTGATCTCGCGCAGCCTGCGGTAGACGGGACTGGCCGGATCGAGGTCGTCTTCCGGATGTTCCGGATCCCAGGGGACGAGGTCGTCGTCGTGGTAGCTCGTCGCCTCGACGTATCCCTCGCGGGCGGCCCAGGCGATGATTTTCGCGATCTCGAGCGAATCGAACCGGGAGAGCACCGCGCCGCCGAACGGATCGCTCAAGGGACTCCCCACACACCAGAACGGCATCGAACGATAGGTCACACAACCCTGATTGAAATCCATGTTTCACCCTCCTGCGTTAAAGGTTTTTCTTCATGAATATAGCCGGTTTTGCCGCCGTTACCTTGAATTTTTCAACAAAAAGAGGTATTATATCACCATGATACAGGAAAAATCGACAAAAGCATTCGGCACCTATTACTTTGAAAATCCGGCTCTTCCGATCGCGGTTTCCGAAGTCAGGGCCGCTGCGGAAGCTCAGCATGCGCACGATCTCACCGCGTGCGAACATTCGCACGACTTCTCGGAACTCGTGCTCATCACGGCCGGGAGCGGTCCACAGCTCATCGACGGGACGGAGTGTACGGTCTCGGCGGGGGATGTGTTCCTCATCCAGGGGCACACGCGCCACTGCTTTCCGGACCGACGGCGGATTAGCATGCTGAACGTTCAGTTCGATCCGGAACACCTCGCGCTGCCGGACGACTTTCTGCGCCAGATCCCGGGGTACAACGTGATCTTCCAGCTCGAACCGGCCATGCGGAACAACCGCAGCGGAGAGAACCGGCTGCGGCTCGACCGGGAGGAACTCGCACTCGCGGAGGAGCGAATCCGGCGGCTGCGCGCCGAACTCGAACGCCGCGAACCGGGCTACGAGGCGGCCGCTTTCGCACAGCTGCTCGAACTCATCGTATTTGTTTCGCGCCGCTGCGGCAGCTCCCGCGCGCCGAATCAGGCAGCGCTGCTGCGGATGGGCGAGGTCATCAGCCGGATCGAACGGGATTACGCTTCCGCGCTCACCCTCAAGCGGCTCGCCGCCGTGGCCTGCACGTCACCGAACAATCTGCTGCGGCTCTTCCGGACCGCGACCGGCACCACTCCGATCGAATACCTGCTCGAGGTCCGGCTGCGCCGCGCCGCCGAACTGCTGCGCCGGACCGGGCTGCCGGTCGGGGAAGTTGCGGCCCGCTGCGGGTTCCACGACTCGAACTACTTCTCGAAACGATTCCGCGCGCTCTACGGAGTCAGCCCCAGAACATTCCGCGGCGGCCTCGAATAATCCCTACCGCGACAGAGACCGGTGATAGTTCAGAATACCCGCCGCGATTCCACGCGCGAGCTTGTCCTGATACGCCGCACTGCCGAGGTTCGCCTCGTCGCTGCGGTTCGAGACGAAGCCGACCTCGACCAGCGCCCCGGGACAACGAATATCGCGCAGCACCGCGAACCGGGCAAACTTGACACCGCGATCCGACGCCCGGGTCTGCAGCAGCATCGCGCGCTGCAGGTGATAGGCGAGCAGAAAGTTGTTCGGATTCTTCGCATTGCCCGCATAGCGGCTCGCGACCGGTTTGCCGCTGTTGCTCGAGGCGGCCCCCTCCGGCGTCAGGCAGAACGTCTCGATGCCGCGCACGCTGCGGTCCGCCGCGGAATTCACGTGGATCGAAACGAACAGGTCCGCCCCGCGTTTGTTCGCATAGGCGCTGCGCGCACCCAGCGAGAGCGTCGCATCCCGGGTGCGGGTGAGTTCGACTTTGTAGCCGTAGGCGCGCAGAATATTCGCGACCCGGTTCGCGAGATTCAGGGTGATCGTTTTCTCCTGCAGATGCTGCCCGGCGGTTCCCCGGTCGCGCCCGCCATGCCCGGGATCGATCACGATCCTGCCGATCTTGTGTTTATAGGGAAGCCGCGTCCCGAGAAAGGGGACGAGCAGATTGTCATAATCGACCTTGGCCAGATACGGATTCGTCTTCTGCATCAACAGCGGATAACAGAGATTGACCCGGACGCTGTTGAACGCGGCATACCGCCGGTCCGGATAAAAAACCAGCCGCTCTTTTCCGCGCGAAAGCGCGATCTGCGCGGCGCTCCGGGAAACGGTCGCTCCGAGTCCCGACGCCGCATCGAGCAAATGAACACTGCGCCGCCCCGCAGCCCAGATTGAACGCAGCCGGACCGGCGCGGCGTCAAGCAGCGCACCCCCGAAGAAGACTCCGAAGAGCAGCAGCGGCAGAACCGTGTTCCGAAAATGCCTCATCTCTCCGGCGACACCCTTTCGAGTCGCACCTGATCGATGCGGTCCTCCACCGGGGGATACATCGCCGTCACCCCTTTGCCGATTTCGACGAACTCCTCCATCGAGCCGAGCACGAACGCTTTCGCTTCACACAACGCATTTTTCCACGGCATTTCGAGAGCAAGCGCCGCCGTCAGAGCCGCGGAAAGCGTACAGCCCGTTCCGTGAGAACAGCCGTGCTCCGGCAGCCGGCGCGAGCGAAGCCGGTAGAGCTGCCCCTCGCGGCAGACGACATCATCCGCGAACTTCCCCGCCGGAGCATGCCCGCTCTTGAGCAGGATTGCCGCTCCCCATCTCTCGTGGCACTCGCGCGCGGCATCGAAATAGTCGCGCCCGCTGCGGAGTTTGCGGCCGAGCAGCAGCTCCGCCTCCGGGATATTCGGGGTGATCCACTCCGCCAGCGGCAGGAGCTCCCTTTTCAACGCCTCGATCGCAGAATTCTCCAGCAGCACGCTTCCGGACGTCGATACCATGACCGGATCGACCACGAGCGGAATTCGATGCCGCTTCACGGCATCGGCCACGGCGGAGACGATCTCCGCGGAGAAGAGCATGCCGCTCTTGGCGTGGCGGATGGCAACGGCTTCCAGGACCGTGTCGATCTGAGAAACGACCCCCTCCGCCGGCAGGGCGTCGATTCTCGTGACCCGCTTCGGGTTCTGGCTCGTGACGGCCGTGATCGCCGTACAGCCGTAGACGCCGAACGCATTGAACGTGCGCAGATCGGCCTGGATTCCGGCTCCGCCGCCCGAGTCGCTGCCGGCGATCGTCAGGGCTGCGGGATAGATCTTGTTTTTCGGATTATTTTTCATCATGATTTGTTTTTGTCCGCACCAGCGGTTATATTGCTCTTTAAACCGGATTGATCAAGTTGAAAATACATCCATTCCCGGAAAAAAACAAATCCATATGTTGAAGTTTTTGCAGATATTGTCCGCAATCGCGTTCGCCGCGGCTCTTCCGCTGCGGGCGGCCACCGTCGTGACGGCGGACGGAGTCGAGATCGACATGGACCGCAGCGACTCCGGTTCTCTCGCGACGATCGAGGAGCTGCGCGCGCTCGATCGCCAGATCACGACGCTTTTCCGGGTCAGCGGCAGACGGCTGCCGCGCCGCTGCCGCGTGACGGTTTCCGGAGACGCTCCCCCCGGAGAGCTTCAAATGGAGTTCAAACCGCAGGAGTGGCATCTCACGTTCAACGACCGGGACGGAACGTGGCGCAGCAATTTCCGACTCCGGCGCCGTTTGACGGGGATCATGCTGCTCGCGAAGATCCCGAATGCGGCGGAACCGCTGTCTCCGGATTTTCTGCCGGGCTGGGTTGCGGCGGGAATCGCCTCCCGGATGCAGAGTTCCCGGGAGAGTGAACTGCTCCTGAGCCGGAACCGCTACTTTCCAGTGCTGCGGGCGCTCTGCGAACTGGGGAGATTTCCGGATTTCCGGCAGATGCGGCTTCTCACGCCCGAACTGCTCGCCCCGCCGGCGATGGGGTGGTACTGCGAACTCAGCTGCGTTCTGCTCGACTGCGGGGCCTCCCTCTCAAGTGCCGCGGACAACGCTCTGCTCGACTACTGCCTGCTCGCGAATCTGCCCGGCAGCATCGAGGAGCAGAACTTCAAAGCGACGCTCGGACGGCTCATTCTGGCCGCGGCGTCTCCGGACGTTTCGGAAGCGGGCAGCGGGAGCTCCGAGCCCGCCCTGCCCCCCGACGAAATCATTCAGCGTGCCCTCGAACGTTACGCCCGGGAACTCGCTTTCAACGAATTTTTCCCGCAGCCGGCTCATCTCGCCGCGGCCGCATTCGAGGAGGCCATGAAATTCGAGCTGCCCGAGCTCGGACCGGACGGCAGGCCGACCGGCAGAACCATTCCGGCTGAACTCGTCGATCTGCCGGAACTTCTGCCCGGACGCCCCGACGCGGCCGAACTGCGTTCCACCCTGCGGAAACGGCTTCGCGCGCTCGTAGCCGGCAACAACCGCGCTTACGCTGCCGAACTGGCCGCCCTGACTGAAACACTTTACCTCCTGCCGCTCACGCCGCCGGATCCGCAGGAGGAGCCCTCCCCGCTGCCGGAACAGTTCCGACGGCAGATCGCGGAGATCCGTGCCGGACTCGAGCGCCGGGAAAAAATCGAACGCGAACTCGCCGAAACCGAGATCCGGCTCGCCCCCCCGGAAAAATTCTACGGCGAAGCGATCACGGAAGCGCAGCGCCCATCGCCCGCCCTGCCGCCGGAGGCGCAGAGATTTCTGGAACAGGTCGAATCCAGGTGGATCGGAGATTGAAATCAGGGCGAAGAAGTGCTATATTTACAGGTTGCCCCGAATGCGGGGCGCAGAATGGGAAAAACGAATTTTATTTCAGGGGAAAAGAGTAGGTAACCAATGAACGATTTGTCGATGTTGACTCCGTTGATGCGTCGCGGGAGTGAGTTTCTCGGGGTGAAGTACCCGATTATCTGCGGTGCGATGACCTGGGTTTCCGAGCCGAAACTGGTTTCGGCCGTGTGTAATGCGGGCGGCTTCGGCTGCCTCGCGGGCGGCAACGCGCCGTGCGATATTCTCGAAAAGCAGATCATCGAGCTCAAAAGTCTGACGCCGAACAATTTTGCGGTCAATCTCATCACCATTGCGCCCGCCTATCAGGATCATCTTGCGATGCTCGGCCGGGTCAAGGTTCCGTACATCATTTTCGCGGGCAGCTTCCCGAAAGAGAAAGAGATCGCCGCGGCGAAAGCCACGGGTGCCAAGGTGCTCTGCTTCGCCTCGACCGTATCGATTGCCGAGCGCATGATCCGCTTCGGAGCGGACGGAATCATCCTCGAGGGGAGCGAGGCGGGCGGCCACATCGGCCACGTGTCGAGCATGGTGCTGATCCAGCAGGTGCTTTACAAATTCCACGAGCAAGTTCCGATCTTCATCGCCGGCGGCATCGGCACCGGGAAAATGGTCGCGCATCTGCTGACGATGGGTGCGGCGGGGGTTCAGCTCGGCACCCGTTTCGTCATGACGAAAGAGTCGACTGTGCATCCGGCGTTCAAGGAGGCGTTCCGCAATGCGAACGCCCGCGATGCGATCTCGACGCCGCAGTACGACCAGAAACTCCCGGTCGTCGCGGTTCGCGCACTGCGCAACAAGGGGACTGAGCTCTTCGGGAAACTTCAGCTCCGTCTGCTGCGGGAACTTGAAGCGGGGACGATCCATCGCACCCAGGCGCAGGAGGAGGTCGAGAAGTTCTGGATCGGCGCTTTGCGCCGCGCGGCTGTCGAGGGAGATGTCGATCACGGCTCGCTGATGGCGGGGCAGTCGGTCGGACTCGTCGACGAGGTCATTTCCGTCCAGGAGCTCATCGACGAACTGCTCACCGGCGCCGAAGCCGAACTTGTGGAACTCAAGAAAAAACTCTGCTCCTGCTGAGGAGAAAGGGGTTCCGAATCCGGCCGATGAGCGAACCAGGGAAAATCTCCGACCGCAGGGTCTTTTTCGCGGCCTCGGTGGTACTTGCACTGATTCTCGCATTCGCCGGGTATCGGGCGCTCCGCCGCAGTGCGGGACTGTTGCTCGGAGACTTTTTCTATCCGTATCTGGCGCTGACCCGGATCGCGACGGATCAGGTTGCGCGCCAGTCGCTGCTGCTGCTCAGCCGCACGGAGCTCGCGGCCAAAACCGAATCCCTGATTCAGGAAAATCGACGGCTCGAAGCGGAAAACCGGCAGCTGCAGACCCTCGCGGCGGAGAACCGGGAACTGCGGGAACTCGCGCTGCTCCCGTCTGCGCCGCGCTGGAGATACCACACGGCGCAGGTGCTGTTGCGCGATCCGCTTTTCTGGCGCGAAAAATTCACCATTTCGATCGCCCCGGATTCCGGAATCCGGCCCGGGGCTGTGGTCATCGCTCCCGGCAATGACGGAACGCCCTCGCTCGTCGGAATCATATCCCGGACCGGGAAACGAAATGCCGAGGTGGAAACCATCTTCTCCGGAAATCTGCGGCTTTCGGTCGCTTTCCCGGGAGGAGGAAACGGCTTTCTGAATGCCGGGGAACGCCAGGCCACCCCCGGGACCGTTCCGGTCGGATACATTCCGGTGAATCGCATGGCTGCTCCGGGCGACACCGCGGTGACGACCGGTTTCGCGGCGGGAATTCCGTCCGGACTCAAGGTCGGCCGCCTGACGACGCTCGACGAAGTCGATCCGAATTTTTCAAGTTCAGAACATGTTTCCGGGCTGTTGACGCCCGATGTCGATCTCGACAATCTCCATTTCGTCCTCGTTGCAATGCCGGAATCCGCGGAAGAGGGAGGGGAGAAGTGAAAACGCTGTTCTTCTTCGTGCTGCTCTTTCTCTCACTTCTGATTGAACTGCTGGCGGGTTCGCTGGGGCTGCCGCTTTTCCTGTCCGCGCTGGTGATCTATTATCTGGCATTGGTCGGGCCGGCCGCGGCGGCATTTTATCTGGCCATTCTCCTCGGGGTGGTGCTCGACCTGAGCTACGGCAGGGAACTTCCCGCGACGGCCGTGGTTTTGACCGCTGCGCTGGCGACGGGAAGATTGATGCACCTGAAAGCGCCGGTGCACTCGTTTGAAACCGCCCTGCCCGGCATGGGAGTGATTCTGACCGCGCTGATCGGAGACGCACTGACGAACTTCGCCCTCTCACGCCAGCCGGAATCGCTCGGGTCGTTTTTCTGGAAACTGATCTTCTTCGGTGCGCTCGGACTCTTTCTGATGCCGCTTCTGACGCTCTCGCTCGATGCAGTCGCCGGAAAACTCGGGATTCCCGGAGCGCTGCGCGAACCGAAATCGACGTTCGACCGGCTGCGGCCGCGCCGGGTGCGCGAACCGCGCACAAGGAGGCTGCCGTGAGCCCCGCCGCCAGACGCAAGGAGGAAAAACCCCGGGGATCGGCCTCGGGAATCCTCACGACGGAACGGCTGCGGATTCTGATCCTCGGCGGGATCGTCGCATTCGTATTCCTCGCGATGCTCGTGCGCCTCGCCTACGTGCAGATCCAGTCTGCGGATCGAAGCATCACGGCGATCTCGAATCAATCCATCCGCCGGATCCGGATTCCCGCCCGGCGCGGAAAGATCTACACGAGAGATCTGAAGCTCCTCGCCGGCAGCAGCAGCGACCTGAATCTGGTCTTCTACCCGCAGGAGATGCGCGTAAAAGGAAACCGGAAGCAGACCATCGACCATATTTACGAAACCGCCGAAACCGTCTCGCGCGCGATCGGCAAACCGAATCCGCTCTCGAAAGAGGATATCGCCCGCCATCTGAATTATCAGCCCGGATTGCCGCTGGTGGTTTTCCGCCAGCTCACGCCGCGCGAACTTGAGCGGGCGTTCCAGAAGAGCCGGGACATTGCCGGAATCGACGTGGAACCCGACGAATCGCGCACCTATCCGGAAGGAGCTCTGGCCGCCCATCTGATCGGGTATACCCGGCCCGCTCATCCCGACAATCCGCTCGAAGCCAGCGACCGGAAACAATACTCCTACTATGTGCCGGACCGGATCGGCGTCGAGGGCATCGAGCGCGCGTTCGACCGTCTCCCCGGCACGTCGCAGGAGGAGACCGATTACGATCCGCAGCCGGGGACGCCGGAAACGCCGCTGGGGTTGCGCGGAATGCCCGGTTATTCGCTCGTTCAGGTCGATCATCTCGGCATGATCCGCCGCAACATCATCAGCCGGATCGAGCCGCACCACGGCAACAACGTGATTCTCGCAATCAACTCCCGCGCCCAGAAGATCGCCGAATCCATCATCAGCGGCCAGCGTGCCGCGCTCGTCGTTCTGGACGCCTCGAACGGCGACGTCATCGCTTCGGCGTCGAGTCCGACCTACAATCTCTCGGCGGGATTTTCGACGATCATCCGGAAAGACTATTACGACAAGCTCCTGAAAAGCCCGGGGCGTCCGCTCTACAACCGCGCGTTTCTCGGGAACTACACGCCGGGCTCAATTCTGAAGCCGCTTGTCGCGCTCGCGTTCCTCAATTCGGGAGTCTCTCCGGAGGAGATCGTGAACTGCGACGGGGAAACGATCGTCAACGGCGTCCGGATCCGATGCGCAGCCCGCGCCGGCCACGGCCCGTTGAATCTGCGCGGTGCCCTGGCAAAATCCTGCAATGACTACATGATCGAACACGCCACCGCAATCGGTCTCGTTCCGATCGCGGATGTGCTGCGCAGCGCCGGAATCGGCCGCAAGACCGGCGTGGAGCTTCCGGAGATCGCCGGAACATTCCCCAGCAACGCCAGCAAGAAGCGCAGCCACCGCAACGCCGTCCGCTGGAACAGTTACGATACGGGCCTGCTGTCGATCGGCCAGGGAGTCATCACCCTGAGTCCGCTTCAGGCGGCGGTTTACACGGCCGCGCTGGCCAACGGCGGAAAGATTTTCCGACCGCACGTGGTCTGGAAAGTGGTCGACTCCAATGGGAACGTGCTCTACGAACGCAAGCCGGAAGTCGTGAGCAATCTCCGAACCACGCCCCGTTTTCTCGATGAAGTCCGGCGCGGCATGTTCGACGTGGTCAACACGCCGCGCGGTTCGGGGCGTGAGGGGAAAGTCGCCGGACTCGAACTTTACGGCAAAACCGGATCGGCGCAGGTCGGTTCCGGAGCCAACCGCATTCTCACGACCTGGTTCATCTCGTTCGTGACCTACCGCGGGAAAACCTACGCATGCTGCGTCATGGTCGAGGGGGGCAGCTCCGGAGGTGCGAGCTGTGCGCCGCTGGCGGCGGAATTTTTCCGCCGTTATCTGCTCGAAAAACCGTGACGGAACTTGCATAAAATACCGGGATGCGTTATTTTATCTTGGGATGATTCACTTTTCACCATTATCTGGGGAATTCAAGATTATGATCAATGTCGCAGTCATCGGGGTTTCCGGATTCGGAGCAGTGCACTACAATGATTTTGTCCGGGAACACGCAGCGGGTCGCGTGAACGTGGTCGCGGCCACCGTCATCAACCAGGCCGAGGAGGCCGAAAAATGCGCATTCCTGAAATCGATCGGCTGCCGGCTTTTCACCGACTACCGGAAGATGCTTGAGGAGTTTCGCGGCAAGATCGACATCTGTTTCATCCCGACCGGAATCGCCATGCACTGTCCGATGACGGTCGCGGCTCTCGAATCCGGCGCCAACGTCTACGTCGAAAAGCCGGTCGCTCCGACCGTCGAAGAGACGGAGATCATGAAAGAGGCGGAAAAGCGCACGGGCCGTTTCGTCGCGGTCGGTTACCAGACCATGTACCAGCCCGAAACCAGGCGAATCAAAGAGCTGCTGCTCTCCGGCGCGATCGGCACGCCCCGCATCTTCAAGTCCTACGCGCTGTGGCCCCGCAACGACGCCTATTACAGCCGCAACAACTGGGCGGGCATGCTTTCTGTCAACGGCAAATGGGTTCTTGACTGCCCGTTCACGAATGCGCTCGCCCACTTTCTGAATCTGCTGATCTTCTACGCGGGGACCAGTTTCACCGGAACCGTCGATCCGGTTGAAGTGCAGGCGGGAATGTTCCGGGCCAACCAGATCGAAACCAACGATTTCGCCACGCTGCGCATCACAAGTTCCCTCGGTCAGAAAATCTATTTCCATGTGACGCACGTGAGCGAAACGAACGTGAATCCCATCTCCCGCATCGAGGGTGACGAGGGGACGATCGACTATAACGAACAACGCACCGTCATCACCCGCAAAAACGGTGAAGTCGAAATGTTTGAATCCACCCCCGGTCATGAAATGCGCAAGCACATCTATGATGCGCTCCTCAAACGGCTGGAGGATCCGAAACAGTTCATCTGCACTCTTGACATCGCGTCCAAACATACCTTGATCTCCAACGCCGTCTTTGACTCGGCTCCGAACCTCGACATTCCTCATGAGTTCGTCCGCAACGTCGTCGGCAGCGATGGAGTCGCCCGCCGCGTCGTCCCCGGAATCGATGAGGTGATCCGCCGGGCCTTTGATGAAAACCGTCTCGTCGATACCCGCGATTTCCCGTGGGCGGTCCCAGGAGCGCCGTTCCCGCTCGATCACTATCACGGATTCATCGGGCGATGGGCCAAACAAGAAAAATAATCGCGTTTTTTTTCAAACTCTCCTTGCATTTTTGATAATCATTACTATATTTTAAAAGAGATCACGATCCGGACTGGTGCGGGTGCGCTGCCGGATCAGCAGAAAAATCGGCTGGAAGAGATGGATACGGCAGGCCGCATTCCTGAAATTCCGCGAGAGAAATGCCCAGAAACGGGGAACACAGGAGAAATGAAAATGGCAGAACTCAAGAACAGCAAAACCGCCGAAAACCTCGCATTCGCATTCGCCGGGGAGTCCCAGGCCCGCAACAAGTACACCTACTTTGCGGAAGTCGCCCGCAAAGAGGGGTACGAGCAGATCGCCGCGATCTTTGAACTGACCGCGAACAACGAGAAAGAGCATGCGAAGCTCTGGGCTCAGGAGCTCGGACTGATCGGCAATACCGCTGCGAATCTGAAAGCCGCCGCCGAGGGAGAACACGGCGAATGGACTGAGATGTACAAGAACTTCGCCGAAGTTGCCGAGCAGGAGGGTTTCTCCGCACTCGCCCGCACGTTCGAGCGCGTCGCCGCGATTGAAAAGCGCCATGAGGAGCGCTATCTCACGCTGCTGAAGAACGTTGAGGAAAATGAAGTCTGGGTCCGCACCGGCGAGAACCGCTGGGAGTGCCGCAACTGCGGACACGTCTACATCGGCACGAAAGCGCCGGAAGTCTGCCCGGTCTGCAAGAAGCCGAAGGCTTTCTTCGAGATCGAAGCGAAGAACTATTAAGTTCTGATAAAAAAGCCCCGGGGAAGCGATTCTCCGGGGCTTTTTTTTCCGCGAAAAACGGGAGATCAGTGCCTGCCGCACTGGCAGGAGTGTCCCTCGTCATGGCCGCCGTGGCAGCTGCCGGAACCGTGCTCATGACCGTGCCCATGATGGTTGCAGCTGAAGTTCGGATCGGCCTCAAGCGTACCGGCAAGATAGTGACCGACAGCCTCGGTCACATCGCCCCGGACTCCACCGACCAGTTTGATTCCGCAATTTGCAAGCGCCTGCTGCGCTCCGCCGCCGATGCCGCCGCAGATCAGCACATCGACGTTGCGCTCTTTCAGAAATCCAGCGAGCGCCCCGTGGCCGCTCTCTCCGGTCGGAACGTCGACGCGCCCGGTCAGGCGCCCCTCTTCGACCGTGAAAAGCGCAAAGGCCGGAGTGTGCCCGAAATGCTGAAACACATTGTCGTTTTCACAGGTGACCGCGATAATCATGATATCCCCTTTCTTTCTGTTTTCCGGCAGACAGCCCGACGCCGTCTCCGGGTGTTTTCGGCAACAGAAACGGCAGACGGAAGCATCACAGCCGGTCGGACCGGCAACCGTATCACCGCCGTCCGAAATCACAATGCTGCGTCCCGAGGTCAGCGCCAGCGCAATCTGACGGTGCGCGGAGTAGAGCAGCCGCTGCAACGTCCCGCGCGAGATCTCCATGCGCGCCGCCGCCTCGACCTGATCGAACTCCTCGAGATCAACCAGGCGGATCGCCTCAAGTTCGTCGAGCCGCAGTTCCAGCGGCGTTTTCCGCGGGACACCGCGAAACATCCGGCACGCCGGCTCCACACAGACTCGACGACATTTCCGATTGCGCGGCATCGCAGCTTTCCTCCCGTTTCATTATGTGCATATGCACATAATATAGTTCTGTTTTACCCGAAGTCAAATCGGATCGAAAATGATTTTCGTTCGGGAGGAGGAAAAAGAGCTCCGTTTCACTTATCCGGATAGAGTTCGGAAATGTGGACCGGATTTCCGGCCAGCTTCATCGCGCTCTGGACCTCCGGACAGGGAACTTCATGGGCGGAACAACTCCGTTCCGCCGCGAGTGCGGCCGTGATTCCCGCCGCCTCGCCGGTCAGAGCCGCGACCGGAATCACCCGGGTCACCTCCCACGCATCGCCATGCGAAGAGATACAGCGCCCCGCGGCGATCACATTGTCGAGCTCCTGCGGAAGCAACGACCGCAGCGGAAGTTCCCACACCTTTCCGGTGGTTCTCCAATCCGCGCACACCCCGATGGAGTCGTCAAACCGCTGCCACTCCATCCCGGGCTGGAGCGTGAAACCACCCTGAATCCGGCGCGTGTGGCGCAGATCGGCCATCGCCGGGACTTTCAGCGGAAAGCGTGTGTAACGGGTCGACTTTCCCGCGGTGTACTCCTCGGTGAGTCTGCGGCGATACTCCGCCCGCCCCGCCATCACGAACTCGCTGACCATCCGCCCGTTGATCCCGGGCTCGGTGAAGTCCGGATCGACCGACCCGCCGACGATCGAAGCCCGCACCGTCGGAGCGAGCAAATGCCCGCCGTCCTGCTCGGAATACTCCAGCGTCCAACTCGCAAGCGCATTCGCCGCCACCGGGCACGACGCGCCCGCATAAAACGCCAGATCGGCATCTCCCGACGCATCGACGAACGCCGCCGCCCGGAGTTTCCCCATGCCGGACTTGTTCGCCACGGTGATCGACTCGACCCGACCGGAACGGCACTCGGCATCGACGAGCAGCGTATCGAGCCAGAGGTCGCAGCCCGACTCCGCCAGCAGTTCATCGAGCGCCAGCACCATCGACGCCGGAGAAAACACCGTGCGGTAACGTTTCTCCTCCGCGAGATTACGACCCGTTTCCCATCCGGCCGGGATATCACCGGGTCCGTACTTCATCCCCGCTTTCAACAGCTCCTCGGAGATTCCGAACGTGACCTGCGTGCCGTTGCCGTCACAGAGCGGCAGATAGATAAAGATGATTCCGGTCGTCGCCAAACCACCCCAAAGCACGGTTTTTTCGACCAGGGCAACCCGCCGCCCGCGGCGCGCGGCAGCGAGTGCTGCGGCGACTCCGGCGACGCCTCCGCCTACGACAACGACGTCATAACTCTTCTCAAAATCATTGCGCATCTTCCAGTTTCTCCCAGGCTTTAAAGGACGAAAAGCAGTCCGGCAATCAGCAGCAGAAGCTCCACCAACGCACCCGCCAACGTGATGAAATCCGCAGAAACACCGCCGAAATTCCGCCGGAAAAACCCGGCGAATCCGCTCGACGCAAAATAGACCACCGCCCCCGCAACAATCACACCGAACGGGAAGAAAAGCAGCAGCACCACGCCGATGATTCCCGCCATCCACCATCCCAGCCGCCTGTTTTCCAGCGAAACCGGCAACAGCGGGACTCCCGAATCGCGATCAGGCTCGAGCGCGAGCATCCCCTGCACGGTGAACGCTCCAGTGAGAATCACTGCAATCCAGAGTTTCGCGCCTCCGAACGCCAGTGCGAAAAGCAGCGCCGCTTTCGCAACCTCCAGCAACGAAACAAAGACCGCCGCAAGTGGAGTGCCACTCATCCGGTTCCAGTCGGCATTCAGCCCCGGCAGCGCCTCCCGGAACGGAATTCCGCGCTGCCGCATCAAAATTCCACTGGTCAACAGCGCAAGTCCCCGTCCGGAATCTTTCAAATCAAGAAACGCTGTCGCAAGAATCGCGAAAATCACGCTCCCCGCCACCGGCCGGAACACCGTCGAACAAAATACCGCAACGAAAGCCAGCAGAATCCCGACTGCCGCTCCGACCAGAGGGAACCCCGCCAATTTCGAGGTCGAATCCACGTGCCCGCCGAATCTCCGAACCAGGCTCCCCGGCAAAGGGAAGTCGATCAGCATCTCCCAGGCGCCGATCATCCCACGCAGCAGTCTTTCCGGTTTAATCATGCCCCTTGATCTTTCTGTATTCGGCCCGCATGAGTTCATACACGCGCGCGGCCAGCTCCTTACGGTTCTCCCCGGGGACAGGCTCCACAACGGGCAGAACATACACATCCGCCCGGACATGCGAAAGTCCGAGCACTTTCCAGACATGCGGCAGCAGCGCGGCATGCCCGTACCATGCGAGCGGATACGCTTCCGGATCTTCACTGCTGAAAAAGGTCAGCAGCGGCTGCACCGCGCACTTCGCGTCCACCGCCGCCTCGAAAGGCGTCGACTTGAACGGCAGAAGCCCGTGCTCACCGTCGGTACTGGTTCCTTCCGGATAAACGAGCAGATTGATCTTGTGCTCGAGCGTCGCAATCATCTCCTCCGCGGCATCTTTCGACTTCTGACGCGACGTGCGGTCGATCCAGATCGGATGACTCTGCGCAACGAACGGTCCGAGCACCGGCCAGCGTCGCATCTCCTGCTTCGGGGCGAAGCGGATCGGGAAGATCGCCGCATGCGTCAGAATATCGAGATACCCCTGATGGTTGCTGACCAGCAAACCGCCGGGGAACTGCTCGGGATCGCCGTGCACCACGAGCTCAAAATTGGCGATTTCCGCCGACCCGCGTGCCCACTCCCTGGCATGGCGCGCCGAACACGCCACCGCATCCCAGCCGCTCCGCCCTTTCTGATCGCGGTGAACCCGGTAACTCGATACCACAAACCACCAGACCACCTTGAACAACCGGAACAGCCTGCGAAAAAATTTCCTGACCATACTTTCTGCGAACGCCCTCTTTCTTCCCGTTACTTCCCCCGTCAGAACGGGAACTCTTCCATCTCACTCAGAACCGGCTGCGCCTGTTTGAGCACTTCACGCGGATCGGCCGCACGCGTCTGCTCGGTCGCTCCGTAAATCATGACCGCCTTCCCTGCCTCATCCATGACCGGGCAGATGTACTGGCAGCAGCCGCAGCCGATGCACAGATCCGCAATCACCTGCGGAATCGTCAGATGTCCCTTGTACGAAACCATCTGCAGCGCACCGGTCGGGCAGTGCTCGGCGCACGCGCCGCAGCTGGTGCCGTCGGTCACGACCACACAGCGTTCGCGGAAATAATGAACCTGCCCGATCCGGCAGCTCCGCTTCTCCTCCCGGGTCAGCTTGCGCAGCGCACCGGTCGGACACAGATCCGAACATTTGCTGCACTCGTATTCGCACTTGCCGATTTCAAATGACAAACGCGGCTGCCCCATCCCCGCAAGTCCGTATTCGAGGAACGCCGGCTTGAGCGTATGCCCGGTGCAGTTCGCAATGCAGATGCCGCAGCCGGTGCAGCGGCGGTTGAAGTCGTCTCGATTCCCCGCTCCGGGCGGCATCACGGGCGGAACGCCACCCGCAGCAGCCGCCTTTTTCCCGGCCGTTCCGGCGAGGCGGCCGACCACCAGCGCCGCCACACCCGAAACTCCGGCCGCGGCGAGAAAAGTGCGCCGCCCCGGGTCCGGAAGCGGAGTTTCCGGCGGAAGTTCCGCATTCGCAGCATCTTCCATTTTTCCTTTCTCCGCCCGGTGAAATCCGAGTGCGCCGAAGCGGCAGACGCTCACGCAGTTCATACAGCCGACGCAGCGCGCGGAATCGAGTTTCCCTCCGCGAATGTCAATACAGCCCGCTTTGCAGACCTTCACGCACATGCCGCACTTCATGCACTTCGCCGGATCGAGCCGCAGTGGTGCGAGCGCCCGTTTCGAGAGCACCGCAAGCAACCCGCCGACCGGGCAGAGCGTGTTGCAGAACACCCTCCCCCGGCACGCCGCCGCGAGCAAGATCGCCAGCAGAATCACGCCCGACAAAATCGCCAGCGCCTGCGGGAACTCCGGCCGCGGCTCAAGCGGCTGAATTGCCTCGATCCGCCCGTAAAGCTCGTTGTTCACCTCCGTAAACAACGCCTGTCCCGGTCCGGCCGCATTCCGGCCGAAGAGCGAATACGGGTCGAGCAACCCGAGCGGAAACATCCAGCCGCCGACCGCAAGGCAGATCAGAATGACGAGCATGATGATCCGCGTCCGGCGGAAATCGGGCAGCGTCCGATATTTCATTTTGTTGAACGTAACCAGTTTTCCGATCCGGGAGGCGATGTCCTGAAGCACCCCGAGCGGGCAGCAGAACGAACAGTAGAGCCGCCCGACCAGAAGCGTGACCGCCACAATCACCACAAAGAACAGTGCCGAAATGAGCGAAAGCTGCGTTATCATCCGCAGCAGCGCGGGCAGAAATTCTCCTTTGGCGGCATTCGCCGCAAACCGGTGCAGGGAAGAGAATCCCGCGACAAAGCACGCCAGCACCAGCAGCGAGACGAGAACCCGGAGCGTTTTGAGCAGACGGTATTTCCACATGGTTAAAGCATGATCCTCCGGATGTCAAGCGTATTGAGTTTCGTCGTGCCGAGTCCGAGTTTTTCGCCGTTCGTGATATGCGCAACGGTTTCAAGCGGAAACCCGATCAGGCGCGCTCCGGCAGTATCCACGGCGACGATGTCGCGCGAGAGCAGCAGACTTTTCATATTCCGGACGATCGAATTCACATTGCCGCGCGGACCGCCCGTGCTCATGACCCGGAAAGCGTCGACCACGTTCAGATCGGGACGCCGGATCAGACTCGCGTCGGCGATGCACTGCTGGAGATTGTTCGCGTGCATGAAACGACGATCCCACACAAGTCCCATGAAATTTTTCATCGCGCAGGTCAGCTTCGCCCCGCCATGGTGTTTCAGCACCGGGACGTTGAAGAATACGTCGCAGTCGAGGATGAGCCGGTGCACTTTCGGCTTCTTCATGCGCAGCGCGTTCGGCACATCGATTTCGCGGTAGTCCTCCTCGACGGCGCCGGACACCATCGTGCCGCCTTCGGCCTCCACCGCCGCTTTGATTCCGCTGCGGGAGTAGCTGTTGACCCAGTTGTCACAGGTATGGTCGAAGACGAAAACCTCTTTTGCCCCCGCCTCAAAACACCGTTTCACCATGCGCCCGACGAGTTCGGGATTCGCGTTCGCGCCGCTCTCGGGAGGACGATCCCACCCGATGTTCGGCTTGATGACAACGCTCTGCCCGGGCTTGACAAATGCCTTGATCCCGCCGAAAAGGGCGATCCCGGCGTCGAACATCTCCGCGGGCGACTCTCCGCGCAGGGCAACCAGGTCAGGAACGCCCTGCCCGGTCGTCGGTTTCTGTCCCGGAGATGCGGCCGCACTGAGTTTCCCGGCGATTCCTGCAGTCAGCGCAAAAACCGCGGCGCCTTTCAAAAAATCCCGTCGCTCCAATGATACCCTCCCGTACAGAATTGATCGATCACTTGCGAAACTGTATAAATAATAGCACGCCTCACCCCTTTTTACAAGAAAAAAGAACCCGGAAAACTTGAGAATCCGCCGTTTCGGGAGTATAGTATGAGACCGTATCACAGTGCGAACAACAATCAGGGAAAGCGTTATGTCTTCATTTTTCCGGACTGCAAAGTCTTTATCGCTCACACTGATCGCCGGACTGCTGCTCCTTTTTGCGGCCGGCTGCGGGGAATCCGCCGACGCGACCGTCGACAAGATCCGGGTCGTCGACGGTGCGGAACAGTGCACTCTGCCGGGACAACCTTACGCGAGACCGGTCAAGCTCGAACTCCTCGGCCCGCAGAAACCGGGCATGCTCGGCGGTCAGGGGAATCGAGCCCCCGCCGCCGGAGCGGTGGTGTTCTTCGAGCCCGCCGACGGATCCGACCTCAAAGTCGAACCCGCCACCGCCACGACCGACGAGGGCGGCGGCGTAACGGTCAACGTCACCGCCGGAAAAACCACCGGCGACCAGTATCTGCGCGTCATTCCGAAAGATTATCCCGGCAAAAGCATCACGCTGCGCTTCATCACCGGCATGCGGATCGACGGCGATGAACGACAGTACCGGACCGGGTCGGTCACGGTTGAGCCGCTCTCGGTCAAACTCGTGAAACCCGACGGGTCGCCCGCGACCGGCATCCCCGTGAACTTCGATCTGCTCTCCACCAGCGAAGGGGCAAGTACCAGCGCGAAAATCCTCACCCCCATCGCAGTGACCAACGCCGACGGCGTCGCCGAAACCGATGTACAGCTCGGCGACAAGACCGGCATCTACAACATCGGAATCAGCGTTCTGAATCCGGAGGAGGGATTCCTGATCCAGAACAAAACCGTCAAACTGCTCGGATTCAACGTCCTCTCCGTCGTGATCGCCGTGCTCGGCGGACTCGCGCTCTTCATCTTCGGCATGGAACTCATGGGCGACGGCATCCAGAAGATCGCCGGAGAAAACATGAAGAAAGTGCTGCAGTTCTTCGCCCGCAACGGCATCGTCGCGGTGCTTGCCGGAACGCTCGTCACGGCCGTGATCCAGTCGTCGAGCGCGACGACGGTCATGGTGATCGGGTTCATCAACGCGGGACTGCTGAATCTCACGCAGGCGATCGGCATCATCTTCGGCGCGAACATCGGTACGACCGTCACCGCGCAGATCATCTCGTTCAACCTCTCGGGCCTCGCGCTGCCGGCGATCACGATCGGATTCGTCATCACGCTTTCAAAGAGGCGCTCGGCCAAGGGCTGGGGCGAATCGATCCTCGGATTCGGCTTGCTCTTCTTCGGCATGACCATGATGTCCGACGAACTCAAACTGCTCGCGGACTTTCCGGGATTCCGGGAGGCGTTCCGCTGGTTCGACTGCGCGCCGGCCGCCGTCGGCGGCTGGATGCCGATCGGCGCCGTGCTCGGAACGATCCTGATCGGGCTCGTGGCGACCATGCTGATCCAGTCGAGCTCCGCGGCGATGGGCATTGTGCTCGCACTCGCCGCGGGCGGACTCATCAACTTCTGGACCGCCGTGCCGCTGCTCATCGGGACGAACATCGGCACGACCGTCACCGCGCAGCTCGCCTCGCTCACGGCGAACCGCGTCGCCAAACAGGCGGCGCTGGCTCACACGCTCTTCAATGTCTTCGGCGCGCTGCTCATGCTTGTGCTCTTCTACGTTCCGTTCGGGCCGCAGCGGATTCCGATCTTCCTCTACTTCATCAACGAGATCACGCCGGGCAACGTCTTTGCGCCCGACCCGCAGAACATCGAGCGCCACATCGCCATGGCGCACACGTTCTTCAACGTCGCAGTGGTCGTGCTGCTGCTGCCGTTCCTGAGCCAGTTCGCAAAGCTCTGCAACCGGCTGCTGCCGATTCCGGCCGACGAGAAGATCCATATTCAGCCTCTCGAACCGAATCTGCTGGCCACGCCGTCGATCGCGCTCAAGCAGGCGGTCTCCGCCATTCACACGATGGTGGAGGACGCCTGGAAGATGGTCGATCAGGCGGTCAATATGCACTTCATCGCCGGTGTCTCCGACAAGGAGAAGTACGAGGCGCTCGCCCAGGCTGAAGAGCGGATCGACGCCATGCAGGCCGAAGTCACCGCCTACCTGGTGCAGATCACGCGCCGCCCCCTCACCGAACCGCAGTCGGAACTCGTTCCGCTGCTGATGCACTGCACGAACGACGCCGAACGGATCGCCGACCACACCGCGCTCATCCTCCAGTTGACCGACCGGCTGCTCAAAACCGGGAAAAAGGTTTCGCTCTCCGGCAAGAAAGATCTGCGCAAACTCTGGAACGTCCTCGACGACCAGGCGCGCAACACGATCTCCGCGCTCGGCAGCACGAATCCCGAACAGGTCAAGTTCGCCCTGAAAGATGAACGGCGACTCCAGAAAATGGCCGCAAAACTCGAAGACGCCCACACCGAGCGGCTGCGCAAAGGCAAGTGTCAGCTTGCGAACGCCGTCATCTTCATCGAGATGCTCGGAGAAATGACCAAAATCGGCGAACGCCTCACGAACATCGCGGAACGCACGCCGGAAATTCAGAAACACTATATCGAGTTGCAGAAATGAGTGATTACAGAATCGTATCGTTTGAAGCCGTCGCGCAGGCCGTCTCCGACCTCTGCGGCAAAGCCGCCTGCGACCTGCCGCCGGATGTGCTCGACCGCCTCCGGCAGATGGAAGCGCGCGAAACGTCCGAACTCGGGCGCGACTTTTTCGCGCAGTATCTTGAAAACGCCCGCATCGCCCGCGAGGAGCGCATGCCGCTCTGCCAGGACACCGGGTTTGCGGTCTGTTTCGTCGAACTCGGCGACCGCGTCCGCTTCGATCGCGGCACGATCTACGAGGCGATCAGCGAGGGAGTCGCGCGCGGCTACCGCGAACACTATCTGCGCAAGTCGATCGTGAACGACCCGCTTTTCGACCGGAAGAACACGCAGGACAACACGCCTCCGGTGATCCATCTCGAACTCGTTCCCGGGGAAAAACTCCACATCACGCTCGCGCCCAAGGGCGGCGGCTCGGAAAACATGTCCGCGATCCGCATGCTGAAACCCTCCGACGGGCGGCAGGGCGTGGTCGATTTCGCGGTCGAAACGCTGCGCAAGGCGGGCGGCAACCCCTGTCCCCCGACCGTGGTCGGCATGGGCATCGGCGGAACATTTGAAAAGGCCGCGTTCCTCGCGAAAAAAGCGCTGCTGCGCAAGACCGGCGATCCGAATCCCGATCCGCGCTACGCCGAACTCGAAGCGGAGATCCTCGAAAAAATCAACGCGACCGGCGTCGGCCCGCAGGGACTCGGCGGCTCGGTGACAACTCTTGCCGTGCACATCGAATTTTTCCCGTGCCACATCGCAAGTCTGCCGGTCGCGATCAATGTGAACTGCCATGCGGCGCGCCATGCGGAGGTGGAACTGTGAATACGATCAAACTGACGACTCCTCTTTCGCTCGAAACAGTACGGAGTTTGAAAGCGGGCGACCGCGTGCTGCTCTCCGGCGTGATCTGGACCGGGCGCGACCAGGCGCACAAGCGGCTCGTCGCCCTGCTCGACGATGGGAAGCCGCTTCCGTGCAATCTTGACGGGCAGGTCATCTACTTCGTCGGCCCCTGCCCCGCGAAACCCGGAATGCCGATCGGCAGCGCCGGTCCGACCACGAGCTACCGCATGGACGCCTATTCGCCGCGACTGCTTGCGGAGTGCGGATTGCGCGGCATGATCGGCAAGGGAGCGCGCACCGCCCCGGTCGTGGAGGCGATGAAACAATACGGCGCGGTCTACTTCGCCGCCACCGGCGGTGCGGGGGCGCTCATCGCCCGGTGCGTGAAAAAGTGTGAGCTCGTCGCGTTTCCCGATCTCGGCCCCGAGGCGATCTACCGGCTCGAAGTCGAGGATTTTCCGCTCGTCGTCGCGACCGACGCGAACGGCGAAACACTCTATCGCTGAGCGCGGCGGCGGGCGCGGATCTGTTCGCGGCGGTAAAGAGAGACCGCCGCCCGTTCGACCGCGCGCCAGAATGCGCCGTCCTCCTCGAGCGTCCGCCGCAGCGATTTGCCGCTGTAGAGCTTCATGAACCGGCAGCGGTCGCGTCGCGTCAGTCCGATGTCCATGCTTGAGAAGTAAATCCCGGCCACATCTTTCACGCGATAGCGGTACGGCACGGCGGAACGGATTTCCGCCCGGTGCAGATCGATGACATACAAGTGCGGCAGCGCTTCGTCCCGCGTCGCGTTGTCGAGCAGGAAATGGCAGAGATAGCAGTCACGATGGTTCAACCCCGCCGCGTGCATCGTCCGCACCATCGTCGCGAGCCGCCGCGTCAGCCCGATGCGGAACCGCAGCGCGGGCGGATGTTCCGGCCAGTCGCGGCAGAGATCCTCGAGGCTCGTCATATTTTTCAGCTCGGCGGTCACGAGGAACGACTCGAGCTTCGCGGGATTCGTCCCCCGGCAGCCGCAGGCATGTGAAGTCATCGTGTCGACGCCGACCCGGTGCAGCAGCGCAAGCGCCTCATATTCGTTGCGCGCGCCGAGCACGGGCTTCTTGAAGCGCAGCCAGTTCTTGAAGATCTCGCGCCAGCCGACGCCGTGGTGAACTTTCGCGAAATACCCCCTCCCCTCGAGTTCAAACCGGAACGTGCGGCGGCTCTTGACGTGGCGGAACACCTCCCCCTCAATCGCCGCGACCGCCTCGAATGGATCGCGTCCCTGCCATGCCCGCGCAAATTCCGGGGCCAGATCAATGAATTGCGCCATGTGCCGCCTCCTCGATCGCATCGACCGCCGCCTCCGGGCGACGGTAGAAATCCGCGTTTTTCCCATAAGCGACCGTCTGTTGCCGCATGGCGTCGAGCCGCCCGGGAGTCGAGAGCAATTCCGCCAGTTCAGCAGCGAACGCCGCCTGGTCGAACGGCCCGGGCAGCACCATTCCGCCCGACTCGGCCACGTAGCCGCTGAAGCCGCAGTTTTCCGTGCAGAAAACCGGAGTTCCCGCCGCGATCGCCTCGACAAGAACATTCCCCGCCGCCTCATTGCGCGCCGGGTGGACGAGCAGGTCGGCCGCGAGCATCAGCTCCCGGACGTCGTCGCGGCCGCCGCCGAACGTCACGCGGCCGGCCAGATTCAACCGGCGCGCGAGCGCTTCAAACTTCCGGCTCGACTCACGCCCGGCAATGAACAGTTTCGTCTTTCTCCGCAGCTCCTCCGGCAGGGCGGCAAATGCTTCGAGCGTGCGGTCGACCCCTTTCGTCCGGAAGCCGGAACCGACTTCGAGCAGCAGCGTCTCCTCCGGAGCGACCCCGAGTTCGGCCCGTTTGGCAGCGCGCACTTCCTCCGCATTCTCCGGGCGTCTGTGCGCGGGAGAGATTCCGGGCGGCAGCAGCGTGAACCGCGCCTCCGGTGTGCCGTAAACTTCGATGAACTCCCGTTTCTGCCGTTCCGTCAGGCAGAGGATCCGCGTCTTCGACTCCGGCGCGAACACCGCCCGCTCGAGAGCGAGGAACGTCCGGTAACGCGGCAGAAGCGCCAGCGCCCACTTCGGATGGCGCGCCGCCGCACTCTTCGCAAAACAGTTGTCCGCCGCGAAATAGAGATCGAGCCCGGGCAGCCGGTTGAATCCGACAATCCGATCGAACCGCCCGGCGGCCGCGAACGCTCCGATCTCTGCGGCAAAGTGCTTTGCACGCGCATGATTGGACAGGCCGCGCGCCGGGAACAGTTTGAGCTCAATGCCGTCGGGCGGAGCATCTTCGCACTGCCACGCCATTGTGGCGATTGTGACCTCGTGACCGCGCCGGAGCGCGGCTTCGGCGATCCGCAGCATGTCGCTCTGAAGCCCCCCGTGAGGGAAATAGCGGAAGATCGGAAACAGCAGCCTCATGCCTGCAACCTGTCGAGCGAATCGTCGGCCAGGATCTCGCGGTAGTGCAGCGACTCGAGTTCGCGTTCGATGCGCTGCCGCGCGGCGGGTTTCGATGTCTTGCGGTCCTTCGGCTGCGGATTCAGAATCATCGTCGCATGGTTCAGGTGGCGGACGAATTTCATCAATTCGGCCGACTCGATGAAATACATTTCAAATCCGGCGTTCACGAGGGCAAGATGGAGTGATTTTCCGGCGGTGGTGTCATCGAAGAATCCCTGCCCGACCTGGCGGACATGGGCCGTGCGGTACATCGCGCAATGGCTGCGCAGATACCGGACCTCTTTCTGACTCTTCCGGCCGAGGAGGCGGCGGAAAAACGTCTCGAACACCTTTCCGACCCGTTTCCACGGGGAGACGATTTCGAGTTTCCAGCTGCCGATTCCCGCGATTTTCGGGGAGGCGATGAGCCGGTTGATGAGGAAATCGAGCCAGAGATCGTTGATGACGATCGTATCGGTGTGCATCACCATGAAATAAGGGGTATCGACCTCGGCAAGTGCGAGATCGAGCGCGCGGGCGTGCATCTGGGGTCCGGTTTCGCCGGGAACGGCGGGACGTTCGATGAGCCGGATCCACTCGACGCCGCGCAGATATTCGGTTGAAGCGTCCTGCGAATCGTTGTCGACGACGATGACCTTGACCCGTTCGAGATTCGTATGCAACCGCAGCGAACGCAGACACAACTTCGTCAGCCCCGCGGTCTTGTAATTCGGAATGATGATGGTGACTTCCGGTTTCTGCATCTTTCCGTAAGGAATTCCCTGATTGCGTGTTACTCTTTTTTCGGATAATATACCCTTGCTTTTCCGGTTTGACAAGCAGCCGCGGAAAAAAAACTCCGCATCCGCCGGAATCCGGCTGGAAATGTTCCGCGGAAGTGTTATCTTTAACTTCGTGGATCCCGGTTTCAACCGCAGGAGGCATGCATGGGAAACATTCGTCAGCGGATAGGCGTGCGGAAACGTTCGAAGAAAAAACTGTTCGGGCTGCCGCTCTACGACATCGCGATCGGGCCGGATCCGGAAAAGGATGAGAAACGAGGCCGCGCCAGAGGGATCATCGCCATTGGCGACATCGCCACCGGCGTGATTGCGCTCGGCGGGGTTGCGCGCGGCGGAATCGCAGCGGGCGGGTTTGCGATCGGAGTCGCAGCATTCGGCGGCGGCGCGATCGGCGGGGTCAGCAGCGGCGGAATCGCAGCGGCTCTTCTGTTCGCAGTCGGAGGGGTTGCGCTCTCGCTCGGACTGGCCATCGGCGGACTCGCCATCGGAATCTGGTCGGCGCTCGGAGCGGTCGCCATCGGAACCAACGCCCATGGAGCGGTCGCCATCGGCTGGTACGCAAAAGGAGCGGTCGCCATCGGAAAATTCGCAGAGGGAGCCGTTTCGATCCTCCTCTTCCAATAAAATTGCAAAACGTTGCGCCCCCCGTGCAGCGCGCCCGGGGGAGCCTCTTCTCCGTCGAACTCCCGCAAAAAAAAGACCTGTTTCCGGACTCGCCGGAAGTATTCCCGGGTTGCAATTTCCCGGGGAAGCGTCTATAAGTAAAGCAGCGTTTTCGCGATTGACGATCCAACCAAACCGGGGACAGCTGCTGAAATCATGAATCGTTTTCTCGACCGTTTCTTCCACTATTCCGCCCACAACAGTTCGATCAAAACCGAGGTCATCGCCGGACTCTCGACTTTTGCGGCGATGGCGTACATCATCTGCATCCAGCCGGCGCTCTTCTCCGGGCAGATGACCGGGACGCCGACCGGAATGCCGTTCGGGGCGCTGCTCACAACCACCTGCATCGCCTCGGCGTTCGGCACGATTTTAATGGGATTGCTCGCCAATTATCCGATCGGACTCGCCCCCGGCATGGGGACGAATTTCTTCATCCTCTTCAGCGTCATGGGCGGCTGTGCCGCCGCCACCGGCGGGAAAATGGGCGATCCGGTCGTCTGGCAGACCACGATGGGCGTCGTACTGATCTCCGGAGTCATCTTCCTCGTCACCTCGTTCACGAAACTGCGGAAGTGGATGCTGACCTCGCTGAGTCCCTCCCTCAAATACGGCATCGTGACCGGAATCGGCCTCTTCATCGCCATGCTCGGACTCCGGAACGGCGGCATCATCGACATCACCAACGGACAAATGACACTCAAAACCGCCGTGACCGATACGGCTTCCCTCATCTTCTTCACGGGAGTCGTCGCCATCACGATTCTGCACCACTTCAAGGTCAAGGGCGGCGTGCTGCTCGGGATTCTCGCTTCGGGACTCGTCGCGTTTCTCTGCGGAAAAATCCAGTTCTCCGGCATCGTCGGAATGCCGGCCAATCCGATGCCGCTCGTACTCAAGGCCGACGTCGTCACGGTTTTTCAGCACATCATCCAGCTGCTGCCGCTGATCTTCATCTGCTTCTTCATGGACATGTTCGACACGATGGGCTCCGTCCTCGGGGTGGCGACCAGCGCGAAACTCCTCAATAAAAACAACGAAATCGAACGACTCGAACGGGTATTCGCCGCCGATGCCACCGCGACCGTGGCGGGCGCTCTCTGCGGACAGAGCACCGTCACCTCCTAT
The DNA here is from genome assembly GCA_944389935.1 of uncultured Victivallis sp. Taxonomy (GTDB): domain Bacteria; phylum Verrucomicrobiota; class Lentisphaeria; order Victivallales; family Victivallaceae; genus Victivallis. Next base: position 50,663 of record CALXOE010000005.1, read on the forward strand.
CTCGAGAGTGCCGCGGGAGCGGAGGCGGGCGGCCGGACCGGACTGACCGCCGTGGTGGTCGGAATCTGTTTTCTGCTGGCGATGTTCTTCTCGCCGTTCATCATGGCGATCGCGGGATATCCGCCGGTCACCTCGGCCGCGCTTGTGGTCGTGGGAGTCATGATGATGAGTTCCGTCTCCGAAATCCGATGGGATGACTACACCGAGGCGGTTCCCGCGTTCCTGATCTTCGCCGGAATTCCGTTCAGCAACAGCATTGTCGGCGGAATCTCCCTCGGCCTCATCCTCTATCCGTTCATCAAGATCGGCAGCGGAAAAATCCGGGATCTGAACTGGTTCTCCTATCTTTCCGCAGCGTTCCTGATTCTCTACCTCATCCTGCTGAACGGAAAATAACCGGAAAGCCACCGCATCCACAAGAATTCCCGGGCAAGTTGTTATATAGAAGTATGATTGGTTATATAAAATGCGATTTTTACAGAACAAGCTCTTGGCTCGAACGTTTCCCCGTGGTATAATTAACATGGAAATCAAACAGAAAGATTCGATCCATGTACGACGGCGTGGAACAACGGGAACTCAACAAAAGCGAACGGTTATTCCGTTATCTTTACGATGCGATCCGGAGGGGGGAACTCCAGCATGGATCCCGCCTGGCCTCAGAGTCAGAACTGGCGAAAGCGCATAACTGCTCACGAATCACCGTCCGTTCAAGCCTGCGGCAGCTTCAGGAGCTCAAACTCATCCGGCGCGTGCGCGGTGACGGGACTTACATCAGCAGCGAGGGGGTGCGGTTCTCCAGCCGCAGAAATATCGCCCTCGTCGGGGATGCAACTTACGATGATCCCTTTTTTCAGGGAGTCGATCCCTATTTCTCCCATCTGATGCACGGCCTGCTTCAGAACGGAAACACGCTCGACTTTTCGGCGAATTTCATCGTCGTGCAGCCGAGAGATGTCAATTTCATGGGGGCGTTCGCGCGGCAGGGAATCCGGCTGTGTGATTTCGACGGACTGATTTTCACGCGGCAGTTGACCGCACCAGAACTCGACCTGCTCGAACAGGAGCGCCGCCACTTTGTGGCTCTGCAGGAGCCGTGCGATGACCGGGAGATCTCGTATGCCGCCATCGATAACGTCTCTGGCGCCCATCTGGCGACCAACCATCTGCTCGACCGCGGGCGGCGCGAACTCATCTTCTTCCACGATTCGCTCGACATCAAGGTCAACCGGGACAAGATGACCGGGTTCAACCGGGCGCTGGACGAAGCGGGCATAGACTCCTCTCCCGCAGCGCGGCGCCATTACGAAATCGACCCCATGTCCATCGAAAGCGGAGCGGAAGTCATCCGCCGGTTACTGGATGAAAAACAGACTTTCGATGGACTCATCGTGCGCGGTGACTGGGCGTTCATCGGCATGGTCAATGTACTCCGTGAAAAGAAGATCCGGATTCCGGAAGATGTCTCACTCATCCTTTACGACGATCCGGCCATCGCGTCGCGCGTACTGAATCTGGAAATCTCCCATATCTGGCAGCCTTACTCGGAACAGCTCCGCAACGCACTTGAAATCCTCACGCGCAATCTGTCGCGTCCGCTGCCGATCAACACGGTCCATATCATCCAGCCCACTCTCGTGGTCCGGAAAACCAGTTAATCATCAAACAGGAGTCACCCCTATGAAGCGAAAATTCACATTGATCGAACTTCTTGTCGTGATTGCAATTATCGCCATTCTGGCGGCGATGCTGCTTCCCGCGCTGAATCAGGCGCGCGAGAGAAGCAGAAAAACCAACTGTCTGAACAATGAAAAACAGATCGGACTCGCAATCGAACTCTACGCGGGAGACTATGATTCATGGATCGTCGGCTACTGGAAATCCGGATATAAGCCCTCCGAATGGTGGTACTGGAATCTGAGACTTCTCGGATATCTGCCCAGGAAACAAATCTGGATCTGCCAGACCAATCTGCAGGAAGCTCCAAAGCCGGAAACCGTCGACATCACCTACTGCCGGGTCAACCACAACCAATGGCGTGCGTTCTGCAACAGTTACGAGGGGACCGACCGTTTTTACAAGCTGAGCCGGCTGCCGCAGCCATCCCGGCAAATCCTGGTCATGGAGAGCCGGTTCGCACCTACCGGATACGAGAACCGACAGAATTCCGCCCCGCGCAATGGAGAGTCTCTGCGCTACTCTCAGTTGAAACAGTATGGGGCATTCTGCCACAACAACACCATGAACGGACTTTTCGCCGACGGACACGCGACTTCGCTCCAGATCGACGAGATCACGCTGGAAATGATGAACGACCCCAACAACTGAGAGAACGGAAATGAGTCGATTTTCTTTAGCGCTGCTGTGTTTATTCGTCTGCACAATCGTTCCCGCTGCCGACCTGATCCGATTGCGACCGGACTTCTCCCGGAACGACTGGCCGGAATTGCTGATTCCATCCGAAAACCCCGCTCCGTCAATTCGCGACCGGCAGTTGGAACTGCCGCCGGGAAGTGCCGTAAGAACACCACGGTTGCCATTGACGGAGGGAACGCTCCGGGTGCGGGGAAATGCCTCCGGACAACTGGACGTATGCCTGGGATTTTTCCGCGGGACCCATGAGATCAAAACGATCCCGGTCCGCTGCCGGGGCGGAGCTTTTGCCGAAACCCTCCTCCCTGCCCGACTGCCCGGTGACTGCGACCGGTTCGAGCTGCGGATTGCAAACACTTCGGAGAAAGCGCTTCGACTCGATTTTCTGGAACTCTCGCTTGCTGTGGAAGGAGCATTGCTCACGGGCGACCCCCTCTTCCAGAACGCGCTCGGCCGCGATCACTGGATCGTACGCCGGGGCGGACGCGATTGGGATAATCTCCTCTACTCCGGAAATGGCAAAGGCATCCGGCTCATTTCCTCCGGCGGTCCCGGCGGCGGCGGACTGCTTGAACTGAACGGCGCCGGAACCGTAACGACCCCGGTATTCCCGTACAACGGGGAGAAGATTCTCATCGGCGCCTGGCTCCGTCAGCAGAATCTGGTCAAGGGCAAAGACAAACCCGGCTGGGCGTATGCGACCATCCAGATCGTTCAGTTCGACCGGAACGGCAAAGAGATCGGACACCGGGACCTGAGTCCGCTCGAACCGGGCGACAAACCGTGGCAGTTCCATCTAATGACGCTTGAACCGGGAAAAGTCTCGCGCCAGACGGAGAGTTTCGCCATTTACATCCGGGTTTTCGACGGCGCGAGCGGAACGTTTCAAGTGGGGATGACCTGTGCAATCCGGCAGGGCAGCGCGGTACGCAGAGCTCCCTACGACGAGACCCGGGGAACAATGAAGATCGACGCCCGCCGTCCTGCAAATGAATTCCCGCCGATCTGGCAGGCGGCGGATATGTCCTACGCCAGCGACATCTGTCACCGCGAAATGCGGTATGCACTCGCCCGGATTCGGGAAAGCGGAGTACGTCATCTTCGGCTGCGCGGCTGCATGCAGGGACTCAAAATCGTGAAGTCGCTCACTCCGGACGGTAAATTCCAGCTGGATTTCACCCTGGCCGACCAACTTCTCGACTATGTGGTCCGCGATTTGAAGTATGACTTGACATTCACGGTGGAACCGACTCCGGATCAGCTCTCCGTGAAACCGACCGGAAAACCGGACGCTTTCACCAACATCCATCCGCCGCGCGACCGGAGAATCTGGGGAGAAATTCTCAAAGAGATCGTCAAACACTGGCTCGCCCGTTACGGCCGGGAAACCGTGGAACGCTGGAGCTTCGAGTGTTGGAACGAACCGAACGCCTCGGCATTCTTCGGCGGAACCGATACGGAATTCACCGAGATCTTCGGCACCTACCTCGAAACGCTGACCGCCATTGAGCAGGAGGAGAAGATTGATCTCGACATCGGCACGATGAGCGCGGCCGGCCCGACGCCGTGGTTCTTCAACATCTTCGAGAAAGCGCGAACTCTCGGCAAGCTCGATAAGATCGACTTCATCTCGTTCCATCTCTACGGGGGATTCGTCAACTCCATGGATGAGTTTCCCGGAGGAATCGCGCTCATGCGCAAAATCGCCGCGCAGAATCCGCCGATGGATCGCCGTCCTCTCCGACTGACGGAATACAACGCCAATACGATGAGCGACACCAAACTCGATCAGGCGACGGCGGCCGCATTCAACGTCCGCGCTGTCAAATGCTTTCTGGACAACGGGATCGAACGCGCGTACTTTTTCAGTGTCTGCGACTTTCTCTGGGCGTGGGACAACAAACACTTCAAAGGCGGACTCGGGCTTTTCACCTCGACAGGAATACCCAAACCGGTGTTCAACAGTGTCATTTTGCTGAACCGCCTGACCGACTGCCGACGCCTGCAGGTCGAGAGTTCAAACGAACCGTTCGACGCCCTCGCCGGTATCACGCCGGAGGAGGACGCCATCCGGATACTGATCACCTCGTTCGACGAACGGCAGCCCGCAGCCGCCTCTCCGGCAAAACTCCGGCTCGAAGTCAAGCTGCCGAAACCGTACCGGAAAATCGAAATCAGCGCGACCCGTGTAGACAGTTCCCGGGCCAATTCGTTCGCGGAATTCGTCCGACAGGGGAAACCGACAGACAAAAGACAGCCGGACGTTTCCGGTTTCCGGAAAGCAAACGAGCTCAAAGCCGAACCAATTACGGCATTCCGGCTCGAGAGCGGTCGTCTCACTCTCGAACTCGAGATGGAACTGAACGCGCTCTGCTTCCTCGAAATCACGCCGGCTGACAAGTGAGAGGCATTCCTGTTCGCGACGTCGATCGCTGCGACTCTTCTTTTCATCGCCAGAAGAGGAGGAGCCGCAGAAGGATGTGGACGTACACCGTCGCGCCGAACAGCAGATTCCGGAATGGAATCGCCCAGTAGGCGGTCGGCACCACCGTCGCCGGAACCCCTTTGGAAAATCGGGCAAGCTGCTCGCCCAGCCGCCGCAGAAATGTCACCGACCAGGGATAGTCACAAATACGGTTGAGATATTCCGGAGGGATTCCGCTCTCCCCGGCGGCCGCCCCGGCAAGAGCACCGGCAATCGCACCGGTTGAGTCGGTGTCTCCACCGCATTTGATCACGGATTCGAGCGTCGCGGCAACGTCGCCGTAGTGAAGGAACCAGCCGTAAACAGCAACCGGAACCGTGTGATAAACATATCCGGAGACACCTTTCGCCAGTCCGAGTGAATCGGCAAACGCCTCGACTGTCATCGCGTTTCTCCAGCCGGTTTCCATACGATCGACGAGTTCCGTCCATTCCGCGTCACCGGAAGCGGCCATCCGCAACCGGGCAGAAACCTCCGCCATCTCCGGCTTCCGCCCGACGGGCACCCGCAACGTCAATGCCGCCATCTCGGCGACTGCGAGCGCCCCGACAAACGCCCGTTCGTCCCGGTGCGTAAGCCGCGTTGAAAGCCGCACGAAATCATGCCGCTCGATCGGATCCGGAAACAACGCACCCAGAACCGCACTGCGTACCGCAGCGCCATTCCCGGCCGACTTCACGCCGCTCTCCCGGCAGGAGACTCCGCACCACAGCCGCAGCACGGCGCGCAGCGTCGCCCAGCCGCAGCCGCTCGGCAGAAAAAGCAGCCAGTAACGCAACCGCCAGCTCAATGAGAGCAGAAAACTCTCTGAATCACCTGCCGACGAGAGTACCGCCTGCGTGACGAGGATCGAGAGCTCCGTATCGTCGCTGACCATGCCATGACCGAAGAGAAACCGCTGCCGCAACGGTCCGGGGAAGCGACTCGCCCAGCGTTTCCGTCCCAGCCGCTCCCCCGGCAGCCCGAGAGAATCCCCGGCAGCACATCCAAACAGCAGCCCGACCGCGCGAGATTCCCGATCGTCAATTTCCATTGGCATTCTCCGTTTGCAATACTTCAATATATCATGTTCGCAATGGAAATCAAATCAAACCGGGCCATCGACAATCCGGCCGGGCAGAATGCCGGCAACCGTCCCTCCTCCCCCCCCGAATTCGCAGTTCAGCCGGATCTGAGAGAAACTTTCACCGGTGAATCACCGATCGCGGTTTTCGATTCCGGCGGGAGGTTCGTCGGGCAGATCGATGACTTCAGCGTCGATGATCGCCTCGCTCGCACGGACCTCCCGTTCCGGCTCATCCGGCGCAGGCGGTTCAGGTTCGGTCTGCCGCTGATACCAGCGGCTCATGCGGATCACTCTCCGCCCGGTCAGAAGCTGCACAATCGCCACAACCGCGATCAGCACCAAAACCACCGGCAGAAACAAAATAAACAACACGGCTAATATGCCGCAGGTGATGTAATTCCCGATATCCCGGCTCATGAAATCCCTCTTATTGCTCCCCCATACGTCCGGATGCCGCCCGGCTCTGGCGCAACGCCTCGTATAATACAATACTCGCAGCGTTCGCAAGATTCAAGCTCCGATGGAATTTTCCCTCCATCGGAATCACGGCGAGCCGCTCACGGTAACGCTCGTAGAACTCCGGAGGCAACCCGCTCGATTCCCGTCCGAACACGAGACAGCACCCCTCCGGATACGGGATATCCCAGTAACTCACCCGCCCTTTCGTCGAGATGAAATGCATGATCGCCCCGGGATTCGCCGCGAGAAACTCATCCCAGTCCTCGTAAACCGCAAGGTCGAGATGCGGCCAGTAATCCATCCCCGCCCGCTTCAGGTGCTTTTCGTCGAGCGAAAATCCGAGCGGTTTGATCAGATGCAGCCGCGTATCGGTCGAGACGCAGAGCCGCCCGATCGTACCTGTATTCTGCGGGATCTCAGGCGCAACCAGAACGATGTTGAACGGTTTCATGCCCGCGCCTCCTCCCCGGTGCGGCGCCTCATGCGCGCGACGAACATCGAGTCGCAGTCGCCGTCGAAACTGTAGATCTGAAGCATGCCGCCGCATGCTTCCCCGGTCAGCGGATGCTCGAACGCTTCAAGTTGAAACTCCGCGTGCGCTGCGAGAAAAGTTTCAACCACCTCCGCGTTCTCCCGCGGAAACAGCGAACAGGTCCCGTAAATCAACACTCCGCCCGGACGGACCGCCATCGCAGCGGCCTCGAGAATCTTCTTCTGAAGCTCCGCAGCCTCGCCGACCGCTTCCGGCGAGAGCGTCCAGCGCCCGTCCGGATTCCGCCGCCAGACGCCGGAACAGCTGCACGGGGCGTCCACAAGCACGCCGTCGTACTGCCCGACCTGTTTTCCGCGGAACGGTCTGCCGTCCCAGGCGCGGGTCACGATGTTCGGGAACCCGGCCCGGCGTGCGCGGGTGCGCAGATCGTCGAGCTTGTAGGCGCGCACGTCGCATGCGACAACTGTGCCGGTGCGTTTCATGAGCTCCGCAAGTTCCAGCGTTTTGCCGCCCGCTCCGGCGCAGGCGTCGAGCCACCGTTCGCCCGGCTTCGGCGCGGCGACGAGCCCGATGCACTGGCTCGCCAGATCCTGCACCTCGAACTCCCCGCGCCGAAACGATTCGAGCGTGTATAAATTCACTTTCGGATTCACAATGCCGAGCGCGTTCGGAATCCGCGCCTGACGCAGCAGTTCCGTCCCGCAGCTGCGCAACTCCGCCGCGAGACGGTCGAGATCGGGGGACTGAATCCGCAGCCACATCGGCGGGCGGCGCCGCAGATCCGACAGAAACCGGTCCGCCGGGAACTCCCCGGGCAGCAGCAAAAAGACCCATTCCGGCACGAGGTCGCGATCCGCAAAGCGCAGCTTCATCCCGAACGAAACGCCCAATGCCTCCGCTTTCGCGAGGAACGGCGACGGATTGTCCGGATCCGGCTTCGGCCACGGAACTCCAAGCTCTTTCGCCAGCAGATCCGCGGCGGGCAGATTCACCCCCTCCAGATAAAGCGCCCCGAACAGCAGCGCGTCAAGTTCCGCCCGACCGATCCGGATCATACCCGACTCCAGCTCCGCGCGCCGCTCCTCCGGCAGAAACCGGCGCAGAATTCCCCAGCTGCGCAGCAGCGCATAAACCGATTCACTCACAAACTGCCGGTCGCGCGAGCCGTACTGCCGATTCTCCCGAAAGAATCCGGAAAGTGCCCGGTCCGCCGGTTTCCCCTCTCCGAACACCGCCCGCAGAACAGCGCGCAGCGCATTCCCTCCCGCTTTCACCTGGGATTTCAATTTTTTCACACTCAATTCACCCGCCACGATTCCACTCTCTCCCGGTCAAACAGGTTTGTTATCTTTATAAGATAACCCCAATCCCACCGTTTTTGCAAGAGAATTGCGTTTTTTCAATAAAAATTAGTTGAAAATCACCTGTTTCGGAATTACCGTAAAAGCCCGGAAAACCGGCAGATATGCCGGGACAAACCGGATTTTTCCACACGGGTTGCCATCATACAAGAAAGAAAGACTTTTCACAAAATGAAAAAGAGACTGACCTGGCTGGTGATTCTCATCATTCTCGCCTGTGCGGCCGCCGGAATCGCATACCGGGCATGGCAGAAAACGCAGGAGGAGGCACAAATCAAACCGCGAACGCTCGCGGCAATCGCCGTCGAAGCGGTTCTGCCCGAACGGGCGGCGATTCAGGATCACCGGATCTTCACCGGGGCGCTGAAATCATGGTCTCTCTACGAGGTTGCCCCGAAAGTCGGCGGCCGGCTCGAGGCGATTCACTTCGACGTCGGCGACCGGATTTCCGGCGGCGACGAGATCGCCAAAATCGAGGACATCGAATACAAGCAGAGCGTCGACCAGGCCGCCGCCGATCTCGAGGTGGCCAAGGCACAGCTGCGGCAGGCGGAAGTCATGCTCGACCTGCGCCGCCGCGAGTATGAGCGTTACAAGGCCCTCGACGAGAAGAAAGCGACGACCCAGGCGCTGCTCGAATCGGCCGAAACCGCGTTCTTCGCCCAGGAGGCCACCTACAACATGCAGAAAGCCGAAGTGAAACGGCGCGAAGCGATCCTCGACAATGCGAAACTCAAACTTGCCGACTGCGTCATCGCGGCGGAATGGCCCGGAGACGCCAACCCCCGTTTCGTCGGCGCCCGCTACGTCGACCAGGGCGCGCTGCTCGCGCCGAACCAGTCGATCCTCAGTATCGCCGAACTCGATCCGCTCCGCGCGGTCATCTACGTGATCGAGCGCGATTATCCGTACGTCAAGGCCGGGCAGGAAGCGGTTCTGACCACCGACGCCTACCCGGGCGTCGAATTCAAGGGCAAAGTCGCCCGGATCGCCCAGCTCCTCGAAGAGGGCACCCGCCAGGCAGAAGTGCAGCTCGAGATTCCGAATCCGGAGCTGAAGCTCAAACCCGGCATGTTCGTGCGCGTCCGGCTTGAATTCGCCTCGAAAGACAATGCCGTCGTCATCCCGCGCAATGCGATCGTGAAACGCGACGGACGCCAGGGCGTATTTGAAATCGACCCGGAAAAACGGATCGCCCAATTCGTCCCGGTCGAACTCGGCATCTCTTCCGGGAACCGGGTCGAGATCCTCTCCCCCGATCTCAAGCGGGCTGTCGCGACCCTCGGCAACCATCTGCTGACCGACGGCGTGCCGGTGCTCATTCCGGAAGAGGCCGCCCCGGAATCTCCCGCGAAGAATGAGAAAGCGGAAACAGTCCCGCCGGCCGAAGCCGGAGCGGAAACCGGAACCGAAACCGCGAAGTGAGGACATACGCATGAACATACCGGAATTCTGCGTCAAGCGACCGATCTTCATCTCGATGGTCAGCTGCATCGTGCTGATCCTCGGCGGGGTTGCGCTCTCGTATCTGCCGGTTGACCTCATGCCGGACATCACCTATCCCGGCGTGACGATCGTGACGACCTACGAGGACGCGAGTCCAGAAGAGGTCGAGGAACTGATCTCCAAGAAGATCGAGACCTCGCTCTCGGCGGTCTCCGGGGTGAAAGAGATCACGTCGACCTCAGGCGAGGGTTCGAGCAACGTGACCGTCTCATTCAACTGGGGAACGAACCTAGACGCGGCCGTCTCCGACGTGCGCGACCGCCTCGACCGGGTTGAACCCAGGCTGCCGGACGACGCCGACAAGCCGATCCTCTACAAATTCGACTCGGCAAGCTCCCCGATCATGCGGCTCGGCGTCGCGACCGACATCGACCTGCTCGACGCGCGCAAACTGATCGAGGACCAGATTCAATACCGACTCGAACGCATCGACGGTGTCGCCTCCATCGAAATCAGCGGCGGACTCGAACGGGAAATCCAGGTGCTGTTCGACGTCGACAAGGCCCGCATGCTCGATACCCAGCTCGAGAACGTGCTCTCCGTGCTCGAGAATGCGAACGTCACGACTCCCGCGGGCAATCTGCGCGAAGACCGGCTCGAAGTCCGCGTCCGCACTCCCGGGACGTTCACCTCCGTCGAACAGATCCGCGATACCGTCATCGCCACCGGGAAAAACGGCGACAAGATCCGCATCGGCGACGTCGCCGAAGTCGTCGACACGCACAAGAAAGTCACCCGGTTCGTGCGCGTGAACGGCAAAAACGGCATTATGATTCAGGTCTACAAACAGTCCGGAGCCAACACCGTCAGCGTCGCGAACGATGTGCTCGACGAACTGGAGAAACTCAACGCGGAATTCGGTTCGCAGCTCAAACTCATGCCGATCATCAACTCCGCGGAGTACATTGAGAACTCAATCGCCGGCGTTGCCGATTCCGCGCTCACCGGAGGCCTGCTCGCCGTCATTGTGCTCTTCCTCTTTCTACGCAATTTCGGCAGCACGGTGGTCATCAGCATCAGCATTCCGATGTCGATCATCGCGACTTTCGCTCTGGTCTACTTCTGCGGTTACAATTTGAATATCATGACGCTCGGCGGACTCGCACTCGGCGTCGGCATGCTCGTGGACAACTCGATCGTCGTGCTCGAAAACATCACCCGGCTGCGCGATCACGGCATGGATCCGGATCAGGCCGCGATCAAGGGCACCGGCGAAGTCGCCATCGCCATTACGGCGAGCACGCTGACCACGCTGGCGGTCTTTCTGCCGCTGCTCTTCATGCAGGGGATGGCCGGTGTGATGTTCAAGCAGTTTTCCAGCGTCGTGACGTTCTCGCTGACCTGTTCGCTCTTCACGGCGATCACGCTCGTTCCGATGATGGCGGCCAAGTGCCTGAGTTCGAGCTTCAGCGTCGACGATCCGAATCTTTCGCCCATCAAACGGATTCTGGCCTCGACGGAATATTTCCAGCGCTGGCTCGAGCGGATCTACGGCAACGCACTCGATGTGGTGCTGCGTTTCCGCTGGCTGTTCATTTTCGCGCTCGTGGCGCTCGTCTGTTCGGTGATTCCGCTCGTGTTTCTGATCGGCACCGAGCTCATGCCGAAAGCGGACGAGGGCGAGGTCCGGATCTACCTCGAAATGGAGGTCGGCACGAGTCCGGAAGTCGTGAACGAGATGGTCCGCTCCACCGAGGATGTGATCCGTGAAGTCTGCCGCGACGACATGAACGGCTGGGTCACATTCGCCGGAGCCTCGAGCTGGCGCGCCTCGGGCGGACACAAGGCGAACTACAACATCCGGCTCAAGCCGCGTTCGGAGCGCATCCGCTCCGACCAGCAGATCGCCGAAGAGCTCGACCGCCGGCTCAAAGGATGGCCGGGCACGGTTTTCCGCGTCCGCGCGGGACAGGGGCTCTTCTCGCGCATGATGGGCGCGGGTTCCGGAGAGGGAGTCGCGGTTGAAGTCCGCGGGTTCGACTTCGATGTGGCCGCGTCGCTCGCGGCGCAGGTCAGCGAGGCGATGCAGTCGGTCCGCGGCATCACGGACGTGAAGCTCTCGCGCGACCTCGGCGTACCGGAGGAGCGGCTCTACATCGACCGCGATAAAGCCAACGATCTCGGCGTGCCGGTCCGGCAGATCGCCGAAGCGCTCCGGACGATCCTCGCCGGTTCGGAAGCCGGCGAATTCCGCGAGGACGGCGACGAGTACACGATCCTCGTCAAGGTCAAGGACGCCGACCTCCTGACCCTCGACCAGATCCTCGACCTCTCGATCCGCAACGACAAGGGCGAAAACATCGTTCTGCGGAATCTCATCGACTACAACCGCGTCATGGGCCCCGTCAACATCGAACGGAAAAATCAGGAGCGCGTGCTGACCGTCGGCGGCAACATCCTGAATCGCGACCTCGGCTCGGTCGTCGCGGACATTCAGGAGAAAATCGCGCAGATCCCGATGCCGCCCTCGTTCTCACTGCTCTTCTCGGGGGACTATGAGGATCAGCAGGAGTCGTTCCGCGAACTCTCGTTCGCATTCGTGCTCGCGCTCGTGCTTGTCTACATGGTGATGGCGTGCCAGTTCGAGTCGCTGCGCGATCCGCTCGTGGTGATGTTCTCGGTGCCGCTGGCGGGATTCGGAGTCATTCTCGCGCTCTTCCTGACCGATACGACATTCAATATGCAGTCGTTCATCGGCTGCATCATGCTCGCGGGGATCGTGGTGAACAATGCGATTCTGCTCGTCGACACGGCGAATCTGCTGCGGCGCGAGGGGATGCCGCTCGACAGGGCGATCCGCGAAGCGGGCACCCGGCGGCTCCGCCCGATCCTCATGACCACGCTCACGACCGTGCTCGGGCTCTTCCCGCTCGCGCTCGGCTGGGGCGACGGCGGCGAAACGCAGGCACCGATGGCGCGTGCCGTGATCGGCGGACTCTCGAGTTCAACGTTCATCACGCTCTTCTTCATCCCGGCGGTCTACTCCGTCGCGGAGTCGCTCTTCCGGAAAAAGGAGAAAAAACTGCCGCCGGAGGAGTAACCGAATCCGAACAGCACGAAGAGACAAAGAACCCCGACGGTTTCCGGCCGTCGGGGTTCTGCCGTATTCCGGAATCCTGTTCCGGGAAGATCAGTAAGCGTCGTCCGCCTTGTAGTCGAGCATGTAGGACTGCATCTCCTCGAGGCTGATCTTGCCTTCGCTGTACAGCGTTTCGAGAGATTTCTGCATCGTGATCATGCCGTCCTTCGCGCCGGTTTCGAGCTGCGACTGGAGCATGGCGGTCTTGCCTTCGCGGATCAGCGCCTGAACCGGCGGGGTGCCGACGAGGATTTCAAACGCGGCCACGCGCCCCTTGCCGTCGACGGTCGGCAGCAGTCGCTGCGAGATGATTCCGAGAATCACGCTCGAAAGCTGCAGTTTGATCTGGTTCTGCTGGTGCGACGGGAACGAGTCGATGATACGGTCGATCGTCTGCGGCGCACTGTTCGTATGCAGCGTACCGAACACGAGGTGGCCCGTTTCCGCCGCGGTCAGCGCCGCCGCGATCGTCTCAGTATCGCGCATCTCACCGACGAGGATCACGTCCGGGTCTTCACGCAGTGCGTATTTGAGCGCCGCCGCGAACGAGTGGGTGTCCGAGTGAACTTCGCGCTGTTCGATGAGCGACATGATGTTGTTGTGCACGTATTCGATCGGGTCTTCGATCGTGATGATGTGCTCGGCGCGATTGCGGTTGATGAAGTCGATCATACTCGCAAGTGAGGTCGACTTACCGCTGCCGGTCGGACCCGTGATCAGGATCAGCCCCTGCTGCTTGGTTGTGAGCTGCAGAATCTGCGGCGGCAGATGCAGATCTTCCGGCTTCGGAATTTTGCTCACGATCACACGGCAGACGATACCGACCGTGCCGCGCTGATGGAATCCGTTCACACGGAAACGCCAGTTCTCACTCTCGCCGCTCTCCTGATCCATGACCAGAGAGATCGACAACGCGAGGTCGACTTCGCGATTCTCTTCAAATTCGACCTTCTGAACGGGGTTCAGAATACTGTTCAGCAGCCGGGCGGTATCCGTTCCGGTCAGAACCGGCAGTTCCAGCGGACGCAGTTCGCCGTGGATGCGCAGCACCGGGCTCGACCCTGCCGACAGCAGCAGGTCGGACGCGCCGGTTTTGACGGCGGTCTTGAGCAGACGGCTCATGTCGATGAACTGAACGTCCGGATCTTCGGCATCTTCAGCGCTGCCGTACTGGCTCGCAAACGATTCTACGCCCGACTCCATGCCCTTGAGCATGAGCTGCAGCTCATCGCGGTTCGAGACGGTCGCATTCGCATCGTCGAGCGTGATGAATCCATCCTTGTAGAGACGGAACACCGCGCGGGTGAATGTCATCATGCCGCTCGAAGCGCCGCGTTTGAGCGCCTCGGCGAGAGAACGCATATCGCGGTCGCCGACCAGCTTCTTGATCGTCGGCGTGCCGACCATGACTTCGAGCGCCGGAATCATCCCCTGCCCGTCCGCGCGCGGAATCAGCCGCTGCGCAACGATACCGACCAGCGCATTGCCGAGATCGCTCGCGATCTGGAGGCGCTGTTCTTCCGGGTAGAGGTCGATGATACGTTCAACCGCCTGAACGGTGTCACCCGTGTGAACGGTCGTGATGACGAGGTGTCCGGTCATGGCCGCGGTGATCGCAACCTGCGCGGTATCCATGTCGCGCATTTCGCCGATAACGATGACGTCGGGACTTTCACGAAGTGCCGCACGCAGTGCATCGGAGAAACTCGTCGTACTCGAATTGAGTTCGCGCTGCGTCACCAGGCAGTTGATATCGCGATGGAGAAACTCGATCGGGTCCTCGATCGTGATGATATGCTTGTTGAAGTTGTGGTTGATGTAGTTGACCATCGCCGCCAGCGTGGTCGATTTACCGCTGCCGGTGGAGCCGACCACGATGATGATGCCGTTCTTGTGGCCGCACATTTCCGTCAACGTCGCGGCGGGCAGCCCGAGCTCCTCAAAGAAGAGCGCCTCGCCCGGATAAACCGGACGCGCGACGAATGCCGGACCGGTCAGAGTATCGAGGAAGTTCAGACGAAACCGTTCCCCGCTCGGCAGAGTGAACGCCGCATCGTAACTGCCCCGGTTGCGGTACTCCTGTTCCGCTTTCGACGAGATGCACTGCTTGCGGAATGCGTCGATCTCCTGAGCGGTCAGCAGCTCCTCCCCCTCCGGCAGAACCTGTCCGGAGCGTCGGAACGCGGGGGGTTTCCCCGCGGAAGCGAAAAGATCCGACGCCGCCGATTCCATGGCGTACTGCAGAAGAGCACTGATGTCCATAACTCACATTTCCTTACCTGTTATATGTAAAATCACTGAAGTCAATCTTGCCGGACTTGAAAAGCACAAGTACGTCTGTTACTTTAAATGCAATATCGCATGAAAGCAAACCCCAAAGTCCACAAAATGGTGAAAAAGTTGCAGATAAAGATCAAAATGGCCGAAAACTGCGCCGATCTGGCCCCGGCGAAAGCCCATCCGGACGATGCCGCATTCGATCTCCGTTCCCGGATGGAAATGGAACTGCCCCCCGGGCGCAGCGTACTCGTGCCGACCGGACTCTTCCTCGAGCTCCCCCCGGGATACGAGGCGCAGGTGCGCCCCCGCAGCGGACTCGCGCTCAAACACAATCTCATGCTGACCAACTCCCCCGGCACGATCGACGCCGGATACCGCGGCGAAGTCGGCGTCATCATGTTCAACGCCGGAAGCGAACCGTTCCCGGTCAAACGCGGCGACCGCATCGCCCAGATGGTGATTGCAAAACTCCCGGAAGTCGAACTCACTCTCGCCGACGAACTCTCCGAAACCGGGCGCGGCGCGGGCGGTTTCGGCAGCACGGGACGGAGCTGACCGTTCACCGTTTCCCCTCGAGTTTCTCCAGCAGCGCCGGCAGTCCGTACCTCCGGGCGTAATCGCGCACAAGCCGGAATCCGTCTCCGTAGACGGGATCGGAATTCTCCTCCATGCGCCGGTTGCGGGCGTCGTTGCCGTGCCGGCTGTTCACGAGGGAGGCGACATACTCGGCAAATCCCTCGTTCCACTGTGCCGGAACGTGTTCCGCATGATGATTCAGCCACTCGTGCGCGGCCTCGTGCGCGGCGACCTCGATGAACTGCGCCGCAGGGAGTGAATCGAGAATGCGGACCGTGCACTTCTCGGAAACGATTTTCCCCGTATCACTCCGGCTCTGCCGCTCGTAACGACACTGTCCGAGTTCAAATTTTTTCCCGTCGGCGACTCCGCGCCCGGGATTCAGCTCCGCGAGAGAACAAAGTCCGAAACGGGCACGGCCGCACCCGCGCGATCCGAGAATCCCGGACACTTCATTCTCGATCCGGCGGTAGAGCGCCTCGGCCCTCCCCGGGTCGCGAACGGCGGTGGCCGCGCACTCGGGGCAGAGTTTCCGGCCATCCGGGAGCGAGGCTCCGTTCGTCGGCAGATCGCACGAAAAACAGCGCGGCAGCTCCGAACACTTCAGGCAGTAGAGCCGCTCCCTCCCGCCGGTCACAAATTTAACGTACCGCCCGGCCAGCGGCGCGTCACAGAGCGAACAACGTGGCAGAATCTTCTCCCAGCACTCGGGCGAGCAGAGAATCCGCCCCTCCGAACGCAGATACTGCCCCCGGATCTCCCGCCCGCATACCGAACACGAGAGCGCCTGCGCCACAATCGGAAGCAGGCCGAAAAGCAGAATCCAGACGCTGCGGCGCATGGGACACACTCTCCGACTACTCCGCGAGAATCGCTTCGATCCGGGCGAGTTCCGCGTCGGTGAAATCGAGGTTTGCAAGTCCCGCGACCACATCGCGAATCTGCTCCGGACGGCTCGCGCCGATCAGGGCGGAGGTCACGCCCGGGCGGTTCAGCAGCCATGCGATCGCCATCTCCGCGAGCGTCTGACCGCGCCCGGTGGCGACTTCGTTGAGCTTGCGGACTTTCGCCAGCACGGCGGGCGTCAGCGCCTCTTTCTTCAGAAAGCCGTTGCGCATGACCCGCGAATCGGCCGGAATTCCATCGAGGTAACGGTTCGTCAGCAGCCCCTGCGCGAGCGGGGAGAAAACGATTCCGCCGACCTGTTCGCGTTCCAGCAGCCGGAACGACCCCTGAAGCTCGTGCGTGCGATTCAGCATGTTGTACGGAATCTGATGGATCAGGCACGGGGTGCCGAGTTCGCGCAGAATCCGGAACGCCTCCGCCGCCTTTTCCGGCGGATAATTCGAGATCCCGGCATAGAGCGCCTTGCCCGAACGCACGAGATGATCGAGCGCACTCATCGACTCTTCCATCGGGGTCTCGGGATCGTACCGGTGATGGTAGAAGATGTCCACATACTCCAGATTCATGCGCTTCAGGCTCTGGTCGCAGCTCGCGATGAGGTATTTGCGCGACCCCCAGTCGCCGTAGGGTCCGGGCCACATCGTGTACCCCGCCTTGCTCGAGATCACGAGCTCATCGCGAAACGGCGCCAGATCCTGCTTTAAAATGCGTCCGAATGTAATTTCCGCCGATCCCGGTTCCGGCCCGTAGTTGTTCGCAAGATCGAAATGCGTAATGCCGAGATCGAACGCGGTCTGCACCATCGCGCGCGCATTGTCGTAGAGTGCCGCACTCCCGAAGTTGTGCCAGAGTCCGAGCGAAACGGCGGGCAGTTTCAGCCCGCTCTTTCCGCAGCGGCGGTAAGGCATGGACGAATAACGGTTTTCATCAGGCTTGTAAAACATTTTACCCCCTCCTGTCGGAATTTTCCTGGAATCGGAACAACACCTCGTCGAGCCGCCCCATCACGCCGAGCTCGTCAAGGAAACGGAAGTGCGGCAGAAAAAAGCCGACTTCATACAGATTGTGCGAATCGCTCCCGAGCGAAAGTTTCACCCCTTTTCTGAGGCAGAGGTCAAAAAACTCCAACCGGGGCTCGTTCTGATGGAAGTTGATCTCCGCCGCCGCGCCATACTGCCGGAGCAGTTCCGCAACCGGCTCGTAGAGCTCCGGCGGTTCCGGCAGCCCCGACCACGCGAAGATCCGGAACGGGTGCGCCAGAATGTGAACGCCGTACTTCAGCAACGACTCCGTGCAGAACAGAAACTGCCGCGCGGCGATGTGCGGATCGAATCTTTCCGCCAGATGGTGCACGGCGCCGAGCCGCACCTGTGCGACTCTCCGGTCGGCCGCGTCGAGCGCCACATCGCCGTTCCGATCCACATCGAGCTCGAATCCGTGCCGGAACTTCCCGGCGGCAGCTCCCTCGCGCAGCGTCTCCTCATACTCCGCCATGCGCGGAAAGACCCGACACCCCGCCTCCGTCCCGCGCGTGCGCCAGACGTAACGCCCGTTCCAATAGTCGTCGGCACAGAAATAGAGCTGCCCGGAGTGCTCCGTGAACGCGATTTCCGCGAGGTTCGACAGTTGCGCCATCTCGAGCGCTTTCGGGATGTCCATGTTTTCACTGCAGTAAGCGGCGCGGGTATGGACGTGATAGTCCCCGATTCCGGGATATTCCGGCACGATCATCGCACAGCGTTCGGTCCGGATCGAACCGTCCGCCCCGAGTTCCGCCACCGTCGCCTCGAAAGGAGAACAACGGAACTCCGGAAATCCACCGGCGGCAGCCCGGATCCGTTCGAGGAGAACGGCGGGGGCGACCGTCTGCCCGTTTCCATCGACCGCTTCCGGCGCGGGCGGCAGATTCCAGCCCGTGCCGTGCGGCAGCCAGATGATCGGCAGCGTGACTTTGCGGTGTTTGATCGAACGGAAAAGTTCCGACAGAAACCCCTCCTCCGCATCGCCGAACTCCCCCTCGATCATCAGAAGATCGACCGGGACGAAACGGTGGAACGTATGAACCGCCCGCAACATCAGAAACTCGATCAGATCCCCGGCCCGGTGACGGGGATTCGAGACAACGGCAACTTTCATAAATGCAACCTGTTCATCTTTCGATATTTTCAACCGGATGGAACACGCCTCCATCATCCGGGATGAAACTCACCGGATATTCCGGTACTCCGGCGCCGGAACCGGCGTGCGCCAGCAATCGCGCAGTACCCGCGCCACCCCCTCCCGCATGGTCGGATTCGATGGGGAGAAAACGCTGCGATAGGAGAAGAAGATCGACCCGTCCACCTCGCCCAGCTTCGTATTGTACAAGAGCTGGTCGACGATCTCCCCTGCCGGCCAGGTCTGATTCGACCCGAGGCGGTAAACTCCCTGACCGATGTAAAGATTCACATTCGTCCCTTTCACTGTTCCGGCCCACCAGTCGGCCAGCGCCGCATAAGCCGCGACATCCATCGAAAACGGCCAGTAAAGCTGCGGAGCGATATAATCGACCCACCCTTTCTTCACCCAGCCGCGCGTATCGGCATACTGACCGGAAAACGACTGGAAGCCTCCCGTCAACGAACCGGCCGGATTGCTTTTGCGGTTGGCCCAGATCCCGAACGGACTCACGCCGAACGCGACTTTCCGCCCGGTCCGGCGGAAGTGAACCGTCAACGCCTGTTTCACTCCGGAGATCACCGCGTCGACGTTCGCGCGACGCCAATCCTCGAGCGGCAGCCGCCGCGGATTATACTGCCGGAACGTGTTGCGGTCCGTATCTCCGACTCCGCCGTACAGATAGAAATAGTCGTCGAAGTGAATCCCGTCGACCGGGTAATTCTGCACGATCTCCCGCACGGTCTCAATGATGTGCCGCACGACGCGCGGCTCACCGGGATTCAGCAGGAGCGACCAGGTGCCGTCCGGCCGCTTCACCTCCAGCACGAGGTGTGGATTGCGCTTTGCGAAATTCCGGTTGTCGAGCGTCTTTAAGTAGGCCGCTTTGCGCAGTTTCGTCGAAGCGACCACCCGGTAGGGATTCAGCCAGGCATGGAATTCCAGCCCGCGCCGGTGGGTTTCCGTGACCATGAATGCGAGCGGATCGAAGCCCGCGAGGGCTTTCCCCTCCTGCCCGGTCATCCAGCGCGACCACGGATTGAGTTTCGAGGGGTAGAACGCATCGTTCATCGGGCGCACCTGGAAGAAAACTGTATTGAAGTTCGCCCGCTTCAAGTTGTTCACAATCGTCAGATAGTCGCGCTGAAATGCCGCGGCGTTGTTATGCGCCGGGAAGTCGATATTCTCGACGGTCGCGACCCAGACGCCGCGCATTTCGCGCGCTTTCGGTCGATACGCATCCGGCACACTCACCTGCGCACTCGAGAACTTCCCGCCGTAGGCGACCGGTCGGCCGGTCACCGGATGCTTGAGAATCCGCTCCCCCGCGGCCGCCCCGTACAGACAACCTGCAGTCAGCAGCAGAACCATTCCTCTCCGGAATCCCGCACCCGGAAACAATTTCATCGCGTCACTCCCCTCGATTCTTTTCGTGTCCCCGACCGGAGCGGCGTCCGCGCCGGCGGCGTTTCGGCCCGTCTCCGCCGTTGTCGCTCCGCTCCCGCTTCGATCCGGAACGGCGGCGTGCCGAAGCCGGCGGCCACTGCCGTTCGATTTCCGCCGTGTCTTCCTCCGCGACCGCAGTGCGGATCAACAGCAGCTCGCGGCTGTGCGGATAGGATTTCGCCTCCACAAGTTTCTCTTTCGACTGTGCGTCGCCGAAGAGCGGCTGCAGAATCAACACCCGCTCCGCCGAAAGCGTCATGCGGTTCATCATCGTCTGGGGCTTGAAGAGCGTATCGAGCACGCCACGGATCGCGGCGGTCGAATCCGGACCCGGTTTCCACAAGTTGCCGGGTTGCGCGCCGCACTCCTTTTCGACGAACGGCAGCGCCAGAGTCGCCATCGCCAGAGAAACGCTGTTGCGGTAGAGCCCCTCGCGCACCCGGCAGTTGCGCTCGTTGAGCAGATTCAGCGCATAATCCCCGTGCGGCGTATCCCACGCCCGGTTGAGTTCCGGCAGAAAATAGGGCAGAAGCCCGTAATCATGGAACGCCTGAAAATGTTTGTCGCCATAGGAACTTGCAAGAATTTTCTCCAGTTCCAAGGCGAGGCGCGACGGCGAAGCGACCCGGATCAGTTCCAGATGGGAGAACAGCGCGTTCTCCGTCGCCGAATCCATCGTAAAATCGTATTGTCCGATGAGTTTCAGCGCGCGCAGCATGCGCACCGGGTCCTCTTCAAAGCGGAGTCCGGGGTTGCCGATCGCCCGCACCACCCGGTTCCGGATATCCTCCACCCCCTGCCCGGTGAAGTCGATGAGCTCGTTTTTGACCGGATCGAAGAAGAGCGCGTTGACGGTGAAGTCCCGCCGCCACGCATCCTCCTCCGCCGTGCCGAACGAGTTGTCCGAAAGGATCAGATTCTCCGGCAGATCCTTTTTCGCATTCGCGCCGCTGTGCGCGGGCGCCTGGCGGAATGTGCTCACCTCGAACAGCTCTCCGCACCAGGTCACATGCACAAGCCGGAATCGTTTCCCGATGATCCGGGCGGAACGACGCCCGAAGACCGCGCGCACCTCCTCCGGCGTGGCCGAGGTCGAGATGTCGAAGTCTTTCGGCTGTCTCCCCAGCAGCAGATCGCGGATCGCGCCGCCGACAATGTAAGATTCATAACCCGCCTCCTGCAACTCCGAAATCAGGTCGACGACATGAGCGGGCACCGGTAATTCATGTTTCATGGCAGACAATCACAGCTTCCGTTGAATGACCGTATCCACGCACTCCAATTCCGGATCTTTGTAGGGATAATCGGCGTTATAATGAAGCCCGCGGCTCTCGTGCCGCTGCAGCGAACAGTCGATGATGAGTTCCGCCACCGTCGCGATGTTGCGCAGTTCCACAAGGTCGGCGGTCACGATGAAATCCCAGTAATACTTTTCGATCTCCTTTCGGATCAATTTGATGCGGTTTTTCGCACGCTCGAGCCGCTTGTTCGTCCGATAGATGCCGACGTAGTCCCACATGAAGCGGCGGATCTCATCCCAGTTGTGGGTGATGACGACCTGTTCGTCGGAATCGGTCGCGTTGCCGGTCGTCCAGTTCAGCGCGCTCTCGGCGGTCGGACGTCCCGCGAGGAACATCGGATACTTCCGGTCGATCTCCCTCGCGGAGAATTTCGAGACCACGAGCGCCTCGAGCAGGCTGTTGCTCGCGAGGCGGTTCGCCCCGTGCAGCCCCGTGCAGCCGGACTCCCCGACCGCGTAGAGCCCTTGAATGCTCGACTCGCCGTTCACGTCGGTCTTGATTCCGCCGCAGACGAAGTGGGCCGCCGGAACCACCGGGATCAGGTCTTTCGCCATGTTGATCCCCGCCTCGAGACACTTCGCGAAAATGTTCGGGAAACGACGCCGCAGCGTCTCCTCGTCGAGATGGCGGATGTCGAGGTAGACACACTCCTCCCCGGTGCGTTTCATCTCCGAATCGATCGCGCGCGCCACAACGTCGCGCGGCGCGAGGCTCTTCATCGGGTGATACTTCTGCATGAACTCGACCGGCTCGGAGTCACGCGAATCGCGGCATTTGAGAACCGCGCCCTCGCCGCGCAGCGCCTCGCTGATGAGGAACGACCGGATCGTCGGATGATAGAGGATCGTCGGATGGAACTGGATGAACTCCATATTCGCGATCTTCGCCCCGGCCCGGTAAGCCATCGCCACCCCGGACCCGCACGCGACGTCCGGGTTGCTCGTGTACAAATAGACCTTTCCCGCTCCGCCGCAGGCGATCGTGGTCGAAGCCGAGAGGAACGTCACGATGTTGCCGTTCTTCACGTCGAGCACATACGCGCCGAAACAGCGGTTCGGCCCGCCGAAATTGAGCCGCGAACTCACCACAAGATCGATCGCGACATGATATTCGAACACCTTGATGTTCGGCTTCGACCGAACCGCTTCGATCATCACGCGCTCGAGCTCCGCGCCGGTGATGTCTCCGGCGTGCAGAATGCGCCGTTTGTGGTGGCCGCCCTCGCGGCCGAGGTCATACTCCTGAGGCTCCTCGGTATAGCCGAGGTCGCCGCGGGTCGTGAACTTCGCGCCGAGTTCGATGAGCTCCCGGATCGCCTCCGGCCCCGCCTCGACGATCGCGCGCACGGCGCCGACGTCGCAGAGGCCGGCCCCGGCCTCGAGCGTATCTTTCACATGTTCCTCGAACGAGTCGAGACTGTCCATCACGCAGGCGACACCGCCCTGCGCCAGACGGCTGTTGCACTCGTAAATCTCCCGCTTGGTCACGACTGCCACGCTGCGACCGGATTCGGCCAGATGCAGCGCGCTCGACAGTCCGGCCAGCCCGCTGCCGATCACCAGATGATCGAATTCCTGAATCTCTGCGATTTTCATGATCTTTCCTGCAAACCTGTAAACCGGACTCCCCCTTTTCAGAGGGCGGAACCGGCCGTTGACTCCTCATTTCACAAGATAAATCCGGAGGAGCTTTTGAATTTATCCACAAAGCAGTGTAAATTACACCAGATCCACGTTTCTGTCAATGGGAATCGTTCCGAAATGTTGTATTTACGCAAGTTTTTTTCCGGAGGACCGGACACTTCGGCGGAAAAAGAGCCGAATGAAATCCGCCGGGCGGCCCTCCGTTACCGGCTGCTCGACCTGCTCGGCTGTTTTCTGGGGGGCGTCTGCTTCGCGGCGGCGCTGCCGCCTCTGAACTGGAATGTTCTCGCGCTCATCGCACTTGCGCCGGTGACGGCGGTCGCGTGCCGGTCGCGCTGGAAATTCGCGGCGCTGTGCGGTTATGCCTGGGGATTCGGCTGGTCGCTCTTCGCGTTCCGCTTCCTGCGGGAGATCGAGCCGGTGATCCCGTTCCTCATGCCGTGGGCGATCTCGCTCTGGCCGGCGCTCTGGAGCGCACTCCTGCCGTTTCTCTGGCGGAACACGGTGTTTCCGGTCGCGGTGGAGCTCGAGGGGTTCGATTCACGCATGCGGTTCCTCGGATCGGCCGCGGCGTTCGGGCGGCTGCTCGGATTCGCCGCCGCGTCCGCCGCGCTCTACACGCTCATCGAATGGACGCGCTCGCGACTCTTTCCGTGGAACGATCTCTCGGTTACGATGTGGCGCGATCTGCCGCTCATTCAGTTCGCCTCGTTCACGGGGCACTTCGGAATCATGTTCGCAACCGCTTTCTTCGGAACGGCGGTCGGAACGGCGGCGGCGACCCGCTTCCGGATGCCGGGGAAAAAGCTCCTGCTCTTCGCGGCGGCCTGCTTCGCGCTGCTGCACGCGGCGGGCTTCGCGCTCTACCTGCGCCGCGCGGAAACGGCCGGGAAACAGCCGGCGAACTGGTTTCCGGCGGTGCTGCAGGGAGATATTTCCCAGCGGCGCAACGCGGACATCGGAGAGGCCCGGGAGGCGCTCGAAGTTTACCTCACCCTCTCGCGGGAAGCGATGACGGCCGACCCGAAACCGGATCTCGTGATCTGGCCCGAATCGGCGGTACCGGTGCCGTTCCGCGCGGCACATCCTGTTTCAACGCTGTTCCGGACCGGAATCCGGATGCTCACGTATGCGTACCATGTACCGATGCTGATCGGAGCGATCGACTTCCAGGATCCGCTCCCGGTCGACGGACGCGACCTCAAGGTCACCAACAGCGCGCTCCACTTCGACGAAACCGGGAAACTGCGCCGCAAATACGACAAGATTCACCGCGTCCCGTTCGGCGAGTATGTGCCGTTCCGGGCGTTTCTGCCCGAATTCGTCATCCGGCGGATCGACATGAACCGCGACCTCGCTCCCGGGACCGATT
Source organism: uncultured Victivallis sp. (assembly GCA_944389935.1). Classification (GTDB taxonomy): domain Bacteria; phylum Verrucomicrobiota; class Lentisphaeria; order Victivallales; family Victivallaceae; genus Victivallis. Next base: position 75,166 of record CALXOE010000005.1, read on the forward strand.
TCGACCCGGTTCCGCTCGGGAAAAACGTGCGCGCCGGAGTGGCGATCTGTTACGAGGGAATCTTCAGTTATCTCACCCGCGCATTCGCACTGCGCGGAGCGAATGTCCTCGTCGTGATCTCGAACGATGCGTGGTATCCGACCAGCAGCGAACCCGAGCAGCATCTGGCCAACGCGGTCATGCGCGCAGTCGAAACGGGGCTGCCGATGGTGCGGTGCGGCAACAACGGCGGATCTCTCGTCGTCCTGCCGACCGGCGAAATCACGCAGATCCTCGAAGTTCCCGGCCCGGAAAAGCGGCTCGAACTCCGGCGCGGACGCGGCTTCCGGAAACTTGCGGTCCACGTTCCGGATCACCCCGCCCCGACGTTCTTCGTCCGGTTCGGGGAGTGGATTCTGCTCGTGCTCGCGATCGGCTGTGCGGCATGGTGGGGTCTGGCCGTGCGCAGCTTCGTTGCGCGGAAGCGGTTTTTCCGGCAGAAGCTCGATGCCGCCGGCACTTCGGAGGGGGAGGCGTAACGATGCGTGTTCAAGTTGACTGTTACCCGTGCATTCTCTCGCAGCTCTCGGAGCTCGCGAAAGAGGCCGCCCCGGACGCCTCCGGCCAGCACGCGATCGTGAAACGGCTGCTGGAACTCGTGATCAAAGCGGATGAGACAACGACTCCGCCCGAATTCGCCGCGATGTTCCACTCCCTCATGACGGAACTCACCGGAGTGGGCGACCCGCTGCGCGAAATCAAGGACCGCTCGACCGAACTCGGGCTCGCACTGCTGCCGGAACTGCAGCAGATGGTGCGACAGGCTCCCGATCCGTTCGAGGCGGCCGTGCGGTTCGCCATCGGCGGAAACATCATCGACTACGGCGTGAATCCGAACTTCGATCTGCACGAGGCCGAGTCGAAGATCCGGGAGGTGCTCGATCTGCCGTTCGACCGCGAACTCTGCGCGGAATTCAAACGCCGCCTCGACGCGGCCGGATCGATCTTCTACATGCTCGACAACTGCGGGGAAGCGGTCATCGACCGGCTGCTCATCGAACCATATCGAGACAAAATCACCGTCGGCGTGCGCGGGAAACCGATCCTGAACGACGTGACCCGCCGCGAAGCGGCGCTCTCCGGAATCACGGGAGTGCCGATCGTCGACACGGGCGACTGCGCGCCCGGCGTCTCACTGCGCCGCAGCAGGCCTGAACTCCTCGAGGCGATGCAGAAAGCGGATGTGGTCATCTCGAAGGGTCAGGGCAACTTCGAGTCGCTCGACGAAGAGTTTACGGCGCGTCCGATCTTCTTCCTGCTGCGCGTCAAGTGCGCCGTCGTATCGCGGCGGGTCGCAAGTCCCCTCGGAGCGATCAAAATCATCGGAAAGAATCTGTGAACCATGCTGCCCATTGGAAAAATCTGTCAGCTCGTCGCCGAACGGAGAACCGATTCCGGATTCTACCTCTCCGACGGGCGCAATCACCGGGAAACAGTCCTGCTGCCGAATAAATTCGTTCCTCCCGATCTCGAACCGGGGAACGAGATCGAAGTGTTTCTGCTGCGCGACTCCGAGGACCGCCCCGTCGCCACCACCCGGAAGCCGAAAGGCGAAGCCGGAACGTTCGCACTGCTGCGTGTGAAAGAGGTCACGAAGATCGGGGCCTTTCTCGACTGGGGAATGGACAAGGATCTGCTCCTGCCGTTCCGCGAACAGCCGCAGCGGGTCTCCCCGGGGGAAGAGTGTCTTGTGCGGATCTACGTCGATCCGAAAACCGGGCGGATCGCCGCCTCGCGCCGCCTCGGGCGCTTCTGCAGGGGCGACGTATCGGAACTCAAACCGGATCAGGAGGTTCGCGTGACGGTCTGGGAGAAGATCCGCCTCGGCTGGCGCGTACTCGTCGATGAGAAATACATCGGGATTCTCTACTTCAACGAGCTCTTCCGGCCCGTCGCGCCCGGCGATCGGCTGACCGGATACGTCCACGCGATCCGACCCGGCGAAAACCGGGTCGACGTCCGGCTGCGGCGGGACGGATTCCGCGGGGTCGTCGCCGAAAAACCGGCCGTTCTCGACAAACTGCGCGAAGCGGGAGGATTTCTGCCGCTCACATCCAGAAGCAGCCTGGAGGAGATCCGGCAATATTTTCCGTTCAGCAAACGTGTGTTCAAACAGCTCATCGGCATGCTCTACAAGGAGCGTGAAATCGTGATTACCGACGACGGAATCCGGCTGGCCGGTGAGCCGGGAAAGGAGAAAAAACCATGAAATTCCGCCCGCTGTTTTCCATTGTCGCACTCGGCGCGGCTCTCGGCTGGAGCGCCGCGGCGGCCGATGAGCCGTCCACCCGCGTACTGCGACCGGAAGAGCGAATGCTCGCCTGTACGCTGCTCGAGGTTGCAGGGACGCCCCGTACGATGGAGCTGACGCTGCAGAACAGCCTCGACGCCCAGCTTCAGAGCAATCCGCAGCTGCTTCCGTTCCGTCATGTATTCGAGTCCTATCTGCGCCGGACGATCTCCTATGAAGCGCAGAAAGAGGAGCTCGCCAGAACCTATCTCGAACTCTACACACTCGACGAGATCCGCGAACTGATCCGTTTCTATCAAACCCCCATCGGGCGCAAAAAAGCGGCTGCGGACGCGAAAATCTCCGTCGCACTCGCGGAGGTCACCCGCCGGAAGATGGCGGAGAATCTGCCGCAGTTTCAACAGCAACTTCAGCAGGAGATGCAGAAACAACAGCTTCTGCAGCAACCGGGACAAGCTCCCGCCGGCCCGGTGATCCCCTCCCCCGAACAACCTTAACCCAAAGGAATCCAACATGTTCAAACTCATCGTCACCGTCCCGGTCCGCTCCGAAAAAGCCGAAGCATTCGAGGAGATGGTCAAGCCCCTCATCGAAAACTCCCGGAAAGAATCCGGCAACATCAGTTACGACATTTATCCGGATGTTCTTCATCCGAACTGGTATCTCATCCTCGAAACCTGGGAGAGCGACGACGCGCTGCAGATCCACAACCGGACCGCGCACTACCTCGCCTTTGCCGAAAGCATCAACGAGTATCTCGACGGAAAACTCACCCTGCACCGGATCGAACCGGAAAAACTTAGACTTTTCTAATTTTTCCTCTTGACATCTTCCGCCACGCATCTATATTGTGATGTGTGGCTTTTTTATTTACACAGGAAATTAGACAAAACTAACAAAAAAAAGGAAGAGCCGAAATGGAGCGATTGCCGAACTGTCCGGAGACATGCCGGTTGATCCGGCACCTGGTCATAAAACTTGCGCCGGTGATTCTCGGGGAGAAACCGGCGGGGCTGCTGCGGCTGACGAACTGCCGCCGCCTGGCCGGCGGAAAGCAGTTTGATCTGTTCTGCGCCAGGCAGCGGGAAATTCTCGCGGCGCTGCGGCTCGAATGCCGGATATTGAGGCGGAACAGCAGAAACCTAGTCGTGCTGTTTTTCCGGCAGGAAATTCTCGCAGCGCATCTGGCACGGCCCGAGACGGCGGAGTTTCTGCGGGAGCGCAACTACATCCCCGGCGCGGAACTCACGGAGCTGGCCTGCCGCTGCGAAGATTCAACGGGAGAATTTCCGCATGAAATCGGTATATTTCTCGGGTATCCGCTCAAAGACGTGCGCGGCTTTCTTGAAAACCCTGCGGACTGCCTGACTCTGCCGCACGGGCTCTGGCGGGTAGCGGGCGATCCGGCAGAATCACTTGAAATCATGGCGCGCTACCGGCGCGCGGAACACTCAATCCGAATCATTCTCGACAGCGGGGAGCCGCTTGCCGCCTCCCTGCGCAAAATTCACAATACCGCCCGGGCGGCATGACGTACGCGGACGGTCAACAGAAAGGGGGAGACATCCCATGGGCAAAACAATTAAAATCATCTACGGTTCAAGTACCGGCAACACCAGACGCGCGGCGGAAGCCATAGCGGCGAAACTCGGCGGGGAAGTGATCAACGTTGCGGAAGCCGGGCCGGACGATTTTAAGGCGGATCTTCTGATTCTCGGCACCTCCACCTGGGGGTGCGGCGAACTTCAGGACGACTGGCAGAACGCACTGCCGATGCTGGAATCTGCCGATCTCTCCGGAACTCCGGTTGCACTCTTCGGGCTCGGCGACTCGGTTGGGTTCTCCGATACTTTCGTAAACGGAATGGCGGAAATCGCCGACAAAGCCGTCGCCGCCGGCGGCAGGCTCATCGGGAAATGGAGCAGCGAAACGTATTCCCATACCGGCTCGACCGCCGAGGAAAACGGCTTCTTCGTCGGACTCGCCCTGGACGAAGACAATGAACCGGGAGAAACGGACGGACGCATCAATCAATGGTGCGCCCGGCTCGCAGACGAGCTCTGACCCGGCGGAGCAACAGAGGCGGATGGCCGGAACGGGTTCAGCCGCCTCTGTGTTTTCATTTCCTCCGGATGCTGTTTACTCTCCGCGCTTGGCGCGCTTTTCCGCGCGTTTCTCTTTCAGGGTCTTGGACGCGGGTTTCCTGGCATCTTTTTTGACATCGTGGCTCTTGCTCATCAACGGCCTCCTTTCCTGATTTGCTGAAACAGCACAGTTTACTGTATCACGGGGAACGACAATGTCAAGCTCCGCGCGGGAAAAACGGAAAAAAAGAGTTTTTCCTGTGGTAATTGACGCGGCAGAGAGTATATTATCACACAAACCGGCAGGCGCGGTGCTTTCCGGGGCAACAGGAACAGCTACTCATGCGGAATCGAGCCGGAAGTACCGGAGGCGGACAAAAATGATCCGGGAACAACCGCTGACACCGGCTCAGCGCCGGGAGTCGCAGCGTAATTACAATCTCTTCAACCTCATCAACGGGCTCTCCTACATGTGCCTCGGGGAGACGGTGCTGATTCTGCTCGCGGTGCGGCTCGGCTGCCCGGATTACATCGTTTCGGCTCTGGGAGCGATGCTTTACTTCGGCTATCTGCTTCTGCCGCTCGGAAAGATCGTCACGGCCCGGACCGGCGCCGCCCGCAGCCAGTCGATCTTCTGGATTGCGCGGAACATCGCGGCGCTGCTTGTGGCAGGTTCGGCGCTCGTATGTATCTCGGGATTCCGGACGACGGCGATGGGGATGCTGCTCACGGGAGCTTTTTTCTTCTACGGCTTCCGTGCGGCGGGAGTCGTCATGTCGCAGCCGCTTATCGGAAACATCACGACCGATGCGGATCGCGGCAGAGTAATCGGAGTCAGCACCGGTCTCTTCTACGTCTCCTGCCTCGTTGCGCTCATCACCATCAGTCTGCTTCTGAAATTCAGCGACAGCCTCGGGATGTTGACCGGAATCATCGTCGCCGGGGCGCTGTGCGGGTTCACCTCATCGCGCTTCATCAACCGGATCGATGAAACCGAGGGAATCCGCGACTCGGCCCGGAAACCGATCGCCGGAGAGTTCCGCAAGGTCCTGCGCGACCGCAAGCTGCTGCGGCTGCTCGCAGCGGGCTTCTGCGTCAATCTGGCGGTCATCATGCTGATTCCGATTTCGATGCTCGCGCTGAAGCGCGGCTGCGGGGTCAGCGACACGGGAGCATTGCTCTATGCGCTCGCGCAATTCGGGGCGAGCGCGGCGGCGTCGTTTCTCTCCGGCAAGGTCGCCAACACGATCGGACCGCGCAAAACGATGCTGTACGCCTATATCCTGATGCTCGGGATCGGCCTGCTCTGGCTTCTCGCCCCGGCACAATTCACGCCGGGTTATCTGATCATCCCGTTCCTGCTGGCCGGAAGCATGAACCTCGGGACGACGAATTCGGTGACCCACTATTTTCTCCAGACCGTGCCGGAAGAGCGGCGCGTGGCAAGTTCCATGTTCATCGCGGTCATCAACGGCGCCGGTGCCGGAATCGCCGGAATGACCGTGACCGGGGTACTGCTCGATCTCTGCGCCGGTTTTGCTCCGGAGGGAAATCCGCTGTATGGTTACCGGATCTACTTCGCCGTCGCGACGATTCTGCTCTCGGTCGGGATCTGGGTCATCGCCCGTCTCCGGCCTCTTCCGCTTGAAAAGCGCAGAATCAAAAAGAGCTGGAACGATACCGTCTGAACTCCCGCGTCTCCACGTCTTGTGCGGCTGTCGCCCTTCGGGGAAATTTTTTTTCGAAAATAAATTTTTCTCCTCTTGCTTTTCGGGTTGATTTGTGTCATAATTAATTTACGAAAATAAATTATGACGGGAGAGATTCCGAAAAATGGCAAGACACAAAAAAGAGATCAACATCAAACTTGTGGCGGAGGAGGCCGGGGTTTCGCTTGCGACGGTATCGCGGGTCATCAACAACCGGACGGACGTGAGCGAGGCGATGCGCCGGCGGGTTTCGGCGGTGGTGGAGAAGTTCAACTTCGCGCCGACGAAAGGGAGTGAGCGGAGATTCAACATCGGGATCATCGTGGTGATGGACTCGTCGCTCGTGAACGAATACATTTCGCAGGTGCTCGACGGGGTGGCGGATTACAGTGACGACGGGCTGCTGGACGTAACAGTGATCTTATACCGGATTGCGCCGGAGGCGAAGCCGCTGCTGCAGCTGATTCGCGAGCGCAGATGCGACGCGGTGGTGCTGTTTCCGCCGGAACGGGTGACCGATCAGCTTCCGCAGCTGATTGAAGCGGAAATCCCGACCATGCTGGTCAACGGCGAGCAGAGTGCGCCGAAGATGGGATTTCTGAACAACGAATCGTATTCCGGAGCGGTCAAGGCGATGGAATATCTGGCCGGCTGCGGCCACCGGAACATCGGATTTCTCTGTAACACACTTGAACACAACGGGAATCATCAGCAGCGGCTTCAGGCATATCAGGACATGATGAAACAAATCAATCCGGAGTACCGGAAAGCGTGGATCATCCCGCACCAGCCGACGCCGGAAACTTATGAGGCGGGCTACAATCAGTGCACCCAACTACTGCTGACCTGCCCGGAAATCACAGCGGTATTCTGCTCAAACGATGAAATGGCGATCGGGGCAATCAAGGCATGCTGGGATGCGAATCTGCGCGTACCGGAAGACATTTCCGTTATCGGATTCGACAACATTCTGCATGGCCGCTATCAGCATCCGGCTCTGACCACGGTAAAGCAGCCGCTGACGGAACTCGGATTCCTCGCGGTAAAATATCTGGATGAATTTCTGAAGAACCGGAGGAACAACCTGCCTTGCGATACACTGGAAACTGAATTGATCGTCCGTGACTCTGTCGCAGACATAACCAAAGGAAACTGAAACATGAGGAAATCAACCTTTCTGATCTCCGGAGCACTGCTCCTCACTTCCGCACTCTATGCGGGCGATTTTCTGCTGACGGACAACGAGCGCCCGGGATGGAAATCCAATACATTCCCCGCAGAGGAACCCCGCATCAAAACGGGAGCGACCTTGTCCCTCATCACAGAGGGAGAGTTCGGCTGCAGCCCGGAATTCATCAAGACCGCCGCCGCGCCGAACGGAACACACCGCGCACTTCTGGATGGGAGGCGCGGACCGGAGGGAGATTGCCAGGGATTCGGATCGTGGATGCCGAAAAACCGCGTCGAAAGTTTCATCATCGACCTTAAAAAACCGTATGACCTCACCAGGGTCACGGTCTGGGCACAGTTCAGCAAAAATCAGAAAAGCGGGCGGGTTGAGATTCTGGCGGGAACTGATGGAAAAAACTTCTCAGTGGTGGCGGACGGCGCATTTCCGGATGGACTCTCAACCGAACAGACACGTCTCGGCGCGCCTCTGGAACTGAGGTTTGAAAAACCGGTCCGGGCGCAGTATGTGCTGTTCCGGGTCAAAGTGCGGGACGGCTCGCCGCAGCAGATCATCTCGGAAGCCGCCATCTGGGGCAACGAGGCGGGAACGACGGAAGCCGCGGAAGCGATCACCGTCCAGCTCGCGCCGGAAGTGAAGATCGAAGAGAAGCTGTTGAGCGACAACCCCGCAGGCAGCGTATTTCCCGCCGACGGCAAACGAATTGCAACGGGAGCCACTCTTGAGTGGGTAACGGATGGTCCCTATGCCACAAAATCCGAAGAGATGCTCAAAACCGGCTCTCGTCCGAACGGAACGAACCGCGTATTGCTCGACGGACGGCGCGGAACCGACGGGACCTGCCAGGCGTTCGGCAACTGGGGCGGTCAATATTACGCAACTTTCACCATCGATCTTAAGGAAGCCTGTGTTGTCACCCGCGCAGCGATCTGGTCGCAACAAACGAAGATGCAGGGGTTTGAAACTTTCGAACTGCTGCTTTCAATGGATGGGACGAAATTCGTCTCGGTCGGCTCAGTGAAATGTCCCGACGGGTTGCTGAACCAGAAGGAAAAGCTCGGCGAAATGGTCGAGCTCAAGCTCGAGAAACCGGCGGCGGCGCGTTATGTGCAGTTCCGCGTGAAGAAACACCCCGCACGCATGCAGCTGATCCTTTCGGAAGCCGCGGTCTGGGGCATCCGGCTTCCCGAGGACGCGGACACAACCGCACTTCTGCCGGAAAACCAGCGGCCGGAAGTGACGCTGCGCGGAAACGGCATCGGATCCGGCGCGTTGAAACTCGACTGGAGCGGTTTCGGATCCGCCTCGCAGGTGAAGAAGTTCCGCCTCTACCGTTCCGACACACCGTTCACCAAAATCACAGCTCCGAACGTCGAACGCATCGGGAATTTCCCCGCGAACATCACAAGTTTCATCGTCTATCCACTGACGCCCGGTGAAAAAAAATATTACGGTGTCACCGCGCTCTACGAAGAAGGCGAATATCCGGTCGTAAAGCCATTCGCCTACGAACCTCCGGGGCCGATCGATGTGAAAACATTCGGAGATATGCTCGCAATCAATCACTACTGGGGCGGCGGCGGCGCGCGTCACGAAAGACGCACCAGGGAATGGGAGACGGTCGCCCTCGATCTGCTCTCCCAGACCCCGTTCAAGACGATCCGCTGGTGGGAGAGTTATCCTGAAATCGTGAAGATGTGCTATGACCGCGGCATCGCGGTAACCACTTTTTCCGGAAAACGCAACTACACCAATGGCGGCCAGCTGGGAATTCACCTTTACGGCGCCGGGAACGAACCGCACCTGCGCGGCATTCGCGGAGCGGAATACGTGAAAAAGGTGGAAGCCACGAATCGGGAACTGAAAGCGGCAATTCCCAACGCCCTGCTCTATGCGCCAACCGTCTGCCTTGACGGGCGGTCGCTGACTTTCCTCGAAGAGTTCTACGCCGCCGGAGCGAAAGAGCACTTCGATGTGCTCGACATCCACAACTACCTCGGCAACACAACCGAATTCGTCTATCCGCCGGGCTACCCCTCCGGCAGTCCCGAGGGATTGTTTGAACGGGTCAGCAAAATCCGCGCAATTATGGCGAAATACGGAGACGGAGACAAGCCGATGATCTCGACCGAATTCGGCTACACCGACTGCAACGTCGCCAATCCGGTCGGTGAAATGACGCCGGAACGCAAGGCGGCGTTTCTCGTGCGCGGACTGGTCATCCAGCATGTTCTCGGATTCCGCCGCGTCTTTGTCTACAGCTTCTGGGACGAGGGGCGCGACGAAAATTACACAGAGCACTCTTTCGGCATGCTCGATTACTACGGCCAGAAGAAACCCGCGTTCTATGCGTGCCAGGTGCTCGGGCGCGAACTCGGGCCATGCGTCTTTTCCGGAAAAATGAAAGGCTCCGACGAGGTGAACTTCGGCTACGTCTACCGGAATCCGGAGACGAACCGGTACATCACGATCGTGTGGAACGGCGCTTCCGAGATGACCGGGCGTTTCCGCACGCAGCCCGGTGCCGTCACCGTGGTTTCAATGATGGGGGAAACCAAGGAGATCCGGACCGCCGCGGACGGAACATTCCGTACGCTCTACGGCCCCGCCCCGGTCTATCTCGAAAGCGCCGCTCCGGTCGAGCTGACCAGAGCGGTCAAAGTCGAAGAACAGGCGGCTTCCGACCGCATTGGACTCAAACCCGACACCCCCGTGGTCGTAACCGGTGCGGGACATGCAGCCGAAATCGGCGCGACGCTGACGAATCCGACCGCCGAGCCGGTCGAAGTGAATCTTTCTCTCGAAACGCCCGACGGGGAAACGGTTGAGTCGAAGGTCATAACACTCGGCCCGAAAGCGGGCGAACATGCCGCACTCCCGGTTCCGGCCGCGGCGGGAAACATTCTCGACCGGTTTGAACTGGCGATCAGCTACGAGGGAAAATACGAAAGCAGCTCGGAAAAAGCGACGATATTTGTCCGCCGTCTCGCGGAAAAAACCGGCATCAACACCGCGAAGATGTACGGGTACGCCAATGACGTCTATGTGCTCTCCGACGACTCGCTCGAAGTGACCGTCGACCCGCAGCGCGGCGGCCGCATTCTCGAGATTTACGATCGTCACACCGGGAAAAATCAGATTACAGTACCCTACGATCGACTTGCGGGACTGCACAATATCGCATTTTACTACTGCATCTGGGATGAAGTGCGCGGCCCGCATGGATTCGGAATCGGGCGCAACACGCCATACCGCGTGAACGTACTTCCGGACGGGCTCGAACTTTCGGCGGAAAATCCCGGAAAACTCGCCGTCACGAAAAAAATCACGCTCGGCAACCGGGGAATACTGAATCTCGATGTGACGGTGAAAAACCTCAATGCCGCCCCGGTCAAATGCTCCTGGTACATGCACCCGGAGTACACGGTCGGCGGAGAGGCGGTCAGTCATTCGGACCTGCTGAAACTGCCGATCGGTGGCGGTGAGGTTGAGATTCCGTACTGGACGGGGCTCGGCGACCGCACCACGCCGGAGTTCACGGCCGGATACTGGGAACTTGTGAGCCCCTCGAAAAACTACCGGATCCGGCAGGAGTTTTCTCCGGATAAATTCCGCAAACCGCGTCTCTGGTTCGGAATCGGCTGCTGCAATTTTGAAATGGAGAGCAGCCGCGAGTTGATTCTCGCCCCCGGAGAAAGCTGGAACGGCACCCTGAAATGGATTTTCTCCCGGATGGACAACTGAAAAACACTTTCATTCAATACATTTACAGGAAAGGATTTGCAACATGAAAACGTCAAACTGTTCACCGGAATTCCGTCAGAAAAAAACGTCACTCCCGCATTGTTTCACACTCATCGAACTCCTCGTGGTGATAGCGATCATCGCCATTCTCGCCGCGATGCTGCTGCCTGCGCTGCAGCAGGCCAGAGAGCGCGGCAGAAACATCTCCTGCGTGAACAACCTCAAGCAACAGGGTTCCGAAGTCATGATGTACATCAATGATTACGATGGTTACATCGTCCCGGCCAAAACCCAGGGGCTGCCGCCCGGCCGGGGGGGGACGTACTGGAACCACAACTATGCGCGGCTGCTCGGGATTCTCTATCAGAGCCGGAGCATTGACGATCCGAACCGGTTCCGTCCCTCCACCTACAGCTGCCCCGCCAACAATGAAAAGTATGGTGAAAACGACTACTCCTGGTGGCAACGCGGGTATGGATTCAACGCCTATATTCAGACCGTCAACGGCGAAAAAAATGCCGGACTCATGGTTACGGTGGATGCGACAGACGGCATTCCGCATTCGGTTCCCCGGAAGATCAATGCGGTTCCGAGTCCGAGCGCGGTCATGGCGATCTGCGACATCCGCAATGACATTGTCTATTACAACAGCGGCTCGGTCAGGCCGACCAATGGCTACACCCGGCATGGGATGGGCGGCAACATCTGTTATCTCGACGGGCATGTCAAATCCCATACCGCCGCGGAGTACCAGAAGCGTCTTCTGAATTCAGACAGCAAACCGGAATCCGTCGCCTACTACAAACACACTGGAAATGATTGAAAGAGCGCTTATCATTCACCGCTCCTCCGCCGCGCCGGAACGTTACGCCCAGAACCCTTTTTTCCGGGCGTCGTTCCGGCGGATGTGATGGCGGATGAAACTCTCGATGTACTGTTGCTTTTCGCTGCTCAGCCAGCGGCCGACGAACCGCTTCCGTCCGTCACAGCGGATCTGAACGCCGTAGATGGGCCGATTGTTCTGCCGCATGGAGGTCGGCTCAATCGCGACCCGTTCGATTTTCGCAAGATCGCACCGGCGGGTCAAACCGAGTCCGCCGATTCCGGCAAAGGTCTCAAGCATTCCATCCCGCACCCGCAGTTCCCCCCGGCCGAACAACGTCACAAGAACCGCCCCCTGAATACAGAGGCCTATCACCTGAAACGGGAGCAGAAAAAGTTTCACCGGCCACGGCGTGACTTCAACGAACCAGATATTCACCGTGAATACTCCTGTCATCCCGCACCAGATAATCCCGAAAATCAGCAGCCCCCACACCCCGCTCGAAAAGAAGCGGTAGGAGAGCACCTCCTCATACGGCGGAATGTTTGTCACCCGAAACCCGCGCGGCGGCAGATCGGGCCGGTAGACATCTCCATCATTCTCCGCCTGCACGAGCTCGGAATAGCTGTAATTCGTGCCGCATACGCTGCAGAAAGCCAGATCGGTCGAGACGTTGAAATCCCTCTCCGGAATCTCTCGACCACACTCGGGACAGTGAATCATGAGCCACCCCGCTTTTTTCTGCTTTTTTTCGGAAAACCAGGGAGAAGATACTCCGCGCTTTCCGCAAATGCAAGCGGAAGAAAAAATTTTTCGTTTTTTTCGCGTCTGAACGGAAAAATCCTTTGATTTTGGCGGAAAACGTGATAACATAAAGACAGAGTCTACCCCCGACAGACAACCCGAAAGAAAGGAGGCGGATCATGTGGCAGGATCTCAATGAATTTCTGGCCGGCGGACGCAGTGTCTATTTGTTCATCGCCGTGGCCGGCAGCGTCGTTCTCGCGTTGCAGTTCATCCTCAGCATGACCGGACTCCACGCGGATGTGGATGCGGATCCTGCCGGGATGGATTTCGACGTGAACGCGAACGACGTCTCCGACATTGCCGGGCTGAACTTCTTCTCGCTGAAAGCGATCATGGCGTTCATCACGTTTTTCGGATGGGGCGGGTTCTTCTACGGCCATCTCGGGATCGGCGGGCTCGGCATCGCGATCATCAGCGGCCTGGTCATGATGGTGCTGACGGCGTTCCTCGTATCGCTCATGCTGAAACTGCAGCAGTCGGGCAACATCACAGCCGAGGCGCTGGTCGGGCGGCACGGGACCGTTTACCTGACGATTCCGGCGGGGCGCGCTCCGGGCGGGCTCGTAACAGTCAATCTGCCCGGCTGCACCCGGCAGATCAGCGCACGCGCCGACGAGGAATTCAAGACCGGCAGCCTCGTCATCATCGCCGAAGATCTCGGCGACGGCAGTTTCCTCGTCAAACCGAATTGATCCGGGGGGAGAAGTCTGTGCTGAAAATCCTGCTGAATGTCCTGCCGGTCACGGCCGGGTTCGCCGCCGGAATCGGTGGTGCGTTTCTCTTCACGCTTTACCTGAACCGCAAAAAGAAAAAGGCGAAAGCGAAGAGTCGGCCCATCGCCAAATCTCAACCATACGACTTTCACTTTTAACGAAACAAGGAGTGTTCAAGCATGGGAGTCATCATCATCGCAACCATCGCCGGGTTCGTCATCCTGATGTTCTTCATCTCGCTGGTGACCTGGTACCGCAAGTGTCCCTCCGACCGGATCATGATCATCTACGGCAGGACCGGCGGTCATCAGGCGGCGAAGTGCATCCACGGCGGCGCGAAGTTCGTCTGGCCGGTCATTCAGGATTACGGCTACATTTCGCTGCGCCCGCTGCAGATCGCGGTGAATCTCGACAATGCTTTGTGCAAACAGAATATCCGCATCAATGTGCCGTCGGTCTTTACAGTGGGGGTTTCGACGAGTCCGGAGATCATGGGCAACGCGGCCGAACGTCTCTTCGGCCAGAGTCCGGAAGCGATCGCGGAACTCGCGAAAGACATCATCTTCGGCCAGCTGCGTCTGGTCATCGCCTCGATGATGATCGAGGAGATCAACGCCGACCGCGAAACGTTCCTGCGCGCCGTCGAGGCGAATGTGGCGGAGGAACTCAAGAAGATCGGCCTCGAACTTCTGAACGTGAACATCACCGACATCACCGACGAATCCGGCTACATCGCGGCCATCGGGCAGCGCGCCGCCGCCGGTGCGATCAACAAGGCGAAAGTCGACGTCGCCGAAGAACAGCGCAAAGGCAGCATCGGCGCAGCTGAAGCGCACAAGCTCGAGCGAATCGCCGTTGCGAAAGCCGAGGCGGAAGCCGCCTCCGGCGAAGCCGATGCCGACCGCGAACGGCGCATCGCCGTCAAACAGGCAGAAGCCGCCGCCATCGCGGGCGAGGCCGACGCGGACCGGGCGCAGCGCATCGCCGTCAAACAGGCCGAAGCCGCCGCGGCCGCCGGCGAGGCGAACGCCGACCGCGACCGCCGAATCGCAGTCAAACAGGCGGATTCGACCGCGACCCAGGGCGAGAACGTCTCCGCGATCGAGATTGCGAAGTCGAACGCCACAAGGTCCGAACAGGAAGCCGAGGCGTACCGCCGCGCCGAAGCCGCCCGTCAGGTTGCGGCCGCCCAGATCGAAAAGGCGAAATTTGAAGCGGAAGCCGACGCCCAGATCTCCCGCGCGAAGATGGAGATGGAGCGCCAGCGCGCCGAAGTGATCGTCCCGGCCGAAATCCAGAAGAACCAGATCGAAATCGCGGCCGACGCCGAAGCGGAAAAACTGCGGCGTGAAGCGAAAGGCCAGGCCGACGCGATCTATGCGAAACTCGAAGCCGAAGCGCGCGGAAATTATGAAATTCTGAAAGCCAAAGGCGAAGGTTACCGCGCAATCATCGAAGCGTGCGAAAACGATTCCAACGCCGCGTCGAAGATGCTGCTCATCGAAAAACTTCAGGAGATCGTCGCCCTGCAGACCGAGGCGATCAAGGGGATCAAGATCGACAAGGTCACCGTCTGGGACGGCGGCAGCCGGGCGGGCGACGGCAAGACCACCACGGCGAACTTCCTCTCCGGTATGCTGCAGAGCCTGCCGCCGCTGCACGACGTCGCCGGCATGGCCGGGCTCGACCTGCCCGATTACCTCGGGAAGGTCAAAAACGACAAGCGCGACGCAGTGGATTCCAAACCCGTTGAAACGGAAAAAACCGCTCAATAATCCCGGCGGAAACTGCCGCAGGCGAGCGCCCGGAGCATGGTTCCGGGCGTTTTTTTTGCTCAAAAACTTGACTTCCGGTCGGATGCAGGATACGTTACCCAAAAAAATAATTCAGGAGGACTGCCGCTCATGCGAAATATTCTGATCGTTTTTTTGCTGATCTCGGCGCTGGTTACCACTGCCGCGGAACTGAAAATCACAGTGCTCACCGACCTGCACCTCACCCCGGGGAACGCGGATGACAAACTCATGCCGCAGCTGGTCGAGGAGATCAACGGGAATGATACCGATCTTGTGGTTGTGACCGGAGACATTACGAACCGGGGATCGGACGCGGAACTGCAAAATGTGCACCGGCAACTCTCCGGAATCCGGAAACCGCTCTACGTTCTCTCCGGCAATCATGAGACGAACTGGTCCGAAAGCGCGGGGCAGACTTTTGTCAGGCTCTGGGGGCAAGAGCGGTTCGCCGTCAAAAACAAAGGGGTTGTGCTGATCGGCTTCCCGACCGGACCTTATTTGAAAATGGGGGACGGCTACGTCCGCAGCGAGGACGTTGCATTCCTGAAAGAGTCGCTGAAGCGACTCGCCGGGGCGGGCAAACCGGTCATCGTCTTCTGCCACTATCCTCTGGCAGGAGAGCTCGGCAACGGGCCGGCCATCGCGGAAATTCTACGAAAATACAATGTGCTCGGAATCGTCTCGGGACACACGCACGAGCAGTTCCGGCAGCGTATCTACGGACTCGAAAGCATTGTCTGCCGCCCGCTCACGGACTGGCATAAGACGCATGGCTACAATCTGCTCAGGACCGACGGGAAAACACTCGAAGCGGTCGAAAAGCGGCTTGGCGGTGAAATTCTCGCATTCAAGCGGCGCGATCCGGTGGAAGTAAAACCATTTCCTCCGGAAGCCCCCCTGCCCGATCACGTCGAAGTTACGCTGCTGCATGCGGATCCGGCTTCGGTATTCACGGGCGCGGCGGCCACGGAGAACGGAGTTTATTACGGGACCAGCGACGGCCGTTTTGTGGCGCTCAGCCCGGAAGACGGCCGGGTCTTGTGGGAGAAACAGCTCGGTTCGCCGCTCTACTCCACGCCGGCGGCCTACGACGGAACGGTCGCCATCGGCACGACCAGTGCGCCGGACGGCCAGGAGGGAGGCGGGGGCATCGCATTCTTCTCGGAACGCGCCCGCAAACTGCTGCACTGGCAGGCGACTCCCGCGCCGGTCATCGGCGGAGGATGTGCGACGGAGAACGAACTTTACATCGGCGGCGGCAGTCGTTCATTCTACCGGGTCGACGCAAACGGCAGTTGCATCAAAGCCTCCGGTGAGGGGTTCGGTTCCATGCAGGGGCGTCCCGCCGTCGGGGAAGGCGTCGTCGTGTTCGGCGCGTGGGACACGAATCTCTACGCGCTCGATGCCGATACGCTGGAACTGCGTTGGAAGTGGAACAACGGCAAGTCGCAAATTCTCTACTCCCCCGGCAACGTGAATCCCGTCATCGCCGGGGGGCAGGCCATCATCGTTGCGCCGGACCGGTTCATGACCGCGATCGACCTCAAAACCGGCAAAACCATCTGGCGGAGCAATGCGTATAAAGTTCGGGAGTCTCTCGGCAGAAGCGTGGACGGCTCAACCGTTTACGCCAAAACCATGGACGGAGAACTCATCGCAGTCGAAACCGGGCGGTCGGAATTCACCTTGAAATGGGTGTGTGACCTGAAGTTCGGTTACGAACACGCCCCCTGCCCGATTCTGGAGTCGGATGGAGTCGTCTATGCGGGCAGCCGCAACGGTGTCATCGCCGCGGTCGACGCGGACAGTGGGACGCTGCTCTGGCGTTTTCGCGGGGGCGACTCCGCGGTGAACGATTTCTCCCGGAGTCCGGACGGCGCGATTTACGCCACGCTCATCGAGGGGAAGATCTACCGGATCCGCGACTGACCCGCCCGCCGGAAGTTCAAGCATCGATCCGGATCGCGAGTCCCTTGAGATAGAAACTCTCCGGAATCGCCAGAGCCGCCGGGTGATCGGCCGCCTGTTCAAAGCGGTGGAGGATCACGCCGCGCACGTTCGCCTCGACCGCCGCATCGGCCGTGATCTTCTGAAAAAGCTCAGGCGTCATCAACCCCGAACAGGAGAAGTTGCACAAAACCCCGCCCGGGGCGAGCAGCCCGAATCCGAGCCGGGCAATGTCCTGATACGCGCGGCAGCCGCGCGTCAGGGCGCTGCGCGAATCGATGAATTTCGGCGGATCCAGCACAATCAAATCGAATTTCCGCCCCTCCGCAGAGAGCGAGCGCAGTTCGGCGAAAACGTCACTTTCACGGTTCTCATACCGATCCGGACGGATCCGGTTGCGCTCCATGTTGTGCGCCGCAAGCTTCAAAGCCGGAGCGGACGAGTCGATGTTGATGACATGTTCCGCCCCCGCGAGCGCAGCCGCAACGCCGAAGCCGCCGGTGTAGGAAAATGCGTTCAGCATGCGTTTCCCGGCGGCGAGCCGGGCGACAAATGCCCGGGCGTCACGCTGATCGAAATAGAATCCGCTCTTCTGGCCGTGGCGCACGTCGACGGCGAATTTCGCACCGTTCTCCTCGATGACGATCGGATTCGGCGGAGCCTCGCCCGCAACGACGCCGCACCGTTCGGGAAGTCCCTCCTTGGCACGCACCCCGGCATCGGAGCGTTCATAGATTCCCCGGGCGCCGGTCTCGCTGCGGAGAGCGTCGACGATCTCGGAGCGGAAACGTTCCGTCCCAGTGCTCAGAAACTGCACGACGATGAATTCGCCGTACCGGTCCGCGATCAGGCCCGGCAGCGCATCCCCCTCGGAATGAATGAGACGGCCCCCCCCTGACGGCGCATCGAGCCGCAGAAAGCGGCGGAACTCCACGGCGTTCCGGACCCGGCGGCGGAAAAAGGCCGCGTCGATCGGCTCATCCGGGTCGAAACTCCAGACCCGGGCCGCGAGCTGCGACTCGGGCGACCAGGCTGCCCGCGCGAGGAAACGGCGTTCCGAATCAACCACGACGACGGTTTCGCCGGGGGCGGGGTTCCCCTCGAGCGCGGCAATCGCGCCCGAGAAAATCCAGACATGGCGACGCCGCAGCGACTTTTCACGGCCCGGCGCCAGAATCAGCATCGGTTCTTTCAAGATCAGTACCTGTCCTGGTTTATTTGAGGGTGCGGATTTCGTCGATGAACTCGTCGACGTCCTCGAATTTACGGTAGACCGAAGCGAAACGGACATAGGCGACCTGGTCGATCTTGCGCAGTTCGGCCATCACGCGGCTGCCGATCTCGGCGCTCGTGACCTCCTTGTCGAAATCGCGCAGAATCGCGGCGGCAATGTCCTCGACCGCCCGGTCGATCTCATCCGGATTGACCGGGCGTTTGTAACAGGCATTGGCGATGCCGCGCCGCAGTTTGTCGCGGTCGAAATCCTCGCGGACGGAATTGCGTTTGACCACCTTGAGCTCCTCGGGAATGATTCCCTCGATCGTGGTGTAGCGGTAGGAACACCCCAGACATTCCCGGCGGCGGCGCACTCCGGCGCCGTCCTTGACGGAACGGGAATCGATCACCTTGTCATCCAGACATCCACATTTCGGGCAGCGCATCGCTATTTCTCCTGATACAGCGTTTCAATCCGGGGGAACGGGCCGAGCACGACACCGTCGAACGCGGGGAATGTTTTCCACTGCCCGATCGCGTAATCGAGCGAACGGATGAAGTCCGCCCAGTTGCGACGCCGCAGCGACCCCGAGGTGACGGAGGTGTGTTCGGCAAGCGTGATTGAGACCAGCAGCGTCCCGTTTTTCGCCGCCTTGAGTTCGTTTCTGACCGCTTCAACCGTCTCGGTCGGCTTGTTGCCGGCGTTGCGGATGAGGACTTTCGAGGCGATTCCACCGAAATCCCGGACGGAACCGGCGGAAAGTTTCCCCTCTGCGACAAGCTCCTCGTAGAAATCCGGGATTCCGACCGTATACGGAATCCCGCCGAGCTTCCCGCCGAAAGCGGCGAGTTTATCGAGCGTGATGCGCATGATCCTGTCGTTGTCGAGCCCCGGCCCGAACGTATCGCTGCTCCAGGCGTAGACCAGAGCTTTCGGGCGGTGGATGTTCGCGGAGGTGAAAGTATGCGGTTCGGCCAGCACGGTGACTCCGGAGAAGCGGAACGGTTCGGATTCCGTCTCGAACTTCCGGAGATGCTCAAGCATCTCCTCAAGCGTGGTACCGCTGGAGACGAATGAGCGCAGGATGAAGTTTCCGCGCCGACCGATCACGTAACGGCCCTCCGGCAGAACGGCCTCCACGGGCATTCCCTCTTTGCCGGCCTCCACCAGCAGCGCGTCGAGCTGCGGCAATTCCAGCGACTCCGGAGAATCGAGATAGACGTAAAGCCGGTTGAAACCGAATCTGCGGACGAGCGCCAGAAAATCCGCCGGCGACGTGAAATGACGTTCGGCCAGCATTTCCGGACGGAACGCCAATCCGCGGGTTTCGCACGATGCAAGGGTTTTCGCCAACTCCTCCGCGCGCCGGGCCATCGTCGACTCGTCACTCTGCGGCGGCGCATGAACAATGCCGTTTCCGGGGGCGGGAGAACTCGCGCAGCCGGCCGCCAAAACGGCAAAAAACGTGGCAAAAACAAAAATTTTTAAAAAAAACATCAGTTTCCTCCCAATATGCCATTGAAATAAAGTACATTTCAAAGTTTATTAATTCAACCCCGTTACGGAACAACCGGGCCGGAGGCGGTGTTTTTTTTTGAAAAATCAAAGCAAACCCGATAGGGATATAAACGTATGGATATTGAAAAACTCAGAAAAGAAATCGATTCGATCGACACCGACATCATCCGCCTGTTGAATCAGCGCTGCGAACTCGGCTGCAAGATCGGCGCGTGGAAACACGAACACAACATGCCGATCTATGTGCCCGAACGCGAACGGCAGCTTCTCGACCGGCTGAGCGCCGCCAATCCCGGCCCGCTCGACCGTGAGTCGCTGCTGGCGATCTACCGCGAAATCATGTCCGCGGCGATCAAGCTCGAACGCCCGGTCTCAGTAGCCTACATGGGTCCGCAGGGGACGTTTTCGCATCTCGCAGTGCTCGAGAAGTTCGGGCGCGGCGTTTCGGCTCAGCCGGTTGCCGCCATCAGCGATGTTTTCCGCGCTGTCGAATCGGGCCGCGCCGACTATGGAATGGTTCCGGTGGAGAACACGACCGAGGGAGTCGTGAATCCGACTCTCGACTCGCTGGTCACCTCGAACGTGAAAGCCGTTGCGGAATTCAATTTGCCGGTTCACCTTTTCCTCTACAGCGCCGGGCCGCTCGAAGAGATCCGCTGCATCTACAGCCATCCGCAGCCGTTCGGTCAGTGCCGGGAGTACCTCCAGGCGAATCTGCGCAATGCGACGCTGATCGAAGTGACCAGCACGACCCGCGCGATGGAACTGGCCGAACGCGAATCCGACTCGGCCGCCATCGCCGGAGCGATGGCCCATGAACACTCCGATCTGCCCTGCATCGCCGAGAACATCGAAGACAACTCGCGCAACATCACGCGCTTCCTCGTGATCGGCAAACAGGAGAACAAGCCCTCCGGCGATGACAAGACCAGTCTCTGCTTCGCGCTTCACGACCGCGCCGGCGCGCTGTACGACGCGCTGCGCCCGTTCCGCAACCACAACATCTCCATGACGATGATCGAGAGCCGCCCGCTCAAGAGCGGCAACTGGGAATACTGCTTCTTCGCGGACATCCTCGGCCACATGGAAGATCCGGAAGTCGCCGCCGCCTGTTCGGAACTCCGGCAGGATTGTGCGATGTTCAAGATTTTCGGCAGCTATCCGCGGGTGATCCAGCAGCAGTAACGACGGGGGGATGAGATGCCGATCCGCGATCAGCAGAAAGTGCGGCTCTCCGCCGTTGCGGGGATGTTCTACGAGAACGACCCGCTGATCCTGCGTCGCCGCCTCGCCGAGGCGGAGGGGAAACTTCCACCCGTCGATCCGGATGCGCCCGAGGCGAAAGGGGTTGTTTTGCCGCATGCGGGCTACGTTTTTTCCCTGCCGACCGCGATGGCGGCGCTCGGGTTTCTCCGGAAAAAAAAGATCGGCAAGGTGATTTTGCTCGGGCCGTCGCATTACGTCGGTTTCCGCGGAATCGCGGCGGCGGACTATTCGCGCTGGCGGACTCCTTTCGGCGACCTCTCGACCGCGACTGAACTCCTCGACGAGATGGAGCAGTGGAACTCCCCGCTTGTGACGATCCGGGATGACGCTCATGTGAAAGAACACGCACTGGAAGTGCAGTTTCCGCTCATCCAGTACTTTTTCGGTCAGCCCGAGGTGCTGCCGCTCGTAGTCGGCGCATTGTCGATGGAGGATGTGCTCCATCTTGCGCCGCGCATGGCCGGACTCGATACGCCGGAGACGCTCTGGATCGTGAGTTCGGATTTCACGCATTACGGATCCCGCTTCCGTTATGTGCCGTTTACGGAAGAGGTTCCGGAGCGGCTCCGGGCGCAGGACCACGCGGCGGCGGAGCTTGTCGCGAATCGCGATCTCTCCGGATTCGCGGCGTTCCTCGGCAAAACCGGGGCGACGATCTGCGGGATGAATCCGATTGCGCTTTTTCTCGCGACGCTCGACGTGATCGATCCTGATCGGCTTTTTCACGGCGAGATCGCGGCAGAATCGAACAGTGGAGAACTCACCGGCGACTACGGGAACGCAGTCGGCTATGAGGGGATCGTTTTCCGAAAGTGACAAAAAAACGCTTTGACTGGAAAAAGCGGATTTCCGGGTTTGCAATCGGTCAAAGGAACGGTTATATTAACTTGTTATCACACAATCGTCCGGCAGAGCCGGACAGAAGGAGATGATAAAATGAAAGAAATGGAGATCCTCCATGACGAGGACGCCGATCTCGGCGTGCTCAACGGCAAAACCATCGCAGTGATCGGTTACGGCGCGCAGGGCCGCGCGCAGGCGCTCTGCATGCGCGACTCCGGCCTCTCGGTCGTGATCGGCATCCGTCCCGGCAAATCCAAGGACGCCGCCGATGAAGACGGCTTCGAGACCCTGTCGGTCACCGAAGCAGCCCGGCGTGCGGACATCATTCACATCCTGCTGCCGGACGAGCTGCATGGACCGATTTACGAGAAAGAGATCGCCCCGGTCGTGACCGGAGGAAAAACCCTCTCGTTCTCGCACGGATTTTCGATTGTCTTCGGCGAGATCAAGCCGCCGAAAGATGTCGATGTCATCATGATCGCCCCGAAGAGCCCTGGAACCGAGGAGCGCAAGCGCTTTGTCGAGGGCTTCGGTGTGCCGGGCCTCATCGCGGTCAAGCAGAATCCGAGCGGCAAGGCCAGAGAAGTCGCTCTCGCCATCGCCAAAGCCGAGGGTCTGACCCGCGCCGGCGTGCTCGAGTGCTCGTTCGAGCAGGAGACCTACGAGGATCTCTTCGGCGAACAGAACGTGCTCTGCGGCGGCATGGTCGACCTCATGAAGTATGGCTTCGAGACCCTGATCGAGGCGGGCTATCCGCCGGAAATGGCCTACTTTGAGTGCATCCATGAGGCGAAGCTCATCGTCGACCTGATCTATGAGGGCGGCATCCAGAAGATGAATGCGGTCATCTCGAACACCGCCGAGTGGGGCGAGTACGACAACGGCCCGTGGATCATTGATCCGTCGGTCAAGGATCGCATGAAAGAGTCGCTGCGCCGCATCGAATCCGGCGAGTTTGCGAAGAAGTGGATCGCCGAAGCCCGCAACGGCGCCCCGAACCTCAAAGCCAAGCGCGCTGCGCTCGGCGAACATCCGGCGGAGATCGTCGGCAAGCGGATTCGCAGTCTCTTCCAGAAGAAGAACTGAGTTTCTCTGCGTATGTGATTTCTGGCGGAACGACCGGATCGTCCGAGACGGTTGTTCCGCTTTTTTTGCGCAAACGCGATTTTGACATGCCATTTGCGGGAATTTTCCATTTGCATCCGGGGAAACGAGTGGTATTGTAATGGAGTTACGGCTTTCGCCGGGGGGGGCGGAAACCGGAATGGATTCGAGTAAGATTCAACTATTTTATAAGGAATTGGTATGGCTCAGATTTCGAGGCTGGTGTGGCGCTCCGCGGATGTGCCGGAAGAACTGCATGAACTTCTGGAGACACTGGAGGAGGAGTATCCTGTTTCCAGTTACGGGCGCGGCCTGAAACTCAAGGCGAAACGGGTCGAGGGAGCGGGCACGATTTCGCGCGTCAAGCGCTCACCCGGCACCGTGCTCGTGGAGTACAACTCGATCGCGGCGGCGGCTCGTGGAATCGGGTCTGCACTTGGAAAAATCGAGTGCGACGAGAGCACCCCGTTCAAGACACTCGGAATCATGCTCGATGTCTCGCGCAACATGGTCATGCGGATCGATCACCTGAAAATGTGGCTCCGCCGTCTCGCGCTCTCGGGTTACAACATGGTCATGCTCTACACGGAGGATGTCTACGAGCTGCCGGACGAGCCGTTTTTCGGCTACATGCGTGGGGCTTATACCCTCGACGAGATCCGCGAACTTGACGTCTACGCCTCGCGCCTCGGAATCGAGCTGGTCGGCTGCATTCAGACGCTCGGCCACCTTGAGCAGATCCTCAAATGGGACGGCGCGTACAACAAAGTGAAAGATACCGCAAGCGTCCTGATGGTCGATGAGCCGGAGACCTACAAACTGATCGAAAAGATGATCCGCTTCTGGAGCGAAGCGCTCACGAGCCGCCGCATCCACATCGGCATGGACGAGACCCACGACCTCGGGCGCGGGCGCTTCCTCGATATCCACGGATACGAGAGCGGCTTCGAGCTGTTCAACCGCCATCTCGGCAAAGTCAATGCGATCTGCAAAGAGGCGGGACTTTCGCCGATGATCTGGTCGGATATGTACTTCCGACTCTCGAATCCGAATCAGGACTACTACGATCTCGAACACGCGGTGCCGGAAGCGGTTCAGAAGAAGATTCCGCAGAACGTGCAGCTTGTCTACTGGGATTACTACCACCAGGACGCCGCGATGTATGAGAAGATGATCCAGCGCCACCGCGACATCGGCTTTGATCCGGTCATGGGATCCGGCATCTGGACGTGGACTCGCCTCTGGTACGACCACAAAAAGACGATGCAGACCGCTGTTCCTTGCATTCAGGCGTGTCGGAAGCAGAAAGTTTCGGAACTCTTCTTCACGATGTGGGGCGACGATGGAGCCTACTGCAACTACGACTCGTCGCTGGCAGGAATCATCTTCTGCGCGGATCTCGCGTTCGGCGTTCCTGCGAACGATCCGCACAAGGAGACCTCCCGCCGGTTTGCGGCGATCTGCCAGAGCAGCTACGAGGCGCATCTGGTCGCATCGGATATCGAAGCATGGGATGACTTTGGAGTGGATCCCGCGCTGATGATCTGGGACGATCCGCTGCTGGGGATTCTTTTCGACGACTGCAAGCGCCGCAACCCGGAATTCGACCTCAAGCTCAGTGACCGCTACGACGAAATGCTGCGCAAACTTCTGCCGTATCAGGAGGAGTGCTTCGCCGGAGACTTTGAACACATCATCAACGCACTGCAGCTTCTGCTGCTGAAACTGGAGCTGCGCGGTGCGCTCGAGGCCGCCTACGACCGCGACGACCGGATTGCGCTGCGCCAGATCGCGGTCTCGCTCATTCCGGCGGTGATCGCGGCGGTGTGGGAGTTCGATGCGTCGTTCCGGCGCCAGTGGCTCAAGTGCGCAAAGCCGTTCGGGCTCGAAGTGATTCAGGCACGCAACGCGGTGCAGGCGGCCCGGCTCGAAGAGACCGCGCTGCGGATCCGGGAGTATCTCGACGGGACCGTCGCCTCGATCGAGGAGCTTGACGCCCGAATTTCCCCGTCCGAGAAAACCGTGAATTTTCTGCTCCGGTGCAACCGAGTGGTCACCGGCTCCATGGGACTTTGAAGAGTGGACGCACCATCATTCATCGCTGCGGCTCCGGGAGAGCGGATCGTCACCCGCTCCCCCCGGGAAGCGCTTGCGGAGGAGTTCCGCCGGCGCGGCCCCGGCAGAGTCATCGCATTCACCGGCAGACGCTCCGCCGAACTCTGCGGCGGAATCGGACTGCTGGAGGAGGCTGCGGAGCGGGCCGGATGTGAACTCATCCGTTTCTCCCGGATCGAGCCGGAACCGGTCGTCGCTACGGTCGAGACGATGTGCGCACTGATCCGGGAAAAGAAACCGTGCGCAGTCGTGGCTCTCGGCGGGGGCAGCGTGATGGATGCGGCGAAAGCGGCCTGTCTCGCAGCACAGTCGGGCTGGCCGCTGGCGGAGCACTTCGGCGTAAACCGTTACAGCGACTGTCATCCGGAAGCGCGTCTCGACCGGGTCATCTGCATTCCGACAACCTCCGGGACCGGTTCGGAAGCGACACCTTACAGCAACATCGTCGATCCGGCGCAGAAGGTCAAAAAACTTATTGCCGAGCGATTTATCGTCCCGGAACTCGCGCTGCTGGTACCGGAACTCACGCATTCGATGCCGCCCGCGGTCACCCGGGCAACCGGATGTGACGCGCTGGCGCATGCGATCGAGGGATTTCTGAACGTCGGCGCGGACGGGAATCACCCGGCGGCGAATGAGTGGGCGCTGGAGTCGATCCGCCTCATCACGGAACATCTGCCGCGGGCGATTGCTGCGGGCGACGATGCCGCGGCACGGCGGGCCATGAGTTTCGCCGCGACGCTCGGCGGCATGGTGATCCGGTTCAAATCGACGGGGTTGCCGCACCTTGCGAGCTTCTCGTGGTTCGGTCGTCTTGAGCACGGGATCGCGGTGGCGATGCTGCTGCCGGCCTGTTGGAGATACTATCTCGGAAATCCGGCGGTCGTTGCCCGGACGATGCAGCTGTCCCCGCTGTTTCCGGGAAACACACCGGAGGAGGTGATCGCCTCGTTCCGGCATTTTCTCGATTCGGTCGGAGTCCCCGCCGCGCTGCGCGACTGCCCCGGAATCACGCAGGAGCTGCTCGAGGAAACCGCGCGCAGCGGGGCTCAGAACAAGATGAAACTCGAAAATGCACCGCGTCCGGTTCCGGTCGCGGAGTCGGAGAGAATCCTCTCCGCCATCCTGCAGCAAACCAGAGAAGGAGATCCCCAATGAAACGTCTGTTACTCATCGCGGCCTGCGCCGCCACGTTCCTGCTCGGCGGAGCCGAACTGCCGACGATCTACCTCGCGGGAGACTCGACTGTCTGCGATTATCCGGCAGAAAGAGCGCCGATGACCGGATGGGGTCAGGCGCTGAAAGATTTCTGCAAACCCGGCGTCACGGTCGTGAATCTCGCCGCGGGGGGGCGCAGCACGAAATCATTCCAGACCGAAGGACGCTGGAAGAAGCTCGTCGACTCTCTGAAATCGGGGGATTACGTATTCATCCAGTTCGGACACAACGACCAGAAAAAGAACGTCCCGAAACTCTATGCCGCGGCCGATACGGACTACCGGGCGAATCTCGAGAAATTCATCGCGGATGTCCGGGCGAAAAAAGCCACCCCGATCCTCTGTACGCCGGTCAGCCGTCGTCACTTCAGTTCCAACGGGGAGTTCCGCCCGAGCCTCGGCCGCTATCCGGAAGTGGTCCGCAAGACCGCCAGAGCACAGCACGTTGCGCTCATCGATCTGACTGACTTCACTGAAAAACTGTTCCGCGCCGCAGGGCCGGAAGATTCTCAGAAATATCTGACCATCGTCGCCCCCGGAGAGTATCCCGGATACCCGAAAGGGACAAAAGACAATACCCATTACTCCCGCCTCGGGGCAACCACCATTGCGCGGGAGGTGGTCCGGAGCGCGAGGGAGCAGCGCCTCCCCGTCTCCGAATGTTTCGTCAACATCAAATGAGGAAGAAAAATGGTTCATGTTATTGCACGCTGTGTCATCAAAGAGGGATCGCTAGAGAAATTTCTCCAGATTCTGAACGACAACATCCCGAACGTTCTGGCCGAGGACGGCTGCATCCGCTACGAGGCCTGTGTCGACGCGGGTGTCGGCGTCGGGACTCCGGCCGATCCGAACGCGGTCACGATCCTTGAGACCTGGAAGTCGCCCGAACACCTGAAAGCCCACCTGGCAACGCCCCATATGGCAGCCTATCGGGAAGCGGTCACTCCGCTGCGCGAGTCGTCGGTCGTCACCGTGGTGAAACCCGCATAAGTCGAATCCGGAAAGGAGCGGGAAATGGTCAAATATTCGATCGTCGTGCCGACGCTGAACGAACGGGAGAACATCCTGCTCCTCATCGACCGCATCGAAAAAAGCGGCCTCACGGATTACGAAATCATCGTCGCGGACGAAAACTCCCCCGACGGAACGGCCGACGCGGTCAACGCCTACGCCGCCGCCGGGCACAGCAACGTCCGCGCGATTCTCAACGACGGTCCACCGGGCTTGAGTCCGAGCATCGTCAAGGGATTCCGCGCGGCGAAAGGGGAGTTTCTCTGCTGCATGGACGGCGACCTCCAGCACGACACGGCCGACCTGGCCGGACTTCTGAACGAGCTCGAAAACCACGACTTCGCGGTCGGGTCGCGCTACGTCTCCGGCGGGGGATTCAAGGAGAGGTGGAATCCGTTCCGCGTACTCGTGAGCCGTACCGCCGCCATGATGGCGCATCTCGTTCTCGGCGTGAAAGTCAAGGACCCGATGTCCGGATTCTTCGCCCTGCGGCGCGAAGCGTTCGAGCGGGTCGCTCCGCAGATGAGTCCGAAAGGATTCAAGGTCATGCTCGAACTGCTCTTCTTGCTCACCAGCGCCCCGGAACCGTGCCGCGTGGTCGAACACGGCATCACATTCGGACTGCGCGAGCACGGCAAAAGCAAGCTCTCCGCCAAAGTCATGCTCGACTATCTGCGGATGCTCCTCGAACTGCGCCGCAGCAGAAAAGCGTAAGCGCCATCATGCTCCATCGACGGGAGCAGCTGCTCCCCGCCGACGGGCTCAAATTCCGGATGCGCCGCGGTAAATCGTTCGATCTGCCGGGCATTCTCCTCCGGTTCGATGCTGCAGGTGCTGTAGACAAGCTGCCCGCCCGGCGCGACGCGCAGCGCAGCCGCCTCCAGAATCTCATATTGAAGTTCCGTGATCCCGGGGAGTTCCTCCTCACGGAACCGCCACAACGCATCCGGACGCCGGCGGAAAACGCCCGTATTGGAACACGGCACATCCGCCAGAACCAGATCAAAACTCCCGGTCAGCTCCCGGGGCTCCGCAACGACAACCGGAAACGCAAGCCCGCGACAGCGGAAATTCTCGCGCGTGAGCTCCTGCCGCCGGGCGGAACGGTCAGCCGCCGTCAGTGTCGCCTCCGGCCGCATCCGTTCCGCCAGCAGAAGTGACTTGCCCCCCGGCGCAGCGCAGACGTCAAGCACACGACGAACCTCCGCCATCTCCGGCAGGGAGGCCGCCAGCGCGGTCGCAGGATCCTGAATGTAGATTTTTCCCTCCCGCAGCGCGCCGGACCGCAGCACGGTTCCCGGATCATCGCTCCTGAAAAAACGGAACGGACCGCGGCATGCAACCGGCTCAACCGCCCACTCCGCAGGCGGCTCGAATCCCCGCTCCGCCCGGAACGTGAACTCCGCCGGAGCGAGAAATGCGCGTCCCATCGCGGCGAGCTCCGCGTCCGAACGACTCCGCCGCCAACGTGCCAGGAGCTCCGGCGGAAACACTTCATCCGGAGATTCCCGCATCTCAGGAGGCGCGGCGACGGCACGCCGCAGAAGCGCATTCACAAAACCGGCTTCCCCGCGCCCTCCCCGCGCTTTCGCCAGTTCCACAGCGACGTTCACCGCCGACTCCGGCGCGATGCCGCTCTGAAACCGGATCTGCGTCAGCGCCGCCGCCAGCAGCCGCCGCACCCGCGGCCGGGGGGAACGCACGGCGAGTCCCGACAGCCAGTGGTCAATCAGCCGCTTGTGGCGAAAGTAACCGAAGAGCAGGCTGCTCACCGTCCGACGCAGCTCCGGATGCGCCAGCGAAATGTCAAGCGCATCGTCGAGACTCCGCTCTCCGCTCTCGACAAGCGCGAGAATCGCCGCGGCGTCGGAAAGCACGTGCGATGCCGTATCAGGGATCACTTTTTGCATTCGTCGCCCAGATAACGGCCGGTCATGAGGTAGTTGCGGATATAATCGAGCACGGAATCATGCAGACTCGTCGCCTCGCGGCCGTATCCGAGCACCTGCAGTTTGCCCATCTCCGCTTTCGTGTAGTATTGATAGCGGTCGCGCAGGTGTTCCGGCATGTCGATGTATTCGATGTCGACCGGCTTGCCGAGCGCTTCAAACGCGGCGGCCGCGAGCGCGTTCCAGGTCTCAGCCCGACCGCTGCCGATGTTGTAAAGCCCCGTCGCATGCGGATTCCGGAAGAGAAACAGCACCATGTCGACCGCATCTTTCACGTAAAGGAAATCGCGCATCTGCTCGCCGTCGGCATACTCCGGCCGGTAGGAACGGAAGAGTTTGAGTTTTCCCGTCGCAGTGATCTGCTCGAACGCGCGCAACACAACGCTGCGCATCTCCGCCTTGTGCCGTTCATTCGGTCCGTAGACATTGGAAAATTTGCAGCCGGTCATCTTCGAGAGCACCCCCTGCCGCTTCGCCCAGAGGTCAAAAAGCTGCTTGGAATAACCGTACATGTTCATCGGCCGCAGCTCCTCTATGCGCGACTCGTCATCGACGTAGCCGCAGCTGCCGTCACCGTAGGTCGCACAGCTCGAAGCGTAAAGGAAACGGATTCCCCGCGCAAGGCAGAATTTTGCCAGCTCCTGCGTCGCGTGGAAGTTGTTGTCGATCAAATACGAGGCATCCCGCTCGGTCGTCGACGAACACGCCCCCATGTGGATCACGCCCTCGACCCGTTCCCCGTTGAATCCGCCGGCGGCAAGGCGGGCACGGAACTCCTCTTTCTCCAGATAGTCCGTGAACGCCAGCGCACTCAGATTCTTCCACTTGTCCGACTGCCCGAGGTGGTCGACCACAAGAATATCCTCGACCCCCTGCCTGTTCAGCCCCCACACGATCGCGCTGCCGATCAGCCCGGCTCCGCCCGTAACGATATACATGATCAGTCATTGCTCCAGAATTTACTTCCGCGCGACGAACCCGGCGTCCGCATCGCGGAATCGGCCTGAGAAAGAATCCTGTTCTGTCCCCCCTTCTGCAGCGGAGACTGCAATCCGGTCAGGTAGATGGAGAACAGGAAATTCGTATTGTATGTGTGATCGTCGTCATCCCGTTCCCACTGCAGCCCGGCCGCGACCTCCCAGCAGTGGAAATTGCGGACGACCTGCAGAGTATGAACGTCGATATACCCCTCCTGAATATCGTATGCCATCGCATAGGATGCGAACGTCCGCCGGTCCGGCGTGATCGGGACCCGCACGCTGAACCGCAACTCTTCGGTATGCTCGTCAAAATATTTCGTAAAGTAGGAGCCGGCATCGAGCTGCGTGAGCGTCGACCCCATCGAATAGGCGCTGCGCGATCCGTAGGGCCGGTGGTAGACATAGGCAAACATGAACTCCCAGTCCGGCGCGGGCGAATACTTCAACGTGATGTTCCAGCGGTTCAGCCAACGCAGATTCAACCCCGGATGCCCCGCTTTCCGGCCGTTCCGGATCGTCTCGGGAATCTCGCCGTTGTTGTTCCCGGCATCGATGGAAAACAGCGTGGAAATGGAGAATCCCTTGAACGGAGTCGCCGTCAAAATCGTACAGAAGTCGCCGATCTGGCTGTAATCACCCTCTTTTTCCATGTGGAGATCCCAGTAGTTCTCCATCGAGAGATACTCCCGGATCGAATTTCCATCGCGCGTCTGCAGCCGGTTCTCCAACCCGAAACGGACGAAGTGCTGCTTGTCGATCCGGTCGATGTCGTCAAAGTAGTAAAGGTGATCCGGACGCACGTTCGGCCTCGGAATCAAGGTGTAATTGATATAGGGGCGGATCACATGCCGGAGGCCGTCCAGAGCCAGAAACGAACTGCGGACGTCCTGCCAGGTGTTGTAGATCTTCGTCGAAGCCTCCACGCCGACTTCCCCGAGGAACCGCAGTTTCGAGCCCCCCTTGTTGTCGTAATTGACCAGCGGGAAACCGGTCGTATTCTGGGGATCCGCCGCGCGGAACATGTTCAGAAGCGCCTCCGTGCTGACCTTGCGCTTCGAGGTGTTGGAATAAGCCGTCAGCTTCATTCCGGCACGCGGAACCACCGTCAGCCAGTCGAACCGGATCGGGAAATAGAGAAAGTGAGTCGTATCCATCCGGAAGCTCGAGTAGTTCTTCAACCGCTCATTCGGATAGCGCTTGTTCCGCTTGTCGAATTTGATCCAGTCCATCTTCAGGTAATCGAGCGAGAGATCCCCCTGATAGTAGAAATTCGTATGGAAGATCTGCTGCCGGGGAACGTCGAGCCGGAATCCCGGCAGACGCTGTACCGTCGTGTAAAAACTGTTCACTTTCGGCCGGACGTAAAGCGACGCACTGAAATGGTCAAACTGCTGTTCGAGCGAGGCGTAGGTCGCCGGCTGCGGATCCCGGTTATACCGGTCGCTGAAAAAGTCTCGCGTGATGTAGGGGTCGCTCATGAGCTCAAACACCCCGCGGAAATCGAGTCGCGGCGTGATATGCGTCACATTTGAAATCCGGAAATCATACCGCATCTTCGGAATCCGGATCCGGTATTTGTTATAATCATCCGTCTTGTACTGGTCGAGATCCCAGATGCCATAGCCGAAGATCTCCGTGCGCGAATTGTCCGTCTCAAAATCCCCGCGCGCCCCGTAACCGAATCCGCGGTAGGAGTAGTAATCCCCGAGCAGCTTCACCGAGGCATACGGATATTCACTGAACGTGAAACGTTTGGAAAGCATCACGTAATATCCCCAGTCGGAATCCTTGCCCCATTGCGTGCTGAACAACCCCGGCGACTCGTCTTTCGGTTTGTAGAAAATCGGCAGCCACATGACCGGAACACCGTAAACCTTCCAGAAGCCGTTGGTCAGAAACACCGAGTGGTCGCCGACATCCGTGTCGATCGTCTCAAGTCCGTAAAATTCCGTCGTATGCGGCGTGAACTGCGCACTCGTGCAGCCGATGGAATAGTGGCCGTTGTCGTCCTCCAGATAATTGCAGGAGCTGATCTCGGCGTTCGTCACGGTGATGATGCCGTCCGGCTTGCGTTCCGCGCTCTCGGCGCGGCAGACAAAGGTCTGAAACCGCAGCTGAGCCTCTTCAAATCGGAAATACCCGCTCTCGAGGTTGCCGATGAGCTTCTGCGCCTTGATGTTGTCCGTCAGCATCGAGACCGAAACGCTGACCTGCTGCTCGCCCCAGACGTTCCCGACGATTCCGAGTACGCTCACACTGGTGTTCGGCGCATTCTGCATGCGGGCGAGTTTCGCCATGTCGACGACCCCGGTCGTGGTTTGCCAGCGGTAGACCTGCACATTCCCGCTCGCCTCGAAGTCGCGGCTCTCGATGTTGATCACCGCCTGATCGGCATAGATTTCAAGATCTCCAGCCGGGATGTACACCCCTCTGGCCACGATGTTCTGCCCGGCGAACTGCCAGCTTTCGGCATTGAACTCCTTGAAAGAGGAGAAGTTCATTTTTGCCGCACTCAGATTCGCGGCGCTGAGCGGCGCCGCCAGAACGGCGGCAAGCACGAGGGACGCCAGCAGAAACTTCCCCTTGTTTGAGAGCAATCGCGTCATCTTTCCTGCTCGTAAATACGTTTCAATTCCATCTCGGTCGCCATGGTGTAACATCCGGCGCAGTCAAGCGTACCGCCGATCGCAGGCCCGAGTTTCGCAATCTCCCGAATCGGGGTGAGCGGCATATCCGGCGCATTCGGAAAAATCACCGTTTTTCCGGGAAACTTCGCGCCGATGACCGCTTCGAGTCCCTGTTTGAGCGCTTTCATCCCGCCGATCGCCGCCAGTGCCGTAACCGGATTGAGTTCCCCGGTCTCCGCCAGAACCAGCGTATGCCGCAGATGTTCCGTGCGGCTGCCGCTCGAGCCGATGTAACGATGCCCGCAATTCACGATGCCGTCGATCGAGAGCACGCCCTCCATCCCCGCCGGGATTCCGGCAAAAATGTTCATAAGCCCGTCCTCCGCCAGGTAATTCGCCGCGTGCGACAGCACCGGCACCACCGGAACGAGCATGACAATATCATCAAACCCCTGCGGAGCAAAGTCGCGCAGCAGGGCGTCGAACTCCTCCGGCGTGAGTTTCGACGGATTCACCGCCCGGAACTCGATTCCGCGTTCCGCAATCGATTCGGCCAGAAGTTTTTCGACGTTCGCAATGCGGTCGGAATCCATATCGGTCACGAGAATCCGCGACGGCCCGTCCGGATTCTCCACGGCGAGCTGCGTGTGCATCTGCCCCATCGCCCCCGCGCCACCGGGCAGCCAGCAGATGCCGCCTTTCTTCATCCGGCTGCGGACGTTCCGGCCATAGGCGGCCGAAAGAACCGTTCCGGGAGCTCCCTGATAGAAAAATCCCTCGTAGTGAATCCGCCCGACATCGAACATGCCGGTTTTCCCCTCATAGTCACCGATGAAACTCGTGACCGCGCCGCGGCTGCCGAGTTTTGCCGCAGCTTCCGCAAACTCCGTCGGAAGATTGCAGAGAAAAATATCGTCGAACTGCACGCCGGACGGAATCTCGTCAACCAGCGTCATCTTCACCCCGAGATCGGCATTCAACTGTTCGACCGCGGCGGGCGAAAGACCGAAACCGACCACACTCGACGGCGCAGCCTGCTTCAACGCCTCCCCGGCTCCATAGACCTGCCCATCCCCGGCTGCAATGAAAACGCGGCCGCCCGGAAGCGGCGCGGTGCGGTTCTCAATCATGTAACTGGCCTGCACGCAGGTCCACGGCTCCAGCAGCGCCGCCACGGCCGCCGGCATGTCGTCGGAGATCGGCAGCAGGTAACACCCCTCGTCGCCGTTGAGCACGCGCTGGTCGATCACGCTGTACTGTTCCATCCCGCCGTTGATCGCGTAACCATACGCGAAACCTCTGCCGTTCACGTAGATATCGGCCTGAATGATGAAGCGTTCGCCGATGTCGAACTTACCGGTCAGCTTTTCTCCGACTTTCACGACGGTCATGACCGCCTCATGGCCGGGAATCACGGGATCCTTCTTCAGATCTTTTGAAATCACCCGGGGGTGCGCCTCCCCCGCGCGGATCAGCTTCACATCGGAGAAACACAATCCAATCGCATCGATCCGGACGAGCAGCTCCTCCGGCCCGATCGCGGGAACCGGAATCTCGCACGGCTGATCGTTCACACCGAAATTCTCCATCCCCGCGCCGAACAGCGGCCATGCCAGCATCTTCTCCGGAATCGTAGCGTTGTTCATATCGTCTCCCCGTTCCTCACCCAGTTTTTTCAAAAACGTCCTCCCGTCGACGCGCCGAACGCAAAGTCGCCGGAATGATTCACCAAGTAATGGCCGCGGCCCCATGACGACAAGCGGAAGTGCAGAGGAAGAATACCGCGTCCATCAGCGGGTGCTCCAGACGCATCCCCGCGGAAAAGATACCGAAAAAAACTCATTGCACCCTGCAACCGGTTATCGTGAATCAATGACCGAAACCCCTTAATATATCACGCGCCCGCGCAAATTGCAATCCGCGCGTCAGAGATCGAAATCGTCGTCCAGCACGGACATCTCGTCCTCGACGAAATTCAGCGCAAGCTTGAACGCCGCCGCCCGGTGGCTGATCTTGTTCTTGAGTTCCTGCGGCATTTCGCCGAATGTCTGTTCGTACCCGTCCGGCTGGAAGACCGGATCATATCCGAATCCGGACTCTCCGCGGGGAGAATCGACGATCCGTCCCCGCACCTCGCCCTCAAACGTCTCGATCACTTCCCCGTTGATCGCGATCGCGATCGCGCAGACGAAGCGGGCGCGGCGATTCTCCTTGTCTTTGAGTTCGTCAAGAAGTTTGGCGATCCGCTCCTTATCGGTCGGCGCGTAGCGGGCGGAGAGAATACCGGGACGACCGTCGAGCGCCTCGACCTCCAGCCCGGAGTCGTCGGCAAATGCCGGAACGTCGCAATATTTGCAGGCTGCGAGCGCTTTCTTCGCGGCATTCTCGCGAAACGACGTTCCATCCTCCTCCACTCCGGGGAAGTTCGGATAGTCGAGCAGCGACTTCAGTTCCACTTTCTGTCCCTCGAGCAGTTCGGCGTACTCTTTGACTTTGTGCGCGTTGTTCGTGGCAACGACAATATAGGCCATATCTTTCCAAGCTCCTTGCATTCGTTCTTTCCGTCATATATAGTATAACCGGAATGGACTCTTTACAAATGGATCTCGATATTTGCGTCAAACTTTTTGCTCCTTTTGCCTCGGGGACGCTCTATGCGGGATTTTCCGGCGGGGCGGACAGCACGGCGGCACTGCTCGCCGCGCTGCACTTCCGCGAACGTTCCGGCTGCCGTCTCATTGCCGTCCACTTCGATCACGGCCTGCGGGGGAAGGAGTCGCAGCGGGAGGCATGTGAAGCGGAACAATTCGCGGCGGCCCGGCAGATCGAATTCCGCTGCATTCGCCTGAAGCTCTCTGCCGGTCCCAATCTTGAGGCGGCGGCGCGCGAAGCGCGTCTCGCATACTGGCGAACCGTTGCGGCCGACCGGAGCGATACGGCGGTGGTGCTCGGCCACCATGCCGACGACCGGGCGGAGAATCTGCTGCTGCGTCTCGCGCGCGGCGCGAACGCGAGCGGCCTGACCGCGCTCCGCGAACGTTCCGTCGTGGACGGAGTGACGTTTCTGCGGCCGCTGCTGCGCTTCCGGAGAGCCGGGATCGAAGAGTTCCTGAATGCGGCGGGAATCGACCGCTGGGCCAATGACTCGAGCAATGCGGACGAGCGGTACGCCCGGAACGCGCTGCGTCATACGATTCTTCCGGCGTTCCGGGCGCTCTCGTCGGGGAGCGAGGCGGGACTCTTCCACTCCCTCGACGCGCTGGAAGCCGACGCGGAATTTCTCGAAGCCGCCGCGGAGGAACAGTTTCGCCGGATCGCGGGGGAAACCGTCACCCCGCTCGACTTCTGGCGAAAGCAGCCGCCCGCGCTGCTGATCCGCCTGCTGCGGCGGTTCGTGGCGACGCAATCGGGGCGCGACTACATTCCGAACCGCAGGCTGCTCGAGCGGTTCACCGCGCTCCCGGAGAAGTGCGTGGTCTCCCGGCGGATTCCGCTGGACGCGAACCGGTCTCTGCGCATCCGGGGGAACACGCTCGCGCTGGAACTCCCGTCCTCCGGAGCGGCGGCCGGGGAGACGGAACCGGGACCGACCATCTGGAATTGGCGCACGAAACCGGAAACACACCGGGGGAAATTCCGCTTCTCCGCGGAAGCTCTTGCCGCGCCGCGCGCGATGGCGCTTCATGAGGCGATGTTCGATGCGGACGCGCTCCCCTGCCCTCTGCTGATCGACCGGCGGCGTCCGGGCGACCGGCTGATTCCGTTCGGTGAAACGGCGCCGAAGAGCTTGAAAAAACTGCGGATCGACCGGAAACTCCCTGCGGAGACGGCTCTGCCCGTAGTGCGCTCATCGGACGGCCGGATCGTCTGGGCGCCGGGAATCCGCCACACTGCGGCGGCTCCGGTCACGCCGGCGACCGCCGCGATCGTCCACCTCGCGATGCGGACAGACTCCAGCGGAGAGAGAGAGAAATCAATCCGGAACGGCAGCACCTTTCCTTAATTATCGGATTGAACGCCGAAAGGGAACGATTCCGGATCAAGGCGATTGTTTTCTGCGGACATTTCCGCTGACGGCGCGTCCTTTTCCGCCGGCTCTTCGCGGCGGGCGGAAAAGAACTCTCGTCGTATCCGCGGGGAGCAGAGCATAATAACGCGGCGACGCCCCCGCGGACTCCACCGGGACGGCCCGCGCCAGAATATACGCGAACGTCCGATCCGGAAGCCACAGACCGAAATCGTACAGGTCGACGAACAGAAGCCTCCAGCGTTCCGGCGGGAAATTCTCCACTCTCGATGTCCAGCCGCCCTCGCTGCCCCGGGGAATCAGCAGAAGCGTCTCCGCCCCCGGAGCCGGAGAGCAGACGAAAGCGGGGATCTCCGCGGGAAATTGATCGTACTGCCGGGCTTTCTTCACACCGGAAATTCCATTCGACCGCAGGACGGTCAGCTGAAAAATCCTGTCGCAGAGGTCGGCAAAAGCATCGCACAGATCCCAGTCATACTCCTCCAGGGCATAACCGGACAGAGTCCGCCACAGAGGCTGAATGACAGAACGGTATTCCTGAATCGAAGAGGTGATCTCTCTCTCCATTGCGGTTTTCCCTCGCTTTCTTTTCATCTCAAACATCGTTGCGCGGCTCTCCCGGGAAAAGGCCGGGCCGAGAAAATCATAAGCCCCGGCCGCACAAAATCAGACGCATCCGCCCCGCTCCCTTTTCTTCAAAGATGTCACGAACGGTTCTTTCCCATTCCGGCATCGGGGATCGGCTCTTTTTCAACATATTCAAAGTTGAATTCAAGATCCAGACTCGAATATTTTTTCAGAACTTCAGAGGACAAAAAAGCGTAGAACTCATTGACCCTCTGCGGTTCGCGGATCAGATAACACGAAACATGCCGGTCTCCCGGGACGGAACGCAGTTTTTCCGCGAGATCCATGACTTCCTGAACCTGCTCTTCCAGACTTTGAGAATCCATTTCCCAGACAATGAGATTGGATTTCCGACCATGAATATAACGATTGTGATAGCCCTCAATGGAGGAGACCTCCCGGGGAGGACGGTTGACCTTTGAACGGATGATCCCGGGATCATCCTCCGTGATGAAACAGAAGAGTGTTTTGATAACCATGCGCGTCCCTCCGATCTGAAAACGTTTCTGGAAGAGATTGGCGTTCAAGTCGTTGTATTACCATATCCCGCGTTTTACCGATTGCAGGTTCCGACATCGGTTTCCGTTCCGATCCTGGAACACTTCACCGGCAGTTTCTCTGCGGTCACGCGCCGGCAGGAACATGCGCATGAAACTGGTTGAACGTTTATTTTTCTCTCGAGCCGGCGACCCGGCGTTTCAGCCGGATCCACCGTAATTGATTTTTCACCTCCTGATATTTCCTCTTTTCGCGGGCAGAAAAGCGCAGGGGAGCCGCCTCCCTCCCATTGCTTCCGAACAGCCGGCCCATCAGCACCAGAAAAGCGGATAATACGCTGCATATCAGGAGGGAAAAGGCGATATGGAAGAATATCCCGTTCGCCCCCCCGTCCCGATACCCGGCGACCAATATAAAAAAGAGAGCTCCCAGAGCCAAAATAATCGGGATGAATATCTTATCCACTTTCAAACAAATTATCCTGATATCTGCATACGTCAGGAAGAGTGCTGCCGCCACAAAAAACAGATTCAGACCGGCACAAATCCTGGACCATTTTTTTATTTTCCAGAAAAATTCTCTCCACCTCAAAATGGCGAATTTTTCGAGTCTCAAAAGGAGGAGCATTTT
>CALXOE010000006.1 GCA_944389935.1 uncultured Victivallis sp.
TTTTTTGCTGAAATATAAGTTGCATCCAGAACCATCATCTTTCAACTTTTTCTTTTCCTATGGGATGGCTGTGATTTCTTTTCAATGATCATGCTGTCAGCTTTCGGAGTCAGTGTGCAAATCGCTATCCATTTGCTCCGTGTCGCATCAATCGGCAGTTTGAGTCAGCCGTGACAGATAATTCAATGTTATCCCGAGTTGGCAAAAGTTCAAACTGAAACTGGTATTCATGATCAGCTTTCAATTTTCCTGCATAAAAAGGAGAAGCCGGCTTGATTTCAATCAGTGATTGCGCTTCCCCCCGAAGCTCAAGACGAACAAAACGTTGCTCAGGTATATCGGTCTCAACATAAATAGTTTTAACGAACTCTCCCCGATAATGTCCGGGAAATTGCCACACGAATGAACCCTGCCGATTTCCATTGCAACCGCCACAGGACGGCAGCGCCGGAACCTGATTGAACATGTCCCGGTATTGTCCGATGCCAAACAATACCCGCTCCCGGGCGACTTCATGGAAAACAATTCAATTTGCATTCCTGACGATGTCTAAGTAGGGTATGCGAAATGGGGGCGGCTGTTCAGCTCCCGAGGGCGATGACGGCCAGTCCGGTGATGACCAGCGCGATTCCGGCAAGGCGCGGTTTTCCGGGTTTCTCATGCAGCAGAAAGATCCCCGCAAGCACCCCGAGCGGCAGACTCATCTGGCGGAATGCCTGAATATAACTGACGTTGCTGACCCGCTCCATGGCAAAGAGAATCAGAATGTAGGCCGTCGAGGCGAAGAGTCCGGAGAATACCGGGCTTTTTGACTTGAGAAAGAGCTTCCGGAATTCTCCGCGTTCAGCGGGAATCGCTGCCGTGGCGGTCAGAAGCGAAGCGGCCAGCCCCGCTTCGATCAGGAACAAATAGGCGCACAAATCGAGCCAGCCCGGGTGTTCGAGCGAACGATAGATCACCTTGAGTGCGAGACTGTCGAGAATCGTGTATCCGGTGGTCCCCGCTGCCGCTGTGATGATGAATTTCAGTGCGGGAGAACGGTAACTTGCAAGCCGGAACTGATTCCAGCGCATCAGCGGCATCAGCACACAACCGACGCTCAGGATCACCATGCCGGTCAGGGCGACCATCCCCGGCGGGCGGCCGTAGCCGAAGCCGAGTGTGATAAGCGCGGTCATTATGACCGGCAGCGCCCTGGCAAGCGGGTAAACCAGGCTGATGTCGTCCGTCCGGTATGCGTGCGCCAATCCGCTGATATAGAGAAATTCAAATCCCACGCTCCCCAGCCAGATCAGCCAGAATACCGGCGGCAATCCCGCCGAAATCAGTCCGGAGCAGAAGAAGAACGGCAGCCACAGCAGCGCCGACGTCGAACTCATGAGCCCATAGAACGCCAGAGATGGTATCTTTTTCTTGCTGAGGAAGTTCCAGCCGGCATGCAGAAAGACCGAACCGAAAACAAGCAGAAATGCGCCGAATGTCATGGGATCAGGTCCTCCGGGCGCGCGGCGGCCGAATTTTTGAATCGAAACATGTTAATCTCTCCACTCCTCTCTGTTTCAATATGTCGATTGAAATCGAATGATAGATATAGTATATTGGGGAAATACATTGATTTCAACTTGATTTTTTCAGAAAAATGATGTCGATTTTTTACGACATATGCGGGGAGGCGGAATGAATATCATCGATCAGCTCGAAACACTCGGTTTGAATGGACGGCAGGCGAAAGTCTACCTCACATTGCTGCAACTCGGCAGCGCGAGCGCCATCGAGATTGCGAAAGCGACCCGGTTCAAACATCCGACGGTCTACGACGTGCTCGACGTGTTGAAAGAGCGGCGACTGATTTCGGAGACGTCGGAGAATGGCCGGAAACGGTTTTCGGCGGAAGATCCCGATCATCTGCGGCTTGCGGAGGAGGAGCGGCGCCGGACGCTCGAGGAGCTGCTGCCCGATCTTCAGGCGCTGTACGGCGGCGGAAAACGGCGTCCGCGAGTTCGGGTCTACCTCGGTTCGGAGGGAATGGAGGTTGTGGACGAGGAACTGCTCAATGTCCGGAGCGGCGAATACTTCTACTTCGGCGGCGTTCGTGAGATGATCCAGAATTCGAGTGAGGAACATCTGAACGATTACTACCGCAAACGGATCAGCCGCGGCATCTGGTCGAACGCGATCCGCATTCGCGGAGCGGAGGACGAGCTCGAGTACATGCGCGGCGGGGAGCGCAATCTGCGCCGGGTCCGTTACCTGCCGAAACCGATTCTCGAAAATTCAGCCGGATTATACCTGTACGACGATCGCGTCGCCGTCATTTCAGCGAGGAAAGAAAACTACGCGATGATTATCGAGAGCCGCGAGTTGTCGCTTCTGCTCAAGACCATCTGGAACTGCATGTGGGAGATCGCCGTCGAACCTTGATGTTCCGGCAAAAAAAGGGAGGGGAGTGTGTGCTCCCCCCCTCGCTGTTCATTGTGCCGGAATGGGTTACTTGCTTTCCTGGGTGAAGATCTGCGGATTTTTCGGGACGAATCCGTGAGTCGAGCCCTGGAACCAGCGGATCTTTTTCGGTGTTTTGATCGCGTTGTAGAGCACCGCAACGCCGGAGGGCGGGCAGGTGTAGTCTCCGAGACCGGCGCGCGTGATTTCGACCGGGCATTTGATCCGTTTGGCGTGATTGACCGCGTCGTAGTAGGCGAGTTCATCGACATAACCGGGGAACCAGCCGCGGATACGTCCTTTCGAGGAGCCGTTCAGGTCGCAGCACCACGGAATGTTCGGTTTGGCCAGCGACACATCCGGATCGAGCCCTGCGGCCCAGATCGTCTGGAGTCCGCCCTGGCTGCCGCCGGAGGCGATCAGATCTTTGCCGTTCCACTGCGGCAGCTGCTTCAGGAATTCGAGCGAGCGCATGACCCGCAGCGCCATCCCGTTGAAGTAGGCGGTTTCGGGATCGGAATTCTGCTTCGGGTCGAACGCATAGCCGTGTCCGTTCGATTTGATTTTATTCGAGAACTCGCGGTAATAGGAGTCGGGCTGATTCAGCAGAAAACCGTGAGCGTTGATGCTGAAGTTGATCCGGTCTGCCGGCCCGTCATGCGGCGGGCGGTGGGCGCCGACGCCGTAACCGAAGTAGTTGACCTGCGCCGGCAGCGATTTCTCTTTCGCGCCGACCGGGATCGTGAGGTAGCCGGTCACGGGACGCGGTCCGGCGCAGTCGATGGTGACGGCGTAGACCTCCGCTTTCGGAGTGGCCCCGGCTTTGGGCTCGATCTTCTTCA
This sequence comes from uncultured Victivallis sp., assembly GCA_944389935.1. Classification (GTDB taxonomy): domain Bacteria; phylum Verrucomicrobiota; class Lentisphaeria; order Victivallales; family Victivallaceae; genus Victivallis. The sequence continues at coordinate 3,282 of CALXOE010000006.1, forward strand.
TCTCATACTTCAGCGGGACGGCCGCGAGGCGCGCTTTCTGCTTCTGCCAGAATGCGTCGAAATCCTTAGGCTCCTCCGCTCCGGCGGTCAGTTTTTCCGGCTGAACTCCGGCGCCTCCCTCGAATGTGATGGCCGTTTGATTGTTCCACAACCCTTTTGTATACAGGGTCTTTCCGTTTTTGTCAACGAGCTTGGCAATGATGCGGACGAATCCGGGTTTGTCGATTGAGGTTTTGATGATGAGCGGCTCGCCGGTCACTTTGGCGCGCCCTTTTTCGGTCTTGCCGTCGTCACCGCTGCGACTCCAGTCGAGGAAGTAGTCGAGAGTCGGCTTCTGGCCGCCGAGTTCGGTGGTGATGGTGAACGTCATCGTTTCGCCGGGGGCGTAGCTGAGCGGATTCTTGTCGGTGGTGCCGACGACGCGCACATTGACCGGATTGAGCGCAACGACTTCGGTGATCTTGAGATTTTCATATTTGCCGACGATGTAGAGTTCGGCATTTTTATAGTTCTTCCCGGAACTGGAGAACGTCCAGTCCGGATTCCCCTGTGGATTGTTGCCGATGCCGAGATCGCAGTTCCGGTTTTCCCGGAGTTTGTTGAATGCGAAGACGGTCTGTTTCTCCTGAAAATTGTGGACCTGCATCGAGCCGTAACTGGCCTCTCCGGTGGGGGTGTCGCCGAAGTCGAAGGACTTGTCACTGGCGCCGGGGATTTTGCTCCTGTTGCCGGGAGCGTAGTTGCATCCCCAGAATTCGACGTTGCCTTTTTCAAAGGTGCCGGTCTTGACGCCCTCGACGTTGCTTGCAACTTCGAGGTTTGTCACATAGGTCTGAAACGTCGGAGACCCGGGATACGGAACGGCCACTTTCACCGCCGTGTCCGCAAAGGGATCCATCGCAGTGAACACCCACTTCATACTGCCGTCGTTCCCGGTGAGTTTCAGCAGGTAGCCCACCCGCTTGAGGTCTCCGGAGAGCATTTCGGTGCGGTCGATCTGGTATCCGTCCGCGGCCCAGCGGGTCGGATTGAGTTTGGCGATGAGTTCGTACCCTTTTGCTTCCGGTACCAGTTCCAGAAGTTCCGGCACCTCGGCCTGGAGCGAGAGGCTCCCGAGCAGTGCGAGTGTCGCGAATCCGCAGGAAAATTTCATGGATGACCTCCTTGGTTGTCTTTCATAAGAATACTGCAGAAACGGTTTGAATGCAAGTGTTCCCGACGATTATTTCGCCAGAGAGTAGAGCGTCATCGCCGCAAGCATGAGAACCGCCATGATCGTGCGGCGGATCCACGCCTTTGCGCCGACTCTCGGTTCGAGCTGGTCGAGTCCGGCTTTGAGCAGCAGCACGCCGAGCAGGACGGAGATAAGTCCCCGGCTCGCCTGGATGATGTTGCCGAACAGCACTCCGATCGCTCCGAACGAGGCGAAAAGGAAGATCATCGCCAGATACCAGGCGACGGCATAGGGGACAGCGTCGATCAGACATGCGCGCGAACACTTTATGCGGAAAAACGCAAGGCTCGACACCGCCCCGAGCGCGGTGAATGCCACACCGGTCACCGCGATCGAATTGAGGAAGAGCCGATCCCCCGGCAGAAGTTGAATCATTCTCGTCTCAACGAGGTCGGCTGCCGCGTAGGAGAGCAGCGTCAGCAGCAGGAAGAGACAGCCGCGCCGGGTCAGTGGTCCGCCGGTGAAGTTCATCCCGACTGCAGCCACGGCCGAAAGCAGGACCGCGAGATACTGGAGTCCATGCAGCGGCTGATGCAGCAGCGTGACGCTGACGATGGCCAGAACGACGATCTTCAGTCCGAGCAGCGAACTCAGGCGCGACGCTTCAATCTCGTGCAATGCCCGGAAAAAACAGAAGTAGCCGATGTTGCTCGCCGCAACGAATACGGCCAGCAGCGTGAAGAATTCCCCCGTGACCGGGATCTGGACAAACGGCAGCGTCGCCGCCAGAGTGATCAGGCCGAAGAGGCACATGACCGCCTGAGAACAGACCACCAGCCGCCCCGGATCATGGTGCTTCAACACGAAACGGCGCGAAAAAACATAAGAGGTCGACTGCAAAAATGCACTGAAAAAACCAGCGAGGATTCCGAAAAACATAGATGATTCTCCTGTAAAGAGATAATATACCACAATGTTTCCCGGAATTTCCTCCCCGGATTCCGGTTTCTTCCGGAGATTTATTGATAAGCGGCGATAAACTGCTCCCGCACGCCGACCTCGATACGCCGGGTGAACCGCGGCGCCCGGAGTTCAACCATGACCGGCTTCAGTGCCCGGATGCGCATTCCGGCGACGCGACTCTCCCGCCAGACCAGATCGAGAAAAATTCCGTTGCGCAGCCGCACGCCGGTGAGTTTTCCCGCGGTCCAGTTCGCGGGGAGGGCTGGCAGCAGATCGACGACCATGACTCCGTCATCTGCCTGACGGTGGCATTGCACGAGCATCTCGACGATCCCCGCCGGAACGCCGAGATTCGCGTCGATCTGGAACGGCGGATGGGCGGAAAAGAGATTCGGGTAGATGCCGCCGTTCGCACCGCAGCTGATTTTCGCTGCGGGATCCACGGGCTGCAGGAACTCCCGCAGCATGGTTCCGGTTCTGCCGCCGTCGCGGAAGCGGGCCCAGAGAGCGAGCCGCCAGCACATCGCCCATCCGGTGCTGCGGTCGCCGCGCCGGATGAGGGAGATCCGGGCGGCCTCAAACCGTTCCGGATCATTCTCCGGAGTGAAGAGATCCGCCGGATAAACGCCGTAGAGGTGGGAGAGATGGCGGTGATGGATTTCCGACTCCTCATAATCGCCGTCGTACTCGAGGAGCTGCCCCTCGCTGCCGATCTCGATGGGGCAGAGACGCGGAAGCGCCTGTTCGAGTTCCGGGAGCAGCGGTTCGTCGTCTTTCCGGAGAATGCGGGTGCAGGCGATGAAATCCCGGAACGTTTCCCGGATCAGTTCAAGATCCATGCTTGTTCCTCCGCCGCAAACGGTTGCGACCTCTCCGGAGACGGGATCGATGAAGCCGTTTTCCGGTGAAGTCGAGGGGCTGGTCACAAGTTCGCCGTGCGGATTCTGCACGAGCAGGTCGAGCGCGAATTCCGCGTTGCCGCGCAGAATCGGATACCATTCGCGCAGAAAATCCTCATCGCGTGTGTAGCGGAAATACTCGACGAGATGGCGGCAGAGCCAGAGTCCCCCGACGGGCCAGTATCCCCAGCGGGCCTGACCGCAGGCGGGGACGCAGAAGCGCCAGAGGTCGCTGTTGTGATGCAGACACCAGCCGCGGGCGTGGTAATACTCTCCGGCGCAATCTTTTCCGGCCTCCGCGACTTCCCGGATGAATCGGAACAGCGGTTCGGCGCACTCCGCGAGGTTCGCCGGCAGTGCCGCCCAGTAGTTCATCTCCAGATTGATATTGGTCGTGTAGTTGGAGCCCCAGGGGGGCAGTACGTGAGGATTCCAGATTCCCTGCAGGTTCGCGGGCTGGGTCCCCCGGCGGCTCGAGCTGATCAGCAGATACCGGCCGAATTGATAGAGCAGCGCCGCGAGAGCGGGGGATTCCGACTGCGCGTACCGGGCGATGCGTTCGTCGGTCGGCAGCAGATCCTCTTCCGTTGCAGGGAGTTCGAGACAGGATCTGCGATAGAGAGCCTGGTATTCGCTCAGATGCGCTTCGAGCAGTTCCGACGCGGAGAGCGCTGCGGCGCGGTCGAGATCCTCCCGGCAGCGGTCTGCCGGGAATACCCCGTCCGGCTCCCGGTTCCAGGCGGAGAAATCGCTGCGGATCGCCACGAGCAGCAGAACGGGGCCGGACCCGTTGAAACGGATGCAATTCCTTTCTGTGCAAATTGTTCCATCCTGTGTTACGAGCCGGGCGCGAATCTGGAACCGGAGGCCGGAACGTCCATCTTCATCGGTCTGCCGGACGGTTTCGCGCCGCGCGTAAATCGGGCAGATCGCGTTCAGAAAGAGGTCGATCCCGTCGCAGCCGCACTCGTGTTCAAGCGGGGAGTCGAGCCGCAGGGTGAAGCTGAGTCCGCCGCTGCCGTGCATCGCCAGAACCTGGTGCGGGGCGGAGACGAACCAGTCGCAGCTCATTCCGCTGTTCCGGGTGGAGGCGACCGCCCGGTCGAGGTCGAGTTCGCGTCGATAGTCGGGTGAGGTGACGGCGTCCGGAAATTCGAGTTTCAGCGATCCGGCCGGCAGATAGCCGCAGCTCTCGTTGTGCAGCATCTTTTCGGAGATAAAGCGGTCCGCCTCGTAGAACTTTTTCCCCTCGAGCAGTTTGCGTGCCTGATTCCGTTCCCTGAAATAGTCGGTGTCGGGGTATTTGCGGGGATAACCTGACCAGAGAGTGTCTTCGTTGAGTTCGACAGTTTCCGTTTCGATGCCGCCGGAGATCATCGCACCGATGCGTCCGTTCCCGATGGGCAGGGCTTCATTCCAGCACGAGGCCGGTTTCCGATAGTACAAGAGATGCTGATCGTGTGTCATAAGAGCCTCCTCAACTAAACGATATACCCCCGAAACGGATTCTTCAAGTGTTGCTGCCGGTTTTTTTACCCGGATTTCCGGCTGCGGCGTTCTGTTTTCGCAAAGGAGCATTCCGGTTTTCTCCTGCGGTATGACGTGGCGCGCGATACCGCTCTTCCCGCAAAATCATCTGAAATCTGAAAAAAAAATCAAACAACTCTTGACAAATGCAAACCGGTTTGCTATAATATTAGCAGAGTTTGCAAACCGGTTTGCATTCTGAGGAGCTGAATCACAAGGTAAGCGTTGGACAGTGAAAACGATCAGTCAAAATCATGTGACCATGACAGACGTCGCCAGGCATCTGGGGATTTCCAAGACCACGGTTTCCCATGCACTCAGCGGAAAACGTCCCATCAATGCGAAGTTGCGCGCGGAGATTTTGTCGACCATTGAAGAGTTGGGATTCCGTCCGAATTTCGCCGCCAGAATCATGAACACCCGCCGTACCGGTTTGATCGGCCTGCTGGTGGAAAATTTGAAGAATCCGCACACCACCGCCTTGCTCGAGATCTTCAGCAAGGAACTGGAGCGTTATTCCCTGCAGACGGTTCTTGCGACAACCGAGAATATGGATCGGGGCCGTGAGCTGATTGCCAAATTCTCCGAAGGGATGGTGGATGGAATCCTGAATTTCCTGCCCGGTCTGGAACCCGATGAGGCGAAGCAGCTTGCCCGCGGCGTGCCATGCGTCACTTATCTGCGTCACGCCGAAGCTCCGCTCGTTCTGGACTACTCCACGGGGTTGCTCAATGCGCTCTCCTACCTCCGCGAGCTGGGGCATCGGAAGATCGCGTTTGTCTCCATCGGGAAACGGGCGGGAAGCTGTCCGGTGGATCCGTGTCTCGACGTTTATTTGCAGTGGGAGTTCTGCCCGCATGATCCGTCTCTGATTTTCACCCTGCACGAGGGAACGGTTGCCGGTGGGCTGGAGATCGCCGAAGCCGTGTTTTCCAGCTCCGCTACGGCAGTTTTCACCGGCAACGATGCTGTCGCCGCCGGGTTGTACCACTGGGCTCACAATCACGGAATTCGGATTCCGGATCGACTTTCCATCGTGGGAGGGGACAATACGGAAATGTCTCAACAGATGTTCCCGCCCCTGACGACGCTGGATCTGCCTGTTGAACGTCTGGCATTGCATACTGTTCACGTTCTTCTTGCCGCCATTATACCGGAAGAGACGCTGCCGGAACCTGTTACGATCATCCCTGAACTGGTGATCCGGAATTCGACAGCTCCAATCGGAAGATAATTAAAAAATGACAAGAGTTCCATACAGAAAGGAGGTTTGGCCTTTGGCCACTGCGAACAACTCTCATGTCGTCCCGTTTGTTTCCTCTTCACTCATTTTATCCCGTAACTGTCAGGAGAATTCACGATGAAAAAATTCACATTGATTGAGTTGCTTGTTGTTGTTGCAATTATAGCGATTCTGGCAGCCATGCTGCTGCCGGCATTGAACAATGCGAAAGAAGCCGCCAATCGCACGAACTGCATCAGTAACCAGAAACAGGTGGTGATGGCGCATATTTTCTACTCGAATGACTACAAGGTGTTCGCGTTCGTGACCTGGGGATCTGCTGGTGGTGCTGATATATGGAGCAATCTGATCATCACAGATAAATTCTATGCGGGGTCGCCATGGAAAGGTGCCACCACCTTTAATACCTTGTTCTGTCCGTCCGGACCATTCCCAAAAAACGTCAACCCTTACGGGAGCAATTATGGAATGATCCGCCCCGGCTGCGATAATGAATACGAGGACAAAAAAAGCGTTCTGGGCGCAAAATGCTATTTGACGCTGGATGGCGAACGGGATTATATCCTGCCCAACCGGCTTAAAGCGCCATCAGAAACGTTCTTTATCGCCGATTCAGTTAACTCCAAAAGTGGTGGCCCATGGTGGCAGTGGAGTCCCACTGAGAGCGGTGCAGGAGTGGAAGACGGCCGGATTTTTCTGGCTCACAAGAACCGCACCAATGTCGGCATGGCAGACGGTCACGTGGAGAATCTCGCCAAAGAGGAGCTGTACAATTCCCCGATGCAGGTGAAAAAGGTGGTGAACGGCGATTTCGAGGTGGTGAGTACATATTGACCCGCTTCCGAATACACAATACTCAAAACTGCCGGGAACTGTTTTTTTCCGAATTCTTTTCCGGTGAGGGGAAAAGAATTTCTGAATCATAACATCCCGGCAATCATATCACAAGGAACAGGATGAAGATGCGTTTTTTCTCAATGTGGTTCATGGTGTTTGCAACGGCATCCGTGAGCTGGGGCGCCCCGATCGTTTCCAACGGTTCGTTTGAACAGACAGACGCTCAGGGGAGGCCGGACGGATGGGGGATGCTCTTTCACCGGAACTCTCCCGGCAGGTTTTCCGTTCAAAAAGATGCGGCCGATGGCGGACGTCTGCTCCGGATTACAAATCCCTCCGGGAAAGCCGTGCCGAATGTGTACAGTCAGCTGTATCAGCTTGTACCGCTGAAACCAGACACGGATTACATGTTCCGTTTCCGGGTTCGTGGAAAAGAGCCGAGAGCCTTGACCTGGGCATTGGGAAAGAACTGGAAGATCCGTTTCCCGATCAACGGAATCACAGAGGAGTGGCAGACTTTCTCGTTCTTTCTCCGGGTTCCGGCCGATTTGATGAATACACCGGAGAGTTGCGAACTGTGCCTGATCACAGAAGATCGGGCTGACGGAGTCGAGCTCGATGATGTGGAAATCATTCCCATGCCGGACGCGATTGTGCGCAACGGCGATTTCTGTGGAGTGCGCGGCGGAAATGTTCCTTGCTGGCAGATCGGCCGCAACCGTAATGTGAATCTCGGGGCGGGCCTCGACGGGAAAGGCGTGCTCACCATCAGAAATTATGATTTCGCCGCCGATGGTGTTTACGGTGCGCTCTATCAAAAGATCAAGTTGACTCCGGGAAACAGTTATTTGCTGAAAATCCGTGCCCGGGGGACGGGGCACACGCCTGAGGTCAGAATCGGCGCAAGCTGGAAGCAGCGGGTACGCTTCGAGCTGGTCAGCACGCAGTGGCGCGATTACACGTACGAATTTATTGCGCCGGATGACTGCGACGCCGACGGAATGATGGGGCTCAACGTGATCTTCAATGCCATGTCGGACTGCTCGCTTGATAAAATTGCGATTGAACCTGCCCCGCTTCGCTTTTCCGGCGGGGAGCGCGACCGGTGGACTTCGGCAGACGCCGAAGTTGCCGAGCTCGTCAAACGCGGCGAGCCCGGAGTGCTCCTGCGTTCGGAAAATGAACGGTATCCTTCCGTGCTTTTCGGAAAACTGTTCGCCATCGGCGAAACGGGAACTCTCCGCTTTTCGGCGGAGATGACCGATGCATCCGGAGCGGCCAGGATTGTTCAACTCGGCATGGTTGAAGCGGTGAAACCCGATGATCTGCTGCGGATCCCCTATGAAATCCCTCTGGCCAAACTTCCGGAGGGCGCTTACACCCTGGCGTTTCGCATCAACGACCGCCCGGTGGTCTCCGTGTCCGGTGTCAATCACTCTTTCGTTCAGCGTCAGAAATTGCGGCTGGATGACGCCGTTGCGAAGTTGAATGAAATCAACCGTAAATTCGACGAATACTATGGAGATCGCGAGCGCAGCGCCTACGTCAGTGCTCCTCTGAACATCTTGAACTTCAGCCTGGAACGGCTCTCGAAACTCTCCGGAAATGCGGAAGATGCGGACGAGAAAATGTTCTATGCGCGGGAAATCGACCTCGTAATGCCCGAAACTGTGGAGGCTCTGACCCGCATGGAGGGAACTCTGACCAGGCTTCTCGCCGGGGAGAAGCTTCCGGCGACCTGGTCCTATCGTTCTTCGCAAATCCGTCAGCGCAACGGATGGCCGGTGGCCCGGGCCGTGAGCAGCGACGGCCGGGAACAGTCCGAACGTCCGATGGTCTGTGTCGGATTCGGCCACTTTGAGCAGATCGACAAAGATTTGAAAAAATTTCAGAACATCGGAGCCAACACGGTTCAGATCGAGCTCTGTCCGTGGCAGATTTTCCCGAAGAAAGAGGGCGAGTCGGATTTTTCCGCGTTTGAAAAACGATATCTGCCGTTCTTCAAAACGGCATGGGAGAACAACGTCAGTCTCTGTCTGCTGCTTTCGCCGCATGTCATGCCCGGATGGCTGTTTAAGACGTATCCGGAGGTGAAAGCCAAAAACGCATCCGGTTTCCTCGGATATGAGATCATGCATCCCAAGATGATTGAGATTCTCAAAAGCTATCTCCGGACGGTGATTCCCCGCATCAAAAGCAGTCCGTATGCGAGTGTGATCCACAGCATATGCCTGACCAACGAACCGATCTACAGCTCCTGTACTCCGGAGAATCCCTATTCCCGTACGTTGTTCACCCGCTATTTCACTGAGAAATACGGTACGATTGAGCGTTTCAACCAGATCGCCAGGCAGAATTTCAAGGATGTGGAGGCGCTGCTCGACGCCGTGTCGAACAATCCCGCGGCCCGGTTTGAATTTTACACATTCGTCCGCAAGATGTTCTCTGACTGGCATCGGATGCAGGCGGAGGAGATCCGGGCGCTCTGGCCGGAAGTCCCGCTGCACTCCAAGATCATGGTGTTCGGCTCGACTTTTGATCCCAAAACGGGAGTCGATCCGGAATTGTTCGCCGAATTCAGCGACTATAACGGCAACGACAATTATTTCTTTCATGATTTTCAGAATGATTGGGTCAAGCTTGGGTTGACGCATGAAATCCAGATATCCTCCAAACCGGTTTCCGTGGTCGATTCGGAAACCCATCTGATTCCGGACGGGTTCCGGAGTCCGACACCCAACCAGCACATTTATACCGGAATCTTCTACCATTACATCACCGGAGCCAGTACGCTTACGACATGGCTCTATGAGGAGATCGATTATCAGGAGTGGAAGAAGGATCCGAACAGCGGGGCCAACGGCGGAATCTATCATCGTCCCGGCAACCTCGCGGCTCAGGCCCGGGCGGAACTCGATGGAATGCGTCTGGCTCCCGAGTTGGAAAAGTTCTTCCTGTACAAACCGGAAGTCGCACTCTTCTACAGCCCGACGTCAATCCTGCAGAATCGGCAATATACCGCCCGTCTGCACAGCGCCTATCAGAATTTCTGCTATACCGGACGCCGGGTGCGGACGCTTTCGGAAAAGCAGCTCGCTTCGGATGCTTTCGGCAAAACACGGCTGTTGTTCCTCCGCGGCGCCACCCATGTTTCCCGGGCGGCACGGGAAGGCATGGCCCGGTTTGTCCGGCAGGGCGGACGGATTATCGCGGATCAGGAGAGTTTGCGGTTCGATGAGTTCGGCAACCCCGCGGCAGTGGAGTTCCCGATCGAACGCTGCGACGATTTCTCGCCGGAGGTGTTGACGAAACGAATCGACGAAACGATTCCGCCGCTGCCGTTCCGCCTTGCGGGGGAAAGCAACGGGGCGCCGGCAGATCTGTTCTTCCGGGCGGTTCCGGCGGGGGACGGCTCCTGGCTGGTGAGCGTCATCAACCATGCGACGTTCTCAACGATTCAGGCGAAGCTGTCCGGTGACGGCGAGTGGTTCGATCTGATTCGGGAGCAGAAGACGACTCCCGAGATGACGCTTGGACCATTGGAAAATCGTCTGCTGCGTTTCACTCCGGCGAAATAAGACAGCCGGCGGAGCGGATGAATGGGATGCGTTCCCTCCGTTGTTCCGCTCCGTTGTTTCCTCCCCCCGGCAGTCCGGATGGGAAACCATCCGGCTGGGAGGAAACTGTTTGCCGGAAAATCAGATTGGGACGTTCTCCTCTCCGGAAACGTCCTGTTCGTTTAATCCTTTTTCTGATGAAAGAATCTCCTTATGCGTTATCAGACTCCATGGTTCGATATTCAACTTACCGGCCTGAAAAGGGATGCCGGTTGGACGTGCGATTACACCTGTTCCCCCGAGTCGGAAACGGTCTGCGTTGCCGGATTTCGTTTTCACCGCGACCGGCCGGAGCGGCTTCCCGCATTTCAGCTGGAATTTCAGCTCCCGTGGCGGGATATGCAGATCCAATGGCATCCCCGCAAAAACGGGAATGACTGCCATCACTTTTTCCCGTACTGGCAGGACGGGGGGAAAACTCCGTACTCCATAACGCATAATCAGCTGCTTTACGTGTTTGCGGATGAGGCTGGGATAAATCGTTTTGCCCTAGCCTGTTCCGAATGTCGCAGAAGCGTTCTGGCTTCCTGCGGCGTAGGAGAGACGACGATCGAGTGCAAACTGTATTTTCAGACAACTGCGTCCGATCCGGAGCGGGAATTCGCCTTTGAAATCCGGTTCGATCGGCGGGCGCTGCAATACGACACGATCGTGAACGAGTTGTCCCGGTGGCAGAGCCGGAACGATCCGGCCGCCCCGGTGCCGGAATCGGCCGGGTTGCCGGTCTATTCCACCTGGTATCAGTTTCAGAAAGGGGTCTCTCAGGCGAAACTGGAGGAGGAACTTCCATTCGCTGCGGCCGCCGGTTTGAAAACCGTCATTCTTGACGACGGCTGGCAATGTGCCGGTGATGGGGGCGGAGACGACATCTCCAATACCGGAGAGTGGCTGCCGGATCCGGAGAAATTCCCCGATCTTGCCGGATTCGTCACGCGCTGCGGTCGATACGGCATGAATTGTCTTCTCTGGATCGGACTTCCGTTTGTCGGGAGAAAACGCCCTGCTGTCTACCGGAAATTCGCGGGAAAATATCTGGTGGAGACCGATACATTCGGCATCCTCGACCCCCGTTTCCCGGAGGTTCGGCGCCATCTGATCGGAGTTTGCCAAAGGCTGATGAGGGATTACGGGCTTGCGGGGTTGAAAGTGGATTTTATCGATCAGATGCACCTGTTCGGCAGAAAAGACCCGATGGAGGAGACCGGCCTCGGGGAACGGGATTCTCATTCTCTGGAAGCCGCGATCGATCATCTGCTCGACGAGCTTTACACGGAGCTGCGTGCGATCCGGGAGGATGTTCTCATCGAATTCCGGCAATTTTACTGCGGTCCTGCCGCCCGGCGCTGCTGCAACATTCTCCGGGCACAGGATTGCCCGGGTGACCAATTTCAGAATCGCATGCGCACCATTGACTTGCGGCTGATCTCAACTCAAACGGCAATTCATTCCGACATGATGATCTGGAACTCTCAGGAAAAACCTGTGGTGATTCTGCGGCAGTTGCTGAACACTCTTTTTTCCGTTCCGCAAATCTCGGTACGGCTGGCGGATCTGCCGGAGGAGTCCCGGCTTGCGCTGGCTGCTTATCTGAAATTCACACGGGAATATCGGGAGATTCTTCAGAGAGGGAGGTTGCATGCCCGGCATCCGGAACAATGTTACCCGCTGGTCTCCTGCACGCTTGGAGACGAGACGCTGATTGCGGTTTACGCGGAAAACCAGTTCATTGAATTTCCCCTCTGCTGCAGAAAACTTGTTCTGGTCAATGCGAGTTGCCGGGACGGCATTCTGCTGCGCTCCGGATTCCCCGCGACCACAGTGCGGATCTTCGAGCTGTCCGGGAGAATGCTGCGGGAAGAGACATATCCGTGTGGAGTGTTGGATATCCCTGTTCCATCAACGAGTTATGCGATCCTTGAACCGGTCTCGTCCAGCGGATTGAGCTGAGATCGGAACGGTCGTTGGTTCATGACTCTCAATTTATCTCTTCAGAGATTGCACAAATCGATTCCGATGAGGTGCAACGGCCGTTTTCCGTATAAAAAGCCTCAGTCCGCCCCGCGTCCGGACTTGCAAACTCCGGGATGAACGTATAAAGTAAACACGTTGCCGGATTGGATTGAAGTTATTCACGGCTTGCGGACACCGGTCCCCGGGTGCTGCGGCAGTTGCGGAAATATGGGCGGCAACCGGCATGGCGTGAAATGCAATATCGACATGCAATGCGATCTGCATGGATGCGAGTAGGATACGATTCCCGGAAGCCCGATGCCGGAGTCTCTGCCGCGACGCGGATTCCGACCCTGCCGGAAACCGGGTGCGGGTACGGAGAGCCCTCCTGCCGGGCAACGGAGAATCCCGCTTCGGATGAAGTGGATTCCTCATTCGACCGGGGGAGGACGGGAAACGGTGTCACGGGTTCGAGAGGGAATGCAGGATGGCTCTCGATCGGTCACGATGCCGCAACTTGTCCTTTCTGAAGTGATGTTTGTGACAGGAGAACGGGACGGTCGGAGAGTTTCCGAAACCGTTCCAGGAGTGACGGGTTTTGAACAACAGGAGGAACTTTATGAAAATCAAGAATTTGACATGTCTTGCCGCGCTTGCCGTCGCGGGGGGGATTTCCGCTGCGGACATCGAGCTGCCGAAGCCGGAGACCACGGGCGGAATGCCGTTGCAGGAGGCGTTGGCAAATCGGCGTACGGATCGGAAGTTCAGCAGCAAACCGCTTTCGCGCGAGATGCTCTCGAACCTGTTGTGGTCCGCGCTCGGCGTGAATCGCGCCGACGGCAAACGGACGGCTCCGACTGCCCGCAATCAGCAGGAGATCACGCTCTACGTCTGCATTCCGGAGGGGACGTTCCGTTATGACGCGACGGCGAACAAGCTCGTGCAGACCTCGGAGAAACGGGCAGGCGACGCTCCGCTCATGCTCGTCTACGTTGCGGACCTCGGGAAGCTGCCGGAGCGTCTCTGCCACGTGGATTGCGGATTCGTCGGCCAGAACGTCTATCTCTTCTGCGCCTCGGAGAAACTTGCGACGGTCTTTCGCGGCAGTTTCCGGGAACGAGACTACAAGCCGCTGCTCAATCTGAAAGACAAAGAGAAAATTCTCTACGTCCAGGCGGTCGGCTTCCCGGAATGAGACCTTTCCGAATGTAAAATCCCGCCCCGGCCATGATATATGATCAAAGCTCCGGGGCGGGTATTCTTATTGTTCTAATGCTCTTCCGCTTTTGTACTGCAGACCAGGAGCGTGACGCTGCCGGCTGGAAGTCGGACACTTTGTGTATCCTCCGGTTTCCCTTTGCGATAGTGGATGGCGATCGGTTTGTCCACATAGGTGTTCACTTCATAGACGGAGTCGGCGGTCAGCGTGTAAATATGTTCCACTGTCCCTCCTGCGAGATCGAGCGAGAGTTTCCGGTCGGTGTCGGGCAGCCGGTTGGTCAGGATGACATACCGTTTCCCGTTCTGCTCGACAGCAACGGCAGTGAGGGAAAGTTGCCCGTCAAAGGCACTCCCCTCTCCGTGCAGCTCATGGCCGATCACTTCCCCGCCAAATGGAGCAAGCTTATAGAACTTGAAGAGCTCAGCCAGCCCGGTTGCATAGACTTTCCCACTGTATGGATCCGGGTAAAACATTCCCCACGGGCCGCTTGAACAGGCGTGCATCGTCATTGCGCCGACTTCCGGACGTGCCAACATGCGGTTGAACCATTCGCTGACGGCAAGACATCCCTGCAGGGCATGCGTTTTGTACCACGAGTTGCTCCAAGGCCCCGGTTCGCCGCCGGGCCAGGTCCCGTGTTCGGAAATGAAGATCCGGATTCCGGGGTTCGAGCTTGAGGCAATGTCATCTCTAATAACATTCAAGTAGTTGTCAATCACTGAGATGGGGTATCCGTGATAATACGGGTGGAAGTATATGCCCAGTGAGCCCCATGGTGAGGGGGATATCGCGGTGGAGCTTTGGAAAAAATTAGAGCCAGGAGAAAAATGATGCCGTCTGGCGTTTGAGCGCCAGACGGCATTCTCTCTTCATAATAATGAGCCTGAGCTTATTGACAACTTTGCTTTGCCTCTGGGATCAGAGAATCAATCTGCTCTACCGGAGTGGCATTCAAACGCGGCAGAACGTCTTCGAGCCACTTGCGAAAGCAGATGCCGTTCGCTTTGCATGTTGCAGCGAATGAATACAGGATTGCGAGACGCTGCCCACCGGCTTCGTTTCCGGCAAAGAGGCAGTTCTTTCGGATGTTCCAGGTGAGGCGTTCGGACGGCTTGTTGTTACCCCTCGACGACCGGGATGTTTGTCCGGTTCTGAAGGAATTTCAGGTAATCCCCGCTCGCCTTTTTTGAAGGGAATTTCGCTTCACAGAGCAATGGCCGTCCCAGACGCTTATATTTGTCCTCTCCTAATGGCTGGTAGGGTTCGATTTCAATTCTCCTGACACTTTTCAGCTCTGCCGAGATTTCAAGAAGTTCCTCGCTGTAAGCGGAGGAATCGTTGATCTCCGGAATCCATGGGCAACGTAAAACCAGCGGCGCGCCGCACGCATCGAGCTTTCGCAGGTTGCCGCGGATCCGCTCCGCCTCCACGCCGGTAAGCCTGCGGTGATCCGCTTCGGAAGCCTTGAAATCCCACAGCCACAGACTGACCAGCGGAATCAGGGCGCGGATATGCTCGAACGAAGCATAGCCGGATGTTTCAACGCAGGTATGGATTTTCTCCTTCCGGGCCAGTGAAAGCAGGTGGAACAGATAATCGAAGTGCGCCAGCGGCTCCCCGCCGGAAACCGTCATGCCGCCGCCTGAAGTTTCATAAAAAACCCGGTCTTTCAGAACTTCCGCCATGACTTCTTCCGGTGAAAGATGCCTGCCGCACAACTCAAGGGCGCCGGCGGGACAGTTTGCGGCGCAAATCCCGCATTGCGTGCATCGTTTCCGGTCAAAGAGATGCATCTTGTTTTCCATGCGGTGGCATGACGCCGGGCAGACAGTGAAACACGCTCCGCAGCCCACACACCGGGACGGGGTAAAGAATATTTCACTTTTTTCTGACTGCGATTCCGGGTTATGGCACCAGAGGCACCGTAAAGGACATCCTTTCAGAAACACAGTCGTGCGGATGCCCGGCCCGTCATGCACGGAGAAGTGTCCGATATCAAAGATTTTTGTATCAGCAGCGGTCATATCAGGCGGCATCTCTCAGTATATGTTGCGGGAGATGAATTCACGCTGCTTTTCTTCTGAAAGCGTGATGAATTTTGCGGAATATCCGTAGAGCCGGACAATCAGCGAAGCATGATTCTGCGGATTTTTCTGCGCATCCTCAAGCTCTTCCCGGCTGATGCAGTTCAGCTGCAGCATACCGCTTCCGCGGACAAGTACCCACGCTTTCAGGAACCCGCTCAGCAGCGCCTCCGTCAGACCGTTCTTCGACAGGCTCAAGGTCAGCACGGAATTGGCCGGGAAGCGGAGCAGCGGCAACGACGCCGTGTCGGAGAATACCTGCGTTACGGCATCGGCGTGCGTCCGCGCCGGGGTCAGTCCCTGCGAGAGAAAATCTCCGGCTCTGCGGCCATCCGGTGTCGCCCGGGTGACCTTCGCCCAGTCGATGATATCACGGTAACTGTAGAGCCCGCACTGATATATTCCGCCCAATTCGTTGCGGAAACCGGCGACATAATCCGCCAGGTCATTGAGAATGCGAGCCGTCAACCGTGCGGCTTCCCCCTTGCCGTCGCCCAGATGCGGAGAAGCCATAGCCCGGCAGCGCAGCGCCTCCGCATCACGCCAGTCATTGCGGATCACTGCGAGGAGGCGCGGCAGCGGAACGGGATTTTCTCCGAAACAGATCGTCTTCAGCGCGAGCAGGGAATCTACCAGTACCGCAACCCCGGTGAACGGAATGCCATGCGGACTGTAACATGCTCCGCCCGCGGAATAGTCCCGGCCGCTTTCGGCGCAGCCGTTCAGACAGGCGGAGAAAAACGGACAGGGATTGACCTGCGTCCACAGAGCGCCATATTTCTGCTGGATGCTGAAAAGCTGATGCAGCGCCAGTTTTATATTATCCATTACAATGGAATAGACCCCCTCGAACGAAGTGGCGCCGTCAAGTTTCCGGAACGGCAGTTCAAGTGACTTTTCATCCTCATTCTCCTCATGGATACTCAGATCAACGCATTTTCCGAGACTGAAATAGCTGTTGGCGCCCTGACTGTGCTCATATCCCTCCAGAATGTTCTCCCAGCAGCCGCCCGCCACATACCTTGCTGCGCTTTCAGGCGTTTTGCCCGCCATGATCTGGGACGGGATGACAATGTCGTCGTTCAGAAACGACAGCACGTTCCGGTCGGCCAGAAAGTCTTTGGCCGCCTCCTGGAACAGAACTGCCGGCGTCCTGGAACTGAAACGGATATGAATTTTGGGATAGGTCAGTTTCAATTCGCGATGCGCCTTCAGAAAAAGGAAGGTGAGTTCATTGGTCACATCATTGCCGCTCTCATCCAGACCGCCAAGAATCAGCGTGTCTCCCTGTTCTCCGGCGTTGAACTGCCCCTCAATCGGACGGTCGAAATCAAGTTTGCTGTCCGTCTGAAGCATATACAGGCAGATCAGTTCGTAGGCTTCCGCTTCAGTCAGGCGTTTCTCCTGAATATCCCGGCGGTAAAGCCGGATAAGCTGGCGGTCGGGAGACCCCAGAACGGACATGCCGATGCCGTCGAGAACACTGCCGAGCTCATGGAAGAACCAAAGGCATTCCAGGCCTTCGTAAAATGTCTGCGGCGGATTCCACGGTATCCGGCGTGCGGCCGTCCGTATCCGTTCCAGATTTTTCCTTTCCTCCGGAGATTCGGCCGAGGCGAGTTTCTCCTCTGCGGCGGCGGCAAACTTTTCGGCGATTTTCCGAACCGCCAGAATGCCGCGCCGGGCGGCTTCATAGAATTCGGCTTTTTCCGGTTCCGTATTTCCGGCGCGCCCCTCTTCAAGACGCTTCAATATACCGGACAATCCCAGTTCCAGCATGTTGGAGAACGGGAAACAGTGGTGATCGTAATCATAGTACGGCCCGTACGACAGATGCAGACCGATCAAATCGCCATAGCAGTACCGCCTGTAATCTGCGGCCTTTTCCGGAGAATCTGAATACAGCGCCACATTGCGTAAATACAACCAGCCGCCGGAACTCAGATTAACGCAGCCATCATATTCCGCCATTTTCAGACCGGTTTCAAAGAAAAACGGATTATGCGGCAGCAAAACCGGTATGAATTTATCGGCGATGATTTCATATTGTCCGGCCTTGAGCATCATGGGGGAAAGACCGGGATTGGCCTCCGCGAAAGCGTCCATCTCCTTTTTCAGAGGGTTGAACGGCCTTGAGACACAATGGGATGATATCCCACGATAGTAGTTTCCCCATTCCCGCTTGATTTCTGCGTATTTCATAAAAAACTCCATATTTCTGTTAATTACCGGAAAAGCCGCCATCTACAACCAACAGCTGCCCATCCATAAATGAACTCAAGTTACTGCCGAGAAACAAAGCGACTCCGGCGATTTCCTCCGGTTCTCCCAGACGTCCGGCCGGATATTTCTGAATAACGGACTTGTAACGGTGATCCTCAAAACAACCTTGCCGCTCTGTCAGATCAGTACGAATAATACCGGGAGCGATCGCATTGACCTGAATGTTGTATTGAGCAAGCGAATTCGCCATGCAGCGAGCCATGGCGGCAACTCCGGCTTTCATGACTCCATAGCCGAAATTTGCACCGCCTTCCCGTATGGCGCAAATGGACGAGATCATGATTATCTTTCCATTGTGTTGGGCTTTCATAAAGGGGATCGCCTGCCTGGAAAAGTCATAGGGAGCATCCAGCATAAGCGCTTCGCTTTTTTTCCAGTTGTCTTCAGTACAGTTTTCTATGGTTTCATAGAATTGCATTCCTGCGTTGTTCACCAGAATATCAAGCCGTCCTCCCAATTGTTTCACGACTTCGGCGATTAAGCCGCGGCGTGACGATTCGTCACCGATGTCGCATGAAAAATAATGTCCCGGCGTTCCTGTTTTTTCCAGATCGGCAAGAATCCCGCTTCCATCATGGTTCTTTGCAATGACTGCCACTTCTGCGCCATGTTCGGCATACGCCAACGCTATGGCCCGCCCGATACCGCGCCTTCCTCCGGTAACGATTGCTGTCTTTCCGGTAAAGTCAAGATCATTTTTTTTCATTTGAACCGCTCTTTGTTTTTTTGTAATTTCTTTGTATATTATTATATATCAAAAAAAGGCAAAAGGAATGGATTTTTATAATGGAAATCATGCACTTTCCCGACATTGAAGATAAAAGTCATCTCTCGTTGTTCAATGCATCGAACATGATTGTTCTGCATCTTCTCCGCAAAGAACGCCTGTCGTTTCATGACAGATGCGTTTTCCCTTACAATATTTTGGTTCTTGTATTTGAAAGCGATAATTCAGGAGAGAGTTTTATCGACAACGGAATTGGTTTTTCCCGTATTCTGAAGGAAAATCATTTTTATTTTATTCCAAGCGGGCAAGCGGCTGATTACTGTCTCCAACCTGGAATTATGTATTATACATTTCATGTTGGTTTTGAAAAATTTCCAGGGATAGATCTTTTCAATTCGGAAAATTCTCAATGCCTTGAAGGAGACGCCTCTGCAATGATTCAGGAAATGGCCCGGATTTGGCAGGATGAAAATGCAATGCGGCAAGTTTGCCGCATCCGCGCTTTGCTGCTGGATTTCTTTTTGAAACATTGGCCGGAAGGAACCGAGAGTGAAATGCAAAAATTCGATCCGATTTTAGACCGATTGCTGCCGTTTATTTCTGAACAATGCAATGCGTTAATGACAGTGGAATCACTGGCTGAAAAAATGGAAATGAATGCGGATGTTTTCCGCAGAAGATTCAAAAACAGGTTTAAGCTAACACCAAAAACATATCTGACCAATATACTTCTGCGGAAAGTAATGGCTCTTCTTGCTGATCCGTCAATTACTTTGAGAGAGGTGGCGGGAAAACTTGCTTTCAGTTCGGAATTCTATCTTTCTCGATTCATGAAAAAGCATACCGGCCGTTCTCCAACTGAATATCGCACTTTTTTCAAACAAAGAAATATGCTTCACTCTGCTCGGTAGTGTCCGAAGTTTTGCGCACATTTGTTCCTGAGCGATTACAGACGACAAACGTGACTTGGCGGAGCCTCCCGTATGCAACGTATCCCTCGCTGGACTGCCGAACCAGTCCGTCAAGATGCGTCCGAATCTCTTTTTCAGCGATTTCAATCGCTCCGGCGGCGGAGTCCCTTTACGGATTCCGGTACTTTCCGGGATAGGTAATGTGAGCGCCGAACCATTCGCCGCGAAACTCTTTCAGCACTTTTCGGCGGCTTGCGGCGTGTATGCCCAGTGAGCCCCATGGTAAAGGAAAATATCGGCGATAGAGTTTTGAAAAGATTAGAACAGGAAAGGTGATGCCATCTGGCGTTTGAGCACCAGACGGCATTCTCTCTTCAAAAAACTATTTTTTTCCACCGGGAAAAGGATTTCTCCGGCATTGAAAACAAAAAACGGCCGCGCGGGCGGCCGGTTGAAGCGAGGCGGGAGAGTGGTTCATTCCGGATAGAGCCGGAGGATGTTCCGCACCGAGGCGGCGGAAGCGGCGACGGGATCGTCACCCTCATATTCCACAACCGCGCTGCCGGAGAAATCGAGCGCGCGAAACCGGGCGAGCAGCTCCGGAAGATGGAGCGCTCCCTCGCCGACGACGGTGTCCCGGGCCGTCCCGTCGGGGGCGAACGTGAAATCCTTGAAGTGGATTCCGGAAAGCCGCCTGCCGAACTCTTCGAGCCAGGCAACGGGATTTTCACCCGATTGCATGCACCACGCCGTATCGAGGCAGAGCCCGATCCGGGATGAGGTGCGCGCAAAGATATAGCGCAGAATCGTCGAGTTGCCGAGCCAGTCATAGCCGCCGTGGTTGTGGATCGCGACGCGCAATCCGTACTCTTCCGAGAGCGCCTCGAGGATTTTCAGCGTCATCTCGTGCTCTTCCGGTGGGAACGTGACGCTCACGACACCGCATCCCGCCAGCCGGACGAATTCAAAGAACGGACGGTTTTTTTCTTCGTCCGGCGAACATCCCACCACGCCGATGCCGGAGAGGCGAACTCCCGCATCATGGTAAGCCGCAATCACATCCGGCCAGCTCCGCGGTTTCGCATAGTTCACATGGCATCCGGAGAGATCCGCCGTGCGTACCCCGCACTCTTTCACGGCTGCGGCGACATCCGGGTTGGCCGGGATGGAGCGGAACGAATAGGTCTTAATTCCGAGATAAGCGGTAAGAGAATCCATTTTCAGCGGGTCCCTTTCGGAAACGGGATTTGATTCATGCGGTAACACTGTTCAAGGACGGCTACGCGGCGGCGCACCTGCTCCGGCGTGATCTCCTGAGGCGCTCCCTGCCGGATGGCCCGGTAGAGGCCCGAGTAGAGAGCCATGACCGGTTTGGGCGCGGGCGCGGCGCCGGCACCCGCGTCGCTCTGCTGTTCCGCATCCCAGCTGTCGCTGTGCCATTCGAGGGTTTCGCTGTTGTAGCTGCGCCCGGCTGTCGGATGGAGATCGAGCGGGCGTTCCGGCATTTTGCTCCAGTCGACCCACTTCCATTCGAGATGAGTTGCGTTGCCGCGCAGTCCGCCGGCCGTTCCGCAGACATACCAGCGGTCGAGCGGATAGGCGGCAGTCGCCGCCATTTCGACTTCCACGGTCGGAGCTCCCGGCGCGTGCAGAATCAGGTGAACTTCGTCCTCGGCGTCTCCGCTGGAAAGGGCGTTGTTGATCGTGCACCAGACTGCCGGGTTCCTCTCTCCGAAGAGTTCGAGAGCATGATCGACGAGGTGCGGCATGTTGTTATAGAGCTGACCCCCGCCGAACCGGCGGGAGGTCTGCCAGTCCCAGCGGCGGCTGAATCCGACCCACGAAATGCGGATGAAATCGATGGCCCCGAGCCTGCCGCTGCGGCAGATCTCGAGCACTTTGCGGAAATCCTCCTCATAGCGCCGCTGCTGAAAGGGCTGCAGAATGCGGTTCGCCCGTTTCGACGCCGCGATCATCGCATCGACATCCGCGGTGGTGAAGCCGAACGGCTTTTCGCACAGCACGTGTTTGCCCGCGTTCAGTGCTTCGACGGCGAAAGAGGCGTGGTAACAGTTCGGCGGGGCAACCACCACAAGTTCGACCGCAGGGTCCGCAAGCAGTTCGCGATGGTCCGCATACGGTTTCGCGTGCGGAAACGCCTCATGCGTGCGTCGTTCCGGCAGCAGGTCGCAGATCGCACACACTTCAAACAGTTCCGGCATCCGGGCGATTGCGTCGGCATGGATGTTGCATCCGCTGCGGCCGAATCCGATGATTCCGACTTTGATTGGATCCATGGCTTCATCCTCCAGTTTCATGTATGGAAAACTGACGAAATATAACCGGAAAAATCGGGAATTTCGTTCAAGAACTGCTCTTTTCTGTATAAAATCCGGTCAATTCCGTTCCGTCGGGGTTTTCCCGAAACAGTTTCGGAATGCCGTCGCGAAATGTTGCGAAGAGGAGAATCCGGTCGCGAATGCCGCTTCCGAGACCGTGCTGTGCCCGGATCGGATCAGTTCCGCTCCGCGTTCGAGGCGCATTCTGCGGTAATGCTCCATCGGTGAGACTCCGAGCCGATGGCGGAAACTCCTCCCCGCACTCGATTGCGAGAGATGGGCGAGACGACATAATTCCTCGAAAGAGAGCGGGTTGCCTAAATTTGCACTCATGATTCTCTCGAGGGCGCGGACCGTCGATTCCTCCCGCTCCCGCCGCGGATCGTGCGGGGGAGGCGGCTCGAAGAGAGCCGCCTCCAGCGTGTAGCAGAGGCGGTTGAACAGCAGTTGAATCACTGCGCCGGAACCGCCGCGTTCGACGGCATCGGCGCATTCCGCTGCGTCGCGGCGACCCGACCCGTCGAGGGTGATCCGCCGGATCCCCGCCGAGTCGGGAAACAGCTCCTGCCGGGCGAGAAAAATGCCGACGAGTTTCCGCCCGGAATCGGATCCCGCGCGCGGAGCCCGCAGGCAACCGGGCGCAACCCAGACGCCGCTGCCGCCGGTCAATGTGAGTTCCTCGCCGTCCGCCTCATAGAAAACTTTCCCCTCCAGTACGAGATAGAGTTGCGGAAATTTCTGGTAATGACGAGGGTAGGAATAGAATCCATCGAAACTGGAAGTGTGAATATTCAGCAGTTTGACCGGATAGTCGATCGGATAATCCATCCCGCCACCGCCTTTCATCTCCGGACCGGGAAGAGCAGCCGGTAATCGGTCCGGCTGCTGAGATCCTGAAACGGACCGGGCTGGACGGTTTTCCCGTAAGGCTGACCGAGAAAATCCCGCTCCACTCCCGCAACCGGCTCGAACACAAAGGTTTTCCCGGAGACGTTCCGGATGTAGATCGACGGTTCAAACGGTTTGATCCGGATCTGGAATTCGCGCTGCGGAAGAAAGATCGATCCCTCTTCGCGGCCGGACACTTTCGGCCACACGGCGGGGGCGAAGCCGCGGACGAGTTCCGCACGAAACAGCTCTTCCGGGGTCAGCTTCGGTTTCACTGCGGCGAGAATCTGTTCCCAGGCGGTTCCGGCGCTGTACCGGAAGTTCACGTCGCCGACGAAGAGATTGTGGTCCGTGACGCAGTTGCCGGAACGTTTCTCCGGGAACGGCAGGCTCACGCCGCCGCCGTTGTTTGCGAAGATGTTGTTGACCACGAGTTCATCGGAGGTCTCGACGATTTTGCCGTGATATTTCCGGTCGGTGACGTTCTGCATGTAGACTCCCTCGGCCTTGTTGTCGACGACGAGATTGTGGCAGATCCGGACGCCGGAGGCGTCGTGCGCGTAGATCCCCCGTCCCGGATAGGGCCCGAAGAACGGCGTCGTATTCGCCACGATGTTATTGTCGATGAGGATGTTGCCAGCGCCGAGCTCGATGAATATCCCCGTCCCGACATTGCCGAAAACGAAATTCCGCGTGATGCGCGCCTGATTGTAGCCGTTGTCGAACCAGATCCCATGGGCGCCGTTGAAGCGGACGAGATTGCCTTCGACAAGCGCCTCATCCGCTTCGTGCAGTTTGATTCCGGCCCACTCCTCCCAGTTGCATTCGCTCGTGGTCAGAGAGAGTAAATTATTGCGTTCGATGGTGTTGCCGATGATCTTCACGCCGCGGCAGCTCCATCCGGCGATGCCGCAGAGACCGTTTTCGACAATGAGGTTTCCGGTGACGAGGTGGCGTCCGCCTTTGCGCAGCAGTTTCCGGTCTTCCGGTGTGGTTTTCGGCAGCAGATCGGTGCGCCAGTATTCGCTGCCGACGTCGAGGCCGACCGTTTTGGCATGGCGGATCACGTTGTTGCGGATCACCCAGTCATGACCGCTGCGGGTCGAAACCATCCCGAGCTGCGGAAAGGGTGCCTGATTTGCGCAGTGCTCGAAGATGAAACCCTCGATCTCGATGTAGCCGAGCCCGCGTCGCGCCGGAGCGAACACCCGGTCCCGCACGGAAAGCTCGAGCTGTGAACGGCTCGGGTCATATCCCGGAGGCATGTGCAGCCGGAGACTCTTTCCGTCGGGCGAGAGGATCCAGCTCTCCGGTACCCGGTCTACTTCCTCGACCGTCTGCGATTGGCGCAGCTCCCGTTCATCGCAGAAAATCTGCCCGAGCGAGTAGGGCAGCAGCGCACTGTCGGCAGGGCGGGCGGGTTCTTTTTTGTCGGAGCTGCCCGCATTCAGCTTGCGTTTGAACGGATTCGGGAAATCTCCGAAGAATGCGTCGTCCGGTGTCGGAGTGGTGAAAACGTTGTTTTGTCCTGCCACCGGAGTGAGTTCCGGTCTCCAGATTTCGCTGCCGCGGACGAACACCGTTCCTGCTTTCGCGGCGCGGTAGACGATCGGTTTTCCCGCCTCGCCGCCGCGTTCCGGTGCGATGTGTTCCCGATAGACGCCGGGGCGGACGAGAATCACATCGCCCGGCTGCGCCCGGATCGCGGCCGCTCCGATGGTCCGGAACACGGATTCCCCGTCGCCGTCTGGAGCCACGTGCAGCGTTGCGGCGAACAACCCGGCCGAGAGAATTCCGGCCGCGAGCATGAGCGGAATTTTTTTCATGAGAACACCTGCCGATTTTCTGTATGGAAACGAAAATAGCGCTTCTGCAACGGAAAGTCAAGCCCGATCCGGAATTCGGCTCACTCCCGGCGGCGGATGACCCGGGCCGGAGCGCCGACCGCGACGCTCCGCGGCGGAATGGACCGGGTCACCACCGACCCCGCCCCGATGACCGAGCCGCTGCCGATGGTGACTCCCGCCGTGATGAAAACATTCCCCCCGATCCATACATCATCTTCAATCGTAATCGGTTCCGGTTTCAACCCCTGTCCGTGAATCGGACGATTCGGATCGGCAAACACGTGATTTGTCGCTACGATCATGGTGTGGGCGGCGATCCGGACTTTGCTGCCGATGCGGACCGCTCCGTTGCCGGGATAGCCTACGATGATCGTGTAGTTCTGGACCGAAGAGTCGTCCCCGATCGTGACTTCCCCCTCGACCATCGCGCCCGAGGCGAGGAGGGAGCGTTCCCCGATCGCAATTCTGCCGTCGCGGGGATTCACACGCGCGTCCGGAGCGATCATGACCGAGCGGGCGAGCTCGACGTTCCGGTGGCGCAGCGCAAGCAGCCGCCCGAGCCATCGCGCGAAACGCGCCGTGAGCGTCCGTCCGACCGGCCAGGTGTTGCCGCGGCAGAGAATGTTTCCGAGGACGCTCATCGCCGCACCGGGGGTTCGATTTCAACCAGATAACTCAATTCATCCTCCAGTACATTGAAGAGCACCCTCCGCCCGTCCGGCGAAAATACCGGGTGATGACAGACTCGGAACTCGTTGCGTCCGTGACGATAAGCCTCTTTCCCCGGCGTCAGGGCGGGAAAGAACGCCTCATCGATTTTCCGGTTTTTCCCGATGTCCCAGAATTCGATCATTCCGTTGTAGGTGTCGGTGACCGCGAGCAGCGGATCCGCCGGAGAGAGACTCGGATGGCCGCCGCCACGCGCGTCGCACAGCTGCCGGAATCCCGTTCCGTCAATCCCGACCGACGAGAGGACGTTCCGGGCGTACCCGACGAGATGCTCCCCGTCCGGATGGAAACTCCAGTGCACGCCGCCGTCGCAGAGATCGAGCGCCAGACGCAGATCCGTGAAATCCCGGTTGCAGGTGAAAAGATAGAGGATTTTCGGTTCCCCGCGCTCTTTGACGACACAGTGGTTGCCGAAGTGAAACATCATTCGCCGCGCGTCACGGCTCCAGCGCACACAGTAACACATGAGCGTGAGTCCGGTCGGAGTGCCGTTGCGTTCCGCCAGTTCGCGGTCGAGCCGGAGCAGCTTCTCCCGGTCCGGATGCAGATCGAGCACCTGTTGCACGCTGAGCCGGAGTTCGGCGCTCCCGGCGGCAAGGTCGTACTCGAACACCCCGTGTCGGTCACGCTCTTCAAACGGAACCGGGCTGAGCCCGGGATTGTAGACCCCGGTCCCGTAGCCGGCCGCGTAAAGCATGCCGATCAGGGCTGAGACGATCGGCTCCCCGTCCGGCGGCGCCCCCTCCATCGCGCCGTCGATGGAGCATTCCCGCCCGGTCGCGAGTTCGCGGCGGGTGATTTGCGGATGACGCAGCGAACCGTTCAGAAAGTAGACGCTGCGCCCGTCCGGACTCCAGCTCTGCCAGAACCCGGTGTGGAAGAAGTCCGACTCGACCGCATGGCGGCCGAAGCGCTCTTCGATTTCGCCGTCTTTCCCGACCACAAACACTTCTCCCTCGCGCGTCGCGAGGTCCACCCCCGCGAGCAGCAGCCGCCCGGAGTTGTCCGGCGCCCACGGCGGCAGCGTGTAGTAGCTGTGCAGTGCCCACAGCCCCGGCAGTTTTATTGTGCGCAGGATTTTCATGCCGGAAACATACTCCACTTTTCCGCCGTTTCAACCACGCGGACGGATTCTCCCGAATTTTTTTCCGATACGAGCATCTCCCCGGAGTCCCCGAATGCGAGTGCCCACTCTTCAGCCCTCCCTTTCAGGGCGATTGCCGCGCCGGTCTGCAGATGCCACTGCGTGACCGGCCCGTAGTCGTCGAGAGCGATCGCGTGGACGACGCGCCGCGAGGTGCGGTCGGAGCGCTCCAGCCAGCGGAACTGCAGACCGCTGCCCGGCGCTCCTTCCCCTTTCTGCCCCGGCAGCGGATGGTACGCATCGTGCACGTGACCGTAAAAAGGTCCCTGCGGGAAATCGTCCGCCGCGCCGATGTGGAAGAGCTTCATCCCGGCGGGTCCGCGCCGCGCCACGAGCCGGTCGGGCGGCAGAAGTTTCCATTCGAGTTCCCCGTCGCGATTGTTGAGCAGCCAGTTCCAGATTGCGGTCACCGGTTCGCTGCTCTCGATCCGGTCGACGAGGAAGAGCACGTGCTCCCCGCAGAGGAGCGCGAACCGTTCAAAACGCCGGATCGGCGCGCCATAGGCTTCGGCGGCGTCGTTGGCAAAGACGGTTACGCTGCCGCACCGTCCCGCGAGAAGCGGCCGTCCGCCGCGCGGCAGGGCGGGACTCAGCGTCCGGCCGGGGCCGATCCGGCGGCCCGGAGTCCCTTTCTGGCCGAGCTCCGTTCCGCCGCAGCGGAAGACGCACGTGTTGTGGCTGCCCGCCGCCAGATCGAAGTGATGCAGCCAGTTGCGGTAGCAGCAGTGACCGGGATCGACGAGCAGCCGTTCCCCGGCATAGGCGAGAATCAGGCTGTTCGCATCCTCGTGCAGGTGTCCCGGTGCGTTGAGGTACTCCGATCCGGCGCGGAATCCGAGGATTGTGCGCGGATTTTCCCAGCTGTTCCGGGCGATGCGGTCGCCGTTGGAAAAAGCGGCCCAGGGCGGTTCCCCTCCCGCTTTCTCCGGGGCGGCGGCTGCGCTCTGCGGATAGAGCACGACGCTCAGGAACCCGTAGCGGTTCAGGAATCCGAAGCTGCTGCGGTCGAACGGCCCCTGCGCCGGAGTCGCGGCGTAGAGTTCATCGAAGAGCTCCCGGGCGGTTGCGGCTTCCGCCGGCATCTCTTTTCCGGCGCGGACGGCGATGTGCATGAGCAGATCCGGATCTGGCCCGAAGAGTGCGGCGCTGTCGTTGAAATTCAGCGACCGGGGGCGCGGATGCCCGCCCCAGCCGGAGAGCGGCTTGTTGTAGAGCAGGCTGTGGCGGAACCAGCGGACCGCTTTTGCATACGGCATATCGCCCGGGTTGCGCCCGCTGCGCAGCAGCGCTTCATACGTCAGCATCAATCCGCGAAAGCAGTAGTTCGAGTATTGCAGCGATTCGCCGTAACTGCCGTCCGGCTGGACTGCGTTCAGGCAGAACCGGTACTCTTCGCTCACTTCGTCGAGGACGGTTTCATCGCGGAGAACCGCCCCCGCGACGGCGAGTCCGGAGAGCAGAATGCAGCGCCAGTTCATGAGACGATCGTTCCACCTGAGCCACTCCCGGCAGAGCGGGACGGCTTTTTCCCGCAGCGCTCCCTGGATGATTTCGGCCTCTTCGGCGCGGAAGAGTTCCGGCACGAGGTCCGCGACGATGGCCAGTCCCGCCGCGTAGTGGGCGGTTTCGAGGTGGCCGCGCGGCGGAGTCGCCGTGTGATCCCGGAAGAACGGCCCGATCCAGTCGTCGAGCGGCAGTTCGGCCACGTCGAGCGCGGCGTGGCGCAGCCGGGTTTTCAGACGTTCTTCGGGCGCGACGGCGCAGACGAGCGCGGCGTCGGTGAGATACTCCAGAACATGGTGCGGCCACTCCGTGTCGGTCCCGGCGCATTCGAGCGAGGGGGAGGCGGCATATTTTCTCACCCGGTTCAGGAGTCCCCAGTATAGGTTGGAGTAGACCGGGTCGGATCGGAACGCGCGGATTCCGGAACGTTCCGCTTCGGTCAGAAAGAAAGCCATGGTTTAGAAATATCCTCCCTTTTTGACGACTTCAGTCGGGCGCAGTCCGGAGTTGACCATGCCGCGGATTCCCACCTCCCGGTCGAGCAGTTTCTCGGCTTTGAGGAGAACATCGTACGCGATATCGGCCGGAATGCGGATCGCGCCGTCGATGTCGCCGAAGATCCAGTCTCCCGGCTCAATGACGATCTCGCCGATCCGGATCGGCTTCTGATAGTAGTACATGCGGAACCGCCCGAGCATGCCGACGTTGCTGCGGTAGATGTTGAAGATCGGGAATCCCTGCCGGAGGATCGCATCCGTGTCCCGGATTCCGTTCACGAGCGCGCCGCGGCAGCCGGCCCGCATTGCGGCCATGGTCATGACTTCCCCCCACTGGGCGGTGATGCGGTCTCCGGTGCAGTCCCAGACGACGATGGAATCCTCCGGGAGAGCTTCGAGCATCTGCGCGCGCATTTCAAACTCTCCGTCGGTGGTGATGTCGGGCGCTCCCTTGATCGTGAACGCCTGTCCCGCGAGTTTCATACTGCGGTCGAGCGGGGCGAATTCCGACGGCAGGGCGGCGTGCATCCTGTAGTCGAATCTCAGAATATCGTTGACCGCGCCGGAATAGAGCTTCAGATAACGTTCGCGCATTTCCGCGACTGGGACGGGATAAGTAGTCATGATTCATTTCCTTTCTGTCAGCCGCCGATCGCGGCGATTCCGATCTTTGCAGCCTGTCCGAATGCGAGCGCCGCCGGACCGAAGCCGTGGGGGTCGTTCAACGCATAAGGACGCTGCATATACGCCTCCTTGCTCCCGTCTCCGGGACAGAGACAGCCGCAACAGCAGTTATGCACGGAGCCGTCCAGCCCGATGTAGGCGAGGTATCCCCGCAGGCCCGCCAGCAGATTCTCCCGGAAACGTTCCGGCAGCAGCCCGGTTTCGAGCGCGACGCCGAGCGCGAAGAGGAAAAGCCCCGTCCCGGAAGTCTCGACATAGGAATCCTCCCGGCTCATCTCCTGGTGCAGCATCCCGTTGCCGTCCTGAACGTCGCAGCAGGAGGTCAGGTGGTCCGCAAGGATTCGGCCGATCTCTCCCCGGCCGGGATGAGTCTCCGGCAGAAAGCGGTAACTCTCCGCCAGTCCGAAAAGTCCCCAGCCGTTCCCGCGACTCCAGAAATCGTCGGAGAGGCGGTCCGGCCCGAGCTTCCCGAGCGACTGGTGGTAGAGTCCGGTCGCCGGATCCCGGAAGAAATCGCGCATGAGTTCAAGCTGCCGGACCGCTTCGTCGAGCAGCTCCGGCCGGTCGAGGGCCAGACCGCCGAGCGTGAGGTACGGGCAGGTCGCAAAGACCATGTCGATCCAGACATGCGTCGTCGGATGGTTCGGGTTCTGTGATCCGAGAAATCCCTCCCGACAGCGCGGCCCGGCCGCGAGCCATTCGTCGATGCTTTTCCGGAGCGTCTCCTTTTCTTCCGGGAGTTTCCCCGCCGCCACGAGCAGCGCAAACGCGCTGCCGCCGAGGCGATAGAAGTCGTAGGCCCCGAACGTCTGCGTGAGTTTCCCCGTGTGGAGCGGCTTCATGAGCGCAAGGCAGCGGTCGAGAAGAACCGCGTCGTTGCGATCGAGCGCGAGCTTCGCGAATGCATGAAACGAAAGAACTTCCGGATACCGGTATTTTTCCGGAGGAACGAGCGCGAAGTGCTTCTCGAGCACGCTGCCGGCGACTGCGGCGGTATCAACCCGGTTCATCGGAGTCACCTCCCCATCCAGCCGCCGTCGACGAGGTAGATCGAACCGTTCACATAATCACTCGCCGCCGAGGCGAGGAAGACGGCAACCCCCTTGAAATCCTCCGGCGTGCCCCACCGTCCCGCGGGGATGCGCTCGAGAATCTGGCGGCTGCGTTCCGGATTTTCACGCAACGCCTGCGTATTGTCGGTCGCGATGTATCCCGGAGCGATGCCGTTCACATTCACGCCTTTTCCGGCCCACTCGTTCGCGAAAGCCATCACGAGCTCTTTCACCCCCGCTTTCGAGGCGGCGTACCCGGGAACGGTCACGCCGCCCTGAAAACTCAGAAGCGAGGCCGTAAAGACGATCTTGCCGCAGCCGCGTGCGATCATCTCCCGGCCGAATTCGCGGGTCATGATGAACTGTGCCGAGAGATTGATTTCGATGATTTTATCCCAGTATTCATCCGGGTGCTCGACGGCGGGTTTCCGCAGAATCGAACCGGCGTTGTTGAAGAGAATGTCGACATTCGGGTGTTCGCGTTTGACCTGCGCGATGAATGCGTAAAGCGCATTGCGGTCCGAGAAGTCACACTGATACGGATAGAAGTTTCTGCCGAGTGCGCGGATCTCGCGTTCCACTTCGCTGTCGGGTTCGAGCTGGGCGCTCACGCCGATCACATCCGCGCCCGCTTCCGCGAGACCGACCGCGATGCCGCGCCCGATGCCGCGCCGGCAGCCGGAGACGAGGGCGACTTTTCCATCGAGTTTGAATTTGTCGAGAATCATTTCATTCCTCCGTGCATTGGATCAGAATCTTCATGACGTTTCCGGCACTCTCCGGATACTCCATGGCCTGCTGCAGTTCTTTGAGCGGAAATACTTTCGTGATGAGCTTCTCCAGCGGCAGCTCCCGCGAGGCGGCGAGCGCGACGGCCGCATCGACGTCCTCTTTCTCGTAGACGCGCGCGCCGCACAGTTCGAGCTCTTTCCAGAAAAACTTGTGCAGATCGACCGGAACCGGTTTCGGATAGATCGCCACGATCACGAT
Source organism: uncultured Victivallis sp. (assembly GCA_944389935.1). Lineage (GTDB taxonomy): Bacteria > Verrucomicrobiota > Lentisphaeria > Victivallales > Victivallaceae > Victivallis. Next base: position 34,392 of record CALXOE010000006.1, read on the forward strand.
CCGGCCGCGCGGCCGTGCCATCGCCGTGATGGCCAGCGCTCCGGCTTCTGAACCGGAGACTTCAAACACGACATCCGCGCCGCTGCCGCCAGTCGCCTCGCGGACCGCTTCGGCCGCGTCGGTCTCTTTCGGGTTGATCGTCTTGAATCCGAGCTCGCGGGCGAAGGCGAGCCGGAACGGATTGATCTCCACAACCGTGACCTCTCCGCCCGCCTTGCGCGCGACAAGCGCGACGAGCATGCCGATCGGACCGCCGCCGTTCACGACGACCGTTTCGCCCGGCTGCACCCTGCCGCGACGGACGTCGTGACAGGCGACCGCGAGCGGTTCGACGAGCGCCGCAAGCTGCATCGGCATCCCGTCCGGAAGCCGGTGCAGAAGCCGGGCCGGAACCACCCAGTACTCCGCAAAGCCTCCCGGCGTTTCGATTCCGAGAAACCGGAGCTTTTCGCAGATGTGCGTGTAGCCGCGCCGGCAGGTTCCGCAGTTCCCGCAGTTGTCGAGCGGGCGCACCGTGACCGGCGTTCCGACCGGCCACCCCGTGACGCCGGGACCGACCGCGGCGACCGTACCGCTCACCTCGTGTCCCACCGCCTGAGGCGGATGGACGCGGCTGTCCATGCTGCCGTGGAAGATGTGGAGATCCGTGCCGCAGATTCCGCAGTAGGCGACTTTCACGGCGACTTCACCGGGGCCGGGAACCGGGTCGGGAATCTCATTGTACGCGATCCGGCGCGCGCCGAGATACTGGGCCGCTTTCATGATGAAGATTGCTCCTATTTGATGAGAAAGTTGATGTTGTCGAAATTGATCTCGCGGATCATCATGTAGTCCGGCTGGTCGAGAACAAAACGGATCACGTTCGCGACGTCCGCCGGTTTCAGAAACTTTTCGCGCGGGACTTTGCGGTCGCCCCAGTAGGCGCTGTCGACCGGACCGGGATTCACGTCAGTCACCTTGATGTGATGGGCGATCGCCTGATCGGCGAGGCCGCCGGAGAAGCCGCGCGCGGCGAATTTGGACGCGCAGTAGAGCGGTGCGCCCGGATTCGTCCGCTGTCCCGCCATCGAGATCAGCGTGACGATGTGCCCCGATTTCTTCGGCTTCATGAGCTTCAGCGCCTCCCGCGTGCAGAGGAAAACTCCGGTCACGTTCACGTCGAACATCGTCCGGAACACGGCGAGATCCGCTTCGGCCAGGTCCGGCGTCGGAATCCCGACCCCCGCGTTGTTCACGAGGAAATCCACCGTGCCGAACTTCGCCACGCAATCCGCGAACGCCGCTTTGACCGTCGATTCGTCGGCGACGTTCCCCGCCGTGAATGCGAATTTGTCGCCGAGTTCCGCCGCGAGCGACTCGAGTTCGTCCGCTTTCAGACCCAGGGAGTAGACGCGGGCTCCCCCCGCTGCCAGCGTCCGCGCCGTCGCCCGCCCGATGCCGCTGCCGGCGCCTGTGATGAATGCCGTTTTTCCTGCAATGCTCATTTTCACTCTCCGTTTCACCTGAATGATTTGAGTTCCCTTTCTCCATAATTATACCTGACTCCCTCGGGAATGTCAATACGGCTTCCTCGCAAAATAGATGTTTTTTCATCAATGTTAATTGAAATTTCATCATTGATGAAATATATTGGGTTTGGAGAGATGAAAAAACAAAAAACGGAGGCGAAATGGCAAACGGGGATCTGGTCGGCGCTCTGGTTCGCGGGATGGATATCGTGAAGCTCGTGGGGGAATCGCCGGACGGGATGCGGCTCGGGGAGATCGCCGCGGCGCTGAAGCTGAAAATTCCGACCTGCAGCAACCTGGTCCGGACGCTGACTGCGGGGGGATTTCTGGAGAAACGGAATATGCGTTTCTTCTTCGGGCCGGAGCTGCTGCGGCTTGCCGGACAGCAGCCGGGGTCGCCGCTGGAACAGCTGGCCGAACCGGAACTCCTGTTGCTGTATCAGCGGGTGCCGCGCGGGACGGTGGTGTTCGGGCTGGCGGGAAAACAGGGGATCGAACAGACGTTCCGGATCAGCTTCGAGCGGCCCGGAGTGATTCAGCGCCTGAACCGGGAGATCATGCACCCTTACGCGACGGCGGCCGGATTGATCGGGCTGGCATTTGCGGATGAGGAGAGTTTTCTGATCCAGAACGAACGCTGGCCGTTTTCGGAGTTCGGCCTCATGCTCTGGCAGAAACGTGCCGCTCTGGATGCCTGTCTGGAGGAGATCCGGCACACGAAGATTGCAGTTTCGCCGTTTGACCGGGATATTTTTCTCCGGATCTCCGGGGCGATCCTCGAGCCGTCCGGGCGGTTGGTCGCGGCGATCGGTGCGAGTGTGCCGGTCAGTCAGCTGCGGGAGGGCGACCGGCTGCGGATCGAAAGCGAAGTGCGTGCCGCGGCCGGCCGGCTTTCCCGGACTCCGGGCGGATGTTGACCGCCGCTGCGGTTATTCCGCCTGCGTGTAGAGTTCCCGCATGAGCGCGGTGTCGATGCCGAGGCAGTTCCGCAGGTAGTGCTCCGTTCCGCCGAACTCTCTGTCGATGACTTCAAACGCGGCGGCGAGGTATTCCGGGCGAACCGTGTAGATCGAAGCGAACCGCTCATCCGCCTCGATCGCGCTGCGGTATTTTTCCCGCACAAGCCGGGCGGAGAGCAGATAGTCCTGACGCACCGTCTCGCGTGGCGCTCCGAGGGAGAGCAGAAACAGCGCCGCGGCGAATCCCGTGCGGTCCTTCCCCGCCGAGCAGTGAAAGAGCAGCGGCGAATTTTCCGGATTCGACAGCAGCCGGAAGAACTCCCAGTACATCTCCTGCGCATCGCGCGCGAGGACGCGATAGAGCTCGCACATCATTTCCGGGGCGGTTTCGCAGGTCAGCCGGGTCAGTTCGAGGACGTTCCCCGGTTCGATCGGCAGTCGCACGGTGCGTTGAACCGTGTCGGGAAGCCGGTCCGGTGCGAGACGCACTTCATCGTCTCCCCGGAAATCGACGACGGTCCGGATTCCGCGCTCTTCCAGTGCGGCTTTGCCGCGGCTGGTCAGTCCGCTCAAGTCGTCGGAACGGAACACCCTGCCGGGTTTGATCCGCCGTCCCGGAACCGTTTCCAGCCCGCCAAAGTCGCGAACATTGAACATGCCTGCCACCGTGATCGGAGCGGCAAAGCGTTTCGCTGTCTGGAGTGGAACTTCTCCGGCCGGAAATTCGGCCGCTGCCGTATTCATCATCTGCTCTCCCCGGGATATCTCCCTGACAACCTAACATCGAAAGCCGGATTTGTCAACCCGCTACCGGAAAAATTTCCGGGATGTTTCCGGTCGTCTCAGCCGGACCGCGGATAGAGAATGGTAATAAAAATACCACTTTTTTAGAGTGATATCTTTCTTTTTCCTTATCTTTTCTCTGTTTTTCTGCAGAAAATAGAATTTTATCGTTTTTTTGCAGATGCGACTTGACAAAACCGGGAAACGGATCTCTATTGATATCAGAAGCTACAAAACCTGGGATGGAAAAGAATTTCGAGGAGGAGTGATTCTTTTTGATCCGCGCCCGGGAGCCTGCGTTTCTGCCCCGCCCCCGTGGCACCGGGATGCCGTGAAACAATCCGATCGGCCAGTGAAACCGCCGCGGTTCGGCGCATTTCCGGCCGGAATTTTAAGGATGAGGAGGTGGGGAATGAGAGGTTCACCCGGATTGGCGCTGACGGTTCTGGTCTCTTCGGCGCTGTTGGCAGGCCATGTCGCCGCCGCTCCCGGGGAGGAGGGGAGCGGATCTGAATCCGGAGTCCAGCTTCTGCGGTTTGTGCAGGACGATGCGCAGGACTACATGGTTTCCAAGATCTATGTGCTGAAGTATGCCCAGTCGAACGATCTGATGCCGTTTGTCGCAGGCATGATCAAACGGTACAACATGAACTCTTCCGTGAGTTGCATCGAATACGGGTCGCAGAACGAGCAGATTCTGACCGTGACCTGTCCCGTCGGCATGATGCCGTATGTGGATGCCTTTGTGAAGATGGCTGACCGCAACGTCACGATCGACGGCAAAGTCCCGGGCGACATCATCCGGGGAACCGGCATCACCCGGGCGGTTTATCAGCCGAAATACCGCTCCGGTCAGGATCTTGTTAATATCATTGTGAACGCATTCATCAATGAGGGGCCTTACGGTTCCGTCTACGGCTGGGATCAGAATTCAAACCAGATTTACTGGAAAGACAATGCGACGAATTCGGAGTTCATCTATCAGTTCCTCGCGTTTCTCGACCGTCCCGCGCCGCAGATCACTTTGACGTTCCAGCTTTACGAGGTGCGCGACAGCACGTTGCGCGATCTCGGAATCGAATACCTCGCCTGGAAGAACGGACCGGGGTTGAATCTTTTTCAGGTGGGATTTGACGTATTCAGCCTCTCCTCCGGAGGGAGCGCCGCGCTGCAGGCGGCATCGGGGCCGTTCGGCGGATTCTTCTTTGCGCCGCAGTTCGATGCGAGTTTCATCCGGGTGCTCGAACAGAGCGGCAGGGCGACACTGCGGAACAGCGCCACCCTCACGGTCGCGAACTCCGATGAGAACAGTTACGAGATCTTCTTCAATCCGCAACTTCAGAACATCGTGAAGAGCAACAACGACCAGAGCAGCGTGACGGAGAGTGCCGTACTTCAGGCCGGGCTCAATCAGGTCTATTTGAAGATCGTGACGCCGATCGCCTGTCTGCACAGCGGCTCCGAGGTCGATTTCGAGATTCCGAATTACACCCCGGGAGCTTACGACGGAGTTCCCGGCACGCTCGTTTTCGGATACGACGTGCAGGCCGCCAGCGTCGTGGAACGCAACAACTACGGGGCGGAACTCGTCGAGACAACTCAGCTGCAGGGCAACGTCGCGATCGATCTCGGCGTCGAGAAACTGCTCGCCACCTGGGAAAAGGAGGAACAAGTCGAACAGACCATCGGTGTGCCGTTTCTCTCCGATGTGCCGATTCTGAAATATCTCTTCAGCACGACGACCACGAGCGAGGAAAAGACCCATGTCTGTCTCACCGTGACCGCGGAAATCCTGAACACGAGCCCGCTGCGGGAAAAGAGCGGCGTGCTCCGGAAATTGAAATAAGGGAGGTGCGGCCATGAAAAAAACTGCATGGATTTTCCCGATGCTCTTCGCCGCCGTCAGCGGAATCTTTGCCGCCGGCGAAGTTCCTGCACCGCCGCGGGACTCGAACTTCGGCAACACCGGCGGCTATGACAGCACGCGGGTCGAAGTTCATCTGCAGGTCCCGGTTCGGGACGATGCCGAAGCGGTTCATTTCGTCAGGGACAACAACGATCCGCGGGTCGTCACCAGAACCTATCTCGTTCGACACGTCGATCCGTACGAAATTCGCGATTATCTGCGTCAGATGGTGCAGTCGAAGCGGGTCGGCAACACGGCGCTCGAGCAGATTTACCCGGGCAATACGACGACACCTCCTTATATCGCGACGACGAGTTCGGCGGAGCTCACGACTCCGGTGAACGCCCAGCCCGGTTACAATCCGGCTCTGCAGCTCGGCAGCAACACCGCCGTGGAGTGTCTGAAATATGTCGACGGCACCGGACTTCTGATCGTCAGCGCCGAGGAGTACCGGTTCCGGGATCATGAGAATGGAATGGGATTCGACTCGCTCATTGAGTTCCTCGACAAGCCGCAGATGGGCGCGAATTTGGGGACACAGACTTTCTTTTACATCCCGAAATTCGTTCCCGCCCGGAATCTCATGCCGATGATCGAGAATGTCGGCATGAATGTGACGGATGTGACGGAACTCTGGCAGGGGCAGGATCTGGTCGCTTACGATCCCGCGTTGAACTGGCTGGTTTTCGACGTGACGAACTATTCGCAGTCGAACATCGAGAAGATGCTGCGGCTCTATGACGTTCCGATTCCTCAGGTGCGACTGCGGATCCGGGTCTACGAGCTCTACAGTGAGAACGACGACAAGATCGGCGTGGATTTTCAAGCGTGGAAGAACAATCAGGGGGCTGATTTCTTCAGTGCGGGCGGCCGCTATCGGGACAACTGGTCGGCGGTTTACGGCGGAGCCATGGGGCGAACCGGCTCTGAACGCACGAGTTTCTACAATTTCAATCCGAAGTGGAACACCCGGTATCTCGATTTTCTGGTCAGCAGAGGAGAGGCGAAGATCGCACATACCGGGGAGTTGTGCATTCGGAACAACACACCGGCGCTGCTTGAGCGCAAGACGCAGATCTTTTACGTCAAGAGTTCGACGCCGGCGGGAGACGCGCAGAGTTCCTCCGATATGGGGGTCGGGCCGTACGAACTGCTGTCGGCGCTGGTCGGCCGGAACTTCACGAGCTCCTCGGAGGAGGAGGTCCCGGTCGGAAAAGGTGACCGACAGGAGGTCGAGGCGTTTTCGGGGTTTGGATTTTCGATGAACATCGAGAACGCCTCGGTGAATCTGGCCGAGACGCGGTTCACGGTTTCACTCTCCAATTCAAGTCTGATCGGATTTGAATCCAATGGCACGCCGCGTATCTCGGAGAACAGTGTGGTCGGCCAGGTTGTCAGTCTGCCGTATGGAACGGATTCGTTCGTGATCGGCGGGTTGCGGAAGCAGGAGGAGGTGACCTCCTCTTCCGGGATTCCGCTCCTGAAATCGATTCCGTGGATCGGCTATTTGTTTTCGACCGAGTCGAAGTCGATCAAGAGTTCGGAGCTCATTGTGGTCGGCGAATGCGAGTGGGACGCGCAGCCGGACAAGCCCGGACAACCCGCCAAGAGCAGATCCTACCAGGTTCCATAGGCATATCAACCATCGACGCCTCCCGGGAGTGGGGCGCGTAACAGCGAAAGGGGAGAAAAAATGTCGGAATCGAATGATAACAGAAAACTCGGCGTCATATCGCTTGCCGCTCTCGTCGTCTCCGCCATGATCGGAGGGGGAATCTTCAGCCTGCCGCAGAACATGGCGCAGAGTGCCGCACTGATGGCCGTGATCATCGCCTGGATCATCACCGGGATCGGAATGTTTTTCATCGCGAACACATTCCGGGCCTTGTCCGCGGCGCGTCCGGACGCCTCCACCGGAATTTACGCCTATGCGCGGCTCGGATTCGGGCGGTTTGCCGGATTTCAGATGGCCTGGGCCTACTGGCTCTGCAACATCTTCGGCAACGTCGGATTTGCGGTGCTGCTCATGGATGCGTTGAATTATTTCTTCCCGGGGGTCTTCACCGGGGGGAACAACCTCTGGTCGATCATCGGCGGATCGATCGTGATCTGGGGAATGAATTTCGCGGTGCTGGCCGGGATGAAGCAGGCGGCATTCATCAATACGGTCGGGACGGTGTGCAAACTTGTGCCGATCGCGCTTTTCATTCTGATTATGCTGTTCGCGTTCCGGTGGATTTTCTTTTCGACCGACGTGCTTGGAAATCAGACGATTCCGGAGCATGGGATCAAGCCGCTCGGGTCGCTCTTCGACCAGGTGCGGTCGACGATGCCGGTGACGCTCTGGGCGTTTATCGGCATCGAGGGGGCGGTGGTGGTCTCCTCCCGGGCGAAAAGCCCGGCGGCGGTCGGTCGGGCGACGGTGCTCGGGTTTCTGGTCTGTCTGGCGATCTATGTCCTGCTCTCGGTTCTGCCGTTCGGGCGGATGTACCAGCCGCAACTCGCGGATCTCGCGAATCCATCGACCGCGCCGCTGCTGCAGGATGTGGTGCATGGATCGTGGGGCGGGATTCTGATGAATCTCGGTGTGATCGTCGCGCTGCTCACGAGCTGGCTCGCATTCACGATCATGATCGCGCAGATTCCGTATGCGGCCGCGCTGGACGGGACGTTCCCGCGCATGTTCCGGAAAGTCAACTCCAAAGGCATGCCGAGTGTTTCGCTTTTTGTCACGAGCGCGGTCATGCAGCTTGCGATGATCTTCGTCTACTTCGCGAACAACGCCTGGAATACGATGCTGACGATCACCTCGGTGATGATTCTGCCGCCCTATCTGGCGTGTACACTCTATCTCTGGAAAATCTGTGTGACGAAACAATACCCCGCCGGAATGCAGGTCGGCGCGCGTTACGCGCTCGTATGCGGCGCTGCCGGGTCGCTCTTCGCTCTCTGGATGATCTATTCGGCGGGATTGCGCTATCTCATGTTCGCATTCGTCTTCCTGCTGATCGGGATTCCCGTCTTCATCTGGGGGCGGAAGAACGCGCTTGCGGATGATGCGGCGGCGACTGATCGCCGCGTCTTTACCCGGAAAGAGATGATCGGAGCGATCGCCGTGGCCGTAATCGCCGTGATTTCGATCATTGTGATGATCGTTCAGACTCCGCTGGTCGACAAGCGGTTCCACAAATGGGCGCACTGGGCGGAAGACGAGGTCCAGACCATCGAACATGACGGAAAATAGCTGTCCCCCGGGAAATCAAAACCCCCGGTTCATCCGGTGGTTTTGATTCGAGGAGACGCCGGAGGCCCGTAAAGAAGATCGAGTCGGTCATCGCGGCTCTCCAGGCTGCGGGATTGATCCGGGTTCTCGCTTCGTTCCGCCCGCTGTTGACGTTCAAAAGTCCGACGGCGGAGCGAGCATGAAACAACACGGCATCCCCGTGCTCATGATTCACGGGGACGAGCTGCGCAGACTTGCGTTGCGGGCGGGTGAGTCGCCGGGGCGGCTCTCTCTTTCTCAAACGCCGACTGGGGCGGAATAGCGGCGTTCGCGTTCGAGCGTCATGCCGTCGCAAGCCGCTTCCGCACCGATTTCGGCGGCTTTGGCCTGAATGGCTTTCGCGTCTTCCGGCCAGAGGGTGCGGGCGAGGTGATTCAGCACGACCCGGGTCGTTTCGTCGATCATGCCGCGGTTGCGGAACGTCGCGAGCAGATGGCGCACCACGGTACGGTCGTTATGTTCAAAGATCCGCCAGTCGCCCTCTTCCGCCATTGTGCAGTCGATCACGATCCAGTCGAATTTGATTCCGTCGATCAGCAGCCACTCCGGTTTTGTGAGTCCCGCTCCGTCGAGCGCATAGAGCAGCGTTCCGGCCGCGCTCTCGAAGAGAAAGTGATACGCCTGCTCCGTTGGAAAATCGGTCAGGTGGTTCGCGGGGAGCGCGGTCACATTGAGTTCGCCCAGCTGAAAATGGAGTCCCGGTGCGAGTTCGCGTTTCTCAAAATCCCCGGTCGCCGGCAGCTGTGCGAGCGCCTCGGGCGAGGCGTAAACCCGGAGCGGTTTTGTCCGGTCCGGCGTCCGGGCGAGTTCCGTAATCTGTTCCGGCTGGAAATGGTCGCCGTGGGAGTGGGTTACGAGCAGTGCGTCGACCGCTCCGAAGTCGATGCCGTTCCTTTGCAGATTCCGGAGTCCTGTCACGCCGCAGTCGATGAGAATGTGCCCGTTCAGGAGAGAACTGGTACTGCCGCGTACGCCCGGTTCCCCGAACCGGTTCCAGTCATAATCGGCAGCTCCGGTTCCGAGCAGAACGAGCCGCATTCGGGCAAGCGTGTCATTTGGCATCTGCCGGACTCCCGGGCAGGTGGCGGAAAATCTGCTCGATGTCGCCCGCCCCGATCACCGCGAGCAGCAGCGGTCGTTCGCCGGTATAGTCGAGTGCCGTGCGTGCGATTTCCTCCCAGCTGCCGTCGAGATAGCGGATGCGCTCCCCCGCTGCTGCGGCGAGGTCGGCTCCGCCGGAGGGGCCCGTTTCGCACCACGCCGCGAAAACCGGCGTGACGATGGCCGAATCCGCTTTCGCAAGTTCAGCCGCCAGCTGCGGCAGATATTTGTGCAGCCGCGCGTAGCGATGCGGCTGAAAGACGATCCGCAGATGATGTTCCGGATATGCGAGCCGCAGCGCCTCGATCGAATTTGCCAGCTCAGTCGGATGGTGCGCATAATCCTCGATCACGGTCAGCGTGTCAGAGTTGCAGTGCGCGCTCATGCGGCGCGCGACTCCCGCGAAACTCGTGAGGGCCTCTTCCGCCTCTCCGGAATCGACTCCGAGCAGAGCTGCCGCCGCAACGGCGAGTTTCGCGTTGCGTGCCTGGAAGCCGAGCCAACGCCCGCCGTATGCGCCCGGTCCCGGAAAATCGAGCCGGGTCGCCGCTGGATGATCCGCAAAAAGTGCATCCGGGTGCTCGCCGGGATAGTAGAGCAGATGTTCACTCTGAAACGCGAATTTCCGGAAATTTGCAAAGAGCTGCTCCTCTCCGCCGACACTCCAGCTGTGGTCGTCCTCGATATTCGGCACGATCCCGAGATAAGGATGGACAAACGTGTGGGTGCCGTCGGACTCGTCGACCTCCATGATGAAGAGATCGTCCCCCGTGCCCGCCGAGGCGGAGTCGCCGCCATTTACCGCCGCCCCGATGAGGAATCCCGGTTCCCGCCCGGCGTGGACGAGGATGTGGGTGAGCATCGCCGTGACGGTGGTTTTTCCGTGCGATCCGGAAATCGCAACCGGCCTCCGGTAGAGCGCCGCGAGGCGTGCGAGAAATTCGCCGCGCCGGAGCTGTGGAATTCCGCGTTTCGCGGCCCGTTTCCGCTCCGGATTCTCCGCCGTGACGGCGGAGGAGTAGACGACCAGTTCCGTGTTTTCCGGCAGGAACTCCGCGTCGTGTCCGACGTGGACCGTCGCTCCGAGCGCGGCCAGATGCGCGGTTTTTCCGGTCGACTCGCGGTCGGTTCCGCTGACCGACGCTCCCCGCGTGAGCATGATCTCCGCGAGCGGAGCCATCCCGGCCCCGCCGATGCCGACAAAGTGAATGTGATGGGGGAGGCGGTTACTCTTCATCGAGCTGAAACTGCGTGTTGTAGAGCCGGAAATAGATACCGGACTCGTTTTTCATCAACTCTTCATGCGTGCCGGCCTCGGCGATTCTGCCGTCTTTGAGGACGATGATCTTGTTCGCGTTGCGGATCGTCGAAAGCCGGTGCGCAATCGCAAAGACCGTGCGGTTCGCCATGACCCGGTTCAGTGCCTCCTGCACGAGTTTTTCGGTCACGGTATCGAGTGCGCTGGTCGCCTCGTCGAGGATCAGGATCGGCGGATTCTTCAGAATCGCGCGGGCGATCGCCACGCGCTGCTTTTCACCGCCGGAGAGCCGGAACCCTTTTTCGCCGACCTCCGTATCATACCCCTCGGCGTGGCGGCCGTCGACGATGAAGTGATGGGCGTTCGCGAGTTTCGCCGCTTCGATGATCTCTTCGCGCGTCGCTTCCGGGCAGCCGTAGGCGATGTTGTTCGCGATCGTGTCGTTGAAGAGGATCGCATCCTGGTTCACAACGCCGATGACCCGGCGCAGCGAGGCGATCTCGTAATCGCGCACATCGACGCCGTCAATCTTCACAGCTCCGCCCGTCACGTCATAGAAGCGGGCGATAAGATTCGCGATGGTGGTTTTCCCGGACCCGGTTTCGCCGACCACGGCGACCATCTGGCCTTTCGGAATTTCAAAGCTCACATCATCGATGATCTTGCGTTCCTCATAGGAGAATTCGGCGTGGTCGAGCTCGATCCTGTCCCGGAACTCATTGAGTTTTACGGCGTTCGGTTTTTCCGGAAGCGACGTGTCCGTATCGATGAGCTCGAAGTAGCGGTCCGCCGCGGCCATCGACCGCTGGATCGAAGTCACGACTTTCGACAGATCCTTGATCGGACGGTAGGCCATGAACGCCGGTGCGAGCAGCGCCGCGATCTCGGTGATCGAGACCCCCTGGCTGTACGAGTAGACGAAAAAGACCAGCGTGGAAATTACGGCGACGACTTCCATCGCCGGAGAGAGCAGCAGCTGCAAGCGCAGTGCCCGCACCACCTGCTTGAAGTAGCGGCGGTTTTCGCTGTGAAACCGTTCGATCTCCATCTTTTCGGTGTTATACGCCTTGACGAGCCGGATTCCGGTGAACACTTCGTGCATGCGGGAGAACACTTCCGCGATGCGGGCAAAGCTCTTCCGGTAGACCCGGCGGATCTTACGCCCGAGGAAATGGATCGGCAGGAAGATCACGGGTACGCCGATGAGCAGAATCACCACAAGCGAGTAGCTCTCGTACTCCCGGCACGCCATGAGAATCGCCACGAGGCAGGCGAAAATCTGGATCGGCGCGCTCGTGAGATCCGCCACCGAGTTCGATACCGCGTTTTCGATTGCGGAGGTGTCGTTCGTCGAGCGGCTGATGAGATGCCCGATGTCGATCTTTCCGTAATACTGCAACGACTGATTCACGAGTTTGTCGAAGATCTTGTCGCGCAGATCCGCGACCACTTTCGCCCCGACCCAGTGCGTGTAGTAGTTGCTGATGAACGTCGCGAGATTCTTCACCGTCCACGCGATGATGAAGACAAAGACGTAGACCGCAAAGATCTGCCAGGCGAGCCGGCCGCCCGGGCCGACCGCCTCGAATCGGAACTTCCACGGCCAGCTTACGACGATTTCGCGCCCCTCGACGGAGAACGGAAGTCCATACTTTTCCGCCGCACTGCGCGCTTCGTTCAACATCTTGGTCAGCTGCGGGTCGTTGTCGACCGGGTGCAGCAGATCCTGGACGGCTTTTTCCCTCTCCTCGCGGGTCAGCCCGGGCTGTTCGAGAATTTTGACGACGTCCTGCGCCTCTTTCTCGAATTGGGCCGCCTCTCCGCTGCCGGTTCCGTGCTCGACGGCACCGACCAGGCGGGGAACCATCAGCAGGCTCACAAGCAGTGAGCCGCCGACGAGAATCCCCGAAATGATGCCGACCGAGAGCCGAAACCAGTAAGGACGGGCGTATTTCAGCAGCCGGAAGTAACTCTGGGCTTTGAATTCGCCCTCATTGCCGCTTCTGCGTCCCATTCCGCTTCCTTATTTGAGAAAGGCCGCGATCGCGTCAACGACCTCTTTGCGCTGGGCGGTGGTCGATTCCGGATAGATCGGCAGCGCCATGATCCGGCCGGTCACTTTTTCACTGACCGGGTAATCCCCCTCTTTCCCGCCGAGTGCGGCAAAGCAGTGCTGCAGGTGCAGCGAGAGCGGGTAGTAGACCGCACAGCCGATGCCGATCCCGCGCAGGTGAGCGACGAGGGCATCGCGCTTTCCGTCCGCGACTTCGATGCAGTACTGGTTGTAGATGTGGCGGACCGGATAGGCGGCTTTTTTCGGGAGCGACACCTTGTCGAGCAGACCCGCTTCCGCAAAAAGCCGGTCGTACTCCGCCGCATTGTGCTGGCGCGCCTCGCTCCAGGAGTCGAGGTGCGGAAGTTTGACGGAGAGGATGCCCGCCTGCAGGGCGTCGAGGCGGAAGTTGCCGCCGACGTAGTCGTGCATGTAGGTGCCGCTCTGGCCGTGGTTGCGGAATATTTTGAGGAGCTTCGCTTTTTCGGGGTCGTTGCATGTGACCATGCCGCCGTCGCCGAAGCAGCCGAGGTTCTTGCTCGGGAAGAACGAGAAACAGCCGTAGTCGCCGATCGAGCCGACGCGGCGTCCCTTGTACTCCGCACCGATCGCCTGGCAGGCGTCCTCAATGACGATGAGGTTGTGTTTTTTCGCGATTTCCATGATCGGATCCATGTCGGCGCTCTGGCCGAAGAGGTGGACCGGGATGATCGCTTTCGTGCGGGCGGTGATCTTCTCCTCGATCTTCGCGGGGTCGATGTTGTAGGTCACGGGGTCGATGTCCGCGAAAATCGGCGTCGCACCGACGCGGACGATCGCACCGACCGTCGCGAAAAAGGTGAACGGCGTGGTGATGACCTCATCGCCGGGGCCGATTCCCTCGACCATCAGCGAGATGATGAGCGCGTCCGAACCGCTCGTGACGCCGACCGCGAAATTGCTGCGGCAGTAGGCCGCGACCTCTTTTTCAAGTTTTTCGACCTTCGGGCCGAGGATGAAATACTGGGAGTCGGCGATCTCGGAAAACTCCTTGAGCACCTGCTCCTTGATCGTCGCGTACTGCGCTTTCAGATCCAGCAACGGAACCGCCATATTCTCATCTCCTTACGCTCAATGTAACTGAAGAACTCCCGACTCGGGGAGTTGCGATACGAAAACTCTGGCATAATATAGCCCCGGTTCCGCAATCTTTCACCTTTTTTTTGATTTTTTTTTCGCAATTTGCCGCACCTCCGGCTATATTAAGCGCCGGAATACGGGGATGAACAAATGCGGATCGGTACGGAATTTCAGTGTGAAGTCGAAACCTGCGCGCTCGGTGGCGACGGAATCGCCCGGGTCGGCGGAGAGGTCATTTTCCTGCCCGGAACGCTGCCGGGCGAGAAGCTGATCGGCAGGATCACGGCGGAAAAGAAGAATTTTTCCCGGGCGGAAGTGGTCCGCTTCGGCTCGAAGAGCCCGCACCGGATCGCGCCCGGCTGCCGTTATTTCGGGCGCTGTCCCGGCTGCTGCTATCAGCATGCCGATTATGCGTATGAGACTCAGCTCAAGCAGCGCCAGGTGCTCGACATGATGAAGAGTGCGGGAGTCGCATGTGAGGAATCTGCGGTCATGGAGCCGTTCGCGCCGCAGCCGCCGTTCGGCTACCGCAACAAGATCGTGCTGCATGCGCACAAGGTGCGCGGAGAAACCTCTTTCGGTTACGTCATGGCGGACAACACGACCGTGACCGACATCGAGGCGTGCCCGCTGGCGCATCCGGAGATCAATGCGGAACTTGCGCGACTGCGGGCGGACAAGGGGTTCTTCCACTCTCTGCACGAGGGGATGAGCGTGACGTTCCGCCGCACGGAGCGCGACGGCGTGAAGTTCTGGCGCAATGCGCCTGCGAAGAATCTCACCTGGCTGCGGGAGAAGACTGCGTTCGGGGAGCTTTCGGTGCCGTGCGGGAGTTTTTTTCAGGTGAATCCGGCGGGCGGTGCGCGTCTGGTCGAACGGTTTCTCGAAGTGGTGGAGCGGGTGAAACCGCGTCGCGTCATCGATCTCTATGCGGGGGTGGGTCTCTTCGGGTGCGCGGCCGCGAGTCGCGGCGTGCCGGAGATTCTCGCGGTGGAGTCGGACGGTGCGGCGGCGGAGGCGGCGAAATATAATCTGGGGAAATTCCATCCCGTTTCCTCGCGGGTCATTGCGGGGGATGCGGCCGAGGCGTTCGCGGACTCCGGGCGGCAGGGTGCAGAGGATGCGGGGTCGACGCTGCTCGTGGTCGATCCGCCGCGCACCGGGCTCTCGGGGAAAGCGATGAAGGAGCTTTGCGGCAGTCCGTTGCGGAATATCGTCTACATCTCCTGCCATCCGGCGACCTGGACGCGCGACGCGGCCCGGCTGATCCGGGGAGGCTTTGTCTTGCGGAAACTCGAGGTCGTGAATATGTTTCCGCGGACCGAACACTTTGAACTCTTCACGGAATGGGTGCGGAACTGAGCATGGCCGGGCCGGAGAAAAAGCATACGGACGGCCACCGCCGACGGTTGCGGGAGCGTTTCCTGCGGGCGGGTCTCGACGGGCTTCAGGATTACGAGGCGATCGAGCTGCTGCTCACCTACGCGATTCCGCGGCGCGATGTGAAGCCGCTGGCAAAAGAGCTGCTTGAAACCTACGGCTCGCTTGAGAAACTGCTCGACGCGACCCCGGCGGATCTGCTCGATCGGCACGGGATGGGGCCGAGCGGAACGACGCTGGTGCTGCTGATCCGTCAGCTCTGCTCGAAGTACCTTGAGCAGAAGATCCGGGATGTCGATGTGCTGGACTCCTCTGCCGCGACGGAACGGTTTTTGCGCATGAAGCTCGGCGGCGGGCGCAAGGAGACGTTCATGGTGATCTTCATGAACAGTCACAATCACGTTCTGGATTTTCAGGTGTTTCCGGGGACGGTCGACCGGGCGGCGGTCTACCCGCGCGAAATCGCCGAGAAGTGTCTGCGGACCGGTGCGACCGCCGTCATTGCCGCGCACAACCACCCGAGTGGAATCTGCATGCCCTCCGACGGGGATCTTCAGACCACGCGGCGGATTCTTGCCGCGCTCCGGACGATCAACGTCGGGCTGGTCGATCATCTGATTGTGACGCCGACCGCCTGCCTGAGTCTGCGCGGCAACGGTATGCTCAAGCGGCTCGAAGCCCAGATCTGATCGCGTTCGGCTGAATCGGACTTTCCGGGTTGCAAATCCATTTTGCCATGATACAGTAATTCGGGAACATGTCGGGGATTTTAAGTGCATTCGATGTGCGGGAGGTGATAGAATGGAAGTTTTTATTGTGTTGCTGTTCCTGTTTTTTCTCCTCGGCGGATTTGTCTTGCTCATTGTGAACGTGATTGCAGTCAATTCCTGCCGCAAAGCGGTGGGGAAGCTCGCCGAACGGCTTGAACAACTGGAGCGGCAGGGGGCGTTTCGCCCGTCCGTTTCCGTGGCCGCATCGAAACCGAAACCGGAACCGAAACCATTGCCGGGAATTTCCACCCCGCCGCGGGCGGCTCCTGTTTGTGCGCCTGTGCCGAAGCCGCCGGTTTCTCCCGCTTCCGCAGCCGTGCCGAAAACCATCTCCGTCTCCGCACCGGAGCCGAGGTCAGCGGCGGTGTTCGCCGAAAAGCTCGCCTCCTCCTTTACCGCCCCGGAGCCGAAACCGAAGGCCGCTCCTGCGCCCAGCCCTGTGCCAAGACCTGCGCCGGAATCTGCTCCGAAACCGGAATCGGAAACCGCTTCGATTCCGCAGCTTCATCCGTCCGAATTCGAACGGCGTGCAGGGGAGGCGCTGCAGAAGATCTGGAGCTGGATCGTTGTCGGCGAGGAGTTCCGGCCGCGCCGGGTCGCGGTCGAATATGCGGTCGCGACGGTCTGGCTGGTCCGTTGCGCTGTGCTTCTGCTGCTGATCGGGATCGGGTTCTTCGTCAAGTATTCCCATGACAACAATCTGGTTTCACCCCAGGCGCGCATTGCGGGGGTGATTCTCATCGGGCTTGCCGTGGTCGGCGTCGGCTGCCGGCTGGTGAAGTCGGAGCGTTACCGGCTGCTCGGCTTCGGACTCTCCGGAGTCGGGATTGTAACGCTCTATTTCGCGATTTTCGCGGCGGCGTCGATCTACAAGTTCCTGCCGGTCACGGCGGCGTTCCCGCTCATGATCCTCATCACGATTTCCGGGGCGCTGCTCGCATTGCGGCAGAATTCGCTCTTTGTTGCGCTCGTGGCGGTGATCGGCGGATACGCCACGCCGATTCTGCTTTCGACCGGCTCAAAACATCTGCCGGAACTCTTCGCTTATCTGGTCTTCATCGGGGCAGGGGCGCTCTTCCTGGCGTTTTATCGCAACTGGAGAATTCTGAATTTCATCGCATTTCTGTTGAATTACGGGATTTTTCTGGGGGCAGTACACAAGTTTTACGATCCGCTGTCGCGGGCGGACTTCGGGCAGACGGTCGGATTTGCAAGCGGGCTCTTTGTGCTCTTTTCGCTGCTGCCGCTGCTCTATTCGCTCGTGCACCGGAAAAAGATCACGCTGCTTGAAGTCCTGCTGCTCGCTGCGAATGCGACGCTCTATCTCATAACCGCGATATGGGCAGTCGAAAAGAGCTTCCCCGATTCGCGTTACGGGGCCGGAGTCTCGCTCTTTGCGGCGCTGGTGTTTGTGGTGGAGTTCCTGGCGTGCGTGAAATTCCGTGTGCGTGACCGGAATCTCTACCTCGCGCTTCTGGTATTCGCCTCGTTTGCGGTGGCGCTGACGTTCCCGCTGCTGCTCTCCGGCCACTGGATCGTGGCGGCGTGGGCGATTCAGGCCGTGGCGATGCTCTACCTAGGTTCGCGCTGCGGCAGCCGGTTCCTGACGACGCTCGCGCTCATCCTCCATGCGGTGGCGGCTTTCGATGCAGTCGTGATGCTCAGGGAACTGACGTTCATCCAGGCGGACAACTACTGGCCGGGGATGCTCGACCGCCTTGTGTCACTCGGCAGCTGTGCGCTGGCGTTCGCTGCTGGATATTTCATCCTGAAGCGTGGCGGCGGAACCGACGGCCATCGGCCCGAAGTGGTCGGCACGAACGAACCGGAACCGTTCGGCACGGAATTGAACGGTGAGATCGTCAATGTATTTTTCTGGGGAGCGGCGATTTTCCTCTTTGCCCTCTTCCGGATCGAGATTGAGAACTTCCCGGTTTTTGCGCCGGTGCTTCGGGTCACGCTCTCTGCCGTGCTTTATCTCGGTACCCTCGGATTCCTGTTCTGCCGCTACCGCCGGAGCGGAAACAGGACGCTGGGCGGCTGGATGGCGGCACTGGTAATCGCGGCGGTGGCGGATCTTGTCCGGCTGGCACTGCTCGGGCAGAAAATCGATTATCCGCTCGACTGCGGATTCCGGCTGGCGGCGTTTCTGCTTTACAGTGCGGGACTCGCGTGGACGGCGAAACGGCTCTTTGCCCGGGAGGGAGAGTCTCGGAATTTCGCCGGATTTTTCGCTGTTTCCGGCGGTGTGCTCTGGTTCGGTTACAGCAGCGTGGAGTTGTATCAGGGGTTGACGCTCTATGTGCCTGAGTTTGCGGCAGGCGGGCTCTCCGTGCTCTGGGCGGTTTACGCGCTGTTGCTGCTGATCGGCGGGATTCGCTTCCGGCAGCGGGCGATGCGTTACTGCGGGCTTTCCCTTTTCGCTGTGGTGGCGGTGAAAGCGATTCTGCTTGATATGGCAAAGCTGCCGTCGCTTTACCGGGTGCTTGCGTTTCTGGCGATGGGGCTGCTCTTCTTTGTCGGGGCGTTCGCCTACATGCGGGTCGAACAGCTCTTTCGGCCGGACGGGGAGGAGACGGAAAAGGAGGAGGCGGAGAAATGAGAAAACGATTGCTTTATGTGTTGTTGCTGGTGTTCTGCAGCGCACTTCAGGCGGCCTCTCCGGAGGATTACCGTTTTTTTACGGAACTCGTTCCGCCGGAGAAGGTGGTGACGAAACAGCTGAATTCCGTCCGGCTCAATAACGCTGTCTGGACGGCGATTTCGGGGCTTGGTGACATGCGGCTCTACTCTGCGGCAGGGCGGGAGCTTCCGTTCAAATCCGAACAGCTGTTCGAAAGTGGCAGCACATTGCGCAGCGAACCGGTGCCGTGCCAGGTTATTTCGTTCAAGCTGGAAGGACGTAAGGCGGTGATCTTCGTCCGTGTCGGCAGGGATGGAAAAGGAGCGCGGGTCGACTCGCTCACCATTCGGACGAACGAGCGGGATTTCGAGAAACGCGTGACGATTTCGGGGCGTGATAATGTCGCGTGGCATGAACTTGTGCGGGAGTCTCCGTTCTTCGACCGCAATCCGCGTATTGCGCTGCGGCGCGTTTCGTTCCATTTCTCCGCAGGATGCTACCGGGTGCTGAGAATCGAGATCGACAACTACGGAGAGGATTACGTCTCCCCGTTGCGCCGGATTACGGAGGGAGAGACGCCGGAGAACCGCAAAGAGGAACGCGAAGTGCTCTTCCGGGAGCTGAAGATCGACGGCATCGATCTCAGCGTGAAGAAGAGCGTAAATGTTTCTGCCTGCGCCGTTGAACAGTCGTTCGAGCCGGAGATACGGAGCGTGGCGAACGATCCGGAAACGAAATGTACCGTCATCGAGTTTGATTGCCGGAGGATTCCGATGACGCGCCTCGAACTGTTGAGTTCCAGCACGAATTTCAGCCGCGAGGCGACGTTCGAGACGGTCGATGGCACTTTGAAGAAACATGCGCGGCTTGAGAGCCTTTCGATTCCGGGATACACCCGCCGCACGACGGCGATTTCATTTGGCGGCGAACAGCGGCTCGGACTCTGCCGGATCACGATCCGGAACGGGGACAATCCGCCGCTCGAAACTCTCACGCTCAAGGGGTACGGCCCGGTTTACCGGCTCGTTACGCTTGCGGCGGATATCCCGGCGAAACTCTGTTACGGAGGAAACGGTGTCGCCCCCGGTGATTACGATCTCGGACGGACGCTTTCCGGTATCAATACGGCGACGCTGAAGTTCAACGAATACCAATGCGGCCCGCAGTTGGATACGCCTGATTTTCGGGAGTCGGAGGAGGAGAATTCCTGGTTTTTCTCTTCGAAATGGATCTTTCCGGCGGCGACCGTGCTGCTGGCCCTGGTGCTGATTGTCTTTATCGTGCGGAACATCGGCCTTGTGGAGAAGTCGCGGGACGACAATTGATCCGCCTTACCACAGCGCGTCATTCACTGTGTGCAGGCATCGGCGGAATTTCCCGTTCGGCCCGATGACGCCGAACGTTTTCCCCGCGGGGCAGGGGACGGCGTCCGGGCGACCGTAATGAGCGAGATATTCCGACGGCTGGTCACGGCATTCGCAGAGGATCTCATCGCAGAACTGGTAACGGGTTTTCCCGCGGGGCAGGGCGCGGATCTGCTCTTTCAGCGCGTTCCACTCCTGCGGCGTCAGCGCGAGATCGGTTCGACTGCGGCCGCGCCCCTCAAGCATCATCGCTCCGGCCTGTATGGTGCGCGCCCCCGCGACTGCGGCCGCGGCGAAGAGGTCGGCGAACTCCGGCGCGTTGACTCTGGTCGCCGTCAAACTTACGTCGAACGGCCAGCGCAGCTCTTTTGCGCGCGCCAGCAGTTCCAGAACCGGCAGACAGCTCCGGCGCGTCCCGGTCATCGCCCCATAGGTGCGCAATCCAGGGAGGCTCGTGCTGAGGCGCACGCGCAGTTTCCGGAACCGTTTCAGCCTCTCCTCGGTCATCCGGGAGCCGTTCGTGAAGAGCGAGAGGTCGCATCCGGGCGCCCGTTCGCGCGTGTAGCGCACAAGTTCCTCCGCGTCGCTCCTCAGGAGGATTTCGCCGCCCGTGAAGAGCAGACTTTTCACGCCGCCTGCGAGCGCCCGGTCGATGATCCGCTTCCACGCGCGGGTCGGCAGATCGCGCTTCGCGAGTTCCGGGAACTCATGCCAGACGCAGTAGCAGAACGGGCAGCGGAAGTTGCAGTGGCGCGTGAGCTCCAGAATCAGATGCGGCGGCAGCGTACCGGAGTCGGGCGCTTTCCCGTTCGGGCGCTCTGTCTCAGCGGGATTCTTCATCGCTTCCTGCGGAGGGTTCCGTCGGAGGTTTTCTCGGAGGCACTCCTGCCAGGGGGGCGGGGGCGATTTCTCCTCGAATGATGGCTGTTTCGGTCGATTGCTCCGGCGCGATGTCCCCCGCCAGAGGGGCGATGCCTTCCCCACAACCGCCCGCAAGCGGGAGCAGTGCGAGCAATCCGGTGAGCGGCAGCCCTTTGCGGATCGCGGCGGCAAGCCGCTTCTGCCTGTTCCGGTCGGCCTTGTTCAACTGGTATTTCATGGCGTTTTCCCTCCGCTGATGATTGTATAAGACATGATAGCGTTTTTTTGTTGGAAATTCAAGTGGAAATTCTCTTTTGTTGTCGGAAAAATCTGCAGAAAGACATTTGACAACCGGATTTTCTGCATTTATTTTATTGTCGAGACGGTGTTCCGTAAACGGGAGTTCGCTGAAATGTGGCGGTCGATTAAGCGGAAAGTTCTGTTCCCGGATGTTTCGGCACGAGGCGCTTTTTACGCATTGACGCAGCTGCTCTGCGGTTGTTATCTTCTCGGATCACTCGCGATTCTTATGTTCGGCTTCTGCGGCGTCAGTCTGGAAAATCCGCTTCGTTATGGAGGCGACGCCTCTCTCCGGAACTGGCTCGGGTATCTCGACGGGGGCGGCCGGCTTGTTCTCGCGGGCTGGGCGGGGATTCTATTGGCTTTCGTCATTTTTTACGTATGGACAACGCTTGCGTTTTTCCGGAAGTTCGCCCCGCGCGCTCCTCTTTCCCCGTTCGGGTGTTGGGTGATCTGGATCGTCCTCTCGCTGTTTTTGTGGAGAATCGGAGTCCCTGCATGGGTTGCCGTGTGGATTTTTCTCGCGTTTTTTCCGGCCGTCCTGCCGCTCTTTCACAGTGCGGACCGGTGGAAGAGCGCGCTCGGCGCGGCTCTCTCCTGGTGCGTCGGGAGCGCGCTGGTGCTGATTCCGCTCTGCTATTATGACGCGATGCTGTTTCGGGGCGGGTACGGATTCCACGGATCGGAGGAGGCTGTTTCGGGGATCTTCGGAATTTCCGGGTTCGGTTGGATGTTCTGGCAGGCCGCCGCTCTGTTTTTTCTCGCCGTCTGGTACATCTTGACTGCGCTCTTTTTCGCACGGCGCAATGGCGTTCATCTGCGCGCGCTGTTCGGATTGGGCGTGGCGTTCTGGTGGGGCGTTTCCGGTGCGGTCTTTCTCCTTTTCTGCATTTTGACGGCGGTTGCAGGACGCGAGGTGTCGCGCGAAATCGCGGCGCTTGAACGCCGTTTCGGTCGGCCGGTGACGGTGGAGGCGCTGGCGGAGACCTGTTGCGACAGCGAAACACCACCGGATCCGGTCTGGCTGGAACGCTGGAAACAGCTGTGCGACGCGGCTTCTCCATTTCATCCCGGCGATGATGAGGAGAACGAGGAGTGGACCGAGTTCAACATCGTACCCGACTGTGTGATGATGTCGGAAGCTGATCTTGTCCTCTGGCGGGAACGGTTCAACCGGCACGCTCCCGCGCTGGACGAATGGGAGGCGCTGCTTGCCGGGCCGATTCCCCCGGAGGCGCGTCTGACCCGGCGCGGCGGATGGTTTCACGGGACCGGTTCGGGGGTGGAGCAGGATTGCCGACTCTTTTTCAAACTCCAACTCTGGCGGCTCTATTTTTCTCTGGTCGATGAAAACCGGGAAGAGGCGCTTGCGGCTTACCGCTCTCTCCGGCTTACGGAGAAATTTCTGCAGCGGGAGCTGCAGACCGGCGCGTTTTTTCCGGTTGATCTGGTTGAACTGCGACTGACCGGCTTCCGAATGCTGCTTGCATCCGGAATTCTGACGGACGGGGAGTTGAAGTGCCTCGCAACCGAGATGGAGGAGATGGAACTCGCGCTGGAGTCGCAGCTGGAACGTTTCCGGTACAGTCAGGCGGTCTGCGCTCTGGAGTTTTGCGACCTCTTTGCCGATGGGAATTTCAGTGCATACGGGAGCAATCCGTTTCCGTTGAACGCAACCCGGTTTCTGCTGCCGCAGCTCCGATGGTACGGTCTGAGGGAGAAAGCGGACCTTGCCCGACTGCTTCTCAATCCGGAGTCTCAGAGTCCGCCGCTTTTCCTGAGCGGCGCAATCGCCCCTGATGACAGGATTCTGTCGCATTCCCTCCGGAAACTCCAGGCCCATTGCCGGGCGTTGCGGGTGATGCTCCGGGTGGAGCTTTCCCGGCGGCGGTACGGCTCTTTGCCGGAGACGCTTCCCCATCTGCCGCCCGACCCGTATGGTTCCGGGACGATGGAATACAAATTCGGAATGTTTCCGTGCCGCCACCGGATTTTCTCGCGCCGGAGGTTGACGGGATTGCCGGGCGCTCCTCCCAATACGTTCCGCTGGGAGAGCCGCGAAGTGTTCAAACTCCTCCCGGCGATTCAGGTGCGCTGCCCCGGTGCGGGAGAAAAAAACCGGGAGGAGGTTTCCTGCACGTTGCCGATCCGCGAGTGACGGCGCCGTTTCGCCGAAAACAAAATCAGGCGGCGGATTCTCTCCGTCGCCTGATTGCCGTTACAGGGAAATACCTGTTCAGAATTTGAGCAGCATCGCCCCCCAGGTGAGGCCGCCGCCGAACGCGGTCAGAAGAACGTTGTCCCCCTTTTTGATGCGCCCGCTGCGGACCGCTTCGTCGAGGCAGAGCCCGATCGACGCCGCCGAGGTGTTGCCGTAGTGGTTGATGTTGAGGAACACCCGCTCATCCGGGACGCCGAGCCGCGGTGCGACCGCGTAGATGATCCGGCTGTTCGCCTGATGCGTGATGACCAGATTGACTTCGTCCGGCGTGATCCCGGCCTCTTCCAGCACGTTTTTTCCCGCATTGACCATCGCATTCACCGCGAGTTTAAACACCTCTTTGCCTTCCATGTGGATGAAGTGTTCGCGGGCTTCGACCGTCTCGTTGCTCGCGGGTGCGCGGCTGCCGCCGGCAGGCATCTTGAGGATTTCACCATAACCGCCGTCGGAGTGCAGATCGCTTGCGACCAGGCAGTCCGGCTCATCGGTTCCGTCGTTCTCCAGCAGAACCGCTCCGGCGCCGTCGCCGAAGAGCACGCAGGTGTTGCGATTCGTCCAGTCCGTGATGCAGGAGAGCTTTTCCGCTCCGATCACCAGCACATGCCTGTACCGGTTCGGGTGGGTTTTCATGAGGGCACAGGCGACCTCAAGCGAATAGAGCAATCCGGAACAGGCCGCTTCAAGGTCGAAACAGAACGCCCCTTTTGCCCCGAGACGGTCCTGCAGCACACAGCCCGTGCTCGGAAACACATAGTCCGGCGTGATCGTCGCCACAATGATCGCGTCGAGATCCGCGCCGGTGATTCCGGCCATTTCCAACGCTTTCAAACTCGCGTGATAGGCGAGGTCGCTCGTGGGTTGATCCGGCGCGGCGATGTGACGCTCTTCGATGCCGGTGCGGGTGCGGATCCACTCGTCACTAGTCTCGACCATTTTCTCGAGATCCGCGTTGGTTAAAATCCGATCCGGAACATAGGATCCGGTTCCTGCTATCCTGATGCTCATGTCACTTCCTTGTGCTGAGATTGATCTTCCGCCGGCCGGTGGACGTGCCGCCCGGCCGCTACTTTTTTTCTGCCGCCAACTCTTCCTCCAGTTCGGCGGTGTTGCTGCCGGTCTCATTGATGCGTGCCGCGATCCGGTCGTTCAATCCGAATGCGACGCATTCGCAGGCCACCCGGATTGCGCTGCGGACCGCTTTCGGGCTCGATGAGCCATGTCCGATGATGCAGATCCCGTTGAGCCCGAGCAGCGGAGCTCCGCCGATGTCATCGGCGTCTCCGAACGATTTGAGTTCGATAAAGGCGTTCTTTGCCAGCATTGCACCGGTCATCCGCAACGCATTTTTGGAGAGAACCCGCTTGAGCCAGAACATGACGGACTTCGCGAGCCCCTCGACTCCCTTGAGCATTACGTTTCCGGAAAAACCGTCGGCGATGAGCACGTCAGCGACATTTTCAAAAATCACGTTCGCTTCCACATTCCCGACAAAATTCAGCTGTTTGCGCTTTTCCAGCAGCTTGAACGACTCCTTGGTCAGATCGTTCCCCTTGATGTCTTCACCGCCGACCGAAAGGAGGCTCACCCGCGGCGTATCAAGTCCGAAAAGGTATTGCGCATAAACTTCGCCGAGAATTGCGAACTGAACGATATTGATCGGGGTGCATTCGATGTTTGCCCCCGCGTCCACGAGCAGAAACCTCTTCCCGTTCTGCGTCGGGAGACTCGCGGCCAGGGCCGGACGATCCACGCCCGGCAGTGTCCGGACCAGCACCTTGGTCGCCGCCACGGTCGCGCCGGTATGACCGGGCGTGACCATCGCATCGACCGCTTTCTCTTTCAGCAATCGGGCGCAGACGGTGATCGAGCAGTTCTTTTTGGCGCGGAGTGCCGTCGTGGACGGTTCCGACATTTCGCACACCGTCTCGGCGTGAACGATCGAGATCCGGGGATGACCGGCAATCCCGTATTTCTCCAGATAAAACGGCAGTTTACCGGAGTGCCCGACCAGCACGAACTCGTCTTCCGGATAGTCGGAGAGCGCCATGACCACGCCCTCGATCACCGGACCCGGGCCGTAGTCCGCGCCCATCGCGTCTACCGCAATCTTCATCTGCTCCCGATCTCCCCCCGATTCAGGGCGAACTTACGCTTCGACGTTCAGAATCTGCTTGCCGTTGTAGCAGCCGCAGGAGGGGCAGACCCGGTGCGGCGCAGCCGGCGCGGAGCAGTTCGTGCAGAAATTCGCCTGCACACCTTCGTAACGGTTCGCAGCCTTGCGCTGACGTCTCTTCATGCGGGAAGTTTTTCTTTTCGGAACAGCCATTTTAACAACTCCTTGAATCGTTGATTTTTTGTTTTTTCGTCACTATCCGATTTCATACAGAATTTAGAATATATCACTGTTCACAAAATTTTCAAGACCGGATGGTGCATATTTATCGATAAAAACACAAATGAGAACGAGTTACCCCCCGGATTTCGGAGCGGAAATTCCGCGTTTTCGGGGCTGTCCGGGCCTCCCGCTCCGCTTCTTTGGCCCGGCTTGACCGGCCGGTACACTCTGCGGATCTCTGTGTCGGCGCGGCTGTGGCGCAACGCTGTGGAAACCCGCCGCACCGGCCCCTGATCCGGGCGCAAAATCATTGCGCATCTCCTGTTTCCGGGGAGGTCTGAGCACAAATTCCCCCTGCAGCTCATCTTTTCTAATCATCTGGCGGACCGGTCTTTATCTTAAATCGATAAAAAAATATCGATAATAAAGTCCCGAACACCTTGACATTCGGCTGAATGGTGATATTTTAAATGTGCGGTTGTACGAATCAGAGTGTCGCGGAAAAGCTGGCTGGCCGGGGAAATCCGGTCAGCCCGTATCATGAACGGGCGGGTTATACGCATCTAATCAGGAGAGTGAGATTTAAATGGCGAAAGTGAAGGTTCCGAAGCTGCCGACGGTTCGGCGACTGCCCACCTACCTTTATAAGCTGTCTGAGATGCGTAAGGCCGGAGTCGAGATCGTCGCGACGCCGGAGCTTGCCCGTTACATGAATCTCGGTGAGATTGTGATTCGCAAGGACCTTGCACTTACAGGGGTTTCCGGTCAGCCTGGCGTCGGCTACAAGGTGCGTGAACTGATTGATGCGATCAAACGGTATCTGAACTGGAACAATGTCTCCGAAGCGGTTCTGGTCGGAGCTGGCGCGCTCGGCAGCGCCCTCATGGGATATGAGGGGTTTGAGGAGTACGGGCTGCGGATCATCGCCGCATTCGATGCCGATCCCATGAAAATCGGTACAGAAGTGCGCGGCCGCAGTGTGTTCGACATTGACCGGCTCGAAGAGCTGACCCGGCGGCTTCAGGTGCGGATGGGGATCATCTGTGTTCCCGCAGACCAGGCCCAGGATATTGCGGACCGGATGGTCGCCGGCGGAATCAAGGCGATCTGGAACTTCGCCAACGTCAGTTTGAAAGTGCCGGACGATGTGATCGTTCAACGCGAAGTTATCGCCGGCGGACTCGCGGTACTCTCGGTCAAGATGAGCCGGAAGCTCGTCGAAGAGGACGCGCAGGATTGAAGGAAATCGATAAACATTCGTCAACATAACAGAACAGTGCAAGGTACAAGGAGCCAAAATGCAGGAAACCATGGAAACCACCCAGGCGATGATCGACCATCTCGCCGCGGTAAACAAGATTCTGGAGAAGAATAACTACTCCGAAGGACGGCTGATTCCGATTCTCCAGGAGGTTCAAGCGGTCTACAAGTACCTCTCCAAGGACATGATCAGCTACGTTGCCACGAGCATCGGCGTGCCGCCGTCGCGCGTTTACGGTGTCGCGACTTTCTACGCGCACTTCTCGATGCAGCCGAAAGGCAAGTACATCATCAAGCTGTGCGACGGTACCGCCTGCCACGTGAAGAAGTCTCACAGCATTCTGCATGCGCTCTACGAGAAGCTCAAGCTCTCCGATGAGAAGCGCACGACCGACGATCTGCTCTTCACCATCGAAACCGTAAGCTGCCTCGGCGCCTGCGGGCTTGCTCCGGTGATGCTCGTCAATGATTCGGTTCACGGCCAGATGACTCCGGACAAGACTGATGAAATCATCGACCAGATTCTTGCGGAAGAGAAGGCTGCGGCCGCCAATTTGTAACACCCCCCGACCGGAGAACAGAGAAAATGAGTACCACTACCGTTAAAACCGTCGATCTTGAAAAAATCGCAGCGGATTACAAGAAGGCTTATGAAAACGTCAAGCGCCGCATCATCATCTGCGGCGGCACCGGCTGTGTCGCCAACGGCTCTCTCGACGTTCGCGATGCTCTTGCGAAAGAGCTTGAAAAGGCCGGAATCGATGTGACCCTTGAGGTCAAGGCCGAAGAGAACAAGAAGGATGAAACCTACATTTCGAAATCCGGCTGCCAGGGCTTCTGCCAGATGGGACCGCTTCTCCATATCGAGCCGGGCGACATCCTCTACACGAAAGTCAAAGTTGCCGACGTTCCGGAAATTGTCGAGCGGACTCTTCGCCATGGCGAGATCATTGAGCGGCTGCTTTACGTCGACCACAAGAACGGCAACTGCCGCTGCAAAGGCGATGCCGAGATCCCGTTCTACCACCGTCAGAAGCGCGTGGTGCTTGCGAACTGCCGGATCGAACCGGGCGATGTTCGCGAATATATCGCCCGCGGCGGTTACTTCGGTGCGCGCAAGGCGATTCTCGAGATGAAACCCGAGGAGGTCTGCCAGACCGCGATCGATTCCGGTCTGCGCGGCCGCGGCGGCGGCGGTTTCCCGACCGGACTCAAGTGGAAGTTCACGCTCGCGTCGCAGAACGATAAGAAATATGTCATCTGCAACGGCGACGAGGGCGACCCGGGCGCGTTCATGGACCGGTCGGTCATGGAAGGGAATCCGCATTCCGTCATCGAGGGTATGATGATTGCGGCGCGCGCGATCGGCGCCGATGAAGGCTATGTCTATGTTCGTGCCGAATATCCGCTCGCGGTTGAGCGCATGCGGGCCGCGGTGAAGGACGCCGAGGCGATCGGCGTGCTCGGGGATCATCTGTTCGGCAGTGATTTCAGCTTCCGGGTCACGGTGATGGAAGGCGCGGGCGCGTTCGTCTGCGGCGAAGAGACCGCGCTCATTGCGTCGATCGAAGGCAAGCGCGGTATGCCGCGGCCGAAGCCGCCGTTCCCGGCCCAGAGCGGACTCTGGGGCAAGCCGACGGTCATCAACAACGTCGAGACGCTCGCATCGGTTCCGGGTATCTTCTACAAGGGACCGGAGCAGTACAAGGCGGTCGGCACCGAGAAGTCTCCGGGCACGAAGACGTTCGCGCTGACCGGTCACGTTGCGAACACGGGACTCATCGAAGTTCCGTTCGGCACTACGCTGCGCGAAATCGTCTACAACATCGGCGGCGGCGTGACCAACAATGCCGGCGAGATCACGAATGACGACTTCAAGGCTGTACAGATCGGCGGGCCTTCCGGCGGCTGTCTGACTCCGGAAATGCTGGATCTGCCGCTCGACTTCGATTCTCTCAAGAGCGTCGGCGCGATGGTCGGTTCCGGCGGTCTGGTGGTTATGAACAAGCAGACCTGTATTGTGAAGATCGCGCGTTTCTTCATGCAGTTCACGCAGAACGAGTCGTGCGGCAAATGCGTTCCGTGCCGGGAGGGCACGCGCCAGATGCTCGCGCTGCTCGACGACATCATCGAGGGGCGCGCCGACCGGCACACGCTCGAGCTGCTTGAGGAGACCGCCAAAGCGGTTCAGCTCGGGTCGCTCTGCGGCCTCGGCAAGACCGCGCCGAATCCGGTGCTCTCGACGCTGCGTTACTTCCGGGAGGAGTACGAGGCGCACGTGCTCAAGAAATGCTGCCCCGCCGGCGAATGCAAGGCGCTCGCGCGTCCGGAAATTCTGGCCGACAAATGCAAAGGCTGCACAGCTTGTGCGCGCAAGTGCCCGGTCGGAGCGATCACCGGCAAGATCAAGGAAGTTCACGTCATCGACGCGGACAAGTGCATCAAGTGCGGCGCCTGCAAGGCGGCCTGCAAGTTCGGTGCGATCATCGGCCTCTAAATAATCAATCACAGCCCTGGAGCATAAAATAAAATGAGTGAAGAAAAAAAGACGCTGTTTGTCAATAACCGCGAGATCGAGATCGCGGGCGAGCGCAATCTGCTCGAGCTGATCCGCAAAGCGGGCATCGATATTCCGACTTTCTGCTACCATTCGGAGCTGTCGATTTACGGTGCGTGCCGTCTCTGCCTTGTGGACGTGAAAGGGCGCGGCATCATGGCTTCGTGCTCGACCAGACCCGAGCCCGGCATGGTGATTTTCACGGATACGAAAGCGATCCGCAACATGCGCAAAATCAACGTTGAACTGCTGCTCGCGAGCCACAAGCGCGAGTGCCCGAGCTGCCAGCGCAGTGCGAACTGTTCGCTGCAGGATATCGCCCGCAAGCTCGGCGTGCACGAGGTTCGTTACAAGCAGACTGTGAAAGATCTGCCGATCGACGATTCGAGTCCGTCGCTGGTTCGCGATCCGAACAAGTGCGTGCTCTGCGGCGACTGCGTGCGGGTCTGCGCCGAGGTGCAGTCGGTCGGCGCGCTTGATTTCGCCTGCCGCGGATCGAATGCGCGGGTGGTTCCGGCGTTCGACAGCAAGCTTGCGGAAGTCGAGTGCGTGAACTGCGGCCAGTGCGCGCAGGTCTGCCCGACCGGTGCGATTGTCGCAAAGAGCAACATCGATCAGGTGTGGGATGCGATTTACGATCCGGACAAGATCGTGGTCGCGCAGGTCGCTCCGGCGGTCCGCGTGGCTCTCGGTGAGAAGCTCGGCGGCTTCGGCATGGGAGAAAACGTCGCCCGCAAGATGGTGACGGCCATGAAGATTCTCGGTTTCGACGAGATCTACGACACCTGCTTTGCGGCAGATATGACGATCTTTGAAGAGGCGACGGAGTTTCTTGACCGGATCAGCAACAACGGCGTTCTCCCGATGTTCACGAGCTGCTGCCCGGGTTGGGTGAAGTTTGCGGAAACCTACTATCCCGAGCTGCTCCCGAACATTTCGACGACACGTTCGCCGCAGGCGATCTTCGGTTCGGTTGCCCGCAAGACGCTGCCGACCAAGCTCGGCGTGAAGCCGGAGAACCTGGTGGTGGTTTCGATCATGCCCTGTACGGCGAAGAAGTTTGAGGCGCAGCTGCCGAAGTTCCAGCAGGACGGCCGTCCGGATGTCGATTACGTGCTCACGACGAACGAACTCGCCCAGATGATCCAGTCAATGGGTATCCAGATGAACGAGCTCGAGCCGTCGGCGTTCGACATGCCGCTCGGGTTCTCGACCGGCGGCGGCGTGATTTTCGGCGCCACGGGCGGTGTGATGGAGGCGGCGTTGCGGTTTGCGGTGGAGAAGATCTCCGGAGACCCGATGAGTCCGATCGACTTCAAGATGACCCGCGGACTCGCTCCGCGCAAGGAGGCGACGCTCGAAGTTGCCGGCAAGAAGCTGCGCATTGCGGTCGTCCACGGTCTCGGCAATGCG
Source organism: uncultured Victivallis sp. (assembly GCA_944389935.1). Classification (GTDB taxonomy): domain Bacteria; phylum Verrucomicrobiota; class Lentisphaeria; order Victivallales; family Victivallaceae; genus Victivallis. Next base: position 65,446 of record CALXOE010000006.1, read on the forward strand.
CGCAAGCTCATCGAAGAGATGAAAGCGGGCAAAGCGGTTTACGACTTCGTCGAAGTCATGGCCTGTCCGGGCGGCTGCGTGGCGGGCGGTGGCCAGCCGATTTCGCACGACAAGGATTTCCGTCAGAAGCGTGCTGCCGGACTGTACGACACCGACAAGGGCCGTCAGGTTCAGAAGCCGCAGGACAACTACTGGGTGGACAAGTGCTATGCTGAAAGCTTCGGCGGCCGTCCCGGTTCGCATGAGGCGCACACCCGGCTGCATACGCATTATCAGAACCGCAGCCAGCTTTTCGACGCGAAGAGCCCGATTCTGCGGAGCAAGAAAGAGGATGCGCTCCCGATCTGCGTGACGATCTGCACGAAGCAGAGCCACTGCCCCGGCCAGGAGCTGCTCGGGCGCGTGGTCGCGTTCGTGAAAGAGAAGAACTGGGCGGACAGCGTGAACGTCGATGCGGCGTTCAGTTCGCGTCCGGAGGCGGACGGGACGATCTCCGTGACCGTCGGCGACGTGGTGATTCCGCGCAACGATTCGGTGGAGATTACGTTCTCCGAAGTCAAGCGCGCGATTGAGAATGCGTTTTCCCGGTAATTTCCGGTAACTCTCGAGATGGCCGTGCTGCGTGGAAAACCGCGCCGCACGGCCGCTTTTTTTTGTGGGAAAAGGCCGCTACTGTGATTTCCGGACGGCGAAGCAGTAGAAGCCGTTGCGGATCAGCAGCGGCTGAAAGGTCTCCGGATGGGCGAGGGCCCACTCCACTTCGATCTCCGGGCGGGGGGCTGCGAACGTCCGGGTGTCACAGATCAGGAAGTCGACACCATGATCGAACAGCCGCTGCCGGTAGGTTTCATAGGCGGCGGGCGTGCGCATCGCACTCCAGTCCGGATAGTCGTGATTCCCGGTTTTCCCGGACTCGGTTACGGGAATGGACAGCACCCGGTTCTGCCACTGGCCGCCGAGCTGCTGATAGTAGTGTGCTCCGCAATAGGCGATCACCGCTCCGTTCGGAGCAAGCTGTTCAAGCTTCCGGCGGCACTCCTCATCCTCCCGGGAGATGAGATCTCCGCGCAGGGCGGAGGCTGCGGCGTTGGCGCGCGCGAACTGGAGTCCCGCATAAATTCCGAGCCCCGTTAGTACCACGGCTGTAAAGGCCGCGCACAGCCATTTTTTCTTGAGACGGTTTGCAACGACAAAGAACGCCGCGACGGCCGCTCCCCAGAGCAGGATCTGGATTCCGTGCCTGAGGTAATCCAGGTGGGCGCATGAGGAGAAGAAGCCCAGGAGGAGCGCAGCCGTCAGGATTCCCCACGGGTTGCGCAGAGTCCGGAAGAGGGCGGCACTGCAGCCGGCCGCCAGCATCGCCACCGGAATGATCTGACGCGGCTGAGTCATCGAGGGATAGAATTTCAGTTCGATCAGGAAAAGCAGCACCGTCCCCGCCGCGAGAAATGCCGTCGCGCAGAACGGAACGGCTGCGGCTCCTTTGCGCCGGAGCGTCAGGAGCGGCCGCACGCCCGCCAGAAAGACGACCCCGAGAAGAATCAGGGCGTTGCCGATGCTGAGATTGTTCTGGTTGTCGTTGACAAAAAACTTCCAGGCCGCAAAACTCCAGCCGACCGGGGGCGCATCGATCGACATGGAGGCCCCGAAGCCGAGGTTGACCGGATAGAATGGATTGCCGGTCTCGATCCAGTTCGCGATGAAGCAGGGCGTCGCCGCCAGAAATCCTGCCGCCGCCGCGAGCAGTATGCTGCGGCGGCACCACGGTTTGAATTTCCAGAGCAATGCGCCGAAGAAGAGGAGGGCCGGGGGCGCGAGCAGCAGTCCGAGATACTTGGTTCCGGCCGCGAACCCGAAACAGATTCCGCCTAGAACGATCATCGCGGACCGTTTCCGGGACGCACCGCAGCAGAAGAGAGCCACTCCGCATAAAATGGCTGCTCCGACCATCAGATCGGTATTGGATACGGCGGCATTGCGGAAAATCACGCCGGAACAGCCCAGCAAAGCGGCCGCGGCCATCGCTTCGATCCGGCGGAATCCGACCGCTTTCAGACCGGCCGCACAACCGCAGCAGGCGGTCAGCAGAAAGAAGAACTGGAAATTCTTGGCGAAGAAATCGCTCTCCGCGACACCCATCTGCCAGGCGTAGACGAGCTCGCCGTAGCAGGGATAAGCGGAGGTCATGAGCCCCGGTTGTGTGACCCGTTCGATGCCGCCCTGCGTCAGCCAGAGTGCCGGATAATAGAGGTGGTAGATCTGTGCATCCGTCCCGACCGGAGGCAGCAGCAGAAACGCCATATACTGATAGAGGGCCAGCCCGCCGGCAAACAACAGAATCCCGAGTTCCGGCAGTTGCCATTTTCGTCGCGGCAGGGGAGGGAAATGCTTTTCCCGTTCCGTGACCCAGGCAACCCCGCCTAGACACCAGGCCGCTACGAAAAGCGACCCGGACGAGAGACAGCCGATCAATCCCAGCCCGCCGGTAATCGCCGTCGTAAGCAGGATATAAAGAGTGCAGCCGACCGTTGCGAATTCAAACCAGTTGATCGGTCGGAACCGTTTCGCCCACAGGCCGGCCGCCAGCAGGACGGGAAGCTGGCCGGCCAGGTAGGTCCCGGAGAGGAGCGCCCCGATCATACCCTGTTCAAATTCGTTCATCGGAATCACTTTCCCGCAGGTTCGGAAAAGAGTGCGAGTGCTTCCGCAAGGTGCTTCCGGATCGGCAGTTTCTGCGGGCATTTCGTCTCGCAGAGTCCGCATCGGACGCAGGCGGAGGCGTTCATTTCCTCTTTCCCGGGATTGGAGCCGATCCGCCGGTAACGTTCCCGGGCGTGCTCGTGGAATCCATAGACGCGATCGTAGATCAGGGCCTCGAGCACCGCCGGAATGGCGACATGTTTCGGGCAGACCGGGCCGCAGTAGTTGCATCCGGTGCAGTAGACGTTGCGCAGTTCGGCGCATCTTTCCCGGACTTTGGCGAGAGCTTCAAGTTCCTCTTTCGAGAGGGGGGCGGCGGAGGAGGCGACGCGCGTATTGGCGTCGACCATCGCGCGACTGCCCATTCCGGAGAGCGCGCAGTTGAGGTGCGGGTTTGACAGTACGAACCGCAGCGCGAGTTCCGGCGTCGTGAACTTGCCGCCGAGTGCGTCCTCGAAAACTCCGCCGGCGAACGCGAGCCTGCCGCCGCCGACGGGTCCCATTGCCACCGTTCCGAGTCCTTTTTCCGCCGCGTAGGCGATCATCTCCTCATTGGCGGTATCGAGCAAATTGTACTGAAAGAGCACAGAAGAGAATTCCCCCGTGTCGATCAGAGTTTTCATCGCCTCGGGCCGGTCGTGAAACGAGAAGCTCAAATGGCGGATCATGCCGCGGTCGCGCGCCTTTGCCGCCTGTTCAAAGATCCGGTATTCCCGGATCGGGCCGCCGAGTGCGGATTCCCCGATCCCGTGCAGGTGATAGAAATCGATGTGATCGGTGTCGAGTTTGCGCAGCTGGTGTTCGAGAATGCGGAAGAAGTCGTCTGCACATTTCATATTCCCGAGCGGCAGTTTGGTCGAGAGGTGGACCTTGTCGCGCCAGTGGTTGCGTTTGAGGGCGCGGCCGACCGCGATTTCGCTCCAGCCGTTCAGATAGAAGTAGGCGGTGTCGACGTAGTTGATTCCGGCCTCGAACCCGCGGCAGAGCAGATCGATGGCCGGTTCGAGATCGGGTTCCGGGCCGTCGAAAGGCATGTTCGCCACCGGCAGCCGCATCGCTCCGAAGCCGAGCGCGGAAATTTCAAAACCGGTGTTGCCGAATTTGCGGTATTGCATGATAATTGTTCTCCATATTTTGCGTCGGAGAAGTATAACCGCATTTTGCCCGGAGTGCAAGTTTTTTCCGACGGAAAAAACGAGTTTCCGAAATTTTTTCGGAAAGCTTGATTTTCTGGCCGGCGTGAATATATGAAACTGTGGCGACTGTTTCCCATGTCGGGGAATGGTTCGTATTTTTTTCAACGATGGGAGGTAGGAAATGTTGAAGAAATCCATCACCCTGATTCTGGTCGGGGTCGTCGCGTTCGTGTTTTCCGGCTGCGGAACGCTGTTTCATCCGGAGCGGAGAGATGCCACTCCATCAACCGAGGTTGATCCGGTCGTCCTGATTCTGGACTGCTGCGGCCTGTTCTTCGGGATCGTCCCCGGAGCGGTTGCTCTGATCATCGATTTCAGCAACAACACGATTTACTTCTCCAAATCCGAGGTGCAGAAACGTTCTGCCGTCGAAACGCAGGAACATTCGGAGATGGTCGCCGTCCATATCGACCGGATGGATCGGGAATCGATCGAGAGAGCAATCTCCGAACAGGTCGGCCGCAAAGTTACGCTCGAAGAACTCCAGCTCGCCCGGATTCAGTGAGTTTTCACGCGGACAGCCCGGTTTCCCGGGCTGTCCGGTCAGGCGATTTCGCCGCCCCGTGCGGCTCTGTCGCGGTGGATTCTGTAAGAGGAATCCACCTTACTTTTTCGCTTTCAGGTACGCTTCGATGAATTCATCGATCTCGCCGTCGAGCACGCCCGCGGTATCGCTGGTTTCGACCTCGGTGCGCAGATCCTTGACCATCTGATAAGGCTGCAGCACATAGCTGCGGATCTGGCTGCCCCAGCCGTTTTCGACCTTTTCGCCACGGATTGCGTCGGCTTCGTTGCGCCGCTTCTCCTCTTCGTATTCGTAGAGTTTGGCTTTCAGCATTTTCATCGCAGTGGCGCGATTCTTATGCTGAGAGCGTTCATTCTGGCAGCAGACCACGATTCCGGTCGGCAGGTGGGTGATGCGGATCGCAGAGTCGGTCGTATTGACGTGCTGGCCGCCCGCGCCGCTGGAGCGGTAGGTGTCGATGCGCAGCTGAGTTTCGTCGATCTCGATTTCGATGTCGTCATCGAGTTCGGGGAACACGTCGACCGAGACGAAACTCGTGTGCCGCCGCGCGTTGCTGTCGAACGGTGAGATGCGCACAAGCCGGTGCACCCCTTTTTCCCCCTTCATGTAGCCGTAGGCAAAATCCCCGGTGACGTGCAGCGTTGCGCTCTTCACGCCGGCTTCTTCGCCCGGCTGGAGATCGATGACCTCATCCTTCCAGCCGCGCCGCTCGAAGTAGCGGCGGTACATGCGCAGAAGCATGTTCGCCCAGTCGCACGACTCCGTGCCGCCCGCTCCGGCGTGAACCGAAAAATAGAGGTTGTTGCGGTCGAACTTGCCCGAGAGAAAGCTCATAATCTCCATGCGGTCAAGCGATTTGAGCAGCCGCCGGTAGGTGATCTCCGCCTCCTTGAGAAACTCCTCGTCCTCCCCGGCAAGTTCGACGGAGACCGAGTAATCCTCGACCTCCGACTCGAGTTTCCGGTAGGGCTCGAGCAGATTCCGGCAGGCGGAGAGTTTTCCGACCGTGTTCTGCGCGGACTCCTTGTCATTCCAGAAGTCGGGCGCCGACATGATCTTCTCCAGCTCGGCCATCTCCGCTTTGCGCTCGTCGATGCGCAGAAAATCGTGCAGATGGCTCATCCGCCCCTTGAGTTCTCCCTCGGCCTGACGCAGTTCGTCGATGCTCATCATTTCTTGGCGGCCTCCAGTTTCCACATATCGTCCAGCAGATGCTGGATGTCGTCGAGACAGGCACCGCAGGCACCGCCCGCCTTGCAGTAGTGCGTCACATCCTCGGCCTTGTGGAGCTGGTTCTCTTTCGCGACTTTCAGGATTTTCACATCGGTCACGCCGAAGCACTTGCAGACGATCCGGCCTTCATGGTCGGCGGCGTCTTTCTCAAATGGGCTCGCCTCGCCGCGGTAGTTGCTGATCGCTTTCTGAAGCGCTTCCATGCCCATGACCGAGCAGTGCATCTTCGCCTCGGGCAGTCCGCCGAGCATATCGGCGATCTGCTGATTCGTGACCTTTTCCGCCTCTTCGAGCGTCATGCCCTTGACCAGTTCGGTCAGGGCGGAACTCGAAGCGATCGCGCTCGCACAGCCGAACGTTTTGAACTTCACGTCGGCGATGCGCCCCTGATCATCGAGTTTGAACGTCAGTTTCAGGGCGTCGCCGCAGGCGGCATTGCCGACTTCGCCGACGCCATCGGGATTTTCGACCTCCCCGACGTTGCGGGGATTCAGAAAGTGATCCATCACTTTATCAGTATAGTTCCACATGATACAGTACCCTCTCTTCTATTTTCCGGATTTCTCCGGTGTCGATGCGTTCCGCAGCATCTTTCCGACCAGACCGGCGGAACGCGGATGTTTGATTTCCCCCCGCGCCAGCATCGCTTCAAGGTAATACCTCACCAGCGGATGCTGTTTCGCGTTGGAGCTGAGCGACCAGTTGGCGGCCGCGCAGATCAGAAAATTCATCAGTTTCGGCAAATCGCCGGGCGTTGTCCCGCCCTTTTCCTTTTTCGCCCTGAACTCATCGGGCGTGAGCATCTCACCGGGACGGTTCAACTCTCCGACCAGGCGGCGGATCGGCTCCACGTTGCCCGTGGCGAAAAACGCAAACCACAACTGGTCGAGTTCGCCGGCATTTCGGATCTCTCCGGGAATTTCCTGAGGCAATGACGCGAGTCCGTCGAGCTCCCGGCGCGTTTCCGCGTCGAGTTCCGGCCGCAGTTTCTCCTCCGTCTCCTTTCCCAGAAAGTGGATCACCGCGGCGACGGCCCGGCGGTTCTCCTCCGTCTGCTGCTCCGCCGCAATCCGGAGCAGTTCCCCGTGCAGCTGAGGATTCATCCGGAACAGCAGCCCGAGCCCGTAATAGAGCGACAGCGTCTTTTCATTCAGCCCCGGCCGCTCCCGCAGACAGCACTCGAGCACTCCCGGCAGCAGCTCCGGCTGCGGCGAGCGGTAGTAGTTGGTCAATACCTCATTGCACTGTTTGAAATTGACTGCCGGAAACTGTTTCGGCAATGCCGTCAGCAGCCAGGAACACTCCAGGAGTTTCTCCGAACCGTCGCTGCGGTCACGAAGCCGGGCGATCATCCGGTATTCCCCGGGTCGATCTTTCTCTTCCATCACCGCCTTGAGCTTGATGGTCGAGAGAAACACCCCTTTCCCGTCGCTTTTTCCCCGCCAGGCGGCAAGATCTTTCCCGAGTGTCTTTCTCGTCCCGTCCGGATCCACCTGCTCGAGATCGACCGTCACGTCGGCCGTCCCGTCTTTGAGTGCGAAATCACTGAGGTACAGACAGATCGAAAACGGCTGGCCCGGCACTACGCGGTTGACGGTCGATATGTGCGGCGGCCGGTTCGGAAGAATGTGATCCCACTGATCCTCCTGATTCCGGGAGAGCGTGGCGACGAGTTTCCCCTCGACCGCATGCACCCCGCAGGCGGCGATGAGGAGCAGCATCGCTCCGAACCATTTCCCCATTCTGCCGTTCATCCGCTCTCTCTTTCTACGGTTCAAAGTTTCTTCCGGCCGGTCAGCCGGTTTCAACAATATATGATTTTTCCGGGAGGTTTTCAAGCACTCCCGGGCGTTTTCTTTCGCGTCTCAGCGGTATTTCTCCATCTCCGCCTCGATTTTCCGCTTCAGAAGCTCCGCGACGGCATCGACGGCGACACGTTCTGCATCGCGGCTGCCGCGGATCTTGAATTCAACCTGGTTCTCAGCGAGCGTCTTCGGCGAAACCACGATCCGGAATGGAATTCCGAGCAGGTCCGCGTCGCTGAACATCGAACCGGCCTTTTCGCCGCGATCGTCGTACAGAACTTCGACGCCGGCGGCCTGCAGATCAGCGTAAAGCTTTTCACATACGTCGCCGACGCCGTTCTTCTCCGGATTCAGCGCGCAGATCTCCACCTGATACGGCGCGATCGACAGCGGCCAGATCGGACCGTAGTCGTCGTTCGACTGCTCGATCACGGCCGCCATCGCGCGGCCGACGCCGATTCCGTAGCAGCCCATCACCATCGGATGCGACTTGCCGTCGCGGTCGAGATAGTCGCAGTGCATCGCTTCGGTGTACTTCGTTCCGAGCTGGAAAATGTTGCCGACCTCGATCCCGCGCGAGAAGATCAGCGGCTCGCCGGTCAGCGGGCAGGGATCCCCCTCACGCACAGTCGCGATGTCCGTCACAATGAAGTCGATTCCGGCCATATCGCGGTCGAAGTTGAAATTCCGGTAGTGATAGTCGGTCTCATTCGCGCCGACCACGAGGTTGCCGGACTCCGCCGCGGAACGGTCGACCACGATCCGCACTTTTTTCCCGTCGATTCCGACCGGGCTCGCGAAGCCCGGTACCGCACCGGCCGCCAGAATCGCCGCGTCATCCGCAAATTTCAGCTCCGGAACTTTCACTGCGTTGCCGAGCTTCGTCTCGTTCACCTCGAAGTCGCCGCGGATCAGCACGAAGATGAGTTCGCCCGTGTGCGCGTCCTGATAGAATACCGCCTTGCCGGTGTTCTCCGCGCCGACGCCGAGGAAACCCGCCACCTCTTCGATCGTTTTCATCCCGGGGGTGTGCACTTTCTCCAGCGGCAGCGGCTCGCCCTTGTCGAACTTCCACGCCGCGACCGCGATCTCGCGGTTCGCCCGGTAGGAGTTGTCGGAGTTCGTGATGACCGTATCCTCGCCGCAGTCGCAGATCGCCATGAATTCATGGGATACTTTTCCGCCCATCATGCCGGAATTCGCCTCGATCGAGAGGACGTTCTTCATGCCGAGGCGGCGGAAAATCCGGACGTAGGCCTCGTGACAGCGGACGTAATACTGCTCGAGATCGGCCTGGTCGGTGTGGAAGCTGTACGCATCTTTCATCGTGAATTCGCGCACGCGGATCAGGCCCGCGCGAGGGCGCGCCTCGTCGCGATATTTGGTCTGGATCTGGTAGAGCATGACCGGCAGCTGCTTGTAGCTGTTGATCTCGGTGCGGACGAGATGGGTGATCGCCTCCTCGTGCGTCATCGCCAGCAGCATCGGCTTGTCGTTGCGGTCTTTGAACCGCAGCAGCTCCGCCCCGACTGACTCATAGCGCCCCGACTCCTGCCAGAGCTCCGCGGGCAGCACGACCGGCATCAGAACCTCCTGCCCGTCAATCCGGTCCATCTCCTCGCGGATGATCGCTTCGATTTTCGCGACGATCCGTTTGCCGACCGGCAGCAGCGAATAGATTCCGGCAGAAACCGGGCGCACGTATCCTCCCCGGATCAGGAATTTGTGACTGACCGTCTTGGCGTCTTTCGGATCCTCCTTGATCCGACGCCCCACCAGTTGACTCATTCTCATAATTTCAATCCTTCCGCAAAGGTTGTTTTTTCTCAAATAATCGCGAGGCCCGCGGCCATCAGGAACATGCCGGCCACGAGTCCGTAGAGCGACCAGTGCTCTTCCCCATATTTGTGCGCCATCGGCAGAAGTCCGTCGAAAGTCACGAACACCATGACGCCCGCCACCGCCGCGTAAATGATCTGAAGCAGCACGTCCGTCAGAAAAGGCGCAAGCACAAGATACCCGATCAACGCCCCGGCCGGATCCGCCAGCCCGGTCAAACTCGCATACCAGAACGCTTTCGCCCGGCTGCCGGTCGCGAAGTAAACCGGCACCGACACCGCAATTCCCTCCGGAATATTGTGCAGCGCCATCGCGAGCGCAACCGGAATCCCGAGTTCGATTCCGCTCAAACTCGCCGCAAAGACCGCGAGACCCTCCGGAAATTTGTGGATCGCGATCGCCGCCGCGAAGCGGATGCCCGCCCGGTGCAGTTTCGCACTGTCGGGCGGAGCCTGGCCGTTCATCTCTTCGAGCGATTTCGTCTCATGCGGATTCACCGGTTCCGGCACGAGCCGGTCGATGATTCCCGCCAGCAGCATGCCGCCGAAAAACGCCGCCATCGCCGCGAGCGCTCCCGTTCTCCCGCCGAACGCTTCGCGCAGCGACCCATTCGCCCCCGCCAGAAGTTCAACGAACGAGATGTAGATCATCACCCCGCCGGAGAGTCCGAGCGCCACCGACAGAAATCTCGTGTTGGTGCGCCGGGTGAAAAAAGCCGCACCGGCCCCGGCCGCGGTGGCCGCTCCGGCCAGCGTGGTCAGGAGCAATGCGCCCCATACCGATTCCGATCCCGGCAGCAGCTCCATGGGGTTACTTCCGTTCGTTCTCCACAAGTTCGCGGTGCAGCGCTTTCTGAGCGTTTTCAAAATCGTTGCGGTCGATGATGAACTGCATGTTCACCTGCCGGATGCACTGATCGAGCGCAAGCACGTTGATGTGCTCCTCGGCGAGCGCTTTCGCCGCGCGGTGCAGAAAACCCGGAATCTTCATGTTCGTGCCGATCACGCTGACGATCGCAACTTCCCGCGTCGAAACCCGCGCACCGTGGAACTGCTCCTTGAGCTCTTTCAGGCACTGGTCGATCCCTTTCGCCTTTTCGGAGACGAAATGGGTGATCGTATTCGCATTTGTGTTTTTGGCGATATAGCTGATCTTGTTTCTCGCGAAACTCGCGAGCACATTGTAGTCGTATCCGGGTTCGCCGACCATTTCAGGATCGAATACTTCGATCGCGAGCACGTCGCGGCGTCCGCAGATCATGTCCACGCGCGGCGTCGGTGAAACATAGTCGCGCGAAATCAGCGTGCCGGGATTGCCCGGATCGAACGCATTCGCCACGCGGATCGGAATCCCCGCGAGCTCCATCGCTTTCGACGCTTTCGGATGAATCGCCTCCATGGCCATATCCGCGAGCTGGTCGGCGATGTCGTAGTTCGTGTGGCCGATCGTGCGGACTTTGTCCTGACCGATCAGTTTCGGATCACCGGTCGACAGATGGAACTCCTTGTGGATGATCCCCTCGCGCGCACCGGTGACGACTGCGAGCTTGCTGAACGTGATTTCACTGTAGCCGCGGTCGAACTTGGCCATGACGCCCTCTTTGCATTTCGCATAGCCGGTCACGATCGGCATGCAGCTCGCGAAGTCGAGCCCCGCAAGATGACTCATAATGGTCTCCTCCATCGAGCCGGTATCCTGATCGCGCCAGCCGGAGAGGTCGACGAACACCGCGTTCACGCCGCGTTCGCGCAGAATCAGCGTCGAATTGAATGCGCTGTGCGCTTCCCCGATCGAGCTCAGAAGTTCGCGCGCCGCCGGAAGATAATCCTCCCGGTGGAAGTGGCCGAAGCTGCGCAGCTGCATGAGGTGGCGCAGACAGTTCTTCACGCCGTCCATGCGTTCGTTCACGAAGTCGTCCGCCGCGGTCTGATCGAGCCCGAGCTCCTCGAACGAGCGGTTCAATTTGATCATCGTGTTGCGGGTCTCTTCGAGTTTGTTCTCCCAGATGCGGTCGCCCGCCGCGAAACTCGCATAGATTCCCGGGGCGGCGGTTTTCTTATTTTCCAACAGCAGATTCGTAATGCCGCCGTAAGCGGAAACCACGAAGATGCGATTGTAGAGCTCATCTCCCTTGCGGTTGCCGATCAGGATGTTATCCATGAGCTCGCCGAAGCGGGTCATCGAGGTCCCGCCGATCTTTTCTACGGTATGCTGTCCCATTTCCTGAATGAATTCCTGTAGCTTAGATGTCTTCGATGCGCATGAGTTTGACCGGGGAGTGGTTGATCGAAAGCGTGTCGATCTCGCCGAGCGCGCTTCGGATCTCCTTTTCAACAGCCTTGTGGGTCAGGATCACGAGCGGAACCACGCCGTCGGCGTCGCGCCGTTCATGCTGGATCAGACTCGAGATGCTGATCGATTTCTCCGCGAGAATCTGCGTGATCGACGCAAGGACGCCGGGGCAGTCCTTGACCATGAAACGCAGATAGTAGCGTGACGCGGCCTCGTCGATCGATACGACTTCGTCGAACTGCTCGCCCGGACGGAATGCCGGAATCCGCCGCACCGAACCGTTGACGATGTTCAACGCCACATCGGTGATATCCGCAACGACGGCACTCGCGGTCGCGCTGCGTCCCGCTCCCCGCCCGTAGAAGAGCGTCTGGCCGACCGTGTCACCCTCGACCATCACCCCGTTGAACACATCGGAGATTCCGGCCAGAAGTGTGCTCTTCGGAATCAGCGTCGGATGGACGCGCATCTGCACTTTGCCGTCAATCAGCTTGATGATCGCAAGCAGTTTGATCCGGTAGCCGAGTTCATCGGCATACTGCAGGTCGGCGAGCTCAAGTCCGCGGATTCCCTCCACGTGAACCGGATCCATCCCGAACCAGCGCCCGAATGCCAGCGATGCAAGGATCGAGGTCTTGTGCGCGGTGTCGAAGCCGTCGATGTCAAGCGACGGATTCGCCTCTGCATACCCGAGTTTCTGCGCGTCGGCCAGAACCGTATCGAAGTCGGCGCCCTCGTTTTCCATCCGGGTCAGGATGTAGTTGCACGTTCCGTTCATGATCCCGTAGATGCGGTTGATCCGGTTTGAGACGAGCCCTTCGCGCAACGCCTTGATGATCGGAATGCCGCCCGCCACGCTCGCTTCGTAGCAGACGTCGACACCGGCTTTTTCCGCCGCGTCGAAGATCTCTTCCCCGTGCATTGCAAGCAGCGCCTTGTTCGCAGTGACGACATGTTTCCCCGCTTTGATCGCGTCGAGAATGAACTTCTTCGCGATGGTGGTTCCGCCGATGAGCTCGACCACGATGTCGGCCGATTCGATCGCCTCGGCGGCATTGGTGGTCAGCAGTTCTTTCGGCACGGCGACACCCCGGTCGGTCGTGATGTCGAGATCGGCGATGCGGGTCAGAACGAGCTTCACGCCGGTGCGTTTGGCGATCACTTCGCCGTTTTTCAGAATATTCTCCGCGACTCCGGCTCCGACCGTGCCGAATCCGATGATTGCGACTTTGACTTCTTTCACGTTCTGTTTCCTCGTCCTGTGAGATGTTTACAGCAAACTTACGTCAAAACGACAATATAGCACTCCGAAGCTGTTTTGTAAATACATCCTCCCGGCTTTTTGGTGAAAATCCGCTCTTCCGCCTTGACTTACGGGCGGGCAGATGTATCTTTTACACGGATCGGCAGGAATGGAAAACATCACGGGGGGATTTTATGTACAAGCGAAAACTCTGTCTCGGCGTCAATGTGGAATTCGGCGGTACGGAAACCGAACTGATCGAATCGATCGGGCAGGCGGGATTCGACGGCTTTTTTACCGAGTGGTCGCCCGATGCTCCGATCGGCGCGTGGCGGAAACTCGCCGACCGGCTCGGACTTTTTTATCAGTCGATCCACGCTCCTTTTCTTCGGGCCGCCGACATGTGGAAGGAGGGCGATGGCGCCGAGGCCGCCGTCGCGGAGTTGCTCGCATGTCTGCGCACCTGCTCCGAACAGGAGGTCCCGATCATGGTTGCGCACGCCTTCATCGGTTTTGAGGATCACACTCCGAATGAGCGTGGTGTCGCGAATTTCGAGCGGATCGCGCGCGAAGCGGAGCGTCTCGGCGTCACGCTGGCGCTTGAAAACACTGAGGGAGAGGAGTACCTGGCCGCTCTCATGCCGCTGGCCGACGCATACGGCTGTGTCGGATTTTGCTGGGATTCGGGGCACGAAATGTGTTACAACCGCAGTCGCGATCTGCTTGCGCTTTATGGAAAACATCTGGTCTGCACCCATCTGAACGACAACCTCGGAATCCGCGATTTCGACGGGCGGATCACATGGCTCGACGATCTGCATCTGCTGCCGTTCGACGGCGTCGCCGACTGGAAGGCGATTGCGGCGCGTCTCAATCGCTGCGGTTACGACGGTGCTTTCACCTTCGAACTGAACCGGAAAAGCAAGCCGGACCGCCACGAGAACGACTGCTACGGAAAATTGTCCTCCATCGAATATCTCACCGAAGCGTACAAACGCGCCTGCCGGGTCGCGTATCCCGCATCCGGATTCTGAAAAAACGAAACCTCCGGGAGTCATCCCCCGGAGGTCCTGATGTCGTGCGGATGGTTACTTCGTCTCTTCCGCAATCGTCGCCGGATGTTCAATCCGGTTCAGTTTACGTCCGTACCAGATGCTCCAGCCGGTCGTCACCAGGCAGAAGAGAATCGCCAGAATGTAGGCGGTACGGAGCTCCAGACCGCATCCGACCGGCGGTTTGCCGAGCGGCCCGCCGTGCGCCGGCGAGATCCAGAGAATGTAGGTCGTGACGATAAAGGTCATGAACGCACCCGGAACCGCCGTGATCCATCCCGGTTTGCCGTGGCGGAACAGCCAGACCGTGCCCGCGGTCAAGGTGCAGCTCGCGAGCACCTGATTGCCCCACGCGAAGTAGACCCAGAGCTGGTTGAAAGTCTCCACACTCTGATTCGACCACCAGAGCAGCAGAGTGACGATCACGATGAGCGGCACGCAGAGCAGAAAACGGTTCAGAATCGGTTTCTGGGGGATGTTGAACATCTCCGCGAGACTCAGCCGCAGACTCCGCATTGCCGTGTCGCCCGAAGTGATTGCGAGAATCACCACGCTGATGACCGTGAGCGCTCCGACCCAGGAGCCGAGGAAATGGGTCGTGATTTTCGAGAGAACCGTGGTCGCGTCAATTTTCATGAGTTCCGGGAAGAGATTGTAGATCGCGAGTCCCGCGGCGGCCCAGATCATGCCGATCACGCCCTCGAGGACCATCATTCCATAGTAGCTGGACTTCGCCTGATTTTCGTGCGCCATCGTGCGGGCGATGATCGGCGACTGGGTCGCATGGAAACCGGAGAGAATCCCGCAGGCGATCGTGACGAACAGCATCGGCAGGATCGGGCTGTTGTTGGCGGGGGTCAGCATCCCGGCCCGGAATGCCTCAGACTCCTGCAGCAGCGACGGATTTTTGCAGACGTGGTACATCAGTACCGCGAAGATCGCGAACGTCCCGAGAATCAGCAGCGCCCCGAAGAACGGGTAGATCAAGCCGATGATCTTGTCCACCGGAAAGAGCGTCGCGGCGATGTAGTAGAGGAAGATCAGCCCGACGATGTACCAGAGATAGGTGCTCTCCGGCCAGAAGCCGTCGATGAGTTTCGCCGGAATGTTGATGAACACCGCCACCACAAGCAGCAGCAGGAGGATCATGAATGCCGAGAAGATCCAGTAGAAAGCCTTCCCGGTGTTCATCCGGATCAGCGCCGGGAGGTTCGCCCCGTTGTGGCGCAGAGACATCATGCCGCCGACGAAGTCGTGCACCGAGCCGCCGATGATGTTGCCGATCGGGATGATGAGGAATGCGATTGCTCCGAACTTGATCCCGAGGATCACGCCGATCACGGGACCGACGCCGGCGATGTTCAGCAGCTGGATGAGCATGTTCTTCCAGTGCGGAAGCCGGACGTAATCAACGCCGTCGCAGCAGGTCTGGCAGGGGGTCGGGCGATCGTCCGGACCGAGAATCTTTTCAACGAGTCTTCCATAGGTGAAGTAGCCGATGACGAGTATCGCCATCCCGATCAGAAACAGCAGCATGATAACCCCCTCGATTTGAGACTTGTTCTGAACGAAACTCATTAATATACTTCGAATTCCGTTCCAATGCAAGTTATTGTTTGCGTTTTCCGGAATCGAGGCGGAACTCCCGCGGTGTGCATCCCTGCTGCTTCCGGAATTGACGGTTGAAGCATGAAAGCGAGGGGAATCCGCAGCGTGCGGCGACCTCTGAAATCGAGGATCGGCCGCTGCGCAGTTCGGCCAGCGCCATGCCGATGCGCAGCTTGTTCAAATACTCCTGCGGGGAGCTCCCGAGTTCGCGCCGGAACACTCTGCGGAAGTTCGTCAGGCTCATGCAGCAGAGCCGCGCGGCGGCCGTTACGGTGGCCGTCCCTGCGCAGTTCCGGCTGAAATAGGCGATCGCGGGGGCCACCCGTTCAAATTCGCCGGCGTTCCGTTCCGGGTGGAGATGCGGAACGGTTTCCCCGAACTGTTTTCTGAAATGGAGCGCCAGCAGCAGCACCAGTGCGCATTGTTCCTCCTGTTCTTCGGCCCGGAACAGCTCTTCGAGCAGTCGGCTGCCGCGCGGATCGGTTCCGCCGTCCCGGATGTTTCGGAATCCCGCCCCCCGGAGCGCCGGGAGAAAGCGAAGGTCCAGATCCGGAAAATGCGGCAGCAGTATCCGTTCGAAATCGAGATAGTACCACACCCAGTGCGAAGTTGTCCCGGCGGCGCTCGTGGCAAGATGCGCCTCCGTCGGGTCGATCACGGAGTAGTCTCCCCGGCGGAAATTCATGATTTTACCCTCCACCACGAAAACACCCTCTCCCTCAAGGCAGAGGCCCAGTTCTAGGCAGTCGTGGCGGTGCAGGTAGTCGATCTCCCGGGCCGGATGACGCGGATGATCATGGATGCTCAGCGGAAATGTTCCCCCCGGTGCCTGCGACAGAAATTGAATCGCATAATTTGGTCGATTCTGCATGGTTTTTGCTCTTTTTTATCTGGTTTAAATCGTGATCGCCCATTATACTATAAATCGAGACCGGGAGAAAGACAAGAACACAGACCGGGAAAACAAGAAGGAGATCGTAGAATGTTGATTTCAGGCTGGCAGACCCCGTTGGAACTTCTGCGGGAGGAACTCATTCAACTTGAGCAGGAAGGTCGCGTGGTTCCGGACTCTCTCCGCAAAGAAGTGGAGACGCTTGTGGCGGAAAAGGAGCCGTGGGCGGCGCGGATCGAAGAGGTCGCCGCACAGCTGACCGGGCTGCCGATGCGGCCGGAGTGGCCGTATGAGGAACCCGATGAGCTCGATGAGATCCGTCGGCTGCGTCCGGCGGGACCGCGCGTTCTCTCTCTGAATCTCTCCGACGGCGAGATGCTCGAACGGTTCCACGGTGCCTGGCGCGGCCGCTGCGTGGGCTGTGCCCTCGGCAGGCCGGTTGAGGGGAAAACGCGCGACTGGATCCGCACGCTCCTGATTGCCCGGGGCGAGTGGGAGCTCAATGACTTCTTCCGCGGCGGCGACTCCAGGCTCTGGGCTCCCGCTTCGCAGCGGGAGAATATCCGCTGCATGGAGCCGGACGATGATATTCACTACACACTCATCGGACTGCGCGTGATGGAGAAGAAAGGGGCGGATTTCCGCTGGGACGACATTGCGAACTGCTGGAACAGCCATCTCCCCTACAACGCGATCTGCACGGCGGAGACTCAGGCGATTTTGAACTACAATATGCTTCACCCGCGGTGCAGCGGGTATGCCCCGAGCATCGCGACTCCCGAATTCACCCGGCGGCACAACAATCCGTACCGGGAGTGGATCGGCGCGGCGATCCGCGCCGATTTCTGGGGCTACGCCGCGGCGGGGAATCCGGAACTCGCGGCGGAGTTCGCCTACCGGGACGGCAGCTGGACGCACGTGAAAAACGGAATTTATTCGGAGATGTTCGTCGCCGCCCTCATCAGCGCCGCTTTCGTCGAGAGTGATCCGGTGCGGCTCGTCGAGATCGGTCTCTCGGAAATTCCGGCGAACTGCCGCATTGCCGAAGCGGTCCGGCGTGCTCTCGAATGGCGAAAAGAGTGCGCGGACTGGGAGTCCTTCATGGAGAAGATCGACCGGCATTACGGGACGCTTTCGTGGGTTCACTCGATCAATAATCTGCTGATTGTGCTGATGGCACTCTTCTACGGGGATTCGACGATCGACCGCAACACGGCTCTCGCAGTGATGGGCGGGGCCGACACGGACTGCAACGGAGCGACCGCGGGTTCGATCACCGGTATTCTGAATCCGGTCAGCCGTCTGGCGGAGCGGCAGAATGACACGGTGGAGCCGCAGTTTATCGGGGAGGGGACTTGCCGCATGCGGAAACTTGCAGAGCGGACGCTCGCCGTCTGGAAACAAATCCGCAACCGGTGAGCTGCGTCGTTCCGCAAGATCAGCGGAGCCGGTCGAACTCCTGAGTGCCCGCGGAGAACGGAACGAACTGCTCGTCCCGGATCGGCCGATCGTGGAACAGTTCAAAACTCGTGCTGAACAGCCAGGTCGCCTGAACGTCGTAGCAGCTGAAGATGAGGTAATATCGACCGTCGATCGGCTCCGGGGAGAGCTCCACTTCGCATGCGGCGCGGACGTCCCAGTCGAAAAGCTCCTGGAACGTGTCGGGCGACTGCCGGGCCATCAGATGCGGCAACTGAAACGGCAGACCGGCAAACTCTTCGTTGTAGTAACCTCCCTCTTCGGAAGATTTCGTGACGATCGTGGTTCTCTCCCCCGGACTGAGCTCGAACATGATGCCGTAGGAGTTGGAGGAGAGCGGCACGCCCCGGGTGGTCGCATTGTCCCGGACGAGAATGATTCCGGAAAATCTGTTTTCTTCCGGAGACCACTGGAATTTGCGGTCGATTTCGTAATTCACTGTGATGCGGGCTTCTCCACGGGTCTCCTGGTTGTCGCAACCTGAAAGCAGCATGGAGAGGAGCAGGATCGCCAGCAGCATCGTTGGGATGTGTTTCATGATTTCTCCGGTATCGGGGGGATGGAAAATGCCGTACTCTCGTCGGCGGCACAGTTCTCGTTTTCTACCCGGAAGCCTGCGGCGCGGAGACGCTCCAGCACGCCCTCGACGAGCGATTCCGGGGCGCTTGCGCCGGCGCTGACTCCGATCGTCGCGGTTTTCGCGATGATTTCCGCCGGGATCTCTCCGGCGTTCTCGATCAGGAATGCTTTCACCCCCGCCTGTTCCGCGACTTCCCGCAGCCGGTTGGAGTTCGAGCTGCGCGGGGAGCCGATAATCAGAATGACTTCGCACTTGCCAGCCAGAGCGCGTACGGCTCTCTGGCGGTTGGTGGTCGCGTAACAGACCGTTGCCGCGGATTCGAGCTGCGGATAACGCTCGCGCAGTTTCGCCTCGATTCGGCCGACCTCCTCGGTGTTCAGCGTGGTCTGGGCGAGGAGTTCGATGCGGCTGCCGGGGGGGAGCGGCGTCAGGGCCTCCGCCTCCGCCGTGCTGCCGACCACGAACGTGTATTTTGCTCCTGATCTGCCGACGGTGCCTTCCACTTCCGGGTGGCCGCGGTGGCCGATCAGAATGAGAACGTCGCGAGCTTTTCCGGCGCAGTGATGCAGACGTTTCACGAGCGGGCAGGTTACGTCGACGATCCGCAGATTCCGGCTGCGCGCCTGCTCCTCGACGGCTGCGGAGACCCCGTGCGCGCTGAACAGCAGCACCGCCCCGGGAGGAACTTCTTCCAAGGTTTCCGCAAAACGAACGCCGCGTTGCTGCAGATCATTCACGATAAAATTGTTGTGCACGATTTCATGCAGCACGTAAACCGGCGGCCCGAAACGGTCGAGAACCATCTCGACGGTCTCAAGAGCCCGGCGAACCCCTGCGCACATTCCATGCGGAGAGGCGAGAAAAACACGTTTTTCCTGATTCATGGCTCTATCATACTCCGTTTTCCGGATTTTTTCAAGCGGGCGGAACTGCGAAAAAAAATGTTTTTTTGCAGTTGTGAGATTGAATTATCCATCGGTGTCGAGTAGTTTATATCGCTGTACCGTATCAGGCGGAACGCCGTTGCGTTTCCACCCGGGCGTTTTTTTTGAACTTTTTCAAAAACAGGACGGAAAAGATGTTCCATTTTTTCGGTGAGGCGCTTCCTCTGGTCGAAGCAGCGGCGGAAAGCAGCGGAGCGGGAAGCTCCATGCTCTCTCAGGGCACGAAAGTGACTCTGTGGGTCGGGATCATCATCTACCTCTCGGTGCTGGTCGGCATCGGCTTCTGGTGCAGCCGGCGGGTCAAGGGGATGAACGACTTCCTGGTTGCGGGGCGGCGACTGCCGCTCTGGATGGCGACCGCGACACTTCTGGCAACCTGGTTCGGCGCCGGGTCGAGCATGGGGGTTGCGGCGACCGTCTATCAGGACGGCATCGGCGGAGTTCTGGCCGATCCTTTCGGGGCGTCGATCAGCCTTGTGCTCGCGGGTATTTTCATCGTCGGGCTTCTGCGGCGGCTCAAGTGTTTGACCGTCACCGACATCATCGAACGGCGCTACGGAAAATGGGCGGGAGTTTACGCCTCGCTCTGGATGATTCCGGTCTACATCGGCTGGCTCGGCGCGCAGATGCTCGGAATCGGTACGATCCTGCATATTCTCACCGGAATGGACGCAACCTGGGGGACGCTCATCGGCGCCGGGGTGGTTCTGATCTACACCTATGCCGGCGGCATGTGGGCTGTGACGCTGACCGATGTAGTACAGGTTTCACTGATCGTCATCGGACTGTTCATCATCGTTCCCGGCGCGGTCTTTGAGGCGGGCGGCTGGAACGAAATGACCTCTCGGCTGAGTGCGGCGGATCTTTCGCTCGGTATGAAGCACGCGGTCGACCCCGAAACGGGAGAAGTGCTGCCGTTCGTCTTTTCGGATTACGTCTACTACATCGGCAGCTGGATCGTCATGGGTCTGGGCTGCATGGTCGGCCAGGATCTGATTCAGCGGTCGCTCGCGAGCCGCAACGAAAAGATCGCGGTGTCGAGCGCGGTCATGTCCGGATTCTTCTATGCGGCGATCGGTCTCGTGCCGATCACGATCGGATTTGCGGCGCGCACGGTGCTGGCGAAATACGGCATCGCGACTTCGGAGGACTCCGAGACGCTGTCGAACCAGGTCCTGCCGCAGATGGCGATCATCATTCTCGGGAAACTGCATCCGATTGTTCTGACGATTTTCCTTGCCGCGCTGATTTCGGCGATCATGAGTTCGGCGGACAGTTCACTTCTGGCGGGTTCCTCGCTGCTCTGCAACAATGTGATCGGTTCGATCTGGCCGCGCCTCAGCGACCAGAAGCTGCTTTTGATGACCCGGTTCGCGACTGTGTTCCTGACCTTTATCGCGCTTCTGCTCGCGTGGGGGGTCAAAAGCATCTACAGTCTGATGATCAACAGCTGGGCGTCGCAGCTCGTGGTGATCTTCATCCCGGTTGTGACGGCGCTTTACGTCCCGAAAGCGAGCAAAAACGCGGCCTGGGCGGCGATGGCGGTTTCGACCGGCGTGTGGCTCGCCTACGTGTTTGTCGATTCGAGCGGCTCGGGCATGAGTTTCACGGAGCTGATGAATTCCGATCTCGACCGGAGTTTGACGGTCGGAGCGGTTTACGGATTCATCGCGGGTGCGGTGGCGTTCACCTGCTGTTACATCGGGGAGCGGGTTCCGCACTGGGTGCTCGATCAGCCGGATGAGGAGGAGGAATGACACCGGTTCTCGATCTGGCAGCAGCCGGGCTTGAAGCGGCGGTCGACGCCGCATGCGAGGCGCTCTCCCGTCCCGGCGCGGTTGTGCTTGTGCCGACGGAAACGGTTTACGGGCTCGTCTGCCGGGCGGACGACGCGGCGGCGCGTCAGCGGATCTACGACCTGAAAGACCGCGACGCGACGAAGCCGCTCGGCTGGTTCGTCGCGGAGTGGCGCCGGCTCGCCGATTGCGGGGTGCTTCTTGAGGGGCTGCCCGCGGAGCTTGCGGTCAAACATTGCCCGGGCCCCATCACGATCATCGCGCCTCTGCGCAACGGCGGGACGGTTGGATTCCGGGTGCCGGATCATCCGTTCATGCTCGCGCTGCTGCGCCGGATGAACTGCCCGCTCGCGCAAACGAGCGCGAATCACTCGGGGCATCCGAACGCCTTGACGGTTCAGGCCGCACTCGCGGAACTCTCCGGAGAACTGCCGCTCGCGGTTGACGGCGGTCCGATCGCTCCGGACGCGCTCGCTTCCACTGTGGTTGACGCGACCGGCGCGACTCCGAAAGTGCTGCGCCAGGGGGCGCTGCGGATCTGAACGGTCTCCTCCTGTGTGATCCGTTTCAACGGGTGGTTTTGCTGCCTCTGGAGCGTCCGGATTTGTCGACATAGCGGGTGGTGCTGCCGTTCGTGGTGGATCTGCCGGAGACTCTTCCGGAGGAGTCGTAATAGGTGGTGGTGTTCCCGTTCGTGGTGGATCTGCCGGAGACTTTCCCGGAGGAGTCGTAATAGGTGGTGGTGTTTCCGTTCGTGATGGCTCTGCCGGAGACTCTTCCGGAGGAGTCGTAATAGGTGGTGTTGTTCCCATTTGTGGTGGATCTCCCGGAAACGCGCCCGGAGCCGTCGAAATAAGTGGTACGGTTGCCGTTGGTGGTCGACCTGCCGACGGTGCGTCCGGTGCTGTCGCGCCGGGTGGAGTTCTCCTGTCCGAACGCAGCGCAGACGGCCAGACAGAATACGACGATCATGGCGTTTTTGGCGAACAGTTTCATTTGCCTTCCTCCTTTGTCATTCGCTTCAGGGTTGCAAGTACGAGGCTTTTCGGCGGAATCGTCAATTTTGAAAGCGGCTCGCCGGGAGCCGTCGGGAGAACTGTTTCTGCAATGGGCTGTTCTGTCTCCGTGTTGCGGCTGGCGAGTTCCGGTGCGGAGAGACAGACTGCGCTCTCCAGCTGCCACTCCCGTTCCCGGAGAAACCGGAGGACGGTCGGCCGGGCAGTGTCCGGAGAGAGATTGTTGAACAGCAAATAGAGTTCTTTCCCGTCCGGGGATTTCAGCGCGGCCGCACCCAGCGTCTGCCCGCGG
This sequence comes from uncultured Victivallis sp., assembly GCA_944389935.1. Classification (GTDB taxonomy): domain Bacteria; phylum Verrucomicrobiota; class Lentisphaeria; order Victivallales; family Victivallaceae; genus Victivallis. The sequence continues at coordinate 87,939 of CALXOE010000006.1, forward strand.
CCGAATGTGGCGGCATCGCCCGAGAGCGTACTGCGCAGAAGTTCCGAGTCAGGGGGAATTCTCCGCAGAAAACGGTAGAGTTTTGCGGTCCCCGTCTCATACGGGAGTGCTCCGGCCGTTGCGGTCATCCCCCGGATTCCCGGCGGAAGATGGAAGAGCGTCGCCGCACCCACCTCCGGACGATTCAGGAGAAAGAGAAACCACTCCGCCTCCTCGAGGCAGCCGGCGAGCGACTCGCTCCGGAGTCGGCGTGCCTGCAAATTCCCGGACGTTCCGGATAGCGGCAGAGCCGGTTCCGTCACGAGCAGCCGGATTCCCGGATTCCGGGAGTCGGCGATCTCCCGGGCGAGGAGATCGAAGTACGGCTCGGCAACGGCCGGCGGCAGGTCGCGCAGATACGGGTGGAACGAGAGAAAGTCGATCTCCCCGGCCAGTGCATCGAGCAAAAGCCGGTTGAATTCCGGAAGTTTCCCTTTTGACCGCTCCGTCCACGGGGCCGTGACGGCGGGAACGGCGAACCGCGCGTCCGGAATCACGCTCCGGATCGCGAAGATGTAACGCTGACACTCGCGGGCGCAGGCGGAGGCCGACCCGAATCGGCTGTAATTGTAATCGAGTTCGTCGCCGAGCTCCCAAATGGCGGGGGGCATCGGCTCGGGGCATCCCAGATCGATTCGCAGTTTCCCCCACAGCGTATCGGAGCCGCCGGCCAGGAATTCCGCCAGATCGCGCGCATCTTCCGGGGTGTTCCGCACCATGTTGACCGTCCAGATGTACCCGGCATCCGGGTTCTGCCGCCGGATGGAGGCGAGGTGGCGGAGCAACCCGACCCGCGAAGTTCCGGCCCGGGCGGAGACGGCGTATCCGGAGCCGGGATTTTTCTTCCAGTCGAGAAATTGCGAGTCGACTCCTGCCATGCGGAACAGCGTCGGGCGCATCTGTGACGCCACGATGCCGATGGTCCCGCACTTCGGACGCAGCAGTGGAGCCGGCCCGGTCAATCGGTTCAGTCCGGTCAATTCCGGCCACGAGTCGTTCACCCCGAGGAGGGCATCGTCGAAGACGCGGATCGTCTTCCGCGGTTCAATCGTAAGCGTCGCCGACTCCTCGCCCGGAGCCGCGGCGGCAGCCATCGGCAGGGCGAGGATGAGGAACAGCGCTACTGGAATGCTTCGGATCATGGACACCTCCTGCAGCCGCAAAAAACGCGGTCTCTTATCAGTATAATGCGATTCCCTCCGGAAAGCAAGTCTCCGCTCCGGAAAAATCCGGAAAACCCGTTTCTCCGCAGCCGGTCGGAACAATCCCCGTCCCCTGTGCGGCGGAGTCAACGTGTGGACGGTGTTCGCCGTTATGAGCGAGCGGCGCTTTCTCCCGGGAAAAGCGGCGTGGAGAATTTTTTGCGGATCACTGCTGATGGCGGCGGCGGAATTCACTCGGCGTGAGACCGGTGTGCTCCTTGAATACGCGGCTGAGATGAAATTCGTCACTGAATCCGCACTCCTCCGCGATCCGGCGGAGATTCGCTCTGCTTCCGGCCAGATAGTGTTGCGCGCGCTCGACTCTCTCGGCCTGCAGCCGCCGGGAGAAACTCTCCCCGAAAAGCTTTTTTACCGCAAAACTCGTGCGGGAACGCGAGAGCCCGAGCTCGGTTGCGAGATCATCGAGCCCGATCGGCCCGGCGCAGCGTTCGCGCAGAAACGCCGCGATGCGGGCTCCGCGTTCGTCCGGGACGGTGTCGAGCAGCCGCGTCCGGAGCAGGTGCATCACGAGCCCGTCGGCACAGAGTCGGGCGAGGGGCAGCAGTTCCGGCAGCCGTTCCGGCGGCGGTGCGAGTTCGTCTCTGCTGCGGAAGAACTCCGGCGGCAGTTCCGCTTCCGTGCCTTTTTCCGGTTCTCCGGCGCGCCACAGCCCGAGGTAGAGCATCCCGTAGTGGATGTTTCCGTGCCGCAGCGGAGCGACGATCTGGGCGAGCCCTTTCCAGCAGACCGCGAGGAACGGCCGGGACTCCCGGCCGCAGCGGCTGTTCATCGCGTAACGGCAGTGGCGCACGCAGCGCTCGCAGAATCCCGCCTCGCAGGCGGGATTCTTGCGGTGGCTGCGGCGGTTGTGCTCGAAGATGTTCTTCCGATTCAGGAAGAATGCATTGTCGATGACGGTCACGGGCAGCGCGAGTTCCCGCTCCAGCGCCGCGAGCGCCTCTTCGAGTCTGCCGTTCCCCTCATCCATGGATCAGACCAGTTCCACGTCCGCGATGCCGAGTTTCACCATGCAGTAGCCCGGATGGTAGACCGGTGCCGGCCAGCCGATCGGGTTGGCTTCGCGGTTGAACGAAAGCGTGTTGACCGCGTAACTTTCCCCCTCGGCGAGGTGATGGGGGCCGAGCATGTTGCGCAGAGAGGTGACGAGCTCGACTTCGAGCGTGTTCCGGCCCGCGTGAATCAGCTGATCGATCCGGAATGCCGCAAAACCGTAACTCCAGAAGCCCGCCTCGTCACCGTTTATGCGAATCCGGTACGAGTTCGCCCCGATCGGCACGAAACGCAGCAGCCGGATCGATTCCGCCTCGTTCGCAGTCAGTTCAAACTCCCGGCGCAGTACGGCTTTCCCCGCGAAGAACGGATATCCCGCCGTCACGAGATCGTCCGCGTGGATGCTCTTCCCCACCGCTCCCGGGCCGAGCGAGAATGTTCCGTGCAGCCGCTCCGCTCCGCGCAGAAGCGGTTCGACCCGCCCCGTGTGACGGCAGGTGAAGTTTCCGCACAGATAGATGCTCTCGACTTCCGTGTCGTAGGTCAGCATGTTGTACTCGGTTTCAAATTTGAGTGCGCGCTGAAGCCGGGCGTAGACCTCCTCGTCCTGATGATAGTGCATCTTCATGCAGATGACGTTTCGCCCTGTTTTGAGATTCCCCGGCAGGGCGATGCGCTCGAACGCACGGTCGAAGAGATACCCTGAAACCTGTGCCGCAAACGGCACTTCATTCAGCGCGAACGTGAAGAGTTCCGGCGTCTCGACCGCGATCGAGAGCGGCGTCGCGAGGTCGAAATCATCGTCGAGGTCGAAATCATATTCGATCTCGAGTTCGCAGTCGCGTTTCAGCGCGAGCAGCCGCCCCTGAATCACGCTCACGTCATCGCGGATCCAGCCGCCGTTGTCGACCCGGTAGCGGCAGCGGTCGAGCGTGAGAATGTTCTCCGGCAGGGCAGCAAGCGTGAATTCGCTCGAGAGCAGCTTCTTTGCGGGAGCCTGGAACGGATCTTCCACCGTGACCGACGGCGCGTGTTTCGCCGGATGCCCCGCGACGAAGAACATCGCCGCCGCTCCGGGTGCGAAAGCGTAATCGAAACTCAAATATTCACCGTGCCGATGCACCCCCGACAGAATCGAGAAACTCCCCGTCGCCGGATCGATGAGTTCCACCTGCCGTCCGCCGTTGCGCGGCAGCTCGAGATGCACGCGGCACGGCTGGTTGTACGCCTTGTTCGCCACAAAGAAGAAACGCCCCGGGCGGCCGTCGAGATCAGCGAGATCGCGGAACGTGCTCAGGATCTGCGTGGCGGGCGCACCGTTTTCGGTCGCGATCGTGCGGCGTCCCGCGAGTTCCGCCGCAGCTGCGTCAGCGGCGGCCGCTTCGGAATCGAACGCGGGGAGCGAGCGGTAGAAGTTCCGGACCTCCGCCGAAGCCGGTTCCCCGTCGATCGTGAGCTTCCCGGGTTCGAGCCGGTTGCGGACCGTGAGAATCCGCCCGCCCGCCGCGGCAAATTGGCGCAGCAGTTCGAGCATCGGCTTTGAGAGGTTCGCGATCTGCGGGATGAGAACGAAGTCGTAACTCTGAAGCCCGATCCGGATTCTGCCCTTTTCAAAGCTGCCGTTCGCCGCGACGATCTGTTCATCGGCGTAGTGATGGGCGATCTGGTGCGCGTCGAGTGCGACGGTCAGGCGTGTCAACGTGTCGGTGTAGTGTTTCAGTGCCGGATTCGATTCGTCGCCGGTGTAGTGGCACCAGGCCGACGAGAGCGGGTGCAGCACGAGAACTTCCGTCGTGGCTTTCCCCTCCGCGAGCAGCATCCCGGTGCGGGCGAAGTAGTCGTTCACGCTCCTGTAGTCGTTCCACCACGGCTGGTGTACGAAGAGCGAGGCCGGATAGTCGCGCTTGCGCAGCCCGCGCAGCGTGTAGCTCGAGAGATGCGGGCAGACGAGATTCACTCCGTGCGCGAACTGCTGCTGGAACATCCACCGCAGCCCGAAGAAGTTGATGTTCCAGCCCGAAAGCGCGAAGCTCTCCGAGAGAATCTGTTTCTGCCCGAACTGCATCGCCGATGAGACAAGCTGAACCATCGCCACGGGCGACGGCTCCGTCCGCCCGAGGTGATCCATGCCCGGAATATGGTAGTGCTGATACTGCGTCATGATCGAGCCGTTGCTCGAAATCTGCGCCTGGCAGGTCTCTTCAAGCACGTGGTGTCCGGTCAGCAGCCACCCCTTTTCGTCGCACCAGTCGCGGATCTGCTTCATGAAGTTCTCCGAGAAGAGACGGGCGACGAGACTCCAGAACCGGATCCGCACCGCATCGCTCTCCGCCGTGCCGAGGAACAGCATCGGCAGCTCTTTCAGGAGTTCGCAGTGATACGCTTTCCAGTACTCCTCCTCGAGTACGAACGACCAGAGCAGTCCCTTGCGGGAGAGCTGCGGCTCATCCGTGAAGATCCCTTTCAGGTGTGCGAGCAGCTCTTCCGGCAGGCTTTCGTAGTAGTGCTGGTGCGTGACCTTGAGAAATTCCCGCACAACTTTCGGATCGAGGTTGTCGACGTAGTAGGGATTGACCTCATAGTAGCAGCGCAGCAGTTTTCCGGTCGTTCCGGGCGGCAGGGTTTCGCCGAGCAGTTCGAGCGTCGCGGCATCGTACCAGGAGATCGTGTTCGTGCGCTCTTCCGCCTCGAGGTCGGCCGCGTCGAGAAATTCATAACGCAGATATTTCTGCTGATACTTCACGCCGAGTCCGTTCACGAGGCCGCCGCCGAATCCGCTCGGCCAGCCGTTTTCGTCGTAGAGCCAGCCGGAGATGCCGCATTTTCCCGCTTCGTCGAGGCAGGTTCTCACGCACTCCATCCATTCGTCGGAGAGGTATGCCGTGCGGAGTCCGCCGCGTGCGTGCATGAAGAATCCGCCGAGTCCGGCCGCTTTCATCTCACGCACCTGGCGGCGCAGTTCTTCGGGTTCGAGCTTGTCGTTCCAGCTCCAGAATGGGATTGGGCGGTACTCCGCCGGCGGGTTGTTCAAATCGAGATTGGTGATCGCCATTTGAATGATTCCTTTATATGATGGATTTTCTTATCCGCATAACTGATCAAAGTTTGAAGATGGTGCCGATCTTATTTCCGAGCAGCGTGCCCGCCGCGGCCAGCGCCGCCGCGAGGAACAGCATCGCCCAGACCCCGAACGCACACGCGATGAACGGGCCGGAGCCGAGGATCTGCGAGAGATCGTAGATCGCGCGCGTAATCGGATAGAACTCCGCTTTCTGTGCGAGAATCAGCGAGTCCGAAACCTCCAGCATCGAGAAACTGAACGCGAAGAGCGCTCCGACGATCACGTTCGCGAACACCAGCGGCAGGGTGATCTTCCGCAACGTCGCGAACGCGGTCGCTCCGAAGCTGCGCGCGGCGTTCTCGAGCTCTTCCGGCGTCTGCTCGAGTCCCGCCGAGACCGAACGCACGACATACGGCAGCCGCCGCACCGCATAGGCGATTCCGAGCAGCAGAAACGGATTCTCGACCGGATTGAAATAGGCCGCCGCAAACCCGAACTTCACGGACATCCCGAGGTAGCCGAACGCGATGATGATTCCCGGCACCGCCAGCGGCAGCATCGCAAGCAGATCCGCGATCATGCTCCCGCGCAGTTTCCAGCGCACCGCCGCGAGCGAAACCAGCACCCCCGCCGCAACCGCAATGGCCATCGCAAGGAGCGAGTAGTTCAAACTGTTCACGATGCTCGGCAGCACGATCTTGTTCGACAACGCGTTTTCAAAGTGCAGCAGTGTGAAATGGCGCGGCAGAACCGTGTTGTACCAGCGGAGCGAGAACGCCGTCAGCACCAGCGCGATGTGCGGCAGCGCCGCCACGAACGTCACGAGCGCAAAGAGGGCGGTCGGTCCGAATTTCCGCCATCCGGCGGGGCGGACGGTCCCGGCTCCGGCGGTCCCTTTCACCGTCGCATTGAGCGCGGATTTCCCGAGCGCGAACTTCCCGGCAAGATACATCGCCGCCGCGAAGAAAAGCATGACCACCACGAGCGCGTAGGGAACCGGATTGCTCTCGAGCTCCATGATCCCGTTGAAGATCTGCACGGCGGTCACGCGGTTGTATCCGAACATCAGCGGCGTGCCGAGCTCCGTGAAGCTCCAGACCAGCACGATGCTGCCCCCCGCGAGGATGCCCGGCTTCATGAGCGGGAATGTGATCCGGCGGAACCGCGTCCACCGCGACGCCCCGAGATTCCGGGCCGCCTCGTCGAGCGCCGGGTCGAGATTGCCGAGCGCCGTCACCAGATTCAAATAGAGGATCGGATAGAGGTGCAGCGCCTCAATGAGGCAGACCGACCAGAATCTCCCCGGCCCGCCGAGAAAGTCGACCGCCGGAATCCCGCAGTATGCCAGCAGCCGGTTGACCACTCCGTAATGACCGAGAATCTGCTGAAATCCGAGCGCCCCGACGAACGGCGGCAGGATCATCGGAATCATCACGAGCAGATGGGACAACCCTTTCCCCGGGAATTCATAGCGGTTGTAGACCAGCGCGAGCGGAAACGCGATCAGAAAGACCAGAAACGTCGTCACCACGGCGATCTTGAAGCTGTTGAGCAACCCCTCGCGGTAGATGTAGTTGCTGAACACCTCCGCGAGCAGCCGCCAGTCGAGACCCACTTCAACCACCGTGAAGATCGGCGCAAGCAGAAATGCTCCGAGAAACACGATGACCAGCGCGAGCAGCAGATATTGTATCAGACGGTTTCCCATTTATTTGCCCTCCAGAGCGAGCCGTTCGGCCTCGAGGTAGTTCTCCCGGGCGGAATCGCTCCATTTGCGGCAGAGCGCCGCGACTTCGACTGCGCTCCCGTGCAGTTTCGCATTCTCTGCGGCGATTTCGGAGTAGGGGAACGGGAGGCGGTTGAACGCCGCCATCGCCTGCGGCACTTTTTCCGGCCCGCCCGCGTCGATGATCGCTTTCCATGCGCGCTGCAGCTCCGGCTGCGGATCGAGCGCGATGCAGCGGATCAGAATGCGCAGCAGACTGTAATAGGGCCCGGTGAGCTCCGGGCGGTAGACGAAACTCGCACCCGACTCATACGGATTGTAGTCCGGATCGGAACGGTATTTCCGATACTCCGGCTTGTAGAGGTCGCGCCGGATCGGCGGGCGGCGCAAGGCGTGCTTCTCCGGTCCCCCCGGCGCACCGACCTTGAATGCGTGGAGCTTCTGCCCCTCGGGGCTCAGCAGAAAATCGATGAAGAGTTCGGCCGCCTCGCGGTGCGGCGCGCCGCGCAGCATCTGCACCGGATCGGCGGAGACGGCGGTGCCTCCCTCGGGGGCGACGTAGAAGAAATGCGGTTTGCCGTCGAACTGGAGTTCGTTCCACTCCTTTTCGGTGAAGCCGTAGGTGTCGATCGCCATTCCGGCCGCGGCGTTCCCGGCGGCGACGTCGCGCGGGATCTTGCCCGCGGAGTCGGTGAGGTTGCGCGCATTGCCGAAGATGCGCTTGATGGTGTTCAACCCCTCTTCCCACCCTTTTTCCGGGCTGCCGGAGTCGGCCATGCACTGCTGGATCAGCACCTCGAAGCATTTGTTGGCCGAGCCTGATTTCGACGGATCCGCGAGGGAGATCGTGTTGAAGAAGCGCGGTTCTCCGAGGTCGGCCCACCGTTTCGGCGGAGTCGGGTCTTTGAGTTCCGCAACCCGGTCCTTGTTGTAACAGATGCCGAAAGTCGAGAGCACGACGCCGTAGTAGCGTCCCTGTTTGTCGTAGAGTTCGTCCCCGCCGAAACTCTGGGGGATGATCTCCGGTTTGAAGTATTCGGGGTGACGCTTCTGCGCGCCGCCGTCGACCGCAAAACCCCGCTTCGCATGGCGCTGCATATCGAAAGTGCCGCCGCCCGCCATGAGGTCGATTCCGATCCCGACGTTCGAGTTGAGGAAGAGCCGGCGCGCTTTCTTCACCTCCGCGGGGGCGTCGGGATCGTTTTCGACGCCGGGTTCGGCGAACCGCCCGGCGATTTCGTCGTTCCACTCGCCGTTGGCGGGATCGGACTCGAATTCGCGTCGGAATTCCGCCTCAAAGCGATCGGCGATGTACTTCACGATATCGGACGACCCCCCGGGGGAGCGGAAGTCGAGCTCGATCTCCCGGCCGGTTTTTTCCCGATAGAACTTGCGGAACGCCTGCTCGTATTCGTGGCGGATCGATTCGTTGTGGGCGGAGATGATGACGAGCTTGTCGGCCGGGCCGGAACTTTTCGCTCCGGCCTCCTGCTTCGGGCGCAGGAAGAACGGAATCGCCAGCAGCACGAGAAGCGGCAACGCGGCTGTCAGAATTTTCCGGATCATATTCCGCTGTTCCTCACTGCAAAACGATCAACTGATCCGGCGGCAGGACGAGCTGGAATGTCTCGCCGAGCTTCCGCCCGGGCGGGGCGCTCTCCGTAACGACGATCTTCCGGCCCGCGGCCTCGAACTCCCATTCGCAGCTCTCTCCGGTGAAGCTCCGGTTGACGAGCACGGCGGGGATGGTGTTCTTCCCCGGTTCGGTGCTGATGCGGATGCGTTCCGGGCGGATCATTGCGCAGAGCGTTCCCGCCGGTTTCCCGGCGGAGCCGTCGCACGCGAGAACGCCGAACGGCGTCTGCCACGCTCCGGAGGAGTCGAGCTCCCCCTCGATGAAGTTCGCGTCCCCGAGAAATGAGGCGACGAACTTTTCGACCGGAGCGCTGTAGGCTTTTTCGGGCGTATCGATCTGGCGGATGACTCCCTGATCCATGACCGCGAGCCGGTCGGCCATGCTGAGCGCCTCCTGACGGTCGTGCGTGACGTAGATCGCGGTGAGCTGCCGCTCCTTGCAGATGCGGCGGATCTCGCGGCGCATGGTGTCGCGCAGCCGGGCGTCGAGGTTCGAGAGCGGTTCGTCGAGCAGCAGCAGTGCGGGTTTCACCGCGAGTGCCCGCGCGAGCGCGATGCGCTGCTGCTGGCCGCCGGAGAGTGACGGAATTCTGCGGTCGGCATATTCCGCCATTCGGACGAGTTCGAGCGCGGCTTTGACTTCGCGGTCGATATCGGATTTTTTCTCCCCTGCGGCGCGCAGGCCGAACGCGACGTTCTCGTAAACGGAGAGGTGCGGCCAGAGCGCATAGTTCTGGAACACCATCGCCGCGCGCCGTTTTTCGGGCGGAAGTTTCGTGATCTCGGTGCCGTTGAACCGGATCGATCCCGCGTCCGGCTCGACGAGTCCGGCGAGGATGCGCAGCAGGGTCGACTTGCCGCAGCCCGAGGGGCCGAGCAGAAAGAACAGCTCGCCCGGATTCACGATGAGATCGAGCGGTTTCAGCACGGGGACTCCGGGCTGGTAGGATTTCGTGATCCCTCTGATTTCCACACTGGTCATGATTCAGATTTCCGACGTGCGCCGTCCGTCCGGATGTCCCGGAACGGCGCATTGTTTGGTTTGTCACACACGTTCTTACAATATACCCGACAAAAGCGGAAAAATCCAGTTGATTCCGCCGTTTTCCGCATTCGTCCATCCGTTCAGAGTCGGGAACTGCTGTGTCTGCCGGCGAATTTCCGGCGATATTCGCTCGGGGGCATGGCGAATTTGCGGTTGAACATCTTGCTGAAGTGGTTGCCGTCACAGAATCCGCAGACGAGTGCGATCTCCGAGATCGTGTTGTCAGTCGAGAGCAGCAGTTCCGCCCCGCGGAGCAGGCGTCTCTCCATCAGATAAGCCACCGGAGTGCAGTGCAGAGCCTGTACGAACAGCCGTTCCAGAGTCCGGACCGAAATGCCGCAGCCGTTTGCGATCTCCGCGATCTGGAGCGTCTCGATATCGTGATGGTTGATGTAGTCGAGGACGTGACCGATGCGGGCGAAAGGAACTTCCATGCCGTTCTCGACGGCCGCCGCCCGGCTCAGCAGCAGCACGAACTGCATGAATCCGGTGTTCATCGCGAACATCCAGCCCGGATACTGCTGATACTGTTCGCTCTTGAGCTCTTCGAGAATCCGCTCCGCCACGGCCATCTGATTCGGATTGAGCATCAGTCCCTCCGCGAATTTCCGGCTGCAGTCGGTCTGTTCGCCGAACAGCGCCCGGTAGCCCGGATCTTTCCGCAGGTCGAGCATATTGAACTGCAGCCGTTCAGGCACATAGAGCACGTTGATGATCTCGAGATGGTTCATGTCCCGGTAACTGTGCGCACTGCCCGGCCCGACCAGGAAGACGTTCCCGTGGATGATCGGGTACTCTCCGCGTTCCGTCACGTGAATTCCGAAGCCGGAGCGGACCAGCACCAGTTCATAGAAGTCGTGCTCATGCACGAGCTCCTCCCGGCTGAAATATTTGCGCGATCCGAGCCAGACCCCGGGCCCGTCAGCCGCAAAGTGCATGAACATCGGAATGCGCATGTGAATGCGCGAACGCAATTCATCCCGTCCCATTTTCAGCCCCGTTTCTCTGTTAGAATTCTTTTAGTGTCGTAAAAATACCTGTTTTTGTCAGTTTTTTCAAGGAAATGACCTTTTATTTTGCTATAATTTATATTGAGAGACTGCGAGAGTGTGAGGATCGGGGTCCGGAAAAATCCGGGATTTCTCGATGAAATCCGGAATTGACCGATCAAAATCAGCGTTGTCGCAGATTTACGGTTGACTTTGATCGTGCCTTCCCGGCCGTCGGAAAAAGAGAACAGATAAGAACAGGAGAGGAAAAATATGAATTTCAGAATTCCAGTCATGATCGGCGCGCTTCTGGCCGCGGTGCGGATTTTCGCCGCACCGGTTCCGGCGGATCTGCCGCGTCCGAATCAACCGCTGCTCGTGGAGTTGCTCGATTCCCTGCGGGGGAAATGGGTGTTCGTTTACGCTCTCGGCGATGAGCTCAAGCATCCCGGACCGGTGGCTTTTGCCGCTCCGGGCGCACGGCTTGAGGCCGGGACGCAACTGGAGATTCTGCTCGATCATTCGGAATTCCCCGGGGAGAACGCGCACAGCGAACTTCTGACACTCGAACCGGAGTCCACCGGCGATGAATTCCGCTGGACGATCCGCAAGGCGGGGGTGCTCTCCGCGAAACTGACGCTCCGGCGCGACCAGGGGAGAATCGTCGGCGAGATGACCGATATCGAACTCGGCAACGTCGGCGACGGCACCGGACCGGTCGTTGCGGCACTCTACCTGAAGCAGGCCGATCAATCCCGCTCCCTGCTGCTGCAATCCGATGGAAACGGCCTCTTCAAACTCGAGACCGACCGGGTCGGATCGATTTTTACGGAAAAGGAGCCGGTCGAACTTCGGATCGTTTCGTTCGGCGTCCCAATTCCGCAGCTTGAGTTGTCGGTGAAAGATTATCATACCGGCAAACCGCTCCTGGTGCGGACGCTGCCGCCCTCGGCGGCGCCGGAAACGAGGATTGTTCTTCCGATCGACCGTTTCGGCGGTTTTCAGGTCGACGCCCGCTGCGGCGACAGGAGCGACACGCTGCGCATCATGCGGATTCCGGAGCCGAAAGAGCTCGATCCCGACCGCTCTTTCATGGGGATAAACGTCTTTCAGCAGCAGGTTCCCTACTGGACCTATCAGCTGCCGATGTTCGCCCGCGCTGGAATCCGCTGGGTCCGCCCCTGGCTGCACTGGGAAAACTCCTGGAACCGGCAGTCTCCGCGGCCGGGTGAGTATCACCTCGAACCGCTCGACCGGATGATGCGCCGCCTTGAGGCGCACCATCAGAACTATGCGTACATCCTCTACGGCATTCCGAAATACCTCGGAAAGCATGTGGATACGGGCGTCCTTGACGAGGAGGGATTCCGGCAGTACGAAGCGTGGCTGAAGATGCTCGCAACCCGCTACCGGGGGCGCATCCGGGAGTACGAGGTCCACAACGAACCCGACCTGATGGCCAATCACAACCCCGAACTCACGGGGAAATATTATGCGGAACTCGTGCGCCGTTCTTACGAGACACTCAAGGCGATCGACCCGGCGATCCGGATTCATACGCTTTCCCACTCCAACTGCGAGATGGGCTGGCTGGAGGAGGGGGGAAAGGCCGGGGTCGCACAGTGGACTGATGTCGTCACTCTGCACTCCTATGCCGCGGCTTCCGGTTTCACCGGCGGCGAAATGGCCCGGCAGCGGATTCTGGATCGTTACGGTTTTCTGGGGAAACCGCAGTGGTTCAACGAACTCGGAACCGGCGGCCATGATGATATGCCGGAGTTTTCCGGAAAAAACAAGGCGACAGAGGCGTGGCAGGCCCGCGCCGTGGCCATGAATTACGCGCAGTGCCTTGCGTTTGGCGGCCGTGAGGGGAAAGTGTTCTGGTTCTGCAGTTACGATGCCCGGGACGCCTATGAGAAAAATGCCCGGTGGGATACCGCCAACGGGATCTGTTATCTCGGTTTTCAGCCGAAACTCTCCTATGCGGCTCTGGCGGCGTTCGCCCGGCTGCTCGACGGCGGGGAGTGTCTCGGATATGTGGAGCCGTCTGGTACGTTGCGGCAGGTTTCTTTCTCCGGGCCGGGGGCGATCGTGTGGAGTCTCCGGGCGGAAAAAGTTCCGGCGACCGCGTTCGGCTGCGCGCCGGAGGAGGAGATCGCGCTCTTCGATCTCTTCGGCAATCCTCTCTCGTCCGGGCGGGCGGAGGAACTCCAGATTGAATTCGGGGAAGATCCCGTCTATCTCATCGGCAGCAGCCGCATGGCGGAAAATGCCCGGAGCGCCCGGGCGCGTTCCATGCGGGAACGCCGGGCGGCGGCGGTTCTGCCGGTGAACGATGTGGAGCTCGCGTTCGGCGGAGAGCGGGAGATCGCACTGAATCTGCCCGCCGGATCGGAAGTGCGGCTTCTGCCGGGCGACGGTTTTCCGGCTCAGGCCGTTCTGGTCCGGGAAGAGGCGCGCTGCGTCATCCGGCTGAAAGCCGGGGAGACGCGCGGTTCCGGCATGTTGAAACTCGCATTCCGCACCCCGGACGGCGAGACGGGCGAATCGCTGCTCTTCGTCGCGGTTGGAGAGCGGCATTACATCCGCGATGGAGGATTTGACGGTGGAAACCTTGCGGAAGTGAATTTCGAGTGGTTCAGCCCCTGCGAAATCGACGGGAAAGAGGGGGCCGCCGCGCCGGGAGCCGTGAAGTTCACCGGACCTTTTCACGCCCGAGCCCGTTTTTACTCCCTGCGGAAAGTCAAGCGGAACGCGGATCTGCACTTCTCCGCCCGGTTCAAAGGGAAACTCGTCAAGGGGGATTCGCTGCGTTTTTCGATCGCGTTCTGTCACGGCAACCGCTGGTTGGGAACCTGGATCGCTGCCGGAACCGGCAATCCGGTCGCCAACAGCCCGATCAAATTCCCGGCTGCGCAGAACATCGAGCTGCCCCTCTCCGGCACCTGGCAGGAGTGGAGTGAAACCCTGCCCGCCGAGATCATACCCGAAGAGACCAACAGGATCATCTGCATGATCGATCTGGAGGGCGAAAACGAGGGGAGTTTTCTCTGGCTTGACGATCTGAAACTTTATCAGGAATTGAAATAATGGAGTTGTTGTGATCCCGAAATTACAATCCGTCGGAACCGAGAACCCGGGGCGCTTCCCGGGGGGACGGACCCGGGGGCGGTGTCCTCTGGCCCGGCGGCGGAAACCGGGGAAGCCCCGCCGACTTCCCCCGGGAAGAAGCAAATTCACTCAGGACAACACAGCCGGTTCAAAGAAAAAAAGTGACCGGACAGAAAAAAAGGAGTGCCACCATGAAAAAACATTTTACCTTGATCGAGCTCCTCGTTGTAATTGCGATCATCGCAATTCTCGCCTCGATGCTGCTGCCGGCGTTGAATCAGGCGCGCAAACGTGCCAAGGGAAGCGCCTGTTTGAACAACATCAAGCAGTCCATGACCGCGGTTCAGCTCTATTACGGTGAGTACAACACCATCATCATGTCGCGCAGTTCAAATGGATTTGGTTATCTGAACGTGCTTTATTCGGCGGGGCTGATCGGGGACTGGGATTCCTTCTACTGCCCGACTTCGACCTACAAGAAGCACAATGCGACCAATTATGATGCGGACGGTTTCCCCTATCTCTGCTGGGGAGGGTATGGCGTAAACTACAACGCTTTCCGGGTGATCGGCGGGGTGAATTACGACAGCGGCAGGACCGCGGGATACTCCTATTCCAACGGGTATTTCTGCATGAATCTGTCGAAAGCGATGCAGCCGTCGAACTTCGTTTTCCTGCTGGACAACCGGATTCCGGCCAGCCATTCCGAGATGCACTATCAGGTCTATCCGCTGTGGGGAAACATCACCAGCGGGTCGTGGGGCGGCTGTCCCGCGATGATTCACGGCGACAATGTGACGATCGCCTGGGGGGACGGCCACGCTTCCGCCGCCTCCATCGGCAAACTCAAGGAAACCTATCACACCGATATCCTCAACTTCATCACTGAGTGACGCGGTGCGGTTGAACGACCTGATTTGCCGCCGCGGCAGGGGGAGTGGAGCTGCTGCGAATTCTGTCTCAACGCAGTTTGCCTTCCCCGCCGCCCGTGCCCGGCCTCTCTCCCGGCCGGATTGTCGATCGCGATGATCCGCAGGACGCCGGAATCAGGAAAGATGATGCCGTTTGACGGTGGAGTGTCAGACGGCATCCCGCCACTTCACAGCGCCGCGCCGGGTTTCCGGGGGGAGGGAGCGAAACCCGGAATACCGGCCGCGCAGTTCCAGTGGACGTCACTCAAAACAAATCAACGAGACCCTGCATAAATGAAAAAGTTGTTCATCACGATTCTGCTGTTGCTTGTGGCCGCATCATTCTACACGATGTTCACAAGCCGCGACCGGGTTGCGGAAGTCCCGGTCATCACCTGGCGGACCGACCCGAATCCGCAACGGGAAGAGCAGATCATGCTGTTCCGGGAGTGGCTCGTGAAGAACGGCCATGTGTTGAGGGATGCGCAGGGAAACGTGATGACCTACACGGAAGAGGAGGCTGCCGCTTTGAACGAGGCGTACGGCCCGGCCGGGGCCCCGCTCAAGCCCGGTGATCCCCATTATGTCAAGCCCGGCTCGCCGAAGCCGAACGGCGATGTGCAGCTTGAAACGGCCAACAACCAGAGTACGCTCATCCAGGCGGTTTCCGGTATGGCCGGCGATGTGTTCGACACCGGCGAGGTGCTCGGCTACTCCCAGCTCGGCGTGGCGATGGACATCACCGAAGATGCGGAAAAGAACGGTTACGGACTCGAGAACACCTATCCCGGCGTGGCCAGGCTCTTATGCGGCATGGACGGCAGGCAGTATGCGTATCCCTGCAACAGCGCCTGTGACGCATTGTGGATCAATCTGTCCACCCTGAAGAAATTCGGATTTGACCGGCCGCCGCTGGAGTGGACTCCGGAAGAGTTCGAGAAGATGGGGAAGCAATACGTCCGGAAAGCGAACGAGGGACTTCCGCGGCAGGAGTATTTTTTTCTGCAGACGCTGGACAGCTCCTGGGGTGTGGCGATGGCGGTGTGCATCTCCCGCAGCCGCGGGTTTGACGTCTACAACGAAACCATGACCCGCTGTATTGCGAACAACGATGCGCTCAAAGACGCGATCCGCCTCTTCCATAAATGGACCTTTGTGGATCGGATCGCGCCGAGTGCCGCGGACGTCGCTTCGATGAATGTCGATTCCGGTTTCGGCGGCGGCGACTTGTCGAATTTCATCTCCGGCAGGTATGCGATGGTCGTCATGGGCAGATATTGCCTGATCCGGTTTCGCGAGGTGCAGGCGGCCCGGAACATGACGATCCAGTTCAGCTTGAGTCAGCTGCCGATGTATGAGTACAAGAATCAACCGCTTTCGGTTCGTGCGGCGATGCCTTATCGCGGCAGCAGGCATCCGGAACTGACGAAACTGTTTCTCCAGTTTCTGGCGAGCAAGGCTTACAATCAGTACATCGTGGAGAACTCCGACGGGCTGCCGCCGAATCCGACTGTAGTGAGCTCCGAAATAAAAGAGATCGCTCTGACGCGACCGAACGAGCATGACAGCAGCGAACGGGAATTCTCCCTGGCCTGCACAATCGGATTGCCGAAATACTTCAGCCCCTACGTCAAGACCGGTTCGACGAACTGGCTTCAAAACGGCATCAACCGTTACTTCAACGACCGCTCTTCGCTGGATGAGACGCTCGAATACATCGAAACACGCTACAACAGCGAGATCGAAATCTCGAAACAGGCGAATCCCGCGATGCGGAAAGCGTGGGAGGAAGATTGGGCGCTGCAGCAGAAGATCGATGCCTGCAAGAAAGAGGGGAAGAAGATCCCGGCCGAATGGATCAGAAATCCGTTTTATCGAAAGTATTATCACGACCGGGGAATGCTCGAAGAACCGAGTCCCCGGGGAGAATAGAAGAGGAAAACGCTTCACTCCCGGGAAACGGACAGGGGAACTCCGCCCGGAGGCTGGGAAAAATGACTCCGGAAACGTCCCGGCGTGATCCCCCAGTACCGGGTGAACACCCTGCTGAAATAGAACTCGTTCGGATAACCGGTCGATTCCGCGATCTTCGCGAGTTTGTGATCGCTGCCGAGCAGCAGGGTTCTCGCGCGGAGCATGCGCTCCTCCTCCAGAAGTTCGCGAAACGTCCGACCGCAGAGCTCCCGGATCAGATGTCCCGCGCGGGAGGGGGAGAGGCAGAGCTCTGCTCCGAGCGTTTTCAGTGAAATCTTCTCGTGGGCGTGTCTGCGGATATAGTCCGCAATCGTGTTGAGCCTCCGGTCGCGTCCCGCCGGACACCGCGGCCGGAGTTCGGCCTCCTCCAGAAGAGTCAATCCTGCCGCGCGCAGCAGTTCCGCCAGTTCGGCGAGCTCCTCCGGATCCGGCGCCGGCAGGGTCCGGTATCGCGCCCGGAACCACTCCGGCAGCTCCTCCGGCGCCTCCTCCGCCGAGCGGAACACTCCGGCAAATATCGTCAGCTGGCAGACGCCGCCGCGGACGATCGGCACGACGAGTTCGGTGAGCGTCTTCCAGCAGGTTTTCAGATGAGGAACCGGGTCCGTCGCAAGGCGGGACTCCGTCTCGGTCAGACACTCCCGGACGCACTGCGTATTCCAGTGCGGAAGCTGATAGCGGCCGCGCGCGCAGCACTCGTGCGGGTGCAGATGACGCCCCGGCAGGAGCGGAGCGCCGTCCGGACCGCGCAGTTTCCCCTGCCGGTCGTGTATGGTCAGTGAGATGGCACAGCGCGCTTCGATCGCGCGCAGAATCCGTTCCGCACGCGAAAGACGGCCCGGATCGTCCGGAAGCTTGAAAAATTCCATAATTTCACCATTTCAGCGTTTTCAGATAAAAATATAACCGTTTTTGAAATTGTCAAACTCCGGATTCGGGTCTATGCTGTTTCCCGGCATGACGGAGCCCGCTGCGGCTCCGGAACAGACGGCGAAAACGGAGGTGGTATGGAGTATGTCCAGGAGAGTTCCCGGCGGATTCCCGTGCGGGGGGAGTATGATGTCATTGTCTGCGGAAGCGGCCCCTCCGGGGTGTCGGCCGTGCTCCGCGCCGCCCGGCTCGGCGCGAAAACGGTGCTGATCGAGCAGAACGGCTGCCTCGGCGGCATGTGGACGGCCGGACTGCTCGGCTGGATCATCGATCATCGGAAGCCGGAAAGCTCGCTGCTTTCCGAGCTCAAGACGGAACTGGCGAAACGCGGTCCGGCGGGATCTCCTCCCTGTTCCGGGTCGTTCGCATTTGAGCCGGAGTCGATGAAGCTGCTGCTCGAGGAGCTCTGCCGGGCGGCGGGTGTCAAAGTGCGGCTTTACACGATGGCCGCGGGCGTTCTCCGCAGGCCGGACGGAGCGCTCGCGGGCGTGATTACTGAATCCGCGTCCGGGCGGGAGGCATGGCGGGGAAAAGTGTTCGTCGATGCGACCGGCGACGGCAACCTCGGCGCTCTGGCGGGCTGTTCGTTTGAGGCGGGCGACCCGGAACGGGGGCTTCTTCAGCCGATGTCGATGTTCGCTTTGCTTACGGGAGTCCGCCTTGCCGAGATCGCACCTTTTGTCAACGGCTATACGCCGCGGGCGCAGGCGGTCGGCAACCTGCACGATCTGCTGACCGCGAACGGCGCCGAACCCAGTTATCACGATGCGTCGCTCTTCGCGCTCTCCGGGGAGCTGTTTCTGCTGATGGCGAACCACGAATGCGGCGTATCCGGCAGCGACGCGGACGATCTGACCGGCGCCGTGATGTGCGCACGGCGCGAGATTCATCGCCAGGTCGAGGCGCTCCGGCGCAGCGGCCCGGCCTGGAAACAGCTCACCATCGCCGCGACGTCCGAACGGATCGGCGTGCGGGAGGGGAGGCGGCTCAAGGGGCTTTACCGGATCTCCCTGCAGGATCTGATTTCCGGGCGGAGTCAGCCCGACGCCGTCTGCAGGGTGGCCGCCGGAATCGATGTCCACGCCCTGACCCCGTCGTTCGAGCGCGGATTCGACCGCTATCCGTACAAGGTTCAGCCGTATGAGATTCCGCTGCGTGCGCTCATCAGCGCGGATGTTCCGAATCTGGTTTTCACCGGGCGCTGCATCAGCGGGGATTTCTTTGCGCACGCGAGCTACCGCGTCACCGGGAACATGGTGCCGCTCGGCGAAGCCGCCGGCGTCCTCGCCGCTCTCGCCGCCCGGGAGAATCTCCCCGCAGCCCTCGTCCCGTATGCGCAGGTGAAAGCGGCTCTGTAACGTCGCCCGGCAGAAAAAAAGGGCGCCGGAATTCCGACGCCCTCCTCTGGCGACACTTTCTATTTGGAATAGAGCTCGACTTCCCAGAGCGAATAGCCGTAGGTACTCGCACGCTTGATGCCTTGAATGCGGACGAATCGCGCGGTCACCGGATCGATGACGATCGTCTCGGTCGCTTTTTTCTTTCCGTCGGTCTTGCGGAACACTTCCGTGAAGTTCTCTCCGTCCGACGAGACCTGGACGGAGTACTCCTTGCCGGCGGCCTCTTCCCACTTCAGTACGATTTTGCCGATGCTCTTATCCTCTCCGAGGTCGAGCATGATCCATTCATTGTCGTTGCGGTTTGAAGACCAGCGGGTGGTGTCCCGGCCGTCGATCACGTTCTGGGGCTTGTAATTTCCCTGGGTGGAACTCGCTGTGACTGTGGCGCCGTAGACCAGGCTGTCATGTTCGGCGAAGACTTTCATCTCCCAGAGCGAATAGCCGTAGCGGGTCGCCCGTTTCTTCCCGAGAAGCCGGATATAACGGGTCTCCTGCGGTTTGATGCGGATGTATTCCCGGGCGCCGGGTTTGCCGTCGGTCACAGTATAGACGTCCGTGAAGTTCTGCCCGTCGTTGGAAAACTGAATCGAATACTCCTTGCCTGCGGCAGCCTCCCAGTCAAGCTGGATCTGCGCGACGGTCTTCGGTGAGCCGAGATCCACCAGAAGCCACTCGTTGTCGCCGCGCTTCGAGGACCAGCGGGTGTTGCCGCGGCCGTCGATGGCGTTGGTCGCAGAGCAGTCCCCTCTTTCCACGGAACTGGCAGTCGCTTTCGCTCCGATTGCAAGATTCTCCGCGGCGTTCACATAACTTCCGCAAGTCGCGGTGAGAGCCAAGGCCAGAAATAGATAGACCATATTGTTCATGATACTTCCTTTCCCAGATCTTTGTGTCTTCATTCAATATAATGAATTTTTCCTTTTTTGTCAAGAGAACCGAAGTAAAAAGTGTTTCATTTTCCTCTTTTACCCCGCTTCGCTCCGGGATCACGGGAGTCATTCCTCCGGCATTTTCCCCTCCTGCACGATGAGTCGACGTCCCCACGGGGGATCTCCGAACGGGGCGATGACGGTGGACGGCCCGTAAGGACCGGTCGACTTCGCGGCGGATTCCCATACGGCGGAACTTCCGTCAATGCGTTCGCTGCCGTCCTGCATCGTGAGTTTCAGCACGGCATGGAATCCGCACGGCACCGCGCCGCCGTCCCATGCCTCGAATTCGAGCTGATTCTCTCCGGCTTTCAGGCGAGGGGTGAGGTCATAGCGTTCGATCGAGCTCCAGCCGCTGCGCAGATACTCCCCCGGCATGTCGCTTCCGGCCGCTCTCCCGTTCAGCGAGAACCGGTAGAAGTCGTCCGCCGTGACATAAAGTTCCGCCCGGGCGACTCCCCGGCCGTCGAATGTGCGCCGGAAAAAGCTGCGGGACCCGGCCGGCTTCCCGCAACGGCGCCAGATCCAGCTCCCCTGTTTCAGCAGCGCACTGACCGGATCCTCTTCGGCGGGTGCGTTGTAGAGGCGCATTCCCTCCTCCGCGTAGATCGTTTCCCGCGGTGCGAACGGGCGGCGCGAGAGCAGCGCCACTCCGCGCGCCGGCAGGTCGAGCCGGAAAACTCCATCCCGCACGGGGATCTTCCGGTCATCCTCGAGCAGCACATGCAGCTCCGCCGTCCGGACCGGGAAGTGTGAGAATTCCGCCGTGACGGGAGTCGTCCCCTCGTTGACGACGATCAGATAATCTTCGCCCGCAATCTGCTTGTGCAGGAAGCGGATCGATGGACTTCCGGTCCGGATCGGCGTATCTGCGACCGTGTCGGCCGTGATGATTTCCGAGGCGTAATGAAGTTCGCGCGTGACCCGGCGCAGATCGCGCCAGAACTTTTCCCCCAGCACTTTCGCGTACGGCAGATAGTGATAGATGATCCCGGTCGCTCCGTGCGTGATCGCGTTGTAGGCCATGAAACGGCTCTGCTCCCAGGTCGGATAGACCGCCTCTTCCGGCGGCAGATCCGGATTGTGACACTGTCCCCAGGCGAACGCCTGTAGCACCATCCAGACCGGTTTGCGATGTTCGACGACTTCGCGGTAGATGTCAGTGTATTTCCCCACCGCCGAAAGTCCGCGATCCTCCTCGAGCGAACCGTGCGCTCCCCCCTCCGGCACCGGATAGATGTCGATTCCGCCGATGTCCGCCGCCTGAGAATAGCGCCGCAGATCGCGCAGATTCGTCACCACCGGCGCTTCGTTGATCCACGACGGATGCCACGGATCGGTGGCGCGCACGAGCTCGTACACTTCATGGAGTCCCTCGAACGGAATCCCGACCCAGGCCGGCTCGTCCGCTCCGAAGTAGCCGAGCAGCGCCGGGTGGGAGCTCTGTTCCTCGATGTCACGCCGCAGCAGCGCGCGCATTGCGGTACGCTGTTCCGGCGTTTCTCCGCCGATTGCGAGCGGGAGCGAACGCAGAATCCGGATTCCGTACTTCTGTGCGGTGTCGAGAATCTCCGGCGTCGTCTGCATGGCGACCGTGTTGAATCCGGCGGCGGCAAACTCCCGGAACTCGAAGTCGTAACCGCCTCGTCCGGTCGTCTCCGTGTGGCCGATCGGGAAGAACCGTTTCCCTCCGACGACGAGGTATCCCTCGCGGGTGAACGTGACCTCGTTCGGGCGGTGCGGGTATACCCGCAGGGTTTTCATACTTCTCCCGATCACCTGTCCCGCCTTGTTGAAGAGCGTCAGCTCGAGTTCAAAATGCGGCTTCCCCGGGGGCGTGAAACGGAATCGTCCCCTGTCATCGAGCGGAACGGATTTCCCGTCGGCCGTCAGCGTCCAGCCGGCCGCCTCGGGGTGGTTGACCTCGATTGTCCCGGAGATCTCCCGATCCGGCGTGGTCGCGAAAATCCCGTTCCGGTAGGCGAACGGCAGGTCCAGGCGGATCGACCCCGGTTCAAGTTGCTCGCGCACCTCCACCAGCTTGAAGTCGGAATACGCGACCTCTGCCGGTCCGCGCGTCTCAATCGCGAGCGTCACGGTCGAAACCCGGGGCGGTGCGACAAATTCGATGCTTTTGTTCTGCGGATAATTCATGCAGCTTTGAAACTGCTTTTCGGAGCCGCCCGCGGGAACCCCCTCCGGATAAACCCGGAACCAGTGAAATCCGTTCGCATCACCTTTCCCCGTTCCGCGCACGCGGTAGGAGATGCAGTAACGTTTCGAGGATTCGACCGGGATCGCGTACTGGCGGACCCGGCGGACCGTCCCCGCCTCCGGCACGGATACGTGCAGTTCTCCGTCCCGGACCGTGCCCGCCTCCTCGAGATCCCACGACGCCGAACCGCGCGCGAAATTCCCGTTCCGGAGATTGCCCGGTTTCACCGGTTCGAGCTCGGTCAGCTGCACGCTTTCGAGTGTCAGTTCTCCGGTCCCGGTCAGCTGGCAGGCGAGATAGGAGGGCGCTTCCGGCTTGCGGAATGCGAAATTCGCCCGGAATCGGCGGGCCGGCCCCTCCGCTCCATCCGCCTCCGCGATCATGGCGTTCTGCCAGACTCCGTTCGAGGCGTTCTCGACATAGATCCGGTAATGTGTCCCGGGAGTGCTGCGCACCCGGACGACGCATTCATACGGCTGCATATCTTTCGTTTTGAGCTCGCCGAGCACGGCTGTTCCCGGAGCTGTCAGGGGCAGCCGCCCATCCCGGATCCGGCCTTTGCCGGCGGGCTGGATGTTCCAGTCCGGCGAGACCGTTTCCCCGAGATATTCCCGCGGCTCCCCCGGTTTTTCCGGCGGCACGGGCTCGATCGTCAGCGAACGCAGTTCGGCCGTCCCCGGGCCGAGCAGCTGAAAGACCAGATGCGAGGGAGCCTCTTCCACGTCGTGAAAAGTGAATGAACCGCGAATCTCCCCCCATTCTCCATCGCCGGTGACCGGGCCGATGAGTTTGTTTTCCCACTTTTTCGGATTTTCAACGTAGACGCGGAAGCTGCTTCCCGGCGACCCTTTCACCTGTGCGGTGAGAATGTAAGTCCGGCCGTTCTGCAGCCGGATTCCTCCCGCGCTCGCCAGAGGCGTAAGTTTTGAATCCGCCGAAGTGAGAATCAGGACTCCATCCTGTTTCCTGCCGTTGGCTTCCTGCTGAAAAGTCCACTCGTTCAGATGCTCCCGCCCGGCATATTCCGCCGCCGGGGCTGCTGTTGCGGCGCCGAGCAGCAGCGCGTAAAACAGTTTAATGATTTTCATGCGTTCCCCTCAGTAATGCGACCAGAACGGGTAAAGTTCCTTGACCCATACATCGATGTAGGAGAGCTTCGCCCATTCCGCGCGGTTCGCGGAATCCACGTGCCCGTCGAGATAGAGAATGTTCATGCTGCCGTTGTGCACCAGCTGTGCCCAGTCCGGAAACTCAAAACAGAACCACGGCGTCGGCGCCGCCGTCGATTCAAGCAGATAACCCGCCTGCGAGGGCGATTTGATCGTCGTGATCTTGCGGCCGTAACCGTCCAGCGACGTGTCACCGGAAAAATAGGTGATGTCCAGACTGCTGTTCTGCGCATAACTGTTCGACTGGCCGTACCGCTGAAGATCATCCCCCGCCACATACGCCTCCTGCGTGCTCGACGGACAATGGTACACCTTTTTCTTCGAGTTCAGGTCGTCAATGGCTCCGCTCGTGTTCGTCGTGTAGCCGACGAACGGAGCCAGCTGCACCGTCCACGCCCAGTGAGTCGACGAGCGGCCGGAATAGGTGATGTGATCGTTGCAGGTCGACGTGTAAAATGTCAGCCCGGTTCCGATCTGTTTCTGATTGCTCCGGCAGTTTGCCCCTCTCGCCCGCTCCCGGGCCTGCGAAAGCGCCGGCAGCAGCATCGCCGCCAGAATCGCGATGATCGCAATCACCACGAGGAGCTCGATGAGCGTAAATGCCGCCTTTTTCGTCACAGAGCCGCGGGCTTTTCTCTCCGCCTGGCCGTGGGCTTTTCTCTCCGCCTGGCCGTGGGCTTTTCTCTCCGCCTGGCCGTGGGCTTTGAGCGTTGCGTGGCCGTGGGAGGCAGGGGGCGTGTCCGCCGCCCCCCGCACCCCCTGCGTCCGGCAAGGTGCCGGTGCCGTGTACGGGTCGGAGTCGGACTCGGCTGCGGTCGGCCGGCACGGGGAGAAAGAGCCGCAAAAACGCGAACGGCTCTTCCCGCTTTTCTGCGGAAAGACCCATTCGCGTTTTTGCTCCACTTCGCCGCTTGCCGAGCGGAGACTCTGTTGCGCGGCGATGATCGGCTGATTGGTTGTTTGAGGGATGGTCGGTACGGGGAGAGACGCGCTCTTACGAGCCGCTTTCTCTCCCCCGAACCCCTCTCTTGTACTGCCGGGC
>CALXOE010000007.1 GCA_944389935.1 uncultured Victivallis sp.
GGGACGCAACAGATTCTTAACATAACCCCCATCCAGGAACTTTTCAAGCTCAAAATCAAACTTTTTTACAACTTTTCAGAGATAATGACACCACGCTTCAACGTCCAATCCGAGTACAGTATGTGGAAACTTTCATCCGGATGTTTTCCGTGTTTTTCCATCACCAGAACCCGATCCGACGGATATTCCGAATATTTTCCGCCGCCGTAATACACGTAATCACAAGGGAATTTGCCCTCTTTTAAGGGAATTTGCCCTCTTTTTCCGAATGTGGCGGAAAAGTGGCGGAAAATGGGCAGATCAATCCGGAATCATCCGTCAGATATCCGGCAGACCGCAGAAAATCGAAGCCGTCCGCTCCGCGTGCCGGCGGCAGCCATCCGTCGTTTTCATCCGCATAATATGCGAGTAACAAGCCGAGCGATTTCATCCGGGCTGCGCATTCCATCATTCGCACAT
This sequence comes from uncultured Victivallis sp., assembly GCA_944389935.1. Taxonomy (GTDB): domain Bacteria; phylum Verrucomicrobiota; class Lentisphaeria; order Victivallales; family Victivallaceae; genus Victivallis. Next base: position 460 of record CALXOE010000007.1, read on the forward strand.
GATCCGGATCACAGAAAAAGAAAATTCTCATCATGCCCCACCCCAGAAGGACAAGCACTACCCATCCGGCAAACAATACCCACAGTCGTTTCTGCAAAAAAAGCATCGGCAGGGCAACCGCCATTCCTGCCGGAATCCCGAACACAAACCATTGCAGGCAATTCGCCTGAACCAGCATTCCGATCCATGTCAGTCCGAAACATGCACAGGAAAACCCCAGCGACACCGATAACAGCAGCAGCGTGTAACTCTTTTTGGACGCCATGGTTCATTCCTCCCTTCTTCTTTCCATAATATTCCATGAGCGGATATCAAATTCAAATATCTTCCGGAAAGAGAATTTTTTTAATTATTTTTGATAATCATTCTTGATTTTTATAAAAGCAGACGTATAGTAATGGAAAATGAAACAGGTAGGAGCCTGAATTCGAATCAACGCAAGGAGGAGTAATTATGTCACTCGTCACCAAAGCCGCCCCGGACTTCCGGGCCAATGCCGTCATGCCGGACAATACGATTGAGCCGTTCCAGCTCTCGAGTCTGCGCGGGAAATATGTCGTTCTCTTTTTCTACCCGATGGACTTCACTTTCGTCTGCCCGACTGAGCTCATCGCGTTCGACAATGCAATCAACCGTTTCAAGGAGCTGAACACCGAACTGGTTTCAGTCTCTGTCGACTCCGAGTACAGCCACTACGCATGGAAGCAGACCGAACGCAGCAAGGGCGGCGTCGGCAATCTGCGCTTCCCGATGGTCGCGGACTTCACGAAGCAGATTTCGCGTGATTACGGCGTCCTCGTCGACGAGGCGGTCGCTCTGCGCGGCCTCTTCCTGATCGACAAGGAGGGAATCGTCCGTCACGAGACGATCAACGATCTTCCGCTCGGCCGCAACGTCGAAGAGGCGCTCCGCATCGTCAAGGCGCTGCAGTTTACCGAGAAATACGGCGAGGTCTGCCCCGCCAACTGGAGCGACGGGGCTGAGGGGCTCAAGCCCACCGCGGAAGGGATCTCCGCTTATCTCTCGCGGCACGAAAAGTAGGAAACTCCCAGGGACGCTTCCGGCATCTTCGAGGTGTCGAAGGCGTTTTTTTTGCAGTAGGAACTCTGGAACGCTTGTAAATCCGGGCAAAATATGATACCGTATTTGAGGATTTTACCTGGAAAAACACAAGGAGTGATCTCATGCCAATGAATTTCATATCCTCCGGCCTGCAGGCGATCCGGAATTTGAAGCTGCAAAACGGGGAATTTCTCCTGATTAAGGAAATTCCCTCTTCCTCTCCCGGCCGGGCAGACGCTCCGCCCCGCCATATCCTCGTCAAAATCCGGCTGAATCCGGTGGCGCGATCCAATATTTTCATTGAAATCCGACTGCCGGAACCGGAACTGTGGAATGGGCGTTTCCTCGGGCTCGGAAACGGCGGCGCGGCCGGCAGCATCAATCCCGCCATCTTCACTCAACCGCTCTGGGACGGTTACGCAGCGGCATCGACCGATCTTGGAACTTCGCCCGACCCGGATTCCGGAATCGGCAATCCGGAAGTATGGCGGGATTTCGGTTATCGGGCGACTCATTTCATGACTGTGACGGCGAAAGAAATTATACAGGCCTATTATGGACGCGGCCCGGAGTTTTCCTATTTCAGCGGCTGCTCCACGGGCGGGCAGCAGGCGCTTCAGGAAGCACAACGCTATCCGGAGGATTATGATGGAATCCTCGCCCGGCTCCCCGCCCACTGCCGTACGCCGCTGCACGCCTATTTTCTCTGGAACTTCCAGATTCTTCAGAAATGTCCATTCTCCGCAGAACAGGAAGCGAACGTAATCGCCGCCGGAAATGAATACATGGCTCCCCGGGAAATTCCCATGGTCGCGGGAAAAATCATCTCCGATCCGCGCTGTACGCCGGCAGACATCGAGGCGGTCGTTGCGCTTGCGATGAAAAAGGATGCCTCTTTGACCCCCGAACACGCGGAGGCGCTGCGCCTTCTCTTCGGCGGCCCCGTCCATGCGGCGACCGGGGAGCGCATCTTCGACGGCATCCCGTTCGGAAGCTCGTTCGACATCGCCCGCGGAAACCTCTATTTGTTCCGCTGGGTATTCGGGAAAGAACGGGATTTGATGACCATCAACTTCGCAGGAGACATCGACACCTACACCGCCGAACTCGGCCCCCTGCTGAACGCCGAAAATCCCGACCTGAGCCGCTTTGAACAGCATGGCGGGAAACTCATCATCACTTCCGGCTCCGCAGACTCCTGCGTCCCCTATCATGCGACACTCGACTATTATGAACGGGCCGCGGAAGCCGTCGGCTCACTCGAACATTTGCGGGAATTCTGCCTTTTCTACCTCATTCCGGGTATGAGTCACGGCCCCGGACCGGGCGTCAACCAATTGCCGGACCTGCTGAATCTCCTGACTCGCTGGCGGGAAAATGCGGAATTTCCCGGCACACTGGCCGGAGAACGGCTCGAAGATGACCGACTGATTTTTCAGCTGCCCATCGCTCCCTACCCGGAAAAAATCGTGCTGGACGAAAAAAACGGAGAACCGAAAGCCATTTCCGGCCCGCGCGGCGGCGTGAACCGCATCGCCCAACGCTTCCTCCCCCCGGCCGGAGAGTAGCACGGCTCCCCCCCGGAAACGTTCTACTCCGGGGCCGTCAACCGGGGGACGTCCGCCGGTTTCCCGGCATGAAGCGGCTCATCGAGTTTAAACATCCAGCCGTCCGGACATTCAAATACCGGAACGTACCCGTACAGGTAGAGCCGCTGGGCCGCGATCTCCCCCTCGCGGGAAATCCAGAGCCAGCGGCTGCCGATCAGCCGTTGCAGTTTATCCGGCGAAGTGAATTTCACGCCGCGCCGCAGATCCTCGAGAACCAGCATCGGTTCCCGATACCTCCCCGCGGCAAACATCGGATCAAGCCCACATAAAAAACGATACTCCGGCAGCGTGTAGATCAGCTGCGGAAAATCTCCCCAGCTCAAGTGTCCAATCACACTGCCGGGCGGAATTCCCCGTGCATGCACCCACTCCGCGAGATCCCGGTAAGGATTCCAGACCTCTTTTGCCGCCTGCCGGAAATAACCGGCGCTCCACAATACCGCCGCAACCGCATAAGCCGTGCAGACGCGGCGTACCACTGTCCGCCGATCAAGCGGTCGCTCCCATGCCGCCAATGCCACAGTCAGCGCCAGCACCCCATACTCCGCCATCCGGAAATAGAGGCACAACCCGATCCCCGTCCCGATCCCGAGAATCGAAAGAAACAACAATTCACGGCCGATCCTGCGGCAACTCTTCAGCCGCATCGCCACAATCCACGCCGCCAACAGCGGCAGCGCCAGCAGAAACGGCGCACATTTGAGCGTATCCCATCCTCCGCTCGTGAGCTCACTGCCGCCAATCGGACCGGAGCCGGGCGAAAGCATCCCCCATACCACTTCCAATCCCTGAATCTTCCAGATCAGAAAACTGTTCGGAAACTGCGGATGCAGTGTAAGAGCCACAGCAACCCCGACCAGAGAAACCACGGGAAGCAGCAACGCACGCCACTCCCGATCCGCGATCACCGCTGCCAGCGCAAACGCACCCGCCGGCATCAGCACAAAATGCGGATTGCTGTAACAGTAGCCGAACGCCAGACCCGCGAGGAAAAATGTCAGCCATTTTCTCCAGCCGCGCATCAACGCCGGCGTGCAGAACGCAGCCGTCGTCAACGCAAACAACGTAATGGCAAGCACATGCGGACGGAGTGCCATAAGCCGTTCCGTCAGCGGCGGCGACAATACCGCAAAAAGCATCGTCCAACGCCAGACTCCCCGCACCCCCAGGCGCAACAGCAGGACCGCAACCGCCACCAACAGCAGAAGCATCAGAAATGCGCTCTGAAGATGAAAGGGGGGCACGTTGTCCACCCCCAAAAGCCCGCCGCACCGAAAAACACTCCACAACAGCAGATGAAATCCGAGCTCCTTATCGCTGAAATTCTCCTGCCACACCGACATCGTCGTTGACGGAAACTGTTTTGCCGCAAAAACTTCCGGTCCAGATTCCGCCATGATCGCATGATAGAACGAATCCCGGTCGGATTCGCCGCCGCAACAGACGGAATAAATCCGCACGGCCAACAGAAACGCCAGCGGCAGAAGAATTGCCGCAACCGCCTCCCGCAGCCGGAATCGTCGAAACTTCATCCTGTTCAACATGCGCCCTCCGGCATTGTCCTCAATCAGTATCCACCCGCGCGCGAGAGCAAATCGCTGACATGGCTGATATCGTTCCAGGTTCCGAGCTGCCAGCAGCCGTCCGTGTGCAGAATCCGACTCAACGAGACATTCCCGACCTGGGGCTGGCGCGGCAGCGGCGCTGTGATGCCGAGGATGTGTTTGAACATCCCGCGCATCACCCCGCAGTGCGTCACAACCAGAATCCTTTTCCCGCACTCCCGCACGACCAGTTCATCGAGAAAACGATTGACCCGCTCATAAGCCTCCTCTTTCGACTCTCCACCCGTGATCGGACAGGGCGAGTGGTCGTGCAGAAATGCGTCGACCTCACCCGGGTAGAGCCGCTTCACCTCATCGAACGGCCTGCCGACCCAATCCCCGAGATCCCACTCCCGAAGCTCTTTCGACGGAATCACCTCCGCATACGGTGCGGCAATCCGCGCCGTCCGCATCGCCCGGTCCAGATCGCTTGCGTAAACCGCGTCAAACCGCATCTCTTTCAGCCGCTCCGCGAGCCGTGCCGCCTGTGCCAACCCCTTTTCATTCAGGGGAACATTGCTCTGCCCCTGCACGATATTCCGACTGTTCGCCGCCGTCTCTCCATGACGGACCAGATAAATTTCCGTCGTAGCCATCCTGCCCCTCTCCAAAGAAAAAAGCACCCCCGGCGGGAAAAACCGCCCGGAGGGTGCTCACCGTTTACACCGGTATCGATTACATCGCCATGATCGAGAAGACCAGCGCGAAGATTGCACAGGTCTCAATCACACCGAGGATCATCAGGTCATTCGCAAATCCCTGGTTCGTTTCAGCGAATGAATTGCAGCCGCCCGCCGCCGCTTTCCCCTGGAAAGTCGCCGAGACCATCTGCGCAAGTCCACCGAAGATGCCGATCGTCAGGTAAAGCGGCCAGTTCTGCGGGTTGTCCGCCGCCGCACCGTTGATCAGAATCATCATGATCATGCCGTAAATCGTCTGCGAAAGCGGCGCACCCGCCATCGCAAGCAGCAGAAACGGGGCGGGCTTATCCTGCTGATAGCACTTCTTCCAGGCGCCGATCGCCGCGGCGCCGGCCATACCGGTTCCCATCGACGAACCGATCGCGGCAAGACCGACCGCCGCATATCCACCGGCCTTCGCCAGCGCCATCATCAATTCCTGTTCCATGCCTAATTTTCCTCCATTTTCTTGCTGTTACAAAAAGGTTTGAATTTTGATCCGGCCCAGGTCAGCCCCACGTGGTTGGAAAACTCCAGCGTATTCAACCGCACCCCGTGAACCATCACGCTCATCAGGCAGAGCGCAATGTTGAGGACATGACCGAAAAGTATCACAACCGCCGCGGCCCACACTGTCAACCATGCCGGCCCAAGCTCAAACACACTCTTCCCCATATCGTTGAAACTCGATGCGATGTAGTAACCCGCCAGACCCACCGCAAACAGACGGATGTACGACAAGACATCCACAAAACTGTTGATGATGCTGAACGGGAACTGAAACACCTGCGCGACATCTTTCCAGTTCACATCCGCAACGGCCACCATCACAAGACCGATCCCGTAGAACCAGAACATGATCTGCGGAAACGCCGCGGGAAATACCAGCAGCCGGATCGTCAGAATAAAATTGCCCAGCAGGAAAAACACCCAGCCGAGATTCCCGACCACACTGCGCACCGTCCCGTCGTGCAGCGCTTTCCAGATCCGCCCCAGTGAGAGCTGAACGAGCGCCAGCGTAAAACAGATCAGCTGCGTGTACTGATTCTTGACCGCCTCATCCGTCAGCTGCGGAACTTCCGCCCACTTCAGCCACGAGGGGTTCGCCATGCCGAAGATGTTCGAAGTCATCAATCCCCACACTATCGTCGCGACCGACAACAGCGTAAACAGCCGCACAGGCAGCACTGCCGCCGGATTGCCGCGGAACTTCCAGGCGGCAAACAGCGTCCCGAGCAGGAAAACCAGCCCGTAACCAGCGTCTCCGACGATCATCGCGTAGAAAATCGTAAAGAAAATCAACACCCCGGCCGATACGTCGATCTCGTCATATCCCGGTTCAATTCCGAGAAATCCAAACAGCGGCTCGATCGTCCGCACCCATTTCGGAGTTTTGATGAGCGTCGGCACCCGGTCACCCGGCTCCGGATCCTCAATGAGGAGTCCCCACCCATTCGTATCCGCCGCTTTCTCGAGCGCCGGAATCGACGGAGCCGGAACATAACCGAAGAGCGACACGATTTCGCCATGCTCCGCGAGCGAATCGCTCACGCGCGAAAACTCAAGCTCGCTCGAAAGCTGCGAAACCCGTTTCGATATCGACGGAATCGACGCGAACAGTTCGCTGATTTCCTCTTCCACCACCCGCAGCTCATCTCCGAGCTCGGTTTCGCGACGGCGCAACGACGGCGGATTGTCTTCGCCGCCGAGACGCACCTCCGGCAGAACCCCGTCCGCAATCGGTTCAGTTGAAAACACCACAAAATAGCAGCGCCCGTTCTCCTCGGCAATCAGCTGCGTATCGGCATTCTCCAACGCCTCGGCCGCCTCAAACGCCGTATCCCGCCCGCAGCAGAGATAGACGTAAATCCCTTTTGCACGCAGCGCGTCGATCTCAGTCCGGTCAAAATCTCCCCAGACGGCAAGACTCTTCAGCCGCTGCTGCACGGAAGCAAGTTCCGCAGAAATCTTCTCCCGCGAATCGAACAGCTGCGCAGTTTGCTCGACCGCTTCGGCTCCTGAACGCACTTTTGCGTTCGGGCTCTCCTCCGCACCGCTCTTCTCGCGCTCTTTCCGGTACTTCTCCAGCGCGGACAGAACCCGGCGGGCCGTGTCGTGGCACTCCGAAAGCTGCTGACTCCGACCCGATTCGCTCCCTTTCGTCACTTCAACCTGCATCACGCCGAGAGAACGCAGCGCGGTCAAGACCGAGCTCTCCTCGGAACTCAACGCCAGCAACGTGACCTTTTTCATCGGAACAATCATAATTACCCTCTCTCTCCGCCTCAGATCACGAGCGGATCTGCCCGTCACCGCGAACGAGATATTTGTAACTGGTCAGCTCGTCGGCCCCCATCGGACCGCGCGCATGCAGCTTGTCCGTGCTGATGCCGATCTCGGCACCCATTCCGAACTCGCCGCCATCTGTAAAACGTGTCGAAGCGTTGCTGTACAGCGTCGCCGAATCCACGTTTGCAAAGAAATAATCGATATCCGCCTGAATCGAACTTATGATTCCGTCGCTGTGACGGGACCCGTAATGGTTGATGTGCGCAACCGCCTCCTCAACCGAGCCGACCATCTTCACCGCCAGAATCAGATCCAGATACTCCGCGAACCAGTCCTCCTCCGTCGCCGGAACCGCCGACGGATCAAATTTGCGGAATTCCGCATCTCCGCGCAGTTCGACCCCGTGCTCTTTCATCGCCGCAAGAAACGGCGGGATGAACCTCTCCGCAATCCGGCGGTCGATCAGCAGCGTTTCAAGCGCATTGCAGGCACTCGGACGCTGGCACTTCGCGTTCACCACAATCGCGACCGCTTTCTCAACATCGCACTCGGCGTCGATGTACAAGTGACAGACCCCCTTGTAATGCTTGAGCACCGGCATCGTCGCCTCGGCGCAGACCAGCCGGATCAGACGCTCGCCGCCGCGCGGAATGATAAGATCGAGATATTTGTCCATCTTCAGCAGAATCGGCACCGCCGCGTGGTCGGTCCAAGGCACAAGCTGAACGGTGCCGTCCGGCAGACCGCAACCGACCGCGGCCTCGTCCAGCAGCCGGGCGAGCGCCATGTTCGAGTGAAACGCCTCGCTGCCGCCGCGCAGAATCACCGCGTTGCCCGCTTTCAGGCAGATTCCGGCCGCATCGACCGTCACATTCGGGCGCGACTCGTAGATGATGCCGATCACACCGAGCGGAACGCTGACCTTTTCGATGAACAGCCCGTTCGGGCGGGTCGTGCCGGAAAGCACCCGCCCGACCGGATCGGCCTGAGACGCGACCACCCGGAGTCCTTCTGCCATCTCCGCAATGCGCCGATCGGTCAGCGTAAGCCGATCGATCATCGCCGCGGAGAGCCCCGCGGCTTTCGCCGCTTTCAGATCCTCCTCATTGGCCGCCTTGATCGCCGGGACCGCCGCCTCAATCGTCTCGGCCATGCGCCGCAGACAGCGATTCTTCTCCTCGGCCGGGAGCACGGCAAGTGCGCGGGACGCAACAACCGCTTTCTCCCCCATCTCCCGCAGGACCTGCGTCATCATTCCGGTATCGATCGAATCGCCCACTTGAACACTTTCCCTGGTATTCGTCCCGTTTATCCACAAATCATGTATTAAAATACCCCGCTTTTCGTCAACTTGCAAATTCCCTCACCCGATTTTTTGGAGATCAGACGCAAGATTCCATGAAAAAACCGGATTTTTCCGTCATTTGCGGCCTGAAATCCGATCCGGCGGCAAAAATTGTCTTGCGAAAACAGCTCCCGCAATTTGAAATTCCGCTAAAAGGCGCTATGTTATTACCTTTGTTTCATAGAGTATCAACACCTTGAGTCAGGGGGGAAAATATGCCGGTTGACATTTTGGTCGGAACCCAGTGGGGCGATGAAGGAAAGGGCAAACTCATCGACGTGCTCACCCGCGACGTCGACATGGTCGTCCGTTTCCAGGGCGGCAACAATGCGGGTCACACCGTCGAGATCGGCGATGAACATTATGTGCTTCACCTCGTCCCCTCCGGCATCTTCCGGCCGAACGTGGTCAACGTCATCGGCAACGGTCTTGTCGTCGATGTCCTCGGACTCGTCGAGGAGATGAAAGGAATCGCGGCAAAAGGATTCTCGATCGACAACATCCGCCTGTCGAACCGCGCCCAGCTCATCTTCGAATACCACAAACGCGCCGACGCGCTCAAGGAATCCAATGCCGGGACCAGGAAGATCGGAACCACCAAACGCGGCATCGGTCCGGCTTATGCCGACAAGATGAACCGCACCGGAATCCGCGGCATCGACCTGAAGAATCCCATCCGGCTCGAGGAGCAGTTCCGCGCCGAGGCCGAGCGGTACAACAAAATGTTCGCGGAACACAACATCGCTCCGCTCAATATCGATGAGGAGTGGGCGCTCGTCCGCGAAGCGGCCGCGTTTCTCAGCCCCTACGTCTGCGACACGGTCTACCTTGTGAATGACGCGATCAAAGCCGGCAAGAACGTTCTCTGCGAAGGAGCCCAGGCCGCTCTGCTCGACATCGACCACGGCACCTATCCGTTTGTCACGAGCAGCAACACCGTCTCCGGCGGCGCCTGCACCGGCGCAGGCATCGCCCCGCAGAAGATCCGCGACACCTGGGGCGTCATCAAGGCGTACACGACCCGCGTCGGCGAGGGACCGTTCCCGACTGAACTCTTCGATGAAAACGGTGAAACGCTGCGCAAGATCGGCCATGAATTCGGCGCCACGACCGGTCGTCCGCGCCGCTGCGGCTGGTTCGATGCGGTCGCGAGCCGTTACGCCTGCATGGTCGACGGCGTCAATAAGCTCGCCGTCACGAAACTCGATGTGCTCGACCAGTTCGAGCAGATCGGCGTCTGTGTCGCCTACGAGATCAACGGCCGGGTCACGAAAGAGTTCCCCGCGTCCGCCGAAGAGCTCGCCGCCGTCAAGCCCGTACTCGAGTGGCTGCCCGGATGGAAAGAGGATATCAGCGCTGTCACGAGCTATGACAAGCTCCCCGAGAACGCGAAGAAGTACCTTGCGCGAATCGCCGAACTCGTCGACTCCGAACTCGCGATCATCTCCGTCGGCCCCCGCCGCGATCAGACGTTCGAGGTCTGACCCGAACACGTTGAACGGCAGCGGCCCGGGGCGGGGGGAGAAGAGAAGTTCACTTCTTTTCACCCCCCGTTTTCGTCAAAGCGGCAGGTGGTTTGAACAATGCGAAAGGCAAAAAAAAAGAGTGAAAGCTGGTGGCCGGTCCGGCTTCTGCGCTATCTCGGCGGATATGACTTCATCCAGATCACCGCGCTGCTGTTCCTGATCTGCACGGGACTGGTTTTCATCTACTCCACCGGCGTGCAAATCGGCACCGCACTTTCGCTCCAGGCGTTCGACCGTCAGCTTCTCTGGGCCGGCGGAGGGTTCGTCCTCTGGATCGCGGCATCGTCGATCAACCTGCGCCGCACCGAATACAAGGTTTTCTCACTGATCTTCTATCTGGCCACACTGGTTCTGCTGCTGCTTCTGCCGTTCGTCGGCCAGAAAGTCAACGGTGCGGTCAGCTGGCTGAACATCCCCGGCGTCGGCTTCCGTCTCCAGCCCTCGGAATTCGCGAAGCTCGCGCTCATCATGCTGCTTGCGGCGATGTTCTCCACCGCGATGTTCTCGGTGAATAAATTCTTCTGCCTGCTGCTCTCGGGTGTCACCGTCGCGATTCCGCTCGTGCTGATTCTGAAAGAGCCGGACTTCGGCAGCGCCCTGATCCTGATTCCGATCTATCTGGCGATCGTCTTCTGCGCCGGGCTCAAATGGCGGTTCATCATTACCGTAAGCATCACCTCCATTTGCGCGCTCGCCCTGGTCGTGGCCAACGAAGTTCTGCGCATTCATCCGTTTCTGAAAGGGTATCAGCTGAACCGCATTCTCGCGTTTCTCCACCCGGAGGATTTCCTCGCCTCGGCCGGATACCAGCCTTATCAGGCGGGACTCGCGGTCGCCTCAGGCGGTCTCTTCGGCAAAGGCATCGGCGCCGGAACCCAGAACTCCCTCGGATTCCTCCCCCAGATGGCCGCCAACAACGACTTCATCTTCGCGATCATCGCCGAAGAGACCGGATTCATTGGCTGTCTGCTGATCTTCCTCGCCTATCTGCTGCTGCTCTACTCGATCCTCCGAACCGCGTTCCTGACCGATGACCCGTTCGGCCGCTATCTCTGTATCGGCGTCGGATCGATCATCTTCGCCCACTGTTTCATCAACATCGGCATGAGCATCGGCATCACCCCTGTCACCGGACTCTCGCTGCCTTTCATCAGCTACGGCGGCTCTTTCTTCCTCATGCTCATGACCGCATGCGGCCTCATGCAGTCCGTCTACCGTCATCGCGACGACGGGAAAGTGTGACCGTTCCCCTTGTCGACCGGGCAAGAGAAAAATTTTTTAAAAAAAGTTAGATTTATCTAATTCCCGGGCTTGCATTCTTTTTTTCGGGTGATATAGTAATGGTGTTCTCCGGAAAAGAAGCGGGCACTCTTTTCCACCGGCCCTCCTGCGCGTGCTTTTTTCTGCATTTTCGGCATCCGCGGGAGGGCCACTCTTTTTGATGGGATCAGCGCTCGTCCGGCAGTTCGACGAACCGGACAGCAGGAGCGGCTTCGTAAGTTACGCCACGATATGGAAAAGAGATCGTCTCGTCGGAAGTGCTCCAGAACACAAGCACCCGCCCGCCATCCTCTCGATCGAACAGCAGCACCTGCACTGGGGACGGAACGTCGGCAACCCGTCCCGAGAACCGGGGGGCACGGCCGAGGGCGGCACTCATTTCCCGGTAGGCGAAATAAGCGGGTTTCGGTTCATAATTCCAGCGTACGATGCCGAAGTTGTCCTCTCGTTCAGACGGGTTGTCGCCATCGCTGTGGAAATCGTAGAAGTAGACTCTCTCAACTCCAGCGGCGAGGTAGGAGAGATAGAGCGTCTGCAGCAGATGTGCCTGCTCCGCCTCGGCAAATCCGCCCGCAAACTGGATGGTGCAGCCGAGGATCGCGCCGCGTCGTTCTCGAAACGTATAGAGTGCGATTCCGTCACCGACGGCTTTTCCGGTGTGATCGAGAACCTGAACCAGCGGGGTGTATTCATCCCCTTCCGCGACATTCGCGGCGTTGAGAAACCGGGTGACATAGACATTTTTGAGATCCCTGATTCCGGCCTCTTTCCCGGTGGCGGTCGTAAGGGTTCGACTGGCGGATTTCGGGATGTCGGGTTTCGTCCACCACGCCTGATAACCGATCCCGTAATAAGGGTGGAGTTCTCCGGCCGCACTGCGGCTTGACCAGTTCCCCTGCTCATTGCGATAGCGGACGTAATAGAACGGCACTTCGCCGAAGGCGAGCAGAATCCCGCCTTTTTTCACATATTCCAGCATCGGCTCTTTGTAAGACTCCTCGATGGCGGTGTGTTCGCAGCCGAGAAAAACCGGCAGTTTCTCCGGATCGGCTTCTGCCAGTTCCTCCGGTGTGACCGGAATAAGTTTCGCCCCCGGCAGCCAGTTGCGGGACGGCTCGAAATCGCGATCCGGATGCTCCCGGGAAACCGGCGCCCCGACGACCAGCTGCTGCGGCAGCTTCCGCCCGATCTTCCGCGCCGCCGCGCCGATCGCCCTGATGAGCACATCGGGCTGTTGCGCAATCAGATTGCTGCGGTTGGTTGCGCCGCCGCACTCCGTGATCCAGAGCGCACACGCCCCATCGCCATGGTCGGCCAGAACCGTCTTGAACTCCTCCATGCGTTTCCGCTGAAACGCGCTGCGGTCGACTCCCCATCCGTAGGGGTGAACCGCGATCGCATCGAAATACCCCTTTGCGCCGGCGGCATACATATCGCGCAGATATCCAACGTTCCACCCGCACAGGCCGCCGACCATCACGACGTTCTCAGGATCAGCCGCCTTGAGCTCCTCGTATGCGATTTTCAGCAGCGGTACGAACTGCGCGGCGTTCGGATCGGGTTTCCAGAATCCGCCGTCCGGTTCGTTCCAGATCTCCCAGACTTTCAACTTCCCTCTGTAATGCCGGGCGCAGGCGCGGACGAAAGCACGCCACTCTTCCGGATGCCGGTAAAGCGGAACCACATCCGGGCGGATTTTGTCGACTTCCCAGTCATACCCCTCGAGGATCGGCAGATATTCTATCCCATATTGATCGAGTTTTTCCAGAAGCTCATCGTAGCTGCTGAAATCGTACTGTCCCTTTTTCGCGGCAATTCGCGAAAATTTCATGTCGTGCCGCAGCGAAGTCATCCCTGCGTCCCGCATCATCCCGAGCTGGCGGTCGATGTTCTCCCACTCTTTCGCGGCATGCGGATGGGCGGCGATCCCCCACGGAGAATCCGTCCCGGCGCAAATCACAGCCGTGCCCAGCAAAACCGCAGCGGCTAATGTCTTCCATGTTTTCATTCGAAAATTTCTCCCGGAATTCTGCCGTCACAAACTGCGCAGCTCAAGCTGCTGCGTAACCACCTTCCGGACCTGCATGACGCTGTCGCGCAATTCCGTCGAATTCATCGATGCGGTATGTCCGTCCATGAACGAGAGGTTCGCCCGGTTACGGTGCCCGAGCCAGATTCCGGAATTCTGACCGCCGCTCGGCACCCCGACTCCATTGCTGGTGTGACTGTACTGATTGATCCCGCGCGGAACCTTGAACCAGTCCCCCGAACCGTACTGTGCGGTGTCGGCATACACATGCAGCTGGCTCGGGCAGCGCGCCTTGTTCAACATGTAAAACAGGTTTGAGGAATTGATGAAATTCATATAGACTCCTGTGCGGTCCGTATTGTTCGTATAACTCGAATCCCAGGTGCCCACGTACATGCCGTTGGTCTGCCATGCGTCAAAGTGGCCGCTGTCCGCTCCATTATGAAACGGACAGACGAAAATCTTCTTGCTGCCGGGTGAAATGTAACTCGCAAACTTGCTGTCCAGCGTATAATCCCAGTTCGGTGACGCATTCAACTTCACCCCCATGAGCGCCTCCGAGAAAGGACGTCCCATCGTATTGACCACCATCCGCCCGTTGTTGTCGTTCGAGTACATGAGCTGTGCGGCGATCACCTGCTTGTGATTGCCTACGCATTTCGCCTCTTTCGCCCGGTCACGCGCCTGGTTCAATGCTGGCAGCAGCATCGAGGCCAGAATCGCGATGATCGCAATCACCACGAGGAGCTCGATAAGCGTAAATGCCGCTTTTCTCGTCGCAGAGCCGTGGGCTTTGACCGTTGCATGGTCGTGGGAGGCAGGGGGCGTGTCCGCCGCCCCCCGCACCCCCGGCGTCCGGCAAGGTGCCGGTGCCGCGTACGGGTCGGAGTCGGACTCGGCTGCGGTCGGCCGGCACGGGGAGAAAGAGCCGCAAAAACACGAAGCAATCTTCCCGCTTTTCTGCGGAAAGATTGCTTCGCGTTTTTGCTCCACTTCGCCGCTTGCCGAGCGGAAACTCTGTTGCGGGGCGATGATCGGCCGATGAGAAGTTTGACAGGTGTTCGGTACGGGGCGAGACGCGGCTTCCCCGACCGCTTTCTCTCCCCCGAACCCCTCTCTTGACTGCCCGGTGCAAGCGTGGAAGGAACGGTACATTTGACAAGCTTTTACCATAAGAAATTCAATCAATGTGCAATAACGTCTCATTTCTCCTCCCTCGTTTTATTGTGGGAAGCCGATGTTTTTTACGGTATTGCCCTGGTGGATCTCTGTCGGAACAATATGGAACATCGGAGTGTTTTCTTTATGCTCAAAATAATCTTTCACCAGACGCACCGCATAAGAAACCACAAGATCGCGGCGGGTATTGATTCTGGTAATGTCCTCACCGGCTTTATGCCCCGCCCGACCGAGCGAAATCAAACTGAAATCACGGGGAATCTCAAGACCACACTCATTCGCTGCCCGGATGACCTCCCGTGCCGGAAACATCGACACCACGAACAATCCCGTAAAACCAGGCTTCGGATGTTCTGAGAGATATTGTTTGAAGAACTCGTAACTGCGCAATGGCGAGGACTCCCCGATCTCAATATGTGGATGCAGCACTTCCACTTCCACACCGCACGCCCGGGCACATTTCAGAAAACCATCGAGCCGCTGCCGGATCACCGTCACTTCCGGTTCAGACACCAGGATCCCCAACTTCCGGTGGCCGTTCATCAGCAGATACGTTGCGGCCAGTACCCCGCTGAACTCGTTGTCGCCATCCACGTAACGGCAACCTCCCACACTCACTGTCCCGTAAGTGATGATAACCGGCATCGGCTGCGCCATAATCCGGTTGAGCTGTTCCGGGGTAATCTTCTCGTGCGCGTAAGGAATGAACAATACCGCGTCGGCTTTGAGCTTCGGAAGCATTGCCACTCCCGACGCATTGTCCGGCATATCCACCAGCGACGATTCAAAACCGGCCTTCTCCGCCTCTTCTTTCAGAAGAGAAGAGAGCTCTTCCGAATAATCTGCAATATCGGACGGAGTCAGGCAGACTATTTTCCGGTAACGCGGCTCCCGCCGGACAAAATAACCGCGACGCTCCTGCGCTTCCAGCACCCCCGTCTCACAAAGCCGCTCCATCGCCTGCTTGACCGTGATCTGGCTGACATTGAATTCATCCATAATCTGACGGACGGAAAGAAATCTCTCCCCGGCACGAAATTGCAGGCAGCGTGCCGTCAAATGCTGCGTCAACTGATCCGCACGATTGAAGCGTATATTGTTCTGTACCATGATGTCTTTTCTGTATTCATTTTAAATACAGTATATATTATGACACAAATCGGTCACCATGTCAAGACTGTATTGAAAAAAAATGCATCTTTTTTTACCGGTCGTCATGGCGACGCGGCGACCGGAAATTCTTCACCGCAGTTTTTTCCAGATTTTTCCGGCTCCGGGATTGAATATTAATTTTATTGGAGTAAATTTATTAATGAACAGGAGGCATCGACATGAACCCGACGGATGTGATCGCGGATCTGAGGAAAAAGTTATTGTTCTTCAAGGAGTTGACCAGGGAAGAACTCTCTGCTCTGACCGGACTTTCGCCCGCGTCGATCACCAACTATTCCAGAATCATGCGCACGGCCGGAATGATCGCGGGGGAGAGTTTTCGCGCCCCCGGCGTAAAACGGCCGATCGAACGACTGCGGCTGCTGCCGGGAGAAGAGCGGGCGCTGGCCGTCATGGCTGCGTCCGACCGGGTCGAAGCGGAACTTCTCGGCTGTGACGGGAGGGTCCTCGAACGGCACAATTCTACCGTTCCGGAACGAAATCAGGCCGCCCTCCTGCAAACCATCGACCGGACGATCCGTGAGGGTATCACCGGAAAATCGGTTCAGGTGGCGACCCTCTGCATCGACGGACTCGTGGCGCCGGATCCCGGCATGATCTTTCACATCTCGGGAATCGAAACCTGGGAACCCTGCGAAACCGTCGGCCTGCTGGAGGCCTGGCGCGAGATCCCGATCCGGCGGGTATTCACGCAGATCGCCGCCGCCACCCGGGGATTCGCCGCCGCGGCGAAACAGCCGGACCACATCGGTCTCCTGGTCTGTCAGAACGCGCATCTGAAGATCGGCACACTGGAGCGGGGAGAGATCGCCCTCGGACATTGCGGAACGCCCGGTAACGCCGTACACCGCTCCTGCGGTGTCGCCGCCCCCCTCTGTTTCTGCGGTCGAGAGGACTGCTTTGCGGCTGCTCTTGCCGCCAGACAGAAGCGACTGCCCGCCACCGTCATTGCCGGGGTGCTCACCGGACTTTTCTCCGAGCTCGGGCTCCGGGTCGTCGGCCTCGACTGGCCGGAATGCGGAGAAGCAGTCATCCGCACACTCTCCGGCACGGGAATCGATCTCCGGCAGGTCGAGGATCCCGAACACTTCGCCCGGCAGGGCCTGCGCGAACTTACTGCGGAACTCATTCCCATTTCAGAAAGGATCATGGAAAAATGAATCACAACCATTATGACGTCGCAATCATCGGCGGCGGAATCGGCGGAGTAGCGGCAGCCGTCTCCGCCGCGGAATCGGGCGCACAAACTCTGCTGGTCGAATCGAGCTGGCGATTCGGCGGCGTTCCGGTCAATTCGCTCATCGCGAGCTTCTCCCAGCCGATTCCGCCCGGAAAAACGGCTCCGACGTTTCAGGACATCCTGATGAACCGCCTCGCCGCCCGCGGCGCTCTCAGCTGCGATGAATTCGATGACGTCGCCCTCTCGCTGATCCTCGACGAACTCCTCACGCAATCCGGTGCGGAACTGCTGCTCGGAACCGAGATGATCGAGGTGGAAGCCGATGCCGGAAACGTCTCATCCGTCACGCTGTACAACGCTTCCGGCCGCAGGAAAGTCTCCGCTGATATCTTCATCGATGGAACCGGAGACGGCAACCTCTGCGTCGCCGCCG
This sequence comes from uncultured Victivallis sp., assembly GCA_944389935.1. Classification (GTDB taxonomy): domain Bacteria; phylum Verrucomicrobiota; class Lentisphaeria; order Victivallales; family Victivallaceae; genus Victivallis. Next base: position 17,851 of record CALXOE010000007.1, read on the forward strand.
GCGCCGAATTTGAGCTCGGCAACCGGAAAAACGGTCTGTGCCAGCCGATGACGCTGCCGTTTTTCATGAGCGGCGTCGATTTCGACCGCATACCTCCAATGAAAGAAATCAATCACCGCTACAACATCGCCAAAGCGCGGGGTCTGCTTCACAATCCGCGGGAGGATGTGCTCTTCTTCCGGCTTCCGGTTCCCGGCACGCTGCTCTTCAACAGCACCCGACTCAACGGATACGATCCGACCGATGCCGCCTCCCTGACCCGGGCCATGATCGAAGCCCGCCGCCAGGTCGCGGAAATGAGCCTCTTCCTGAAAACGCTGCCCGGATTCGAGCACGCTTTTCTCAGCCGGATCGGATCGAAAATCGGCGTCCGTGAGAGCCGCAGAATCCGTTGCGATTACATGTTCTCCGAGGAAGATATGAATCGCGCCGCGCACTTTGAGGACAGCATCCTGCGCAGCACCTCGCATGTCGACATTCACAGCCCCACCGGCAGCGGGACCCGGTTTGAGCCGCTTCCGCCCGGCGTGGAGGGTTATGAAGTTCCGTTCCGCTCGCTGCTGCCGGTCGGGTTGTCGAACGTCATCATCGGTTCGCGCTGCATCGGCGCGACCCACGAGGCATTCAGCGCCATCCGCATGATCGGCCACGTCGGAGAGTACGGACGGGCCGCCGGATTCGCCGCAGCCGAGTGCATCAGACAAAAGCGCAATCCGCGCGAAATCGATCTTACTCCGGTACGGAAAAAACTAGGCATGATCTGAACGGCTTTCCAGCGCGGCTAGTTCGCGCTGCAGCCGCCCGAGCGGCAGCCCGATCACATTGTCGAGATCTCCGTCGATCGAGGCGACAAGCAGTTCTCCATGCTCCTGAATCGCATAGGCTCCCGCCTTGTCCAGCACGGGAACAAGAGAGAGATAACGCTTCGCCGTCTCCACATCGAACGGCAGGAAAGTCACGCGCGTCGTTTCGCTCCAGACGCGACGCAACTCCGGTTCGGACCGCAACAGTGCCAGCCCGGTCACCACTTCATGAGTCCGGCCGGAGAGTTCCATTAAAATCGCAAGCGCATCGGCCGGATCGCGCGGCTTGCCGATCACCCGGCCCTCAAACAGAATCACCGTATCTGCTCCGAGTACCGGGTCGGCCGGATGATTCACTGCGACCGCCGCCGCCTTGAGCTCGGCATTGTACAACGGCACCTGCCGCGGATCAGGCAGGACCGCCACTTCACCCGCATCCGCGGGCTCTATCCGGAACGGAATTCCGAGCCGCAACAGAAGCTCCCGGCGACGCGGGGAACCGGAAGCGAGAATCAACATTCGCCCGACACCGGAGAGGCAGGCTTCGACACCGGAACGGCCGGGGGCTGAATCTCCGGAGCCGCCCCCGCCTCGAGCGCGTCAATCCGGAACTGCACCTTGCGCAGCGACCGGATTCCAAACATCTTCTCGAGCGTCTCAATCAACCGCGGGCGAATCTCTCCGGAGGTCTCCGGCAGCCCTTTGCCGCCCCCGACAAACGCACAATGCAACAGCAGCTGATAACTCTTACCCTGCCGGTAGAGCCGAATCCGATGCACTGCGAGCTCCGGGAAATCCTCAAGGACGGAGCGCGCCGCCGTCTCCACCGCCTCACTCGAGATAATCAACTCCCCTCCCGCATCCGGCACGACGATGGATCCGCAACGATGCCGGCGGAACAGAAGCCGCAACACGACCCGCACCACCAGCAGCAGAATCAGCAGTCCGATGACCAGACCCGCCCCCATCGCATAGCCGATGTTGAAATCGTTGTTGAACAACTCCCGGTAAAGCTCGGCCGAAAAAAGCTCTTCAAGCACCATCCCGGCACCTCCTCCAGAAAAAAACCGGGCGCGCCGCACTCCCGCACGCACCCGGTCGATGGTTAATTCATCGGGATCGAATCGATCTCCGCCTCTTCTTCCTCGCCGTTGCCCTCCTCCGAGGCCGTATCGTCGATGTCCTGGAAGAGTACGCTGACTTTCGTGACGGTCATACCGGTCACTTTCTCAACCTCCTCGATCACCGCTTTCTGCACCTGCGGCGCGACCTCCGGAATGTTGTAGCCGCTCTTTAAAACCAGCTTGATCTCGAGCATCACGCGATTGTTGTCATCCATCTCGATCGTGATCGCCCGCGCCATCCGGCGATTCCCGACAAACTCCGCGATGTTGTCCACCAGCGAACTGCCCGCCAGACGCGAAACCCCTTCAACCGAAAGTGCCGCCTTGCGCACAAGCGAAGCAATCACGTTCTCATGAACTTTCACCTCGCCGAGTTCGGAACTTTCCAACGCCGCCGCGCTGCCGGTTGCGGCCTGAGAAGCCGCCGCTTTCTTGTTGTTTGCTGCCGCCTTCATTTTCCGTCCTCCTTATGCTGCGAGCTCTCCTGCATGAAGCGCTCGACAAATCCCGTGTCGTACTTCCCCAGATTGAAACTCTTGTGGGAAACGATCTGCTTCTGAAACGGAATCGTGGTCTTGACCCCCTCGATCGTCATCTCGTCAAGCGCACGGCGCATGGTCGCAATCGCCTCTTCACGATTGTGCCCCCAGACAATCAACTTCCCGATCATGCTGTCATAGTAGGGGGGGATCAGATAACCGGTGTAGGCATGCGAATCAACCCGCACATTCGGACCGCCGGCCGGAATGAACAGCTCAAGCCGCCCCGGACTCGGCGTGAAGTTGTTGTACGGATCCTCCGCATTGATCCGGCACTCGATCGCATGCCCGCTGATCTGCACATCTTTCTGCCGGAAACTCAGCCGTTCGCCCGCAGCCACCCGGATCTGTTCCTTGATCAGATCGATCCGGGTCACCGCCTCCGTCACCGGATGCTCGACCTGAATGCGCGTATTCATCTCCATGAAGTAGAAGTTGCCGTCGTCCGTGTAGAGGAATTCGATCGTCCCGGCGCTCGTGTAGCCGGCCGCTTTCGCCGCCTTGACCGCCGCCGCGCCGATCCGCTCCCGCAACCGCGCCGAAAGCGCCGGCGAGGGCGCCTCCTCGATCAACTTCTGATTACGGCGCTGCACGCTGCAGTCACGTTCGCCCAGATGCACGACGTTCCCGTAGTTGTCGGCGATGATCTGAATCTCGATGTGGCGCGGATTCTCGAGATATTTTTCCATGTAGAGCGCCCCGTTGGCAAACGCGCTCTCCGCCTCGGTCCGGGCCGCATGATACCCCTGCACCAAGCTCGCATCGTTGCGCGCAATGCGCATGCCGCGGCCGCCGCCGCCAGCCACCGCCTTGATGATGACCGGATATTTGAGCTGGTGCGCCATCTTCAACGCCTCCTGCTCCGAGAGCAGTACCCCGTCACTGCCCGGCGTAGTCGGCACACCGGCTTTCTTCATCGTGTCACGCGCGACCGCCTTGTCGCCGAGCGCGCGCATCGCTTCGGGCGTCGGCCCGATGAAAGTGATGCCGTGCTTGCGGCACGCCTCCGCAAAATAGGCGTTCTCCGACAGAAATCCGTATCCCGGATGAATCGCATCCACGTCGCAGATCGCCGCCACCGAAAGAATCCGGTCGATCAGCAGATAACTCTGGTTCGAGCGGGCGGGCCCGATGCAGACCGCCTCATCCGCCATCCGCACCGGGAGGCTGTCGGCGTCCGCCTGAGAATAAACCGCAACGGTCCGGATGCCGAGTTCCCGGCACGCACGGATCACGCGAAGCGCAATCTCGCCGCGGTTGGCTATCAGGATTTTATTGAACATGATTGTATACCGTCACCTTGTTATCCGATTACGAACAGCGCTTCCCCGTACTCGACCGGCTGACCGTTCTCCACGACGATCTCCTTGATCACTCCGCTCTTTTCGGCCTTGATCTCATTCATGACTTTCATCGCTTCGATGATGCCGACGACCGTATCCGGCGTAACCTTGTCGCCGACTTTCACGAACGGCTGAGCCTCCGGGGAGGAGGCGCGGTAAAACGTTCCCACCAGAGGAGAGTCGATCGTCTCCACCGGCGCGGCAGCTTCCGCAGCCGCCGGAGCGGCCGGAGTCTGAGCAGCAGCCGCCGGAGCCGGCATCGCCGCAACGGCGGGCACTGCGGCCGGAGCAACTTGAGTCACAATCTGGGCAGGAGCATTCCCGCCGCGACGGATACAGAGGTTGTACTCCTCGGCTTCGATCTTGAACTCCGTCAGATCATGCTCGCTCATCAGTTTGACTATCGTCTTGATTTCTTCGATTTTCATTGCAGAAGATCTCCCTGGAATTTGGGTTTCATTTCTATTGATGTTAATTCCGCTTTTTCAAATGGGAACACAGGGCGCGAAGCGCAAGCTCATAAGAGTCGGCTCCGAATCCCGCGATTACGCCGATGCAGACCGGAGCGGTCAGAGAACGGTTGCGAAACTCCTCGCGGGCATGCACATTGCTCAAGTGCACTTCGACAGCCGGAAGTTTTACGGCCGCGATCGCATCGCGGATCGCCACCGAGGTGTGCGTATAAGCCGCCGGGTTCATCACAATCCCGGAAATCCCCTCCGTTACGCTCTCTCCAATCCGGTCGACAATCGCTCCCTCGTGGTTGGATTGAAAATCAATCAGCTCGCAGCCGAGTTCGGCGGCAAGCTCACGCAGATGTGACACAATCGACTCGAGTGTGTCGTGACCATAGATCCCCGGCTCCCGGAATCCCAGAAGCTGCAGGTTCGGTCCGTTGATCAGTAATATTTTCATAACCAATTACTATAACACCGTCTTCCGGCTTTTTCCAGTTTTCCGGAGATTTTCTCCGCAGAAAACGATCTTTTCACCTCAACTCCTGTAACTCGATCTGCGGCTCCGGCTGCAAATCGATCAGACGGCTCTCGTCGAACGGCATCCCCGAAACCTCCACCGAGGAACCGCCGCGAAGCCCGGCAAGCACCAGAATCCCCGCCACCAGCAACGCCACCACCAGCAGAACCAGAACTCCCACGATCAACAACAGAAGCTGCCGCTGTTTGCGCTCATCCTCTTCGCTGCCCTCGCGATCCACCACCGTCTTGGTGATATCCTCCGGCAGTTCGTACTGCAAGCGCTCACGCAGTCCCGCAGTCAGGGCATCGGCATCCTCCCGGCTGACCCCGTAGAGGTTGCAGAGTTTGCGGATATAGCCCATGACATAAACGAGCTGCGGCAGATTCTTGTAATCCTCCGCTTCCAGCGCCTCCAGATAGGTTTCTCGAATTTTGGTCTCCTCCGCCAGTTGCCGAATCGTAAGATTGTGGCGGTGACGCAGCTCCGCCAGACATTCTCCGAACGAACCGTCTCCGGCAATCCGGCAGACGGTTTTCGGACGAACCTGCGCGCCCGGAATTTCACGGATTTCCGAGTCGATCGGCCCGACCGGCTCTTCCAGCTCCTCCCGCGTCTCCGTACGCGATTCCTCGGGGAACAGACCGGGTTCTTCCTCGCTTTTCCGGCCGGGCAGCAGCCCGTGTTTCAACTCTTCCATATCATGACCCTTACCGTGTTGGGTTGTTTTTCCACTCTATCAATATAGCGCACATCCGCACATTCTGCAATGATTCCGGCGCTACTCTTCGTCCATTCCGTCGAAAATCAGAATCTCGCGCTTGTTGCCGCTGCCCGACGCCGGTCCGACGATGCCGCGCTCCTCGAAGAGATCCATGATCTCCGCCGCACGGTTGTAGCCGATCTTCAGCCGCCGCTGCAGGTAACTCGTACTCGCTTTGCGGTCGAGAACCACCACCTCGAGCGCGCGCCGGATGTTGTCGTCATCCCCCGGACGCATGTACTTTTTAATGACCGGGGCAATATCACGATAATCGTCGTCATCATAATCGGTCGCATTCTCGTCGATCTCCTCCTCCATCGCCTCCTCTTCGGCGACGACCTGCGCATTGAAGCTCTGCGGCACCTGGTCGGAGACGAACTTCACCACCTGCTTGATGTCCTCATCCTTGACCCAGGCGCCCTGCACGCGCTCGAGATCCATGCCGCCCGGCGCCAGGAAAAGCATGTCACCCGAACCGAGCAGTTTCTCCGCCCCGTTCTGATCGAGAATGACCCGGCTGTCGATCATCTGCCCGACCCGGAACGCGATCCGCGTCGGCAGATTCGCCTTGATGACACCCGTGATGATCTGCGTCGACGGCCGCTGCGTCGCAACCACGATGTGAACCCCCGCCGCACGTCCGAGCTGGGCGATCCGCGTGATGTACGCCTCGGAATCTTTCCGCGCATCGGTCATCATCAACTCCGCAAGCTCGTCGATGATCACGATCAGCACCGGCATCTTCGCAGGAGCTTCGACCCCGTTTTCGTCGATCACCGGCACCGGATTCGGGCGGTTGTTGTACTCCGCAAGCTTTTTGACGCCCGCTTTGGCGAGGATGTGGTAACGTTTTTCCATTTCAGTCACGGCCCAGCGCAGCGCGATCGGCACTTTCTTGGAGTCGTTGATGACCGGCGTAATCAGGTGCGGCAGCCGCTTGTAATCTTCAAATTCCACGATCTTCGGGTCGACCATGATGAGTCGCAACTCATCCGGCGAAAACTTGAAGAGCAAACTCATGATGAGCGTATTCATGCAGACCGATTTGCCCGATCCGGTCGAACCCGCAATCAGCAGGTGCGGCGCCTTGGCCAGATCGAGAATCACCGGATTTCCCGCCACGTCCTTGCCGAGCACGATCGGAATCGCCGCATGTCCTTTCTGCCACGCATCGGACTCCATCACCGCGCGCATGAACACCGCCTCGGTCTTTGTATTCGGAACTTCGACCCCGACCACCGGGCGCCCCGGAATCGGCGCAAGCACCCGAACCGTCTTAGCGGAGAGATTCATCGCGATGTTGTCGGCAATCGCCTCGACTTTCTTCACGTTGACCCCCTCGTCGAGGGAGATCTCGTAACGGGTGATCCGCGGACCGGAAATGTATCCCGACACCCGGCCGGAAACCTTGAAACTGTCGAGCGTCCGCTGCAGGATCTCGCGCGCCCGTGCGATCGCCTCCGGCGCTTCACCGACCAGATCGGAACCCTTGCTCAACATCGGAACCTGAGGCAGAATATATTCGCGCTCCCTGCCGCCGACGGTCGCTTTCGTTCCCTGTTCCACCACTCGCGTGCTGACCGCGGGAACCCCGGCGGCGGGGGACGCCTGCGGACGGGCGGCGGCAGGAACGGGAGAAGCGGAAAGACGCTGCCGTTCCGGCTCAGGAGCCGGATCCGCGGGAGCGACAGCGGCAAGCAGTTCCGGCTGAGAAACTTCCTCGTCCGTTTCTTCGAAAGTCGACTTCGTCGCGGCGGAACCGCGTTTTTCCCGCCGGGCATCCAGAACGCCGCGTATCCGGCTGAACACTTTATCGCCCCAGGAAAGGCGCTCGTCCGGTTCGCCCTCGTCCTCCTCATCGAGCTCATCTTCTCCGGCGGCTTCGGGTTCCGGTTCAGCTGGCGGCGCGGCGAGAGCGGCCGTCCGACGGCTGCGGGGCGTTTCAGCCGGATCCTCTTCCCATGAGCGCGGCGCAAAAACCCGGTCGCGCAGCAGCGCGTGCCAGTCGGAAAAATAGATGACGATCGCACCGCCCATCACGAGAGCCCATCCCAAAATCGTACTGCCGACCGCACCGATCAACTGCCGCAGAACGCCCTCCGGAAGATCCAGCGATTCGACCGCAGGAGCCGCAAGCACCTGACCGATCACCCCTCCGGTGAGCGCAAGTTCAGGGATGCCGCTGCGGCCGATCCCGAGCCGATCAGTCAACGATACGAACGGATAGGGCGAGAGCGCCAGCAGCAGAACCGCGCCGACGAGAATCATCGCCTCCCCGGCAAAAAAGAGTCCCGGCCGGCCCCTCCCTGGCAGAACCGCCCGCAGCAGCCGCAACAGCGTGACAAAGACCAGCACGTAGGTCGCCAGCCCGAAAAGATTGAAAAGCCAGAACGCAAAATAGGCTCCGGCGCTGCCGATCCAGTTCGACGGGGGAGCATCGATTCCCCCCGAAATCGACGCGCCGTCCGTCGGCGAGTACGAGAAGATCGCCAGCAAAGCCAGCAGCAGAAGCGCAACATAAAAAATAGATTGAACCCGGAATCCGGACCCCCCGTCCCCCCGGGATGGAACCGCTGAATCAGCCATCTTGCACCGTCACCTTGAAATCACACTACTCCAGACGGAGTAATATAGACCGCAGGTTTCGCAAATGCAACCGTTTAGAACTGAAAACCACGAAAAAACCTCCTCCCGTCCGGGAGGAAACCGGCTCAACCGAGGATCCGGTTCATCTCCTCGGCGGAGACGAAGCGGTGCGCATTCCAGCCGTGCCTGAGCGCCCCCTCGATCAGTTCGGCGCGATCGTCGAAGTAAAACGCCGGCACTCCGAACCGCGCTTCAAACGCCTCGAACATCGCTTTTTCCGGTTTTTTTGCGTGGACCTCGTAACTGTAGATCCCGTCCGGAACTGCCGGAGCAGCGGGAAACTTCCGCCGAACCTCGTCAAGATGCGTGACCGAGGTGTCTGAAAAGAACACCGGTCGGAAACCGCGGGCGTCCAGCCCCGCCACCAACTCCGCCATCCCCGGAACCGCCGGTCCGATAATCGAGCGGAACGCCCGCTCAAGCTCCGCATCGGAGAGCGATGTGCCGGTCAGACGCCGGAATCCCGAGAGAAATTCCGCAGGAGTCACTTCGCCGCGCTCAAACCGTTCGCTTGCGAGAAACAACGCCTCAGGCGGAATCTCCTGCGCACTCCGGTAGCCGAGCGCAGCAAAACAGCGCTCCGGATGAATCTCCAGACACACATTCCCGATATCCAGCGCAATGACTCTTTTCCGCATCCGCTCACCCTCCGCAAACGTCAATTCCCTCACCATCGATCCGACCATCCATAAAAAAAACGACGGAAAAATAACGGAACATCCCGTCATTTTCGCAAATTTCCCCCTCAGGGCTGGCAGAAAAACGCTCCGAAAATAGCGGAGAGCAACAGCAGCCAGAGAAATGGAAATTTCGTCTTCATCAGCACCGGAACCGTCACTGCCGCGAGAACCACGCATCCCCAGTTCAGCCCGAACCCGCCGAGCGAACCGCCCGCGCCCGTCACCATTTTCCAGAATTCGCCCCACGGAATCTCCGTGCGAAACACCGACAGCTCCGCGAAAACCAACGCCGCCGATAGAACCAGCCCGAACGACGCGGGACGCATCCCCGCCAGAAACCCCTGCACCGGAACGCTCTTTTCATACCGCTTCAGCAATTTGATCGCGAGAATCACCAGAAACAGCGCGGGCGTCACAATCCCGAGCGTACCGAGGCACGCCCCGAGAATCCCCTGCTGCGTAAAACCCACGTAAGTCGCCGTGTTGATCCCGATCGGCCCCGGCGTCACCTGCGCGATCGACACCAGATTCGCAAACGCCTCCGGCGTCAGCGGCGCACCCGGCGCACTCCCGACCAGATCCGCCGAAAGCAGCGGCACAAGCATGTACCCCCCGCCGAAACAGAGCAGCCCGAACTTGAAAAACGTGATGTAGAGCTCCCAGAGCGTCATTTCTTCGCCTCCGCCCCCTCACGCTTTTTCAGCCGCAGAACCGTCACCTGCGAGATCCCGAGCACGATCGCTCCGACGATCAGCCACGCCGGATTCACCCCGAATACGCTCATCCCGACGAGACAGCCCGCCGCAATCACCCAGCCGAACCATCCTTTCACCGCCTTTTTGCGCATTTTGAGCGCTGTCACAATCACCATGCCCACGATGCAGGCGATCACGCCGCGGAATGCCCCTTGAATATACGCATTCTGAATCACCTCCGCCACCGACGAAATCGCCGCCGCAATGCAGACGATGGTGACCAGCGACGGCAGAATCGAGCCGAGCAGCGCCGCGAGCGATCCCGGCAAACCGTTGATCCGCCAGCCGATGTAGATCGCCGAATTGCAGGCGAGAATCCCGGGGACGGTCTGCGTGATCGTGATCATCTCCAGCACATCGTCGTCCGTCAGCCAGCCGCGCCGGTGCACAAACTCCTCCTGCGCGGCCGCAATGATCGCATATCCACCGCCGATCACGAGACTCGTGATCTTGATGTACGACCAGAAGAGCACCCAGCTCCGCTCCCAGACGCCGATCTCCGAATAGTGGCGGGAATGGCCGCTCATCACGCCTCCTTGTCAAGCAGAAAACGCAACCCGTCCTGAATGTAGTGATCCCAGAACTCCCAGGTGTGGCTGCCGGCATCCTCGATGTAGCAGTAACCGGGGAAGTGAATCTTCTCCATGTGGTTGCGGAATCGATGATTCTCCTGCAGCAGCCCATCCTCCGTGCCGCAGATCTGCAAAATCCGCGGTTTCGGTTTTCCCGAACCAAGCAGATCGTCCGCGAGCGTGAAAAGATCGTCGCCATTCGCGACAATCCGCTCCTCCGAACCGAAGATCCGGGTCAGCTCCTCGCGCATTCCGGGACGTTCCCCGTTGGCAAACCAGCTGCGCGGATCGGTCACCGGAGAGAGCGCCACCGCTCCCGCAAACCGCTCCGGGCAGCGCAGCGCAAGCTTCAGCGCGCCGTAGCCGCCCATCGAAAGTCCCGCCGCAAACGTCTCCTCACGCTTCGTGCTGACCGGAAACAGATTCCGGACAATCTGCGGCAGCTCTTCCGACAGCATCGTCCAGTAACGATATCCCTCTGCCATGTCCGTGTAGAAACCGCGCTCTCCGGCCGGCATCACCACCACCAGTCCGTAAGCGGCCGCATACCGTTCAATCGAAGTCCGCCGCATCCAGATCGTGTGATTGTCGGAGAGCCCGTGCAGCAGGTAGAGCACCGGGTATTCCGCCCGTCCATCCTCCCCCGAGGAGACCATGCCGATCTGCGTCGCCGCTTTCTGCGGGACAAGTACGTTCATGCTGCAGGCGCGTCCGAGCACATCCGAATGAAATTCACATTGAAGAAAAGCCATTTGTCATCTCCTTGACCATCGTTGAAGATTTCTGCCGAACCTCAGAATCCAAATTCAGACTGCACCATTCCAAACTCGTCTTCCTCGTCGGGAGCGGGTTTTTCAGGAGCTTTCTCCACTTTCGCCGCCGGTTTCGGGCGCGGACGGGAACGCTTCGTCCTGGCCGGAGGAAGTCCGTCATCCTCCAGCACAAGCGTTTCGACAGCCTCCTCCGTCGCGGGGGAGGCCAACTCCGGTGCGGACTCCGCCTTTTTCCCCTCTTCCGCCGGATTCGCCTCCTCCGGAATCTCTTCCGCCGGGGATGTCGCCACCGGCTCCGGCACTGCTGTCTCCGGTTCCGTGATTTCCGGATCGGGCCGGGATTCCGCCGGCGACTCCTCCGGCTTTTTTCCCTCGGAAGCCGGATGTTCCGCCGCAGTTTCCACCGGTTTTTCCGCAGAAACGACGGACTGATCCGTCACTTCATCCGTCATCTGCCCGTCAGTTTCCGGAGTCTCCTCCTTGTCCGAGGCGGCAAGTTTCAGCGCTTCGAGTTCCTCTTCGGACAAATAGCGCTTGTGCGTGATCTTCGCAAGCTGCCGGGAGGAGATCAGGATTCCGCGCGCTTTCGGCGTGCGCATCGGCAGCTCCATCAGATTCAGTTCCCGCGCCGTGGTTTTCCCGCGGGCATTCATCTCCAGAAGCGTGTAAACCGCATCCGAACGTGGAGTCAGAAGTTCGAGCTTGCATTTCTCCGGGCAGATCATATACTCCTTGTCGAGGATGAATCCCCCGATCGATGTCCGCTTGCCGTAATATTTCCCCGAGGCAGTTTCCCGGTAGATCACCCCGAACTCCGTCGAGGCATCATATTTGCGGAAATCATAAAGTTTGCCGACGAACAGTTTTTCCGGCGGCAGCGCAATGACTTTGTAGCTGCCGTTCTTGCTCACGCAGACGAATCGATCGAACTCATTGCAGGCGATCGTGTCATCGCTCTTGATCGCAGTGCCGATGTAACCGTTCCGGCGATCCCAGCCGACTTTGATGTTGTTCAGCGCCGCCGCCGTCCGGTCGATCTTTTCGAGATGTTCGATCTCGGTCCGACGCGGATACTGATCCCCATATTTTTCCAGCAGTTTTTTCAGGTAGCGGATCGCGTACTGCTTGAGGCTGCCGAGATTTTTATTGATCTCATCCATCTTCGCAAGCACTTCGGCGATTTCGCGCTGGTTCTTCTCGATGTCGAACCGGGAGATCCGGCGCACAGGCAGCGCGAGCAGCTTGTCGACATCCTCATCGGTCACGTCCCGCCGCAGCAGATGGCGGAACGGGGCGAGTCCTGCATGGACCTCCGCGTACTCCTCCTCCTGGCTGCCGCACTCCTCGATCCGCTTGTAGATGCGGTTCTCGAAAAAGATCTGCGCCAGCGTCTTGGCATGAAACAGATCCTCCTGCTTGCCGAGCTCAATTTCGAGCTCCCGCTTCAAATATTCGAGCAGTTTACTCGTATTGCGCCGGATGACGTCCGTCACGCTCATCACCGCCGGTCGGCTCTCACAGATCACCGTCAAATTCACTGAAATCGACACCGAACAGTCGGTGTACATGTACAGCGCCTGGCGCGTCCGCTCCGGGTCATAACCGCGGGTCGGGACGATTTCGATCTCCACATGTTCGGTCGTGTAGTCGTTCACGCTCGCGATCTTGATCTTGTTCTTCTCGGCGGCCTTTTCGATCGATGCGATGAGGCTCTCGGTCGTGGTCGTCGCCGGAATTTCGCGGATGATGAGTTTCCTCCCCTCGATATCGATCTTCGCGCGCAGCGTGATCTTGCCGTTCCCATCCTGGTAGTCGCTCACGTCCATGAGCCCGCCCTGCTGAAAATCGGGATAGAGCTCGAACGATTCGCCACGCAGTTCGCTGATCTGCGCCTTGAGCAGCTCATTGAAGTTGTGCGGCATGACCTTCGTCGCCATGCCGACCGCAATCCCGTCGCTGCCGAGCATCAGAAGCGACGGGATCTTCACCGGCAGCACGACCGGCTCCTGGCTGCGCCCGTCGTAGGAGTCGACGAACTCCGTGATGTCGTTGTTGAACAGCACCTCACGCCCCATCGGCGAAAGACTGCACTCGATGTATCGCGGCGCCGCAGCGGGACTCCCGGTCAGAATGTTGCCGAAATTCCCCTGCTTCGTGATGAAATACTCCTTGTTTGCGAGCACCACGAGCGCATCCCCGATCGAGGCATCCCCGTGCGGATGGTAGTGCATCGTGTTGCCGATCACGTTCGCCGCCTTGTGCGTGCGGCCGTCATCGATCTTGTAGAGCGACCAGAGAATCCGCCGCTGCACGGGTTTCAAACCGTCGTCCACATCCGGAATCGCGCGGTCTTTCACGACATAGCTCGCGTACTCCAGGAAGTTCTGGTCCATCATCTGCCGGAAATACTCGTTGTTCCCGCGATGACGCACCGCCGTGACGGCCGACTCGTCAGGGACATCCAGTTCCACGGCTTCATTCACTTCCGGTTTTTCCGGCTCGATCTCCCCGGTCTCGGGCTTCTCCGGTTCGTCACTCATATTTCGACACTTCCAGATTGTTCATGATATATTCGCGCCGCTTCGGGGTGTTGTTGCCCATGAAGAATCCGAGCAGCTCCGGAATGTTCTTCATATTGTCAAGCGTTACGGGCTGAATGCGCATCTCCTCGCCGATGAACCGCCCGAACTCTTTCGGCGAAATCTCGCCGAGCCCCTTGAACCGGGTGATCTCCGCTTTTTTGCCGAGCTTCCGCGCCGCCGCGTCACGCTCGGCCTCATTGTAGCAGTAAACCGGCGGCTGCTTCGGCGCCTGCACCCGGAAGAGCGGCGTCTCAAGCACATACAAATGCCCCGACAGCACAAGCTGGTCGAAGAACATCAGAAAAAACGTGATCAGCAGATTCCGGATATGCAGTCCGTCCACATCCGCATCAGTCGCAAGCACGACCTTGTCGTACCGCAGATTGTCGACGGAGTCCTCGATCCCGAGCGCCTGCATGAGGAACGTCAGCTCCTCGTTCGTATAGATCTTCTCGAACTTCTCGCCGTAGCTGTTCATCGGCTTGCCGCGTAATGCGAAGATCGCCTGGCAGTTCACGTCGCGGCACACCTCGAGCGAACCGGCGGCAGAATCGCCCTCGGTCAGGAAAATCATCGTCTCGGAGGGAGTCACGCCGCGCGGCCATTTGTCGCCCGGATGGAATTTGCAATCCTTGAGTTTCGGAATCCGCAGCTTGCTCTTGACCGCCGCCGCCGCTCCTTTCTTCCTCAGCGCCTGAACCTGCCGGTGCATCTGCTCATTGCGCGAGACCTTGTCCAGAACGATCTCGGCGACCTCCTTGTTCTTGTGCAGGAAGTCGACGATCGCGTCGCGCACCGCCGAAACCACCGGTCCGCGCACGTCGGTGTTGCCGAGCTTGTTCTTGGTCTGCGACTCGAAGATCGGGTCGCGCAGCTTGATCGCGATCGCCCCGGCCATGCCGTCACGCACGTCATCGGCCTTGTAACTCTTGCCGGAAAACTCGTTGATCGCTTTGAGCACCCCCTCCTTGAATGCCGAAAGATGAGTGCCGCCGTCGTTCGTATACTGGCCGTTCACAAAACTGAACGCGGTCTCCCCGTAGTTGTCGCTGTGAGTGAGCGCAAATTCCAACGTCGGCGTCTTCAGCGCGATGATCGGATAGATCTTGTCCTCGCCGATCTCGACCTCGAGCAGATCCTCCAGACCGTGGCGCGACAGATAGAGCTGCCCATTCAGATAAATCGAGAGCCCGCTGTTCAAATAGGCGTACATCCAGAGCCGTTTTTCCAGATATTCCGGCTTGAATGCGTAACCGGGAAACAACTCCGGATCCGGCGTGAATGCCACAAACGTCCCATTGCGCTCAGTGGTTTCGCCCTCCTCCTCGCCCTGCAGGACGCCGCGCTCGAACCGCGCCTCGTGAAACTTCCCGTCCCGGTGCGACCGCACGGTGAATTTTTCCGACAGGGCGTTCACCGCCTTGGTTCCGACGCCGTTAAGTCCGATGGAGAAAGCGAACGCATCCCCCTCATACTTGCCGCCCGTGTTCATCTCGGAGACGCACGCCACAACTTTGTCGAGCGGAATCCCGCGCCCGTAATCGCGCACGGAAACGCTCCCCGCATCCAGCGTGATGTCGATCCTTTTGCCGACTCCCATCGTGAATTCATCGATGCAGTTGTCGATGATCTCCTTGACGAGAACGTAGATCCCGTCCTCGGGATGGGATCCGTCGCCGAGGCGGCCGATGTACATGCCCGGCCGGTGGCGGATGTGCATCAGCGGCGACAACGTCTTGATCGAATCGCTGTCATACTTCACCGCCGCTTCCGCCATCTCCTGTTTTCCTCCGTTTGTCCGTTCAACCATAACGGGATAATATACCATTTTTCCCTGAAAATGCAAGCGGAAACCCGAATTTTGCAGGCGGCGGGAAAGAGGAAAAACCGGCCCGGTCAGCGTGTTCCGGCAGCCACCGGAACGCTCTCCCGCCAGACCGTCGCCCCCGTGGTCGAATCGGTCAGCGAAAAGCGGAGAAGATTCTGTTCCATGCGGGCCCGGAGCAGATAACGCCCCTCCGGCGAAAAGCGGATCCCGCTGATCGCCCCGGTCCGTTCGATCACCCGGCGAGCGAGCGACCGGAGCGGTTCCTCCGCATCGACCGCCACCGCCGCCCCCGGGCAGTTCTGCAGCGTGTATGCAAAAAGCGAGGTGACCAGATCATTCTCGGCGCCGCGCAGATCGCGGAACGCGGGCGCCTCCTCCGTCACAATCGCCCCCTCCGGCGGCGTTCCGGGCGGCAGAATCCAGCATCCACCCGCCAGCAGCAGCGGAATCGACAGCAATACGGCAGCAGGTTTCATCATCCTCTCCCTCTTATTCCAGATCCCGCCGTTTCCGGCAGATGCAGATCGAATTGCAACGCGGACAGCGCGTGAGGTTCACCGACTCCTTGATGATGAACGAGTGATGACAGTTGTCGCAGTGAAACAGCGTGCTGTTGCTCAGATTCCAACTGTATCGCTTGACCCGATAGAGCTCACGACACCAGAGAATGCCGATGAAAATCAGCCAGAGCGCAAAAAATCCGAACAACGCATCGGCATAAGAGATTCCAATCACGGCGCCACCTCCTCCGACTCCATTTCCGGCCAGTAAACAACGATCGTCCCGTGCAACGCCTCCCGCTCCCCGGCAATCGCCTCAAGCGCGGCCTGGTCGAGCGCAGCGACCCCGCAGGATTGCGCCAGATGCTGCCGCATCATACCGCCCCCTCCTCGAACCGTGATGACTGTGGGGCATACAACCGCGTTCCGATCCACCTCCCCGGGCAGTCGCAGTCGCCTGAGCTCCAGCCGCTTTCCGTCGCCGTCCGTGATGAACGGCGCTCTCACCGCCGGAACCGGAACGGGCTTCCGTTCGTCGAAGAGCCCGCCGCAATACGGCTCCGGCTCTTCCGCCGGGATCAGCGCCAGTTTCGCATAACCGGGAAGCTCCGGCAGCTGCGGGGTCGGAATCCCGGCCTCATCGTCCGCTTCCCGCGCGACTGCACGCTCCCGGTGCTTCTCCAGCAACGCCGTATAACCCGAACCCGCATCCGAACGGGAAATCTGAGCCGGATCATGGACCAGCGTCCAGGCGAGCAGCTTGCGCCACTCCTCCTCCGGCAGTCCGGACTGCGTCAGAAGCGTCACTCCCGGACTCTTCCGCGCCGGCGGAGTCCGCTTCTCAGGCTGATAACCGGCGAGAAAAAACAGCGCCCCATGCACCAGCAGCGCCAGCACCAGGGCCTCGACCGTATACACCCAGCCGGGCGTAATCGGCCGCGTCAGCAGATAGTTTGGAATCTTCGCCATAGATCTCGTCTCGCCTCCTCCGCCGCAGCGGACTCACTGTCCGAATACCGTCTCCGGCCGCTCCCCGGGCGGAACCGTCACCAGAAAACTCGGCAATTCCGCGGCTTCCGCCAGCGCCATCACTTCGGCACTCTGTTCGAGAGAGACTCCCCGGTCCGCCAGAATGATGATCGTGGCGTTGCGACTGCGGCCGTGCACCTCGTTGAACTGCTGCTTGAGCATCTCCGGCGTCACCGGACGGTCGTTGAAATAGAGCAGCCGCCCGCCGTCCTCACCGCGCGTGATCGTCACCACAAACCGCTCCAGATCCGCAAAGCTCGAAGGACGCACCCGGGGCGGATTCACCCGGATTCCCGTCACCCGCACAAATGAGCTCGACAGAAACAGGAACAACAGCACGAGAAACAGCACATCGATCAGAGCGGTCAGCTCCGGCCAACCGCTCTTCGGCTTGAGCCCCGGCTTGTAACGCCGCGCTCCGATTGAGGGGGAATTATTCACGTCCCGCCTCCGTCTTCGCTTTCGACTCCCGACGGCGGCGCTCCATGAATCCGAGCATCTCAAGCGACGCCTTCTCCATATCCAGCGTGATGGAGTCCACCCGCGCCACCAGATAGTTGTAGGCCAGATAACACGGAATCGCCACCGCCAGCGCCGATGCCGTCGTCAACAACGCCATCTTCACCGCGCCGGCGATGTCCGTCGCCGTGAACGACTCACTCCCCTGCGCCGCGTCAAACACCTGCATCATCCCGAGCACCGTCCCGAGAAAACCGATCAACGGCAGCACAAACCCGAGCGTTCCGAGCAGATTGATGTGCCGTTCCAGTTTTGGAATCTCCTCCAGCGCCGCATCATCCACCGCCTTGCGGATATCCTCGTCACCGCGTTCATAGGCGCGAATCGCGGCCGCCAGCAGCCGCGCCGCCGGCCCCGGCGTGTGGTCGCAGAGCGTCAGCGCCTCGACAAATCCATCCCGCCGCAGCACGTTGAACAATCCCCGCAGCACCTCCCCGATGTTGATCTCCTCCCGGTGGAACTGAAACACTTTCTTCAGGAAAATGAACAGCGCCACCACGCTGCAGAAGAGAATCACCCACATGATCGGACCACCGTCCTCCATCAACTTCAAGACCAATGACATTTCACGGTTTCCTCTGTAAATTGTATTTTCGCCGAATCTCCTGCCGGATCCGGTCGAAATCCTCGCCGGTCGGCAGTTGCAGCTCCTCCAGTATCCCGATCACCCGGAGCGCGTCGCGCGCCCCCGCCGGCGTCCCACGCTTCAAACCCGCCAGCGCGGCCGAATATCCGGCCTTGCCGGTCCAGACCGGATCCGGCATCACCCCGCCGCGTTTCTGGTCGAGCGCCAGATAAAGAACCCGGCTGTACGCATCGAGCGCCCGGCCCGGCTCCCCCAGAAGTTCCCGGCATTTCCCGAGTTTGTAGAGACTCTGAAGCTGCAGCCGCGGATCGCCCGGCTCCTCCGCCAGCTTCCCGTAAAGTTCCGCAGCGGCTTTCAAATCGGCCGGGTCGAGCGTCTCGGCATAAATGCAGTAACGCGCATCGGCAATCCGCCCGGACGCAATCCGCCCGAACAACCCGTCGGGACGCAGTTCATGCGCCTGCCGGAAAAATTTCAACGCCCCGGCGTACCGCCCCGCATCCATCTCCAGATTCCCCGCCAGAAGTGCCGCATCCGCAGCAAACGAACTCTCCGCCCGGGTCGAAAGCAGCGTCTCAAGCAGCTCTTTCGCCCGCGACGGATTCTGCTGAGAACGGGCGATCTGCGCCCGACGGTAAAGCAGCTCGGCCGCCACTTCCGGCTCTTCTGCCGCCCCCCGCTTCTCGAGTTCAACAAGCTGCTGCTCCGCGCCCGCCGGATCACCGCCCGCAAGCAGATAATCCGCCAGCTGCAGCCGCGCTTCCACACTCCCGGCCGATCCGGGAAATCTCTCATCGAGCTCGTTCAAAGCGCGGGCGACATCTTCACTTCGCCCGCCGAAATATCCCGCCTGCATCGCCAGATAGAGCGCCCGCGCCGCATCAGGAGGCACTGGTTTCAGCCCGGCATAACGGAACAATCCCTCCGCCGCCGCCGGATAATCGCGCAACTCCAGCGCCAGCTCCGCCGCCGCCAGCTGCGCCGCCGGCACATAATCCGACTCGGGATGCAGGATCAGAAACCGTTCGTACTCGCTGCGCGCCGCTCCGGTCTGCCCCCGCTTCTCCAACAGAAACGCACGATAATATTCCGCAGCCACCCGGTATTCCGGATTCTTCGCGTCACGCAGCTTCTCCGCAACCGGCATCGCCTCAGCATAGGCCCCCAGCGGAATCAGCGACCGCAGCAGCCAGAAACGAGCGGCCTCCGCATGCGTACCGTTCACGTCCGCAACCGATTTCATCCGCTGCGCGGCCCGGGCAAAATCCCCGCACCGGAAATAGTGTTCCCCCAGCAGCAGCTCCCCCTCCTCTTTCTGTGCCGGGGTCTCCGCCTGCTCGACCAGGTAACGGAACATCGGTTCGGCCAGATCGTACAGTTTCGCATCCGAAGCCGCCACCGCCGCCTCCCGCGCCGCCGTCAGCCGGTCTCCCGCCGGAATCCGG
The DNA here is from genome assembly GCA_944389935.1 of uncultured Victivallis sp. Lineage (GTDB taxonomy): Bacteria > Verrucomicrobiota > Lentisphaeria > Victivallales > Victivallaceae > Victivallis. The sequence continues at coordinate 37,313 of CALXOE010000007.1, forward strand.
TTGTCGCCCGTCACCCGGGAGTAGAGATCCAGCGCCTGTTTCACGTCGCCCGCACCGGCCAGCAGACGGGCTCCGCGCAGCAGCAGACCCGCACGGTCCGGCGAATCCGGATAAAACGTCAGATAGCGCCGCAGCGTCGCCGCCGCCTGCGCCGGATCGTGTCCCGCCTGCAGATTGATGAGTTCACGCAGCGCATTCTGCCGCTCGACATCGGTATCGGCCAGCTTGAACGCATCGGACCAGAGCGATTCCGCCGCCGCAGTCTGCTTCTTCTCCATCGCCAGACGGGCCCCGCCGACCGCGAGCTCATAGAGAATCGGAGCGGGCTGCTTCCCGGGATTCCCGCTCAAGCTCCCCCAATCCGTCAGAAAACGGTCAAATGCACCGCGCCGCAGAGCCACCAGCAGATCCAGCGTCCGCCAGTGCGCCGGATTCATCTTGCGAAACTTCCCCGCCGCCAGCAACTCTTCCGCAGTCTTGTAGTCGCCGGACTCGATCAGCGCGTAAATCCTCGCTTCGAGTGCGCGCTGCGCCCAGCGCGGCAAATCCGCATTTTCGTTTTCGATCTGTGCAAACTTTTCGACCGCGCCTTTGAAATTCTTCTGCCCGAGCCGGGCCTCCCCGACTCCGAGCGCCGCTTCGCAGGCCGTCTCCGGATCCGACGCTCCGGAGGCGAGTGCCGAAAAAAACTCTTCAGCCTCCGCATACCGCTTCTCCGCCATCAGGATCTGCCCGGGCAGCATCCCGGCACCGTGGGCCGGCAGGCGGGAGCGATATTCCGCCAGCAGACGTTTCGCCGCCTCGACATCGCCGTCCCTCAATTTCGCATCGGCCATCGAGAGCGTATTCGCCCCCCATTTCTCCACATCCTGTGCGGAAATCTGCCGGGCGTTGTCGAAGTATTGCGCCGCATTTTTGTAATCGCCCTGCGCACAGGCTTCTTCGCCGAGACGGCGTTCCGCCGCCTCGTCAGCGCAAAGCGGCAGCAGAAACGCCCCAAAAAGCGCCCCCGCCGCCGCAATGATTCGAGCTGTTTTCAAACCGTCACCACCCCGATCACTCCCCGGTTCCGGCGGCTTCCGCCTCCGGCTCGCCCGAGAGATTTTCGGGCACGGGATCGCCGCCCCGAACTTTCGCGTAAATCCTCTCCATGAGCTTCTGCTGCAGCTCCGGAGATCCCGCGATCAGCGCCTTGGTCTGATCGCGCCCCTGGCCGAGCTGTTCGCCGTCAAGGCTGAACCAGCTCCCGCGTTTCTCGAGAATCCCCATGTCGGCCGCGACGTCAAGCATCGAACCGGCTTTTGAAATTCCCTCGTTGTACATGATATCGAACTCGGCCTGCCGGAACGGAGGCGCCATCTTATTCTTGATGACTTTCACCCGCGCCCGGTTGCCGATGATGTTCCCCGCCGGATCCTTGATCCCCGTCGTCTTCCGGATGTCCATGCGGATCGACGCATAGAACTTCAACGCATTGCCTCCCGTCGTGGTCTCCGGATTCCCGAACATCACGCCGATCTTCTCGCGAATCTGGTTCGTGAAAATGATGCAGGTCCCGGTCCTCGCCACCACACCGGTCAGCTTCCGCAGCGCCTGCGACATCAGCCGCGCCTGCAGTCCGACGTGCGATTCGCCCATCTGCCCCTCGATCTCCGCTTTCGGCACCAGCGCCGCCACGGAATCGACTACGAGCACATCGATCGCTTCGCTGCGCACGAGCATGTCAGCGATATTCAGCGCATCCTCGCCGCAGTCCGGCTGCGAGATCAGCAGATTGTCGATGTCCACGCCGATCTTTTTCGCATAGCCAGGGTCGATCGCATGTTCCGCATCGATGATCGCGCACTTGCCCCCTTTCGCCTGCGCATTCGCGATCACGTGCAGGCAGACCGTGGTTTTGCCGCTCGATTCCGGCCCGAAAATCTCCACGATCCGCCCCGCCGGCACCCCGCCGATCCCGAGCGCCAGATCCAGCGCCAGAGATCCCGTGCTGATGACGGGAACATCCCGCTGCGCCGCCCCGGTGTCTCCGAGACGCATGATCGACCCCTTGCCGAAACTCTTCTCAATCTGCCCGATCGCGATCTGAAGATTCTTCTCTCTGCCGGTATCCTTATCGGCGGCTTTCGCCTTGTCGGCCGCCTTCGCCTCTTTCTCCGCCATTTTCCGTTCTCCCAGTGAAAATAGATTACTGTTCAGATATCGAGATCTTTCACGCCCGCGGCGTACTTCTCGATGTACTCCCGGCGCGGTTCGACCACATCGCCCATCAGCAGCGTGAACATCTGATCCGCCACAATGGCATCCTCCATCGTGACCCGGATCATCTTGCGCGTCTCGGGATCCATCGTGGTCTCCCAGAGCTGCTCGGCGTTCATTTCACCGAGACCTTTGTAACGCTGAATGCGCAACCCCGTCTGCCCGTTCGCCCGAACCTGGCTGAAAAGCTCCTCGAGCGACTCGGCCGGACTCTCCGGCGATCCCTCTCCCGCCGATACGAAAAAGAGCGCCCCGTCCTTGTCGAACACGTTCTTCGGTTTCAGGTTGTGTTCCGCCAGAGCGGATACGAGCTCCTCGCAGTTCGCCGCCTCGAAGATGTCGATGATATCGAAATGGCGCGCAAGTTCCGTCGCGCGCTCGGCCGCAGCCGCCTCCGACTCCGCATCTCCCGGAGCCGCCTCCGGAGCCGGACCGGCAAGCCGCTCTTCCGCATCATGCAGAAATGCGTGCTGCTCCTCGGGCGAATAGAGATATTTCTGCGTATTCGTCCCGTCCGCCTCGCGCACCGTAATGTGGCTGATCGGACACTTGCCGTCCTCGCGGATCGCGTCGAAATACTCGTGCGGATCGATGCCGCAGCGACGCAACCCCTGCGACACGTGCGAGGCGCGGGTGTAGAGCTCAATGAGCGCGGAGAGTTCCTCCCGCGCCAGCTGCGCCCCGGCGGCACTCTTCACGGTCAGATCCTCTTCGCCGAGCTGAACCAGATAGCGGTCGAGCTGCTCCTCGGTGTCGATGTACTGCTCTTTCTTCTTGCGCGTGACCTTGAAGAGCGGCGGCTTGGCGATATAAACATAGCCCGCTTCGATGAGCGGCTTCATCTGCCGGAAGAAGAACGTCAGCAGCAGCGTCCGGATGTGTGAACCGTCAACGTCGGCATCGGTCATGATGACCACGCGGTGATAACGCGCTTTCGAGACATCGAACTCCTCGCCGATCCCGCACCCGATCGCGTAGATCAGCGACTGGATCTCCTTGTTCGCAAACACTTTGTCGATCCGCACCTTTTCGACGTTCAGCAGTTTGCCGCGGATCGGCAGAATCGCCTGGATCTTGCTGTCGCGCCCCGATTTCGCCGAGCCGCCCGCCGAGTCACCCTCGACGATGTAGAGTTCACACTTCGAGGGATCGCGATTCGAGCAGTCCGCGAGTTTTCCGGGCAGCCCGAGCCCCTCGAGCGCCCCCTTGCGGCGGACGCTCTCACGCGCTTTCTTGGCCGCCTCACGCGCCCGGGCCGCAAGCATCGCGCTGTTGCCGATGTTCTGGGCGATCTGCGGATTCTCCTCAAGATAGTCGCCGAGCTCCTCGTTGATGACCGAGGTCACGATCCCCTGCACTTCGGAGTTGCCGAGCTTCGTCTTGGTCTGCCCCTCGAACTGCGGATCCGGAACTTTCACGCTCACGACCGCCGACAGCCCCTCGCGCACATCCGTGCCGGAGAGCGTCGTGTCGTTTTTCATGCGCTCTTTGGTGTAGTTGTTGATCGTGCGCGTCAGCGCCATCTGGAATCCGGTCAGATGGGTGCCGCCCTCGACCGTGTTGATGTTGTTCGCGTAGCTGTAGACATTCTCGGTGTTGCCGTCGTTGTACTGCATGGCGACTTCGACGTCGATACCGTTGCGTTCGCGATGGAAGTAGATCACCTCCGGATTGATGACCGTCTTGTTCGCGTTCAGCATCGCGACAAACTCCCGGATGCCGCCCTCGTAGTGAAACACCTCGCTGCGCTGCGGATTGTCGGGCTCGAGCCGCTCGTCGGTGAAGAGAATCCGGATTCCGCTGTTCAGAAACGCAAGTTCGCGCAGCCGCCGCGCGAGAATGTCGCGCACATAGACCGTGTCGGAGAAAATCGTCCCGTCCGGCTTGAACGAGACTTTCGTTCCGCGCTTCGCGGTCGGACCGAGCACCTTGAGCGGCATGGTCGTCACTCCGCGTTCAAACCGGATCTGATAGGCGACGCCGCCACGGTAAACCTCCACCTCCATCCAGTCCGACAGCGCGTTCACGCAGGAGACGCCGACACCGTGCAGACCGCCGGAAACCTTGTAGGAGTTGTGGTCGAACTTGCCGCCCGCATGCAGAATCGTCAGCACGACTTCCACCGCCGGTTTTCCCTCTTTCTCATGGAGATCCACCGGGATGCCGCGCCCGTCGTCCTCGACCGTGATCGAGTTGTCCGGGTGAATCGTCACGGCGATATGGCTCGCATATCCGGCCAGCGCCTCGTCGATCGAGTTGTCCACCACCTCGTACACCAGATGGTGCAGACCGCGCTGACCCGTGTCGCCGATGTACATCGATGGCCGCACCCGTACCGCTTCGAGCCCCTCCAGAACGGTGATCTTACTGGCACTGTAATCGGATGCGGAACTGTTTATGTCAACGGTATTTTCGCTCATGTCTCCCACTCTCTTTCCCTGGTTGCATCAACAGGGGAACAATATACAGCCAACCCCGCGCAATTTCAAGGAAAAAGCGGAGCGGCGGTTGCATATTTTCCATTCGCATGTTATTTTTACCGGAAAGAAGAAATCTCTGGAGGAGAATCGCGTTGTCCGCCGCTGAAATCACCTATGTTGAGGAGCTCAAACGCAAGCTCATTCACCTCTCGTCGCTCTGGATGGTGTTTGCAGTCGTGCTGATCCCGAGCCGCCCCGTCGCGGCGGGGCTTTTCGCGTTTCTGCTCGTCGCGACGCTCATCGCCGAACACGCCTACGCCTGCAACTGGCCGGTCCTGGCGCCGCTCTACGGTTTCTTCTTCGGCCGCATGCTGCGCAAAAAACCAGAACCCGGCGCCTGGATCGTCTCCGGCGGCAGCTACGTTCTCATGGCCGCGCTGCTCGTGACCGTGCTCTACGAGCGCGAAGCCGCCGGCGGCGCCATGACCGTCATGCTCACGGGCGATGCGGCCGCCGCGCTCATCGGCCGCCGTTTCGGACGGCACAAGGCACCGAACAACAAGAGCTGGGAGGGAGTCGCGGCTTTTCTCATCTTCGGCGGCGCCGCTCTCGGAATCTATCTCGCGCTGACCGGCGCCGGAGTCGCCCTCTATCTCGGCGGAGCGATCGCACTTCTGCCGGCGTGCGCGGCGGAACTCTTTGAAAAACAGCTCCATATCGACGACAACTTCTCGATCCCGGTCATCGTCGGCGCGGGATTGCAGCTCGCGCTGCTGCTTTCACGCGCAGACGGGATCACAGCTTGAGGTTGTCGAGGGCAGACCAGCGGTCATCGGCCTCGTCGTCGTCCGTGCAGGAGCAGCTCCCCCGATTTAGGTTTTTCCCGCAGTGCGGGCAGAGTCCCCGGCACTCTTCCGAGCAGAGCAGATTCATCGGCAGCTCGAGCAGCATCTCGCCCCGGACATCTTCGGTGATATCGAGCTCATCCTCCTGCGGCTGCTCGTAAAAGAGGCAGACGCCCGGATTTTCGATCGTCTCAGCCACGGGTTCGAGGCAGCGGCCGCAGAGCCCGGCGACGCCGGTCCGGACCTTTCCCTCGACGAGGACGCCGCCCGAGACCGCTTTCGCCAGCAGATCGTAATGGACCGGAGAGGTCACCCGCAACAAGTCGGATGGCTCGATCTCGAGCCACTCCGCCGGCTCATCGCCGACGAGTTCGACCGGTTCCTTTTCCACCCGTGCAACGGAAAAACGAATCATTTTCCGGCCTCCCTGAGCTCTTTGACTTTCGCGGCGATCACCGGGACCGCCGCCGGGGGGACGTAGGCGCTGAAATCCGCCCCGAGCATCGCGACCTCCTTGACCATGTGGGAACTTACAAACGAATTCTCCTGGGTCGGAGTCATGAAGATCGTCTCGCACGAATGACGCAGACTGCGGTTCATGAGCGCCATCTGAAGTTCGTACTCGAAGTCGGAGAACGCCCGCAGCCCGCGCAGCACCGCGTTCGCCCCGAACTCCTCGATCGCGTCGACGAGCAGCCCGCGGAACGCCACGACCTGAACATGCGGAATCTCCCGGCAGCAGAGCTCGATCAGCGCCTTGCGCTCCTCCATCGTGAACATCGGAGACTTCTGGGAGTTGACGGCGATCGCGACGATCACCCGATCGAACAGCCGCCCCGCACGGACCACCAGATCGAGATGGCCGTTCGTGAACGGATCGAAAGAACCGGGGTACAATACGGTTTTCATCGGAATTTCCTGTCGTAGAGTTGTTGACGAGCGGTTATAGTCAGTGTATCTTAATATACGCCGCAGTTTGACATTATGCAAGGGAAAACCGGATTTTACTTCCGGATTCGATTCAGTTTATGACGGACAATCTGTTGAAATTCACCGAGGTCGGACACCTCGGACTGCCCGGGGAAAGCCGGGAGAAACGAAAACTGTCCCTCGGGATCGGCGTCTTCGACGGCGTCCACCTCGGTCATCGCCTGATCCTGGCCGAAGTGCTGGCCGCCGCCGGCGAAACCGGGTCGATCCCGGCAGCCATGACGTTCGACCCGCACCCGCGGGCCGTGCTCCGCCCCGACGAGTCCCCGATGCTGCTCGTGCCGCTCAAGGAGCGCGTCCGGCTGCTGCGCGAGGCGGGCGCGGAACTGGTCTGGGTCGTGCCGTTCACGCCGGAGTTCGCCCGGCTTGAACCGCGGCAGTTCCTCGACCGGCTGCTCGGCTGCCCCGAAGTGGAAGTCTCGGGGATCTGCGTGGGGCGGCACTGGCGCTTCGGCCGCAACGGAACGGGCGACAGCACGTTTCTCGAACACTACGCCGTCGAACGGGGCATCCGTTTCCGCGGCTGCCCGGAACTCGAACTCGCCGGAGAGACCGTCAGCTCAAGTGCAATCCGCCGCGCCGTAGCGGCCGGCAAACTCGACCGGGCCGCCGAGATGCTCGGACGTTCCTACCGACTCATCGGCACGGTTGAGCGCGGATACCACGCCGCGAGTGACCGGCTCGACTGCCCGACCGCGAATCTCGCGTTCACCGCGGGAGTTCTGCCGCCGGACGGGGTCTATGCCGCCGCCGCCTGGCGCGACGGGGTGCCGTATGCGGCCGCGGTCAACATCGGATTTGCTCCGACTTTCGGCTGGGAAAACTCCGTCCGGCGCGTCGAAGTCCATCTGCTCGGATTCTCCGGCAACCTTTACGGCTGCGAACTCGGCGTGGAGTTTCTGAGCTATCTGCGTGAAGAGCGCACGTTTCCGGACCCGGAGGCCCTGAAACAGCAGATCGATCAGGATATGGCGCAGATCCGCCATTACTTTGAACAACATTCATCCAACCCAAAAAGGTGATTTTCGATATGGAGAGCAGAACCTATCTGGCCAGCGACCTGGCGGGAGAACTCGGGCTGCCGCGCAGCACCATCAACGACTGGCTCGTGCGCTACGCCGATTATCTCGAAGTCGAAACGCGGGGAAAACGCAAAGTTTATTCGGAAAAATCGCTGCGGATTCTCAAAGAGATCTCCGGCATGCGCAACGAGGGAAAAAGTTCGTTTGAAATCGAGCAGCTTCTCGCCTCGCGTTACGGCATCCGCCCCGAACTTACTGCGCACCCTCCGGCCTCTTCCGGCTTACCCGCCGCCCCCGAGGGGGGCGAGACGCTCCCCGCCCCGGCCTCTTCCGCCGGAGAAAACGGCGAGACGCTCCCCGCCCTGCGCCCTGCGTTCGAGCAGATGAGCGTACAGATCAACACCGAGTTTCTGAAACTCGCGGATCGGCTTGAGGAGGCGGAACACCAGCGCCGCCGTCTGGTGCAGCGCATGCGGATCATCATGACCGTGCTGCTGCTCGGGCTGGTCGCATTCGTCCTCGTGCTCGCATTCGTGATGTATCAGGCGTTCAGCCGCATCGAACAGCGCAACCGCGAAGCCGCCCTGGAGGCGACCCGCGAATCGGGGGCGAAACTCAACGAGATGACCGTCATCCTCGACAAGTCGCGGGAGGATTTCTCCGCGAATCTCGCCCGGCTCCGGGAGGAGATGGGCAGGCAGCGCGAAAGCTTTGAAGCGAGAATCCGCGAGATGGAGAAAGACGCCGCCACCCGCACCGAGGCGCAGATCATCAAACTCAAGGAGGAGTTCGCCCGCAAACAGCAGCAGGAACTCCAGAAACTCGTCGACGCCCACGAAAAGAAACTCAAAGAGGCGCAGGCCGCCACCGCCAGATCCGACTCCCTCCGGCAGCAGGCCGAAAGCGAAGCGAAAAACGCCCGAGAAAAACTCTCTCAGGGCGAACGCGAACTAGAAGAGCTCCGCCGCGTCCTGAAAGAGTTTGAGGCAAAACGGCTCGAAGCGGAAAAAGCGCGGCAGTCACAGCAGCAGCAATCACCGGAGTCGAAGTCGGAGTCGGCGCCGGAAACCGCCGCTCCCGCGCAGGAGACGGAAAAATGATCGCCGGAGTCGGAACCGATATCGTCGAAATCGCGCGCATCGAAACAATGCTCACGAAATTCGGCGAAGCGTTCCGGCAGCGGATCTGCGCCCCGGCGGAATTGACCGAGGGAGCCCGCCGGAAACACGCCGCGACCTACTACGCCGGCCGCTGGGCCGCCAAGGAAGCCGCGGCCAAGGCGCTCGGGTGCGGAATCGGAGAACACTGCGCGTTCACCGAACTGGTCATCGAGAACACCCCCTCGGGCGCTCCGCGCCTGAAACTCGAGGGGAAAGCCGCCGAATTCGCCGCGCGGCGCGGCGGCGGCACATTTCATCTGTCGCTCAGCCACGAAACCGCCTATGCCACGGCGGTCGTCATCTGGGAAATCAGCTGAAGAGGCAGTGCGCATGAGGGAGGAGTTCATCTTTTCCGGAACGCCTCAGGCCGATTCCCCGGTGACGGTGCAGCTGGCCGGGAGCAGCTGGTGCGACGGCTCCTATGTCATCGAACGGAACGGGGCGGACCTCTGGGTTGCCGAGTTCATCGAGTCCGGCACCGGCACCCTGACCATCGAGGGGGTCACCTGCCATCCCGCAGCTGGGGATCTCTACCTCGTCCCGCCGATGAGCCGCCACCGCTACTCCTCCAGCGCGGAAACCCCGTGGATCAAGCACTGGATCAACTTCTCCGGCCCGTTGATGGCGGAACTCGTGCGACTCTATGGACTTGAGGGGGTCTTTTATGTCCCGGCGTTTTCGCGGCCAGAACTCTTCAAAAACGCCCTTCACCAGCTCCGGCTTCATCCGCAGGAGGCGCATACCCGGATCGGTCCGGAATTTCTGATGGGGCTGATCGTGACCATGGCGGCCGATCTGCACGCCGCCGCCCGCAAACACCAGCCGTCGCCCGAGGCTGCGGCATTGCGGGAGTGGCTCGATACGCTGATCTTCGCCCCAGCCCCCTCCCTCCTCGAAATGGCCGCAAAAATCTCGCGGTCACGCGGCCAGACGATCCGCATCTTCAAAAACGAATACGGAGAAACGCCCACGCAGTACCTGATCGAGCGCAAACTCGAAACCGCGCGCATGCTGCTGCGCGGTTCCCCCATGGCGATCAAGAAGATCGCCGAACAGCTCTGTTTCTCGGACGAATACTATTTCGCCGCGATGTTCAAACGGAAAACCGGCATCGCGCCCGGACGATACCGGGCGGCACATATGAAGTAAATTCCGCCGGAATGACGGAAAAATCACGGGAGAACCCGCCGTTCCACCTCAAAAAGCGGCGGAAAAACGACGGAGAAACGGCGAAAAAAATACGGAATATCAGGCGTTCCCGCCCGAATTCCCCTCCTGTTCAAGCTGCCGGAGCAGCATCTCGGCGGGGGTGAGAAACTTCTTCGCCTGGTTGCAGGCTCGGCAGCAGACCACAAGATTGCCCCGGGTGCTTCTCCCGCCGCGCGCCACCGGAACGATATGATCGAGCGTCAGCTCTTCCGGAGGGAATTTCTTCCGGCAGTAGTGACAGATTCCCTGTTGGAACAGATTCCGGAAATAGGGGGTGTTCCGCAGTTCGCGTGCTTTTGCGCGCTCGCGTTTGATGTGCCGCTCATCGCGGTTGATTTCGACCCAGTCGTCCATGCAAACCCCACACTCCGGAAAGGTTGTCCGTCATCCCGCGATCCGGCCCGTGTCGAGGACCTCGCGGATCGCTTTCGCCACGGTCGGCAGCCGGTGCGGCTTCGGCAGAAATCCGCATGCGCCCTGGTTGAGAAGATCATGCACCTCCGCCTCCGAAACGAATCCGCTCGACAGCAGGATTTTCGCATTCGGATCGATCGCGCGGATCCGGAAGAACGTCTGATGTCCTCCCTGCTTCGGCATGATCATGTCGAGCAGCACCAGGTCGATCTCCGATGGATTCGCCTCATAAATCTCCACGGCATCCAGGCCGTTTTCCGCCAGGAGCACGGAGTAGCCGAGTTTCTGGAGCGCTTCGATCAGGAAATCCCAGATCGTCTCGTGGTCGTCGACGATCAGGATCGTCTCGGTTCCACCCGGCAGGGCATTCGTCTTCTTATCCATAAATTCCATCGTCTCCTCATCCTCTGCATACCGCTCCGGGCTTCAGGAACAGATCCACGCCTTTCTCCCATGCGTGCAGACCCGGAAAAATCTTCTTTCTTTCCGGTTCCCGTTGGCGATACGACAAATTCATGTATATATTATACTCGATTTCCCGATGAATGGCAAGCACTGGAACCATAATTTGATCGAAAATGGCATTGACGTACTACCAGATTCTCGGCGTCGACAGCCGGGCCGGTTTCGCCGAACTCAGGCGGGCCTACTACCGCCAGGCGAAGCGGTGTCATCCGGACCTCTTCCGGAATGCGCCGGACAAGACCCGGGAGTTCCAGGCGCTCGCACTCGCGTTCGATACGCTTTCCGACGCGGAAAAACGACGCAGATATGACCGTTCGCTGCTCACCGACACCGAGCTGATCCGCCGCGATCGCACCCGGCCCGAAGAGCCGATGATGGATTCCGAGGCGGACGACATCCTCGAGGAACTGATCGTCGGCAACCGCACGCCGCCGGAGAGCTCGCTCGCGACGCTGCTGGCCGATCTGCGTAAAACCGAGATCTTCATGACCTACCGCGAGGGACGCGACCACTTCCGTCACAACCGGTTCGAGAACGCGGAAACATGTTTTGCGCAGGTCGTTGCCGCGGCGCCGCAGAATATCGTATTCCGGATCAATCTTGCGCGCACGCTCGCCGCACGGAAGAAATTCGGCGCGGCCGCCCGCCACTACCGAGCCGCGATCGGAATCGGAAAACGACGCGTGCCGTGCCAGCGGCTTCTCCGCGTCCGCCGCGAACTCGAGGAGATCGAGCGCAGGCGACTTTCGCTCTTCGGATTCTTCCGGAGACTGTTTCATGAAACACCGGCACAGCTCGGCCCCGACGAAGCCGACTTGATGATCGATGAGCTGAACCGCTCCCTCACGCGCGCGGCTCGAAATCTGCAACTGGAGAACCGCGATGAAAAATGATCCCGACCGCACTCCCGCTTTCCGGGAACTCTGCCGCCTCGCCGGACAGGCCGTCGCCCGCTACCGCATGATCGGGGAGGGCGACCGGATTCTCGTCGGACTCTCGGGCGGCAAAGACAGTTTTCTGCTGCTGCATGTGCTGCATGCGCTGCGACGCCGGGCGCCGATCCGTTTTGAGATCGTTGCTGCGACGTTCGACCCCGGCTTCCCGGAATTCAATACGGCCGCCATCGCGCGATATTGCCGGGAACGGGAATGGGAACACCGTGTTGTCCGGCTCGACATCGCCGCCCTGCTTGAAGAGAAGCAGTTCAAGGCGACGCCCTGTATCCTCTGTTCCCGACTCCGGCGCGGGAAACTCTACGGCCTCGCCGGAGAAGAGCATTGCGGGAAACTCGCGCTCGGTCAGCACTTCGACGATATCGCCGTCTCGTTTCTGATGAGTCTCTGCCGCGGGCAGGGACTCACCACGATGGGGCCGAACGTCGCAACCGGAACCGGAGAGCAGATCCGGGTTATCCGGCCGCTCGCACTCGCACCCGAGTCGCTGATTATCCGCTGCCGCGATGAACGCACCCTGCCCGACGCCGGAAAGTGCCGCTATGAGGAAGAGCTCGCCGACGGCGACCGCGCCTATTTCCGCCGGCTCCTCGACGAACTCGCCGAAAGAATCCCGAATCTGCGCAGCCAGATGTTGCGTTCCCTCGGCAACGTCCGGGCAGAGCATCTGCTCGACCCCGCATTTCTCAACCTCGAAAAAACAGAAAAAAGGAAGCCGGATGCAGGGAAAACATCCGGCTCGGGAAAAAGGGAATAGGGAAAGAAGTTTCCGGAAGTTCCGGACTTCTGTTATTCAACATAATTCGCCGGAATCAGAAATCAAGCCACTTTGATAAAAAAACATCTATATTTTTATACTTTTTTTCGTTTTTGCGAAAAAACCGGTTGTCCGCGGACTCTTTCGGGCTATATTAACCGGAAAAGAGGAGGTTGGAAATGGCGGGAGAAAAAGGTGGAATGATCTTTCTCGGTTCGCGGCTCGTGAAAGTGCTCGATCTGGGCATAGGCGGGAATCTCTACGGGGGGCGGCTGCTCGAGATGGCGGCGGAACAGGGGGCGATTCACGCGGCGCGGAGCACGGGGGAGGCGCATCTGGTCGGCTACCGTTTTTCGGAGTTTTACCTCACGCGCCCGGTCGTGGCGGGGGAGGTTCTCGACTTCTACGCGGAGGAGGTTCGCCGCGGAACATGCAGCGTGACGTTCTGGCTCGAGGCGCGGGTCGGAGACGAACGGGCGCTGCGGGGAGAATGTACGTTCGTCGCGGTCGACGGGGAGGGGAAAAAGAAACCGCTCCGGAAAAGAGGAATATAACCACCGGAGAAAGAACTGGATTTTTCCCGGAAAAGCGTTATATTGTAGAAGAACGAAAGGAGTTTTCCCAGATGACCGATGAAACGAACAACAATCCGGCGCTGCTGCTCGGGTTGGGGCTGGACGGCAAAGACGGCCACCGCCGCATCACGAAAGGGGATAACTTCTGTCTGGTCGGCGGCTCCGAGGAGACGCACGAAAAGATGACTGAAACCGTCGTCAAATTCAACGAAAAGCTCTCGCGGCGCGGCAAGACGCTCGGCGAACTCTCCGGCGACGAATTCACCGACATGATCCGCGAAGCCTCCGGCAAGTGACCCATACGGACTCCGCCCCCTCAATTCTCTTCACTGCGCGGCATGAATGAGAGCGTGGAACGCCAGTAAATTCCTCCCCGGGCGGCGGCGGAGTCGTCCGCCGTTGCCGCGCGCGCCTGAATCCGGGACGTTTTGCACGTTTCCTGATATTCGATCCACGCCACGGACACCGGATGAATCCGCCCGTCACCCCCCGAAAACAGAGACGAATTCGGAGCGCGGCACCCCGCGGAATCCGAGCGCGGTAATGAATGCGGAGGTGGTTCCATCCGCGTGAAACTCCTGCCACTGCGCCTTGAGGATGCCCTCTATGACGCAATCAGAGGCCCGGTAAAAGGCGCTGCCGTGATGATTGGCGATGCTCTCCACCTCCCAGATTGAAATCCATCCGGCTCCGCACGCCTCCGGATCGGACGAAACAGGACGGGGCTTCTGGTAAGCGGGGATCGCAAACAGCGGAGCCGGAGAAAAGTGAACGGAACGGAAAAACTCCTTACCGGCGAATTTCGCAAACGAAAATTCCGGAGCACGAAAGCCCCGGAGTCCCGGCGCACCATCGAGTCCGGAGAGCGAAAACCGGGGGAGGCAGCCGCATGGACAAGCGGTCCGCCCCCCTTCGCATCCGGAAATCCGTTTCACCGCGGACGCAATGCCTGTCACTGAAGAAAGTTCCGAATAAAGAGCTTCATCCCCTCCTTTGAGACGCAGCCCTTGTGGAGCACGGGCAGATCTTTCAGCCCGGCCAACGGTTTCGGAACGGGGACTCCGGTCACTTCCGAGAGTTTCGCGACCATGCCAAATTCGTCCGCAGGCAGTTCGCCGGGCTGAATTGCGGGCAGCACCGCCGCCGCGAATTTGAACGGCGAAGCGGTCGAGGCGAGCACGCACGGGGTCGCATCTCCGGTTTCACGGCGATACTGCTTGTAAACGTTCAGCGCCACGGCGGTGTGCGGGTCGCAGAGATAGTGGTATTTCCGGTAAATTTCACCGATGGTTGCGGCAGTTCCGGCATCGTCGCAGAAGCCGCCGAAGAACTCCGACTGAAGTTTTTCACGCGCCGCGTCGGAGATGGAGTAACGTCCGTTCCGCGCGAGCTCCTCCATCAATCCGGCGACGGCGGAAGTGTCTCCGCCGTAGAGCAGAGAAAGCATCCGTTCGAGGTTCGACGAGATGAGGATGTCCATCGACGGGCTGGTCGTCGTGTAGAACGGCCGGTTGCGGTCGTAGACGCCGGTGCGGATGAAATCCGTGAGGATGTTGTTCCGGTTCGAGGCGCAGATCAGCCGCGCGATCGGGATGCCCATTTCGCGCGCGTAGACCGCCGCGAGGATGTTGCCGAAGTTGCCGGTCGGAACTGCGACATTGAAAGCCTCTCCCTTGCGCAGTTTCCCCTGCCGGATCAGGTCGCAGTAAGCCGACACGTAGTAGACGATCTGCGGCACGAGCCGCCCGAAGTTGATGGAGTTCGCCGAGGAGAACTCCATATTGTGCGCGTTCAGATACTCTTTCATCTCACGGTCGGCGAAGATTTTCTTGACGCCGTTCTGGGCGTCATCGAAATTCCCCTCGATCGCGCAGACGGCGACGTTGCCGCCCTGTTGCGTGACCATCTGGAGTTTTTGCATGGCGCTCACGCCGTTCTGCGGGTAAAAGACGATGATCTTCGTGCCGGGCACGTCGGCGAATCCGTCGAGCGCGGCCTTGCCGGTGTCGCCGGAGGTGGCAGTGAGGATCACCATCGTGCGGCCGGGGGCGGCTTTCCGGGCGGAGATCGTCAGGAGATGCGGCAGAAGCTGCAGCGCCATGTCCTTGAAAGCGCAGGTTGGTCCGTGCCAGAGTTCGAGGACGTTCAACCCCGGGGCGACTTCGACGATCGGCGCGGGATTTTCCGAATCGAACGTGCCGGTGTAGGCGGCCTCGACGCCGCGGGCGATCTCGTCGGCGGAGAAGTCGGTCAGATAAAGTGCGAGCACTTCGCGGGCGCGCGCCTTGTAATCCATATCGATCATCCGGTCGATGAGTTCGCCGGAGATCTTCGGGAACTCGGACGGGATGAAGAGCCCGCCGTCCTCGGCGAGCCCTCTGGCGATGGCCTGGGCGGAAGTGACGTTCCGCGGGCTTCTGGTGCTGGTGAAATACATGATAGGATGCTCCATCCGTTCTAAATGGTTTTCAATTAGTTCCACTCAGAGTATAATGTACACCGGAACGTCCGTTTTTTCCAGTGGCTTCGGCGTTTTGCCGAAGAACGAGCTTGATGGAGCGGTGTTGCACTCAGACGATGTCAAACATCAGTCTGCCGAGTTCGAGAGCGTACTTCAACTTCAGCTTCCGGATTGCGGGAGTCGGACAGTTGCGCTCCCCGGGAACTTCAAAGTTGAAGAGACCGCGATAGGAGGAACTTTTGAGTTTTCTCATGAACGCGATCCAGTTCACGCTGCCGCGGCCGCAGGGGAACATGTGGTGATCGGCATTGCCGAGGTTGTCGGCGATATGGAGGGCGATGAGTTTGTCGCCCGCCTGGTCGATAAAGGCGGCGGGATCCCCCTGAACCAGATTCAGATGGCCGGTATCGAGGCAAATGCCCAGCTCCGGACGGTCCACTTTCGCGATGATTCGCAGGAGATCTGCGGCAGACTGCGTCAGACGGGAGAGATTTTCGATGGCGATCCGGATTCTGCTTCCGGCGATAGAGCGACACAGCGTGGAGAGGGATTCCACATTCAGCGTCTCTGCCGCCTCCGGGGTCATCTCCCCCGTAAAAACGGCCTTGCCGCCGCAATGGAGGACCGCCGCCCGGACGCCGATGCGTTCGTAGACTTCGAGTTCTTTTTTCAGGAAGTCGAGGAAAGCGCGCCGCGTGGCCGGGTCGGGATGGGCGATGTCGGCGGTCAAATGGAGATGGCCCTGCTCCAGTGCAATGCCGTGATCGGCGGTGAATCTCGCGAATTCGTCCGCGGCGTAGAGCGGATCGGGCTGATCCATCAAAATCTTGCCGTGTTCATCGGAAAACTCCGCATACCGGTAGCCGCACTCGGCCAGCGTTGCAATCGCATTTTCGGGGGTCTCCTCCACAAGGAAAGCGGTCCACATCGAGATTTTCATAGTCGCACCTTTCGGAAAGCCGCGGAGAAGCAGTCGCGGCTTGCTGTTTTTCCGGGATAAATCTACCTTTTTGATTACGGTATCGCCGTTCCCGGAATTTTCAAGAAAACCGGCGACGATTTTCCGGAATTCCCCCGGTTGCGCTCCCCTCTATCGGATTTTACACGGCGGGGAACGCGGCGGGATCACTGCTCGGCTGCGCTTTCCGATATACGCCCTTTGCCGGTGGTGAAGGTGTAGTGATAGGCCTTCAGCACGCCCCCCGCCTCGGAAGTGAATCCCCAATATGGCGGGGAGTTCAAATAGAGATTATAAGTACACTCCGGGCGCAGGCGAACCGGTACGGTGATGACGGTCTGTTCCTTGTTGTACGAGGGCCTGCCGACGAATTCCGGGAAATCAACATCGCTTTTCTGGCAGAAAGACCAGCTGGTCGGATTCATCCGGCGGTCGAAAGTCACTTTGATCTCCTTGAGATTCGGATCGACATTCGTCGCGCCGTTGGCGGGTTCGACCGAGACGACGTGCGGGGCATTCGCGGCTTGCTTCTCATCGCGGAGCTGACGCAGAAGCTCTCCTGTCAATTCCAACATTTTTTCCGAAATCGGGCACTCCAGCAAAAAAGCATTTACGCCATCCACCTTGACGATCGAGGTGTTCAGCGTCTGCGAGATGAACTCGCTTGTCGCCGTCCTTCTCCGGAGAGACGGAGACGGCGGACGCCGTTCCGGACGGCGCAGTTTGCACGTCAGGCGCCTCCGCCGCCGGGGCCGCCTCTTCCGGTTCGGGAGGCGGCAATGCGACACTCCACACCGGCAGCTCGACATGACGAACCGGAAGCGGCGTCGAGGCGCGGAGCACGGCGAGCTGCTCGAACGGCAGCAGAATCAGCAGCAGCGCCGCCAGATACAACCACCGCCCGCCCGCAAAGATGAGCCGCCGGCGGCAGCAGAGTTCAATCAGCCACAGCAGCCCGACGACGACCGCGCCGCGCAGAATCGAGTTTGCGAGATAGCCGAAGAGGAGTTCACTCATGTTTCAGCTCCTCGATCGTCCGTTCGAGTTCCTCGATCTCCTCCGGCGAAAGTTCTCCGCTGCGAACGAAGAACGACAGCATCGCCCCCGGCGCCCCGTCGAACATCGTATCCATGAAACGGCGGACGGAGGATTTCAACACGGCAGCACGCTCGATCAGCGGCTCGTACAGATAGCTGCGGCGGCTGCCGCTCCGGCGGACGAACTGCTTTTTGACCAGCCGCCCGAGCAACGTCTTGACCGTCACCGCCTCCCACGGCATGACGCGCCGCACGTTGCCGACGATCTCCGGGAGCGTCTGCGGCGAACGCTCCCACAGCACCTTCATAATCTCAAGTTCACTCTCCGGAATCCGTATCTCTTCCATCGCGGAACACCTCCCTCTGATTCTATAAGTTACACGAGTAATCTATAAAATCACCCCCCTCCGCCAGAAAAAACGGAATTTTTGCCGGCGGAGGGGACAAGAGATGCGTCAGGATTCAGTTACCGGGACATCCGGGACCAGTGTAGATGAGCGTTCTGCAACGATGTCCGGGATCGTTCAGGCGGTTGTCCGGACATTCGATCGCCTCGCTGCTGAGAAACAAAATCGCGCTGTGCATTTCGCGCAGCCGGGAACTCTCCTCTTCGGAAAGCGGCCGCCCGAAAAAGTCCAGTCGGCGGCTGATGTCCAGATTTCCAAACGCAGCCGGATTCGAAAAAGGGCGGTTGATCCGGTTGTTTGAAACCCGGGGATTGCGGCTGTTGAAAACCGCAATGGCCGGACCAGCGTTGCAGTTGCTGATTTCATTGTCGGCAATCGTGATCTTTTCAGTGTTGATGGTCGGCGTAATCCGGTCGGACGGCGGAGCACAGCAGCCGCACATGACCAGAATCGCCGCAATCGCGGTGTGACCGAAAGCACAGTCATTCAGACGGTTTCCCCGGATGACGATGTTTCGCGGCATCGGCCCCTCCAGCCAGAAAAATTCCGGTTTGAGGATGATTCCGTTGAGGGCAATGCGCTCAATGCAGTTTCCTTCGATCCGGCAGTCGGCGGCTTTGAGCAGAATGCCCCGCACATGACAGTCGTGCAGATGGTTGTTCCGGAGTATCGCTCCGGAGCCGCAGCTGCCGTAACTGCAGGCGAAGTCGCCGGATTCGATGTCTACCGGACGGTCGAGCCGGATGCGGCAGAACGATCCGCCGGGAAAACTCTGCAGTTCGATCCCGAACTTCCGCTTGTAAAGCTCCTTGATGCAACGCAACCCCTCCTCTTCGCTCCCGACCGTCTCCCGGCTGGAAACAACCACGGCCCGGCACTTCTCCACCCCCCGTGGCGCAGAGAAGAAAAAGAGCTCCGTTCCATCCGGCAGATCGGTTCCGAACGGCGTGACGATCAGAAGTTCGTCTTTTGCGAGCGGTTCCACCACGACGTGAAAATAGCCGTGTATATTGACGAGATCATCCATCGCCCAGGAGAATTCGCACGCCTCAATCAACGGCCCGCGGTGCTGATTCATCGAGTGGAAGCAGTCCGCGGCCGAGGCCAGAAGCCGATCTGTTCCGGGACGCCGGATCAACCGGCAGCGACGATAGGTGTTCCCCCCGCCGCCATGGCCGGTCTCATAAAAAGCAAAACCCGGCGACGCATAGATCGTGATCGCTTCAAACTCCATGTTTTCGCAACTGTCGACCAGCAGCATACCGCCTTCATGGCGCATTCCCAGCACGATACGGTCGCCGGGACGGGGCGTCCGAAGCTGGTAGCGCCAGTGGCGGGCGACCGGTTCCGATACCGGAACCAGCAGATTGCCCGCCGCGTCGAAAGAGAGTGTTTCCCGAGGAACAATGAAGTCGAGATTGTCGATCTCATGCTCGCCCGCCGCATCGAGAAACATCAGCCGGAAGTGATCCTGATCCCGCTGTCCGTGAAAACGGCGGACAAAGTACTCTTCCAGCCGGATCACCAGCCGAACATCTCCGACGTCAAGCAGAGTTCCCTGCAGAAACGGCAACTCCTCCATGTCGAGGGCGAGGCCGGAAAGCCGGACGTTGCGGCAGTTGCGGAAATGTACGCCCGCCGTGACTTCGGAGGAAAACCAGAAGGTCGCGCCCTCCGCTTCCAGAGAGATGTCCCGCAGGTTTTCCAGCAATATTCCCTCCCGGCCCGGAAAACGGTAGTCGCCGGGCGGAATGCGGACCATGCCGGAGCCGTTCCGCCCGGCGCGCCTGATCCGTTCCAGCACTTCGCGCCCGGCGGCGGCCCGGCGCTCTTTTTCGCCTTCATCCCACGCGGAAACCTCCGCAGGAAACAATTGTGATATGGTGATCGTTTTCTTCATGGATCGGTGATGCTTTTCCCGGCATATTTTCCTGCTGCCGTATTATCGTACAGATTCGTATTGGGCGGAACCGGCCGCTTACAAGGAGTCCACGTATTCGAGGACGCTCCCCATCGGACTCCAGAAGGGATACCACGCTTCGCCCTTCCAGACCTCCCTACGGGCGTATTTGGCCGCGGAACCGTCTGCCCGGACCATGGTGCTGAAGTCGGAATGGTGATCCGGATCGTAGTTCATGATCGTCCCGGAACAACATCCGTGTAAAGAGAGTTCTTTTCATGCTTTTCCTTGTTTTATTCACCAGAGAATATGTTTTCCGGTGAAATTCAGTAATCCTTGCGGCTTTTCCAGTCACAGCCGGAAACAAATCTGAAATTCGCGACATGGCCATCCAGAAATCCCACGTTATAGGACAGATAGTGTCCCAGGGCAGAAAGAGCCTTGCCGGGATTCGCCTGCTCTGCTCCACGGTCTGCCATCAGAAAATATTTGGACGGCACCCGAACCGAAGTGATCTTCACGACCGTCGGGAATTGCGACATCCCGCTCCCGTTCCATTTCCAATCGGCTTTTCCCCATACGTAGCTCGTTGCAAGCAGGCCATTAAAATTGTCTTTTAAGGATTTCCAGTATTCATTATCGGCGGGACAGTGAAAAAGAACCGGTTGGTGATCCTGTCCCCCTGCGACAAGCAGTTGATAACTGACCTCATAGCCGAGATAAATGTTGTCCACATTCTGTTTATAACCGGCACAATAATCATCATTGGAGTTAGCATAAAGAATATTCGCGGTCATCAGCTGCTTCAACTGCGAGATGCAGGAGGTTATATTCGCTTTTCCCCGGGCTTTGTTGAGCGCTGGCAGCAGCATGGAGGCCAGAATGGCGATGATCGCTAACACGACGAGCAATTCAATAAGGGTGAAATTTCTTTTCATATTGTCCTTCCTTTCCTGGTGGATGTGAATTTTGAATTAATGGAATTCCGAATATTATGGTCTGTTTCCTGTTCCAGCCTCCTCTGTTTCTCCGTCCGGTGCCCGCAGCGACCAGAATTCCCGCATCATGATTTTCCCATTTTTCCTGAGTTCTGCAATCGGAGAATGAAACTCCAGTTCGGTAAACTGCCGCGCTACATAAACATGGCTCGGGAACTCCGCTTCCGGCCCGCCCGGCGGAACCTCCATCGTGAGTAGTTCGCCTGAAGCCAGGCGGGCCCGGATGGTCTGCCGCGGTCCCGGACTTTTGCGTTCCACGCTCTCCAACCGGTCAAACGGGATATCGGCAACCCGCAGAAAAGCGGAGTTTCCGTCGTTTATCCAATACTGCGCCGCTTCCGCCGGAGCGTCGGAGTGCCGGGTGGAACCGGGCAGCTCCAGTTTATCGATGCTTTCCGTCGGCAGGACCGCAACGCTCCAGATGCCGCACGGCCGGGAGAAATCCCCGAGGTTGTGCAGAATGGTCGTCACTTCCAGCCGGTCGCCGCCCGGCCGCAGATGGAACCGGTATTCCGTTTGCAGCAGGAGGAAAAGGCTCGGGCGCGAGATCAGGATGCACTCGCCCTCCTCGCCGAAGCGGAGTTCATACGGCCCGAACAGATGCAGGTCTTCGCCGGGCAGGAAGTACCACGCCGGTTCCGAACGGGCGAAGCGGGTGTGCTGCCGGTAATAGCTGCGTCCGCGCCGCAGATCCGCCGGCAGCGGATGCCGGGGCTGCTCGAGAACATTCTCCCCGCCGGCCCGCCGGAAACCGACCAGCCTGCCGCCGAACGAGGGCACGATCTCGTATTCAAGCACCCCGTTGCCGATCCGGAGAGCAGGACGCTCCCGCCAGACGAACGGTTCGACTTTGACCTCTTTCCAAGCCGGAAGCGGCGGCAACGGCCCCGGCGGCAGCTCGCGCACCATATCGGCCCGGTTGCGGCAGCGGACCAGATGCTCCTGAAACGCCGCCCGGTCACGCACCCGGAAATACGCATCGGCGAAACACAGCGTCTGCGCCCTGTAGTCCGGCCCGTACTGCACGGAAAGCTCCAATTGCCGCGCCCCGGCCAGCGGAACGGAAATCCGCCGGCGCGGCGCTTCACGGGTGAAGCGGATGCTCTCTTTCAGCTTCCGGTCCACGATGATATCCAGCCGGACTTCATCCCGGTATGCTTCTTCATCGATCCCCGCTTCGGCGGAAAAGGAGTCCGCCATACCGCCGAGATCGTAGACCAGGCTTCCGTAGGAATCGACGCAGACCGCGTCCGCGACCTCCCTTCCCGCCGCGCCCAGCGTCACGCCGCTGCGGAAACTGCCGTTGCGGATTTCGCCGTCGCAATACGGCACTCCCGCCATCGGAACGCACTCCCCTGCCGCGCAGCCGGAAAGGCCGCAGCAGACTGCCGTCATCACCGTTAGAAGAAAGAGGTTCCGTTTAATCGACATTTTCACTCTGCCGTGTTCTGGGAGCCGTTTTCCGCAATAACCGCCCGCCACGCGCCGATGCCGTTCGTGCCGACATAAAGCCGGTTGCCGTCGTGCGGATCGAGCGTCAGGCGCCATGCCATGCCCTCGCCCGGCATGTCGCTGAGTCTCCGGTAGCTTTTTCCGGCGTCCTCGGTCAGGTAGATACCGGGAACGTTGGTGTGGCTTGTCCACCATGGAGCTGCGACCGCGACGAACCAGCGGTCGGGATTTTTCGGGTCGATCGCGATTCCCTGGCACATCTCCATGCCGGGCAGCGAAGCCTTCGAAAAACTCTTTCCCGCATCGCGGCTGACGAGAAGCCCCTTGTTGGTTCCCACCCAGAAGACGCCGGGAGCCTCGGGAAGGGCCTCAATGGTCCGGACGGCGTATTCTTTGAGCGCCTCCCCGCCGATTTTCCGCCACTGCCTCTCCTTGCGGTCGCAGTGATACAGCCCCTGATCCGTTGCGGCATAGATGTTCGTGCCGTCGGTGACGAGATTCGGAAGAATCGTCCAGTTGTCGCCGAAGAGCTTGCCTTGCGGCAGGCCGGGAGCAAAAACCTCCCATTTTTCGCCGCCATTGCGGGTATAATAGACATTTCCAGACATTTTCGCATTGCCGCCGCACGCGACAAGCAGTTCCGAATGATCGCCGGAGAGTGTGACCAGTCCGGTCAGGAAACTGCCCAGCCGGGGGATTCCCTCGGAGCGGTTCTCCCAGTGCAGACCGCCGTCGGTACTGGTGTAAAAGCCGTTGACGGTCGGATTCTGCCAGTCGATGGTCATGGTCAGCGCCAGTTTGCGATGATCGTTTTCGGCGATGAGCAGACGACTGGTCTCGTTGATGAGCATGTCGCCGGTTTTCTTGTCATCCCGGAAGGGCCAGAAGAAATTTTTGCCGCCGTCGGTGCTTTTGAACAGCCCGAGATCCGCGGTGTTTACGTAAATGGTCTGCGGATCGACGGGATCCACGGCGACCTGATAGACGCAGAGCGTATTGATCCCTTTCGGACAGGCGGTGAAGTGTTCTCCTCCGTCATCGCTGCGCCAAACCGTGAAGAAGTCGCCCAGATAGATCCGGTCCGGATTCACCGGGTCGAACGTGATTTCATAAACGCCATTGAGCGAACTGAATTTCGTCCATTTCCGGGCATCCATGTACCAGTCCGCCGGGTAGCGGAGCGCCTGCCGGAAATTCACCGCGGGCTGTACCCAGTTCTTTCCGAAATCATCCGTGTAAAAGAGATGCGCGCCTTCGCCCGGCACGGTCGCCCAGATGCGCGGTTCGCGGCCCGGCTGGAATTTCACCTGATGAAAACGGGTCATCTCCTGCCGCACGGGAAGAGCGCGCCAGTTTCTGCCGCGGTCTTCGGAAAAGAGGATTCCTTCCTTTCCGCAGTTGGCCAGCAGCCAATCCGCCCGATAGACGGCACGATCCAGGCTGGTCACACTCTGTTCCAGCAGGCGGTTCCAGCTCTTTCCGCCGTCGCGGCTCTCGTAAAGACCGCCGCTGCGGTTGGAGTCCAGCGGCAGTTCCCGTGCCGAAACGAGAAGGCGATTCGCATCGTCCGGGTCGGTCAGCACGTTGGTCAGGAATTTGTCTCCCAATCCCACGAACTCCCAGTTGTCGCCCGCATCGGAGCTTTTCCAAAGCCCCTGATGGAAGGTCGCCGCATAGAGCGTGCCGTCCGGCGCGAAATTGAGCCGGTTGCCCCAGTCTTTGCCGGGTGTACCTTCGCCGGGAAAGCCCAGAATTTTCCGTTCTTTCCAGCTTTCGCCGCCGTCGCTGCTGACCATCACGGCGCCGGGATACCAGAATTTCCACGCCCAGGGAGCATTGCCGACCGCCGCCACGAGCCGGTCCGGATTTTTCGGGTCGATCACCAGGTCGGAGACACCGTAGTGGGTCTCCCGGAAAAAGCCGCGATTCTTCATAACCCAGCTTTTCCCGCCGTCGTCGCTGCGGTGAATGCCGCCCTTGTCGGAAAGGCAGTAAACCCGGCCCGCACGGTTCGGATCGGTCACGATCCTGCCGATATAGCCGCCGCCGTCGAGATTGAGACGCTCCCAGCGGCAGGGAAGCTCCGGCGCCGGGGCGGCTGCATTGACCGCCAGACCGCACATCAGGCCGGCACCGACAAGGAGGAGAGTGTTTTTCATCTGGTTGGAATCCTTTCGTTATTTCGTATAGGTGTGGCGGGAAGCCGTGTCGTGGTTGTAGCCGGGATACCAAGCGTGGTCCAGCCCCTGATACATGGTCATGGAGGCCTTGCCTTTCAGGTTGTTGAAAAGTACCCAGACACCCGAGGGAGGACAAATCCAGTCCGAGAGGCCCGCATGTGTGATCGTGACCGGACAACTGACCCGCGACGCGAAATTCACCGTATCGTAGTAGCCGAGGCCGGGAGCGTAATCCGGCCGCCAGCCGCGCAGCCGCCCGACTTCGACGCCGCCGAGGTCGCAGAGCCACGGAATACCGATTTCACAGCCGGTGATCCCGTCGGAAAGTGCCGCCACCGCCATCGTCTGGAAGGCGCCGTGGCTGCCTCCCTGAAGGTAAGTTTCCTTCCCGTTCCATTCCGGCAGGGAGCGGGCGAACTCCAGCCCCCGCAGATTGCGCAGGATCATGTTCTTGAAATAGCAGGTATCCGGCTGCCGGTTTTCATCGTTTCTGAAACCATAACCGTTGAGTTCGCCCTTTGCCAGATCGCGGTAATACTCCGGTTCGCGGCCGTTTTCGATGCCGTGGGCGTTGATGAAAAAGTGAATCGCATCTTTCGATTCGATGACTTCCGCGCTTTGCACGCCATAACCGTGGAAATGAAGATACAGCGGCAGAGAACCCGGCTTCGCATCTTTCGGAACTGTCAGGTAGCCGGAGACCGGACGCGTGCCGACGGCGGCAACCTTGATGTCATAAACCCGGGAGATTTCAGTTTCCCTGACGAGCTTCTTTTCCTGCACCCGCATCGGAACAGCGGCCAGCTCCGCCTTCGCCTTCAGCCAGAACGCATCGAAGTCGGCCGGTTCTGGGACGCCCTGCTTGAGCGCTTCCGGAGCGACGCAGGCGCCGAGGCCGAACTCCACCGGGCAGGAGCGGTTCGCCCAGAAGCGGTTGACGGTTTTCCCGTCCCGGTCGAGCAGCACCGCCTTGACCATCACGAAGCCGGGTTGATCGAGCGAGGTGCGGCAGACAGCCGGAACGCCCGGCTTCGTCTCCATATCGAACGTCTCCGTTCTGCCGTCGTCTCCGTACCGGGTGATGCGGAGCTTTCCCGCCGCCGGCCTGCCGTCTTCCTGAAGCAGAAAGAAGAAACGCATCTCCTCGCCGGGCCGGTACCGGACATCGGTACGGTCGGCGTAACCGGTGACCGTGCAGGCGGCATAATCCGGCAACACTTCTTCGGTGACGGCGATATTGCGGAAACGGGCGGTTCCGACAACCCAGTCGAGCCCGAGCACGATCGCCGCCGACTTCAGGTTTTCCGGGACCTTGACTGAAACCCGGCGCGTCGTCCAGTCCGCCGAACCGGCCGAGGTGGAGACCTGCGGCATATCCCGTCTGCCGTTTTCATCGACCAGCTTCAGCGCCAGCCGGACGCCGTTCCACGGGTGCGGTCCGGGAGAAACGTTCACTTGGGAGATTTCACCGGAGAGCGTCACCGTCTTCCCCGCCAGCAGCGCGGGATCGACCGGAATGTCCACGGTATTTTCGCCGATGTCAGACGCCGAAAAATTCAAAACTGCCGTGTCCCCCTCTCCGGTGAAATACCGGCCGGCCCCCGGCTGAACCTGCTGCGTCAATTCCGGCTGATAAAGTTTCTCACCGGCCGAAAGTCCCGCCGCGGTCAGCAATACAGCCAGAGGAAATGAAAGAAAGGATTTCTTCATGTCTCAACTTTCCTGTTTATTTTATGGCAAATGATTCCGAAAAAACAACGCTCGATATCAATCCATCGTTTTTTGCTTTATTTTACGTCTTTTGAATTTTTATTCAACAAGTGCTACTTTAATATTATGACCTGATATCGAGCAAAAAACAAGGGAAAAGGATTGTGTAATATGGTAAATGAAAATACGTTTTCTGGCATTGACATTCCGACCCGGATCGTTTTTCGCTCCAACCGGAACTGCAATGACAGAATCGGAATGGGAATACAGAATAAACCGGAACCGGGTGACCGGATTACGACTCCGACCAGCTTTTCTTTTTTCTCCGTTTCCTGGCTGGCCCGCGGAAGCGGCTGTTATGAAAACAGCATCGCGGGACAGCGTTATCCGCTGTGCGCCGGTTCCGTTTTCCTGCGCCGGCCGGAGCTGGAGCACCTGATCCGGGTGGACGCCGAAAGCGGCTGGCTGGAATATTGGCTCCATCTCGGAAACTTCGCATGGCCGTTCTTCCGGAACTATCTTTCGCTCCGCGACGATAACCTGACCGGATATTTCGATCCGTCCCCGGAATGGTTTGCCCGTTTCGACATGCTGATGAACCGGCTCGAAACCGCGCCGGAAGATGCGCTGCTGGAGTGCGCCATGGAGCTCTGCACGTTCGCGGCCGACTGCGTCCGGCAGACCCGCGGCGGCGGCGAGGAGGAGGATATGATTCATCGCGGCTGCGAATTCCTCGGCACGAACTTTGCGGAAAACCGCGATCTGCACGCTTTCTGCCTCAAAAACGGCTGGGGCTATGAACGGTTCCGCAAGCTTTTCACGGACCGGATCGGCATCTCCCCGAACCGTTACCGGATTCAGCGGCGGACGGCGGCCGCCAGATCGCTGCTGGCTCAGACCTACCGTTCGATCGAGAGCATCTCCCGTGAACTCGGCTACTGCTCCGTATTCGATTTCTCCGCCAAATTCAAATCCTACACGGGGCTCTCTCCTTCGGAATTCCGCCGGAAAGCCCAGGCGCCATACCGGGATTTCTTCCACACCCCCCTGAACCTGATCAGATAAACGGTGGGCTGATCACTTCGGTGGCGGGCCGGTTCGGACGAGTTTGCGGCGGCAGCTGGCGCAGTGGCCGGTCAGGAGAAGAAAACGCCAGGCGGCAGGAGAATTCCACCGGCTGTTGCGGCTGCCGCAGAACGGACAGCGCGTCACGATACGCCACCTCCGGCGCAATGCAAACAACGCGAGAGGGTAGCCTGCGCCAAGAGCAATCGCGCCGAGCCCCCATGCCGCCGCCCAATCCCAATTCGCTTCTTCAGCGCAGATCCAGGCAAACACGACAGCCGCAGGAAGTAATAAATAAAAAACATTATCAAGCCTCCGGATCGCGGTGTAACGGTGGAGGAGTTTTTCCTCCATGAGTTCTGGCTGTTCCGGTTCAACCGCGGTTTCCCGGATCGGACCGCCGCAGTGCGAACAGTTCCCCGTGACCGCCGCCAGCGCGTGATCGGGTTCCCGACCGCAGTGCGGGCAGCGATGAGCCGGATCGGGATCGATTCCGCGATAGTCGTCGTCGAGATGCCGGTTCAGACGGTCACACTTCCGATCGATCCACTCCACCAGTTCCGGCGCCGCCCGCTGGAATGCAACTGCGGCAAAATAGAGCGCAAAAACCAGAACTCCGCCCGCGGTGATAATCCACGTGCCCGCTTCCACGGATCCCGTCTCCGGAAAAGAAGAACCGAAATAAAACGATCCAACCCATACAATCGGAATTGCGCACAACAGGAAGCTGCCGACCCGGACGGCCACTGTTCCGACGGAAATCGCTTCTTCCGGGTCGCGCACCCGCAGCGATTTTTCGTCCGTCGGCAGCTGATAGCCCGGAAGAAGACTCCGCGAATCGCGGGCAACGACCCGGCAGCACTTCGGGCAGCGCCGCAGCGCCGGGGAGAGACTCTCCATCCTCGCACCGCATTCCGGGCAGCGCGGAACCGGCAACGCCAGGCGGAAAATCCACAGGAAGAGACGCGGCAGCACCAGCGCCGCACACAGGATGACGGGAGGAAACATCAGCCTCGAGAGCGGTCCCAGCGTCGACGCCAGAAACGGCCAGGCGATAAGCCCGAAAAGGGAGAGAACGATTCCGAGCCCGAGAGTGAAATACAACCACACTTTCACGAGCAGTTGATTGCGCTTGTTCAGAATCCGGAGCAGTTCGGTGATCTCACAGGTCTCGGAAGCCATTTCACCCTCCTTTCCGCATCATCGCAAATGCACATGGCAGAATATACACCCATCGGTATGCGGTTGTCAAGCTTTCTTTCTTTTTCGACTGGAAATCTCGACGAACGTGATCTATATTCTTCAAGAAGAATCCGCAGGATCACGCTTGGCTCGAGGTCATCCCGGAGAAGCGGTGATGGATTGTCATTTCTGCCGCGCCGAACCGGAAATGTGTCTGCGACACGGAGCGTGTTCCGGCACGCGAAATACAATTCCCACTCACGCGATATTCGGATTTTTCAGGCGGTTTTCTATCAGAAAAAAGTGGAAAATTTGTTTGGAAGTGGACACCAGCAGTAAGGCCTTTTGAATCGAATCCATAAATCAAAGGAGAAAGGACAGATTCTCATGGCGACGTTTGAATTCAAATGCAAACATTGTTCCCAGAAGATGGAAGCCGACGAAAGCATGATCGGCCAGACGGCGGAATGTCCGGCGTGCGGCCAGTCATTGCAGATCGAAAAACCGGCATCGCCCGAATCACCGAACCGGAAATTTCTCCCCGTTGAGGACAAAAATCCGCTTCCGCCCCCTCCCGCCAGCCGGAACTCCGCATCTCCCGGAAAAAGCGTGCTCCTGCTTCTGGTCGGCGGTATTCTTCTGGTCAATCTCCTGCTGCTGATCGTGACGGTCTGGCCGAACTCCTGGGAGTACAAGGCTGTCAAAGTGCGGGGAAACCTGACCAAATATGAAAAACTCGAAAACTTCTTTCCCAAAGAGTTGGAAGAAGAGAGCTTGACGGGAACGATCAATCTGTATTTCGGGAAATGGGAACTGGTCGGAACCGTGACAGAGATCGAAACCGTCCACCCCAACTTCGGCAAAGAGGATTATGTCACGGGAATTCAGCCGAACACCCGTTCATCCGGAACGATTCTGATTTTCCGCCGCCGGAAATTGTTCTGATCCGGAAAACCCTCTCCACGTCCGGCCGGAAATCCCGGCCGGATGGCGGGAGCGGAACTCATTCCGCGTAGAGAATTCTGACGTTCCGGACCAGAAGATCGATCTCCCGCCGCGTCGTGTTGAGTCCGAACCGCAGCATACGGATCGAAGCGGGGTCGAAATCGTGCTGTCCGAACGAAACGGTGCGGGTCTCCCACTCCGCCCCCGGACTCGCCGCCTTGAGGAAATAGGCGGTGCCGACCTCCTTTTCCGTCCCCGGAACTGCCATCACGAGCATCTGGCGGATATCGTATGGAGGAACGGCTTTCGTTTCAAACGAGATCCCGATCGCTCCGGCAAGTGACTCCTCCGGGAGGTGCAGCACGTATTCCGGATAGAACCAGCGGTCGTTGACGGTGGGAGCGAAACGGGCCGAAAAACGGATCGCCTTTTCGGCCTGATCGAACGAAATCTCCATTTCTCCAGAAGCATTCTTCCGCCAGTTTTCCGGACGGAGCGCGCCGGAGAGTTCGACACGGCGGGTCGTCCGGTCGAGATTTGTGTAGCAGGTGAGCGGAATCAGCAGCGGAGAAACCGGCTGCCCGGAAAACGTTCCCTCCGCCCGGAACGCCCCTTTGCGTCCGGAATCGATCTCCGGAGTGAATTTGAGGAGGTACTCGGCCCGGCCGGATGCGGGAATGGCGCACTCCGCGGGCAGTCCGATGAATCGCCCTCCGGAAAGTTCGATCGTGCCGGACTGCTCTCGCCCGGAGAGATTCCAGACGATGAGTTTCAGAAAAACGTTCTCGCGGCAGATATCGGCGGATTCCCGGTCGATCGAGAGCGTGAAATCATTCGAGAGTTCGGTCTGAAAGACGATGGAACGGTTGTAACGGCTCCCGTCGGCGTTTTTGCGTTCCGGCGAACGCGGCGGACGGCGGGTCGGCTCAAGTCCGGAGAGCCCGGAGAGAAACGCGGGCATCCGCGTTGAAACCAGCTTCAGTACGCCGTTCTCCGGCCGGACCTCAAACGGCGTGCCGAAAACGTTGCGTCCGCGATAGAGCTGCTCCCCCGCGGCCGGAAGTGAAAACGACTCGTCCCGTTCGCCGGTCCGCCTGAATTCTTCGCTTGACGGTTCGGTGTCGAGCTCCGACTTCGTCCAGTAGACAAGCGTCCGGGTCCCGTCCGGCTGGCGGTAGAGAAATCCGCGCACATCGGGATTGCCGAGATCGATCTCCCCCTCAAGCTCGGCGTTTTCAAGTTCGGCAGTGAGGTTCGAGTATGCGATCAGGGCGGGCTTGGCGGTGAAATCCCCCCGCATGAGTCCCCAGTCTTTGCTGCCGCCGTTCTCGGTGTAGGGAGACAAAACGAAGAAGAAGTCGCGGTCGAATCCCTCGAACTGAAGCTGAATCATCGCTTTCGGCAGAAACTCCGCTACGAGCATCTCCTGTTCCGGGCTGTGCGCTTTCGCCCCAGCAATGCAGCTTTCGAGCCGGGCGGGTCCCTCGGCGCGGCAGCCGTTCTCCGTCATCCAGACCCGGCGCGCCTCGAGACCGTACCGGCGCAGAAATGCAAACATGTTCCGGGAGAGTTCCGGATACTCCGTCAGCGACCGGTAGGAGTGGATCGCGTAGATGTCGAAATACTCTCCGGCCGCGTTTTTCATGAGGGTTTCGCTGTATGGACTCAATTCAGTCTTGGCGATTCCGGCGATGGAGACGGGCAGTTTCGCGTTTCCGGCCTTGTAGCCGAGATAGGCGGCTTTCAGCGCGGAAGCGTAGTCCCAGGCTCCCTCGACGGTGTAATAGATGTCCGGTTCGTTCCAGAACTCAAACGCACCGGCCGTCCCGCGAAACTCCACGGCGAGTCTCTTCGCGTAGTTGTAGACCGCGGCGAGATCGCGCGGAAGCGCGGAAACCGTCGTCGCCGATTTCGCCCAGCCCGGAGCATTGTGATACATGCCGAGAATCGGGATTCCCCGTTTGTGCAGCAGTTCGGCATTGGTCTTGTACTGTCCGAAGCGGAAGTCACCGCGGCGCGGTTCCGTTTCGCTCCAGCTCAGGCGGTAGCGGACCATCGCGGCGCCGGAACGGTACGCGAGTTCGGAGACGGTTTCAAACCCCTCCTGCGGGTGACGGCTGTTCCGGCTGTCGGCACGGGCGAGCCAGCTCTGCGCGGAGTCGAGCGCAAAAAAACTGTCGGGATTGCGTTTCCGGTTTGCGGGATTCGCAACGACACCGAAACTGCGCTCCCCGGAAAAAGAGACCCCTCCTTTCCCCTCAAATTCCAGCGTGTAGTAACCGCGCGGAAGCCGGTTGAGCCGCAAACCGCCCCGCGCCGGCCACTTTCCGGTTCTGATCAGATTGCCCTGACTGTCCCGCAACGTCCAGGAAGCGGGTGCCGGAATACCGTCGAGCAGTGAGAACGACAGCGGTTCCGTCTCAAAGAACATGGTTCCGGGGGCTGCGGCGACGACGACGGCGGCGGCATCGAATTCTGGCCTCCACGGCCGGCTGCTGAGCACCTCGATGTTGCGGAGGCGGTAGGAGAGGCGGTTTCCGCCCGGATTGGCCCCGATCTGAATGGTTGAGACCCCGGCGGGATCGATCTTCGCCTCTTTGAAGTTGACCGCGACCTTCTGCCACGAGCCGTCCGGTTTCGGCAGCGCGTAATTCGGGTGCCCGTCCATCATGAGAAAAACATGGCGGAATCCCTTTGGATCAGGATCGAATTTGATCTCGAAACGCAACTCTTCCGCATCCTCGAAATTCTCGACGGGTTTCCGGAATGTGAGTTTCTGGTAACACCAGCGGTCGACTCCGGCGGGGAATTCGGCCTCGATCCGGACCACGCCCTTTCCGCCGGACGTGATCCGGCTCTCCCCGGAGCTGTGCGCCTGAAACCGGGCCGGATCGTTCAACCCGGCCGACCACGGCAGCGGGCGAAGCCCATCCGCCGCCGCCGCCAGAATTTCCGCTGCAACAACCGCAGCCAGAATGCAGATTCTCTTCATGATGTTTCAAACACCGATTTCCGCAGGAACTGTTACAATCCAACCCGGCTTCCGCCATCGATCACCGACGTGAAGCCGAGTACCTTCAAATCCGCTTTCGCCTGAGAAGCGGCATGCCCGTCGAAGAAACTCATATTGCAGCGTCCGGCATGGTGAATCGAAATGCCGCTGCTGGCATTTCCGGACCCGTTCCAGGTCGGGCTGTAAGTCCATAAGCCCTTGCCGGAATACGTCGACTCGGCCGTGCACATTGTGTCTGCGAACATGAAGATTTTCGTCGGGGTTCTCATGCGCCCGATCGCATAGTAGAGGCTGTCTTCACTGCCGTTTCTCACGGCAAAATTGCCCCATTCTTCTTTCTTGTTGTTATACCACGAATCGACGAGAGAGCTGCGATACATTCCATAGGTGCGAAAATAATCTCCGTCATCCACTTCCAGCGACGGGCAGTTCCGGATCTTCTCATCCAGGTAATTCAGCAAAATCAGTCTGGTACCCCAGGGTTTCGGCCCCGGCATGACGTGAGTGAACATCAGCCCATTATAATCATCGGCATAGAACGAAAAGGACTTGAACAACTGGGAATAGCGGCTCAGACAATTGGCGGCCCGCCCCCGTTTCCGTGCCTGATTCAGCGCCGGCAGCAGCATGCTTGCCAGAATCGCAATGATCGCAATCACCACGAGGAGCTCTATGAGCGTAAATGCCGTTTTTTTCGTTACCAGGTCGTGGGCTTTGACCGTTGCAGGGTCGTGGGAGGCTGGGGGCGTGTCCGCCGCCCCCCGCACCCCCTGCGGCCGGCAAGGTGCCGGTGCCGCGTACGGGTCGGAGCCGGACTCGGCTGCGGTCGGCCGGTGCGGGGAGAAAGAGCCGCAAAAACGCGAACGGCTCTTCCCGCTTTTCTGCGGAAAGACCCATTCGCGTTTTTGCTCCACTTCGCCGCTTGCCGAGCGGAGACTCTGTTGCGCGGCGATGATCGGCTGATGGAGTATTTGAGGGACGGTTGGTACGGGGAGAGACGCGCTCTTGCGAGCCGCTTTCTCTCCCCCGAACCCCTCTCTTGTTCTGCCGGGCACGAAAATGGGTTGCGGGGCGGGAACAAGGCGGGGCGTTTGAGAGTGAATCGCTTTCTCTCCCCCGAACCCCTCTCTTGACTGCAGAGCGGAAACGGAGGAATGTTTGCATGTCCGGCAACCATTCACCATTAAAAATTCGATCGATGTAGAATCTTTGCGGAAGAGGAGTTCTACTAAACGAGCAGATGATTTGCGCATGTTCACATTCTTTCTTTTATACGTGCAGGTCCTGATAATATGCATTCAGCCCCGGCAGAGTTCCGGCGGCGAAGGAGACGGGAATGGGACGGGTACTCGCGCGCTCCGTCACTTTCGGGACGGAGAAGAGCGCAATGCGCTCGCCCGTGTCGAACCGGTCCCACATGCGGTGGATTTCCCGGGCGAGAGCGGCGATGCTCGCGTGCAGATCGACTCCGAGCGTCGTGAGCGGCGGCTCCGTATAATTCGCACAGAGCGCGGACCGGAACCGACCACGCTGATCTCCTCGGGGACCCGGTAACCATGTGCTTTCAGCGCGCGAATCGCCCCCTGAGCGGCGTAGTCGCTGATGACGAAGAGCGCGGTGAAATCAGGCCGGTTCGCCTCGAGATAGGCGTGAAGCGTGTCATGCGCCATCGTCGGCGAATAATTTCCCACTTCCGGCGCACAGGGCAGCACCGTGACCCGGCAGCCACGACGCCGGGCGAATTCCGGAAAAGCGTCCATCTCGATGCGGTTTCCACCGACGGGCGGCTCGGCGACGAGCATTGTGAGGCTGCGATGACCGAGGCAGACCAGGTAATCGACCAGTTCCATGATGTCGTACTCGAATTTGCGGAATGTGCAGTGCAATCCGGCGTCGGTCAGATTGCGATCCATGAAGATGATCGGACGGGGGCTCTGCGAAGCGTAGATGATCTCCTCGCGTGTCAGCGGCCGGGCGGGAGGACAGACGATGAGGACGTCGGCCGGCGACTCTTTCAGCAGCGGAACAAAGTCGCTGCGGTAATCATAGGCGAGAGATCCGACCTCGTAGTAGTCGGCCAGACTCTGAAACTCCTCCTGAAGCCAGCGCGAAGCTTCGCGCAGCTCCTCATTGACCCACTGATTGTGGAAGAACACGACATTGCGGCGCTTATGAAGATTCCGGACGTAATAGCCGTATTGATGGCGATGCTCAAGCAAACCGTCCCCGGTCAGCGTCTGAAGTGCCAGATCCGCAACGCGGCGGCTCACATGATAACGCGCGATTATCTCGCGGATTCCGTAAAATTTACCGCCGGTCCGAAAGAGTTTCAGCTCTTTGAGCAGTTGCGCATATAAAGTATTGGCCCGTTCCTGCAACAGCATGCGTCCCTCACCCGTTTGATTTTCCAACAGATATTATGTAGAATGTGCACATGGAACACAAAAAATGTACACATAAAAACATGATTTTTTTATTTTAAGCACATTTTCCTCCTGTTTCAACCCGATTTTGTGCCCATGAGACGGGAAAACAAGACAAATCGGAGCATTTTGGAAAAAAGCGCCGCTTTTTCGGCAGAGGGCTTGATTTTTCGGGAACGCGCGGCTATTTTAATAACCATGATATGCCGGGGTGGCGGAATGGCAGACGCAGTTGACTCAAAATCAACCGGTTTCGACCATGCGGGTTCAAGTCCCGCCCTCGGTACCACTTTCTCTGTCGTTTTCCCGGAATCTTTCCTCCACGGGAAATGTTCACCGTTTTCCCGGAATCACTCTGCGCGAGGGAGAATATGGGGATTTTCGACCGTCGTTCCCGGGATCAGCCGGTGAATCCGGCTGTTCTCGCCGGAGATCAGATCCAGCAATGAGGAAACCGCAACCTTTCCGACTGTGGAATCCTCCATCTTTCCCATCGCGATTTCCTGCGGCAGCAGCGCAGCACGCGCCGGAGCATCGAGCGTGGCAAGCTGAAACGGCAGTTCACATCCGCCTCCGGCCGGGTGAGCCGCTTCCAGCACGCCCGGAACCATCTCGCGGGAAGCGCACAATACTCCATCGAATCTGAAACTCCTCTTCCCGGCAGCGAACAGAGCCTCGCGCGCATCCTCCGGCATATACCGGGAGTAATGCACAAAAAGTTCCGCCCCGCTCTGCGCAAGCGCCTCATCGACCCCCTGACGCATCGCGGTCGTGACCGAACTCTGTTCCGGTCCGGCAAGATAAAGCAGCTTTCTGCATCCCGCCCGCAACAGCGCCCCGGCCACATCGTGCGCAACCGCGCGGTAATCGCTCGCCACAAAATTCACCCCGTCGGCGGAAACGTCGAGCGGCCGGTTCGTGATGAACACATAAGGGGCTTTGTTCTCTTCCAGCTCGCGAAAACATCCGAACTCCGGAGAAGCACCCCAGATCAGCAGTCCATCGATGGTTCCGGCCCGGAAAAGTTTCCAGTACCGCTCTTCCGGCCGCCGTTCCCCGTTGCGGAACAGCAGCATCAGATGGTAGCCGTTCTCCTCGAGCAGCGGCTCCATCCCGCCGAGAATATCGACGAAATGGGCATCCCCGAAGACGTTCCCCGGCGTAAGCGGATTAGCCGGAACGAGCAACCCGATCACGCCGCTGCGGCGCTGAAAAAGCCGCTGCGCATTCACGTTCGGGACGTAATCCAGCTCCCGCGCGGCCGCAAGCACCCGCTGCTGGGTCGCCTGCGGAATCTTTTTACCGGCACAGTTGTTCAGTACCTTTGAAACGGTGCAGGTCGACAACCCCACATATTTTGCGAGTTCGCGGATGCTGCAGCTGCTCCGGGGCGGAGGATTTTTTTCATTTTTCATCGCACAGTCTCTCCGTGTTCCCACCTCTGTGCCGTGATGAAACGCTCCCGGTGCGTGTAATCTTTCAGGACGGCGATTCGACAATACGCGCCACTGTCGGCCAGCAGTTGCGCGAGCCGCGGCGCCTGAGCGGGGGCCAGTTCAAAGATGACACTGCCGCCGGGCTTCAGAAACCGCGGAGCGGCAAGCGCCGCCCGTC
Organism: uncultured Victivallis sp.; assembly: GCA_944389935.1. GTDB lineage: Bacteria > Verrucomicrobiota > Lentisphaeria > Victivallales > Victivallaceae > Victivallis. The sequence continues at coordinate 73,727 of CALXOE010000007.1, forward strand.
GGATCAACTCAAAACCCGCATCGGCCGCGGTCAACGCAAGCCGCGGTTCATGACAGCGGACTTCCGGTTCAAGCGTCGCAAACTCCTCATCGGTCACATAAGGAAGATTCGCGGCAATGAGGTCGAATCGCTCTTTTTCCAGAGCATCGAAGAGATTCGATTCAACAAAGCGGACGCGCTGCGATAAACCGAGTTGTCCGGCATTGTGCATCGCAATGGCGAGCGCATCGGCACTTACATCGACGGCAGTGACATTGATGTCAGGACGCTCGTAAGCCGCTGCAAGCGCAATCGCGCCGGATCCCGTGCCGAGGTCGAGCAACGTCCCGTTCCGGGGGAGCTGTTCGACGACCCATTCCACCAGTCGCTCAGTTTCTGGCCGCGGAATCAGCACTTCCGGAGAAACATCGAGCCGGATCTCCATGAAATACGCATAACCGAGCAGATATTGCAGCGGTTCGCGCTGCGCCCGCCGGGCGGCAAGAGAGCGGATCTGCCGCTCAACATCCGACGGAACTTCCTCATCGGAACGGAGGAAGAGCTCTCCACGGCCGATTCCGGCAAGTTCGGAAATCAGAATGTCGGCATCCACGCCCGCCGACTCGATCCCCGCTGCGGTGAATTCCTCCCGCAATTCGCGGCGCAGTTCAAAAAAACGGCTCATTCCGGCTGCTAAACTCCTCGTTTCGTCGTAGATATCTGCTGTAACTGATCTGCGTAATATAGCCCCCCTGCCGAATATTGCAAATGGGCGGACGTACGATTTATTCCATGCGGGCGAGAAGCGCAGTGACGGCGAATTCGGTCCGCATGATGCGCCTCCCGAAACTGACGGGTCTGACGCCGTTCTGTTCGAGCAAGCCGATCTCGTAATCGGTGAATCCTCCCTCGGGGCCGACGAGAAGCGTGATCTTTCCGGAGAGATGGTGCGGCATTGACTCTGTCGCAGTCGGATGACCGGCGAGGGCGAGCGTTCCGGCGGCGATGCCGGGGAGTTCATCTTCGACAAACGGTTTGAAACGGCGGCGGAATTCGACGCGCGGCAGAACCGTGTCCCCCGCCTGTTCGAGTGCGAGCAACAGATGTTCCCGGATGCTGCCGGGTTCGATGAGCGGCGTCGACCAGTAGCTTTTGTCGACTTTCCAGCATTCAAGGAAAATCATCCGCTCGACACCCATGACCGTCGCAGTATGCAGCACCTTGAGAAACGTCTTGGGCCTCGGCAGTGCGGCAATCAAAGTGACGGACAGTTTTGGCGGAGGTTCTCCGCTCAAAGTGACGGATAATTCCGTCATTTCCGGAGTAATGACGGATATTTTCGCCGTTCCTGTTTTGCCGTTGAGGAGGCCGGCCCGGCACTCTTTTCCGGGGGTGGCGCGGATCACGTCGAGAAGCTGGCGATGACGGCGGCCGGAGATCCGGGCGGTTGATTCCGAAACGAAATCGGCAAGTTCGAGCAGCAGCAGATTCACAGTAGATTCTCCGAAGCAGGGAATGGATCTCCCGCCGGAAAGCACGCATTGCCCGCCGGCTTGCGGTTTAATATACCGGCAGACAAACCCGAATACAAGCCGGAAAATGCCGGAACATCGGCACAGCAACGGAAAAAAACGGTAAATCTTTCCGATTTCAGGCGGAGTGATTTGAAAAAAACGATTTTCAGAACTACATTACCAAGCGAATATTTACAAACAAAAAACAAAGCCTGACGGCACAGGGGGATAAAATGGCGGAAAAATTCCAGAGCCTGCTCGATAAGATCCAGGAGAAAGGCGTGAAAGAGGCGGAGGCTACCGCGGCGGGAATCATCGCCGACGCGGAAAAGGAGGCGAAAGCAATCCGGGAGAAAGCCAGAACCGAGGCCGAAGCGACCAGAAAAGAGGCCGCCGAACAGGCCGAATCCCTCGAAAAACGGGCGGAAGCGGCGGTCCGCCAGGCTGCACGCGACATCATCCTTGAACTGCAGCAGGAACTCGAGCGCCGCATGACCCGCGCCGTCTCCGCGGCGGCGGAACAGGCGCTGACCCCGGCTTTCATGGCGGCGCTCGTGAAAGAACTCGCCGCGAAATTCGCGGCCGATCCGAACAGCCAGTTGACGATTCTCACCGCGGTGAAAGACGTTCCGGCGCTTGAAGCGGCACTGAAAGGTTCACTCAGCGCGAGCTTCCGCACCGAACCGAAAGTGTTCGGCGACTCCGGAATCAAGGGTGGACTCGAAGTGAATTTCAAGAACGGCGAAGTCTACTTCGACTTCACGAGCGAAGCGGTCACGGAACTGGTCGCCGCCTACATCGGCCCGCGGCTGGCGGGAATCCTCGCGGAAAAGTAATGAAAATTCAGGCGAAACGGAACGGCGGAACATGTATTATTATTTCTCAGCTTCACTGCCGAGCCTGAGCTTCGGCCAGAATCCGGGCATGAGCGTCGCGGATTTCGACGAGCTTGCTTCCGGGCAGATGTCGCCGGAATCTCTTGCAAAACTGAAAACCGGCACGCTCGCCGTGAGCCGTGAACCCGGTTCCGCCGCGGGACTCCCCCGCGTTTATGCCGATTACACGAGATTTGAACAGTATCTGCATACCCGCATCGCCGAACGGCGCGCGGGAAGAGACGAGGATCGCGCCGTGAAACTTCCGGATCCGGAACTCTATTTCGGCGAAGTAGACTCGGCACTTGCAACCGCGGCCGCGGCACCAGATCCGCTCGAACGGGAGAAACTGATCGACCGCATTCGCTGGCGGATGCTTGACGACCTTGAGGCAGGGCATGATTTCGATTTCGACGGACTCTGCGTCTACCGACTGAGGCTCGAAATTTTGAACAAATACCGCAACCGCAGCACCGAAACCGGGCGGGAAAACTTCAATGCGGCGGTCGATCGCATCACCGGTTCGGCGGAAAAAGGCATATAACATCCACTTGAGTCAGGAGTTTCAATAATGGCAGAGGGAAAGAAGAATACTGAAAAAGTGGTCGCGGTCAACGGCAACATGATCACGATTGAATTCAGCGACCGCGTCATGCAGAACGAAGTTGCGTTCGCCCGAGTCGGCGACAGCGATGTCAAGCTCAAAAGCGAAGTCATCCGCGTCCGCGGCAACCGGGCGGACCTGCAGGTTTTCGAGAGCACGAACGGGCTGAAAGTGGGCGATGAAGTGGAATTCACCGGGGAGCTGCTCTCGGTGGAACTCGGTCCCGGCCTCCTGACCCAGGTCTATGACGGACTGCAGAATCCGCTGCCGCTGCTCGCGGAAAAGTCGGGATTCTTTCTGCAGCGCGGCGTCTATCTGCGCGCTCTCGATCGCGAAAAGAAATGGGCGTTCACTCCGATCGCGAAGGCGGGCGACAAAGTCCGTCCCGGCGACCGGATCGGATCTGTTCCGGAGGGCGTGGTCAAGCATTACATTATGGTGCCGTTCGCATGGAAAGGGGAGTGGACGCTCGAATCGGTCGCTCCCGCCGGAGAGTACACGGTTGACGAGGTCATGGCCGTCGCGGTGAGCGATCAGGGCGAAAAGCGCAATATCACAATGACGCAGCAGTGGCCGGTCAAGATTCCGATCTCCGACTACGCCGAAAAACTTCTGCCGGAAAAGACGCTCGTGACCCAGCAGCGTACGATCGACACTTTCTTCCCGGTCGCAGTCGGCGGAACGTTCTGTACACCGGGACCGTTCGGCGCGGGGAAAACTGTGCTTCAGCACGCGATCAGCCGTTATGCGGAAGCGGACGTGGTCATCATCGCGGCCTGCGGCGAGCGCGCGGGCGAAGTGGTGGAGATTTTGCGTGAGTTCCCGGAACTCGAAGACCCGCGCACGGGTCAGCCGCTCATCAACCGTTCGATCATCATCTGCAACACGAGCTCGATGCCGGTGGCTGCGCGTGAGGCGTCGGTCTACACGGCAGTGACACTCGCGGAGTACTACCGCCAGATGGGACTCAATACGCTGCTTCTGGCCGACTCCACCTCACGCTGGGCGCAGGCACTGCGCGAGATGTCGGGCCGACTTGAGGAGATCCCGGGCGAGGAGGCGTTCCCGGCCTATCTCGAATCGCTGATCGCGGGATTTTACGAACGCGCGGGTCTCGTGAAGCTTCGCACGGGTGAAATCGGTTCCGTCACGATCGGCGGCGCGGTCTCCCCGGCGGGCGGCAACTTTGAGGAGCCGGTTACGCAGGCGACGCTGAAAGTGGTCGGCGCATTTCTCGGCCTTTCGCGCGAGCGGTCCGACGCGCGGCGCTATCCGGCGATCCATCCGCTCGACAGCTGGAGCAAATACAAGAGTGTGGTCGATGCGAAAGAGGTCGAATTCGCCCGCGGCATTCTGCGCCAGGGCGCTGAAGTCAATCAGATGATGAAAGTCATCGGTGAAGAGGGAACGAGCCTCGCGGACTTCATCATCTATTTGAAGAGCGAATTTCTCGATTATGTCTATCTGCAGCAGAATACGTTCGACAATATCGACGGCGCGACCAGCGCGGAGCGTCAGCGTTATATGTTCGACCGGATCTACAAGGTTCTCACCGGCAGCTTCACTCTGCCGGACAAGGATACCGCCCGCAGCTACTTCCTGAATCTGCGTCAGATGTTCATGGACCTCAACTATCTGGCCATGGACAGCGAAGAATTCAAGAGCCAGGAGGCTGCCATCGAAGCAAAAATCGCGGAACGGAGCACGGTAAATGCGTAAAGTCTATCACAAAATCATTCATATCGCCGGCAACGTGATTACGGTTGAGGCCGACGATGTCAGCTACAACGAACTGGCCGAGGTGACGAGCGCGCGTGGTGTTTCGCTCGCGCAGGTGATCCGGCTGGCGGACGGCAAGGTGTCGTTGCAGGTGTTCGCGGGCAGCCGCGGAATCAGCACGGGAGATCAGGTGCGCTTCCTCGGACGCGAAATGCAGGTTTCGAGTTCGGAAGCGCTGCTCGGGCGCGTGTTCACGGGGCGCGGCACGCCGCGTGACGGCCGTCCGGAGGTGACTTCGGATATGGTCGACATCGGCGGACCGTCGGTGAATCCGTCCAAACGTATTATTCCGCGCAACATGATCCGCACAAACATTCCGATGATCGACGTCTTCAACACGCTGGTCGAGTCGCAGAAGCTGCCGATCTTCTCGATCGCGGGCGAACCTTACAACGAACTGCTCGCGCGCATTGCGCTGCAGGCGGAAGTCGACGTGATCGTCCTGGGCGGAATGGGACTCAAATATGACGATTATCTGAAGTTCAAGAACACGCTGGATGAACAGGGCGCTCTGTCGCGCACGGTGATGTTCATCCACACCGCAGCCGATCCGACTGTGGAATGTCTGATGGTTCCGGATATGTCGCTGGCCGTGGCGGAACAGTTTGCGCTCGAGGGCAAGCGGGTTCTCGCACTGCTGACCGATATGACGAACTTCGCGGACGCGCTCAAGGAAATCGCAATCACGATGGAACAGATCCCGGCGACGCGCGGATATCCCGGCGACCTTTACAGCCAGCTCGCGAGCCGTTACGAAAAGGCGGTCGACTTCGATTCGGCCGGTTCGATCACGATTCTGGCGGTCACGACGATGCCGGGCGATGACGTCACCCACCCGGTGCCGGACAACACCGGATACATCACCGAGGGGCAGTTCTATCTGCGTCACGGTCGTATCGAGCCGTTTGGTTCGCTGTCGCGACTGAAGCAGCAGGTCAACGGGAAAACCCGTCCGGACCATCGCGCGATTATGGACTCGATGATCCGCCTCTATTCGGATTACCGCAGCACGCTGGAAAAACAGTCGATGGGTTTCCAGATGTCCGCCTGGGACAAGAAACTCCTGAAATACGGCAAGCTCTTCGAGAAAAATATGATGGATCTTTCCGTCAACATCTCTCTTGAGGATGCGCTCGACCTGGGTTGGAAGATTCTGGCCGACTGCTTCGACCGGAACGAAGTCGGCATCAAGACCGACCTCGTGGAACAGTACTGGCCCGAGGCGAAGAAGTAAGCCTGCGGAGGGCGACCGATGGCCAAGATCAAATTTACGAAAACCGAACTCAAGGCGCAACAGGACTCGCTCAAGCAGTTCACCCGCTTTCTGCCGACACTGCAGCTCAAGAAGCAGCAGCTCCAGATGGAGGTGCGTCTCAGCACAGAGCAGCTCGAAAAGAATCTGGAGGAGCAGAAAGCGCTGGTTCAGCGCATGGCCGGATTTCTCGAGTTGTTCAGCCGGGCGGAGGATGTGGAATTTCTCGAGGGACTGGTGCGGATCAGGAACGTCGTGACCGGAGAAGCGAACATCGCCGGAATCGCGATTCCGACTTTCGACCGGGTCGAATTCGAGCCGGCCAGCTGGGATCTGTTCGATACGGATTGGTATGTGGATGATGCGGTTCAGGCGTTGAAAGACGCTGTCTCTCTGCGCGAGGCGCACAAGGTGCTCGAGGAGCAGCATCGGCTGCTTTCCGCGGAGCTGCGCAGCACGTCACAGCGTGTTAATCTCTTTGAAAAAGTGAAGATTCCGGAATGCCGGGAAAATATCCGCCGGATCCGGATCATGCTCGGCGACCTCGAAACCAGCGCGGTTGCGCGGTCCAAGATCGCCAAGAAGAAATCGCAGGAGGCTGCGGAACAGGCCGCATCCTGAAAAATGGTATTGGATAGACCGGGGAGGCGGCACTGCCGCCTTTCCGCTTTTTTACAGGATGGCTGGCGGGAAGATCGGTGAGATTTTCGCGAGCCGCTTGTAAAAAATGCGGGAGGATTGTATATTATCCTCTCTTTAAAGGAACTTTATTATTCATGATCAGCAGTAACAATCTGAATATCGCCAGCCGCAGCGTGCTTTCGAGCCCGGGTGCGGTTCGCTCGGAACTGCCGTTGTCGCTGGACGCTGTCATGCGGGTCAACGATGCGCGGCAGGAACTCTGCGACATTCTCGACGGAAAGTCGAAGAAACTCATCATGATCGTCGGTCCGTGTTCAATTCACAATCCCGATGCCGCGCTTGAATATGCGCGGCGGCTTCAGGCACTCAGTGACGAAGTCCGGGACCGGATCATGGTCATCATGCGCGTCTATTTTGAGAAACCGCGCACGACCATCGGTTGGAAAGGATTGATTTACGATCCGGATCTGAATGAGAGTTACAACATCGAAAAGGGAATTTTCATCGCACGCAAGCTCATGCTCCGGATCGTTGACCTCGGATTGCCGGTTGCAACCGAAATGCTCGATCCGATTATTGCGCAATATATCGCTGATGCGGTCACCTGGGCGGCAATCGGAGCGCGCACGACTGAAGCGCAGACTCATCGCCAGCTCGGCAGCGGGTTGTCGATGCCGGTCGGATTCAAGAACGCGACGGATGGTTCGTTCCAGATTGCAATCGACGCGATTTCCACTGCGCGCAGCGAACACAGCTTCATCGGCGTACTTGAGGATGGTCACGTCGGTGTTTTCCGTACCCGGGGCAATCCGTATGCGCACATTGTGCTGCGCGGCGGCGGCGGACCGAACTACGGCGCGGAACACATCGCTTTTTTGAAAGTCGCGATGAAAAAGGCGAAACTTCCGCCGGTCATCATCGTCGATTGCAGTCACGCCAATTCCGGAAAGGATTACCGCAAACAGAACGTCGTGCTGCGTGATGTGCTCAACCAGATCAAAGAGGGGGAGACCGCGATTGCCGGTGTGATGCTCGAGAGCAATCTGCTGCCCGGTTCCCAGAAGATCAAACCCGGCGAAAAACCGGATCCATGCATCTCGATCACGGACGGCTGCATCGGCTGGGATGAAACCGAAGAGCTGATCCGGATGAGCTATGACCGGCTCGGTGAAATTTACGGCGAAGATGCTTTCAGAAAAAACACTGTAGAATAAGGGGGGAGTTTATGAGCAGCTTTCTTGCGTTCGACCTCGGCGCTTCCAGCGGTCGTGCCATAATCGGAAAACTCGAAAAAGGCAGATTGTCGTTGACGGAAGTGCACCGCTTTGCAAACGGGCCGACCGAAAAGGATGGAGCGATCTACTGGAATTATCCCCAGTTGTGCTCCGAGCTTAAAGAGGGACTTCGCAAAGCTCTTGCAGTTGAACCGCAACTTCGGGGCATCGGAATCGACACCTGGGGCGTCGACTACGTTTTTTTCGACAAAAAGAGCGGCACAATGCGCCGCTGGCCCTATCATTACCGCGACACCCGGACGAACTCCCCTGAAAACGACGTCTGGTGCAAAATTTCCAAAAAAGAGCTTTATGAGCGGACCGGCATCCAGTGCATGCTGCTCAACACGGTCTATCAGCTTGCGGCACACCATCGGATGCATCCGGAGGATTTCAAGGAGAGTTTTTTCCTGACCATGCCGGATGCGCTCGCATATGCGCTCGGCGGCGCCCGTACGAGCGAATACACGGAGTGTTCGACCACGAATCTGCTTGATCCCGAGAAGAAAGAGTGGGATTGGGAGATCATCGACCGCCTCGGTCTGCCGCGCGATGTGTTTCCGGAAATCGTAAAACCGTGCACTTTCTCCGGAACGCTGTCGGAAAAACTGCAGAAAGAACTCGGATGCGGTCCGATTCCAATCATCAAAGTGGGTTCTCATGACACGGCCAGTGCAGTCGCGGCGGTCCCGGCACCCGAACAGGGAAGCTGGGCCTACATCAGCGCCGGAACCTGGGCGCTGCTCGGAGCAGAGATCGACAAGCCGTTCCGCAGTGAGGAATCGGAAAAATACAGTTTTACGAACGAGGGCGGGCTCGACGGCAAGATCCGCTTCCTTTCAAACATCATGGGCAGCTGGCTCTTCCAGGAGACGCGCCGCATCTGGAATGAGACGAAATCTCCCATCTCATTTGCGGAAATGGAGGATATGGCACGCAGCGCCGAACCTTGTAAATTCCTGATCAATCCGAACGATCCTTCGTTCGTAACCCCCGGCGACATGCCGCAGCGGATCGTCGACTTCTGCAAACGGACCGGACAGGGAACGATCACGAATGACGGCGAAATCGTGCGGGCGATCTACGACTCGCTGGCGCTCTATTTCCGCAGCAAACTCAACATTCTGGCGAAGTTGCTCGGCGTACACTATCAGTGTTTGAACGTTGTCGGCGGCGGAACCAAGGACGGGCTGCTCATGCAGTTAACGGCCGACGCGCTGAACTTCCCCGTTGTAGCCGGACCGGTCGAAGCGACTGCGATCGGAAATTTGCTCGCGCAGGCGATGGCTTCCGGCGAAATCACCTCCCTGTCCGAGGCGCGCAAAGTGGTCAATGGTTCGTTTGAAGTCAAAACGTACGTTCCGGATGCCAATCGTCACGCTTTTTATCAAAAGCAGTTTGAACGGTTTGAAAAACTCGCAAAGTAAGTGGAGAAAATCGGATTCAACATCAATGGAGTGCTCCGCCTGACGGCGGCGGTGCTCCTTATTTTTTTCTGCTGCGCAACTGCGAAAGCGGAAGAGCCGGAGCGAACACTCTACACTTCCGGCGGCAGCCGGGTTAAAACGCTCGATCCGGCTCAGGCGGACGACCTCGCGAGCCGAAACATGGTCGCCGCCGTCTACGATACGCTGCTCGAATACGATTATACTGCGAAACCTTACCGCCTCATTCCGTCGATGCTCGCTGAAATGCCGACGGTAAATCAGACTCTCGACATTTACACGTTCCGCCTGCGCGATGACCTGAAATTTGCCGAAGACCGCTGTTTCGACGGAATGCCGGAATCCGCGCGCCGGATCACGGCTGAAGATGTGCTCTATTCGATCCTGCGCATTGCGGACCGGCGGAATCACAGCCCGGTATACTGGCTCTATCGCGGCAAGATTCAGGGACTCGACGCTTTCTACGAGTCGGAAAACCCTGATTACGAGGCCGGCATTGCGGGATTCCGCATTCTGGATGATTTGAATTTCGAGATCCACCTGACGAAACCCGATCCGCGTTTTCTTTATATGCTTGCGATTCCGAATTCCGCTGTTGTTTCGCGCCGCGCAGTGGAGTTTTACAAAGATGAATTTGCGCGGCATCCGGTCGGGTCCGGCCCGTTCCGGCTCACTCTCTGGATCAACGACTACAAACTCCAGCTCGACCGCAATCCCGACTATCGGGTGCAATATTTCGCCGAAGCGGAAAATCCCGCCGACCGCTCCCGTCCGCTGCCGCTGGCGGACCGGGTGGTATTCTACCTCGTGAAGCAGCCGATGTCCTCCTATCTGATGTTTCTGCAGGGCAGACTTGACCTGAATGCACTGGATAAGGATAATCTCGATCTTGTTGCCGGCGGCGGGAAAACTCTCGCTCCGGCTCTCGCGGCGCGCGGAATCAAACTGTTGCGAGTTCCGGAATTTGAAGTGCGTTATGTCGGCTTCAACTTTTCCGATCCGCTGCTCGGGAAAAACCTTGAACTCAGACGCGCAATCAGTCTTGCCTACAACATCCAGCGTCGAGTCGAACATACGAATTATCAGCTGATCCCCGCTCAGGGGCCGATTCCGCCGGGCGTAGCCGGTTTCGACGAATCGTTCCGGAATCCCTGGTGTGAGGACAACCTCGAAAAAGCGCGATTTCACCTCCAAAAAGCCGGATTCAAGGACGGAATCAACCCCGCTACCGGCGAAAAACTGCAATTTACTTTCGACCAGACCGGAAATAACTCCGTCTATCGGCAGCTCGGAGAACTGACCGTTTCCGACCTCGCGGAAATCGGCATCGATATCACCTCGGTGTTGAACAACAACGCCCGTTTTTACGAAAAACTCCGTCAGGGGAAATTACAGCTCTTCCGTCTCTCCTGGATCGGAGATTATCCGGACGCCGAGAATTTCCTCCAGCTCTTTTACAGCAAAAACATCGGCGGCTGCAACCGAATCGGCTTTTCCGACCCCGAATATGACCGGATGTTTGAAGAAATCCTCCCGATGCCCGACTCCCCGCAACGAACCGAAAAATACAAGGCGATGGTACGATATCTCTCCGAACAGGTCCCCTGGGTGTTCGAGGGATTCCCGATCGCATACCAGCTGAACCACGGATGGCTCGAAAATTACATTCCGAATGACTTTGTATTCGCCAAATGGAAATATCTGAACGTCGACCCGCAAAAACGCGAAGCGATGCGCAGGACGTTCAAACCGCTCAGTTTCGCCGAACTGAACGGTCAGTAAAAAATAGGAGATCTTTATTATGAACATACTTCCCAGAAAATGGTTTTACCTGATTTTGATTCCAATCCTCGCCCTCGGCGGCCTCTCCCTCTGGTATCTGCTCCGGGACAGCGACGAAGTCCAGATCCGGAAAACCCTCCGTTCCCTCTGTGATCTCGCCTCCAAGCGCGAAAATGAGAAAAATGCCATAGCCATGCTCAAACTTAACAGCACCGACAAAGTGTTCGCTCCGGAGTGCCGAATCGATTTCCGTCACGAAATGTTCGCGGGAACCTACACCCCCGCGGAACTGACCAGCCTCCTCGCCCGCAGCCGCGGCATCCTGAAAAATTGCGAAATCGGAATTCGTGACCTCTCTATCACCGTAGAACCTCCCGACAAAGCCTCCGCCGTCTTTACCGGACTCCTCAACGCAACCATGAATGACGGCAGCCGCGTCGATGAAGTCAGAGAACTCTTCTGCACTTTCGTCAAAATTGAAGATCATTGGCTTATCGACAGCATGTCTGTCCGCGATATCCTGGAAAAATAGTTTTCTATCCCCCTCACCTCTCCCCCGGCGTCCTTGTGGGAGACCGTTGCAGGATCGTGGGTGGCTGGGAGCGTTTCCTTTGTTTTTCAGGCGTCGCAGGGTCGTGGGAGGCGGGTGGCGTGTCCGCCGCCCCCCGCACCCCCTGCGTCCGGCAAGGTGCCGGTGCCGCGTACGGGTCGGAGTCGGACTCGGC
>CALXOE010000008.1 GCA_944389935.1 uncultured Victivallis sp.
GGTTGTTGAAGCGGCAAGCGAGACGAATTACCGTCGTGCGGTTCAGGAGTTGGCGCGTGATGGGAAACTGCCGATCTTGTTTCATTCCGCGCATGGTTGGGTGCTGCGCACGAATTGCGATGAAATAGACATTTCAAAGCGCGTGATTGGTTTCGCTCCGATTCAAACGGGCATTTGTGATAGGAATCGTCGACTGGTTCAGCCGCAAGGTGTTGGCTTATAATGTAGTGAATACAATGGACGCTTTTCATTGTGTCGAAACATTAAGAATGGCTGTGGATTCCTATGGGAAACCGGAGATTTTTAATTCGGATCAAGGGAACCAATTCACCAACTCGGAGTTTATGGCGGAACTTCGGGATCATGGCATTCTGATCAGCATAGACGGGCTGATTACATCAGTTTGCCGCAGCTTCGCTTCGGGGTGGTAGCATTATGTGAACTTTTACAACTCCAAGTGGATTCATTCGGTACTCCAATATCGGATGCCGGATGAAGTCTATCTCGGAACTTGTAATCGGCAAGCAATGGGATATAGTAATTCAAAGGCTTTTACACCAATCTTTCAATAAGATGTTGTCCAAGCGAGGGGAGAAGCGCAGATAATTATGTCCTCAAAAAATTATAATTTGATTTTCCTCTTTTTCTTAGTCTGTTATTTTCTCATATTTAGTTGTATGTATATCTTTTTTAATGACGGGTCAATAATAGAAAATTTTATAGATTTTCTTACCATATTCATTTTTTTGGCAGGAGGGTATGCTGGATGCTTTTCAATAGTTTTTTTGTTCTTCCAATTTCAGCTAAAATGTTGGAAAATCATGTTGTCCTCAGTTGTACCACAATTGACATTGGCAACTTTATTTACTTTTTTTATTTCACATAATAGTCATACTGCATGGGAAAATGCCTCTTTAATTGGATTGTTTTTCCTGATTTTTCATCTATTGATTCTAGGAATATATTGTATATTTTCAATAATTACTTGGAGGGATACAAAAAATTGGATTCCTACATTATTAATTGGAATTATTGGTGGTAGCGGAGTAATATGGCAAATGGTTGGAAGTCAAGTTCTGCTGAGTTTTGGAGGTATGGGAATACTCAGTTGAAAGATATGTAAACTCCCCCGATCCCAACAAACCTTTTAAGGAACTTTTCTTCATGCTGTTAAGACATTACGAGACGATTGCCATGAAGCATAAATTTCCTGTGCTAAGCAGCGGGAAAATGGTTTGAAGAGTTTGTAAAAACGGGTAACACTTTTCTCTGTGGGATAACGTCCGGAAAATTGCACACATTTTGAGAGAGGGCACTTGAAAAAGGGCCTGTTTTCTGATTGATTATAGAGACCAAACTCCCAGGCCCCATGCGCGATATGCCGGAATTCTTAGGAGACCAATTCACATTCCGGCACGTTTTCTGGGAACAGGGATTATAAGCAGACTTCTTCCTGTTTCCAGTCGTCAAGCTGGCGGGTTTCCATGTTGAGGTTTGCGCCGATCAGGATGATCCGTTTCCCGGAATGCTGATATTTCCGGAAATACTCTTTTTCTTTGATCTGATCGAGGGCGCACTCCGCGTTCCGGTTGATTTTGAACTCGAAGAGGTAGATCCACTCGCCGCACATGGCAACGGCATCGATCCGTCCGTCGTTCGTACGGGATTCCGCCTCGATGTAAACGCCGAGCATCAGGAACAGCAAAAAGAAAATCGTCTGGTAATACTTCTCGTTGCTGAGCTGAATGTCATACGGGATCGCGGCCAGAAAGATTTTGAAATCCTTCATGATCCCCTCCGTATTGCCGCTGCGAACATGCCGTGCCAGACCGACCGCTATCCCCTCGAGTTCATCCTTGGTGATGGAGGTATAGGCATTCAGCAGATAGGTGTCGAATGCCGAACGAACCTCGAAATTCGGGAAATCGAGATGGTAAAAGGTCGCTCCGAAATCCACAAAGGAACTTTTGATGGTCAGATAACCGGTCTGGAGCAGAAGCGCCAGAGGCTCGATCCGGTCAACCTCATAAGCGGCGAACGCAATCCCGGAGACCGGACGGGTCAACGCATCTTCAAAATCGAAGTTCTTCTTTTTGATGAGCTCCAGCAGAAACGACGGTGTTCCGGTGGAAAACCAGTAATTTTTGAATTCACCATTGTCCGTAAAAAATGAGGCCAGAGAAACCGGATTGTAGACCGTCTCTTTTTGCGCGTGAAACCGGTAGCCGTTATACCAGTTTTTGATCTCCCTGAGGTACGCTTCGTGCGGAAGCTGCTGCCGGGATTCCGCCGCGGAAATCCATTCGGCGAAGTTGGTTTCAAACTCCCGCTGCGTGTACCCGAGCATGGTTGCGTAATCCGCATTCATCGTAATGTCGGTCAGGTTGTTGAGATCGGAAAACAACGAAACGTGGCAGAATTTCGAGACCCCTGTCACAAAGACGAAATGCTCCTGCTGTTCACAGGTTTTGATGGTGGAATAAAATCCCTTCAATACGAACAGCATTTCCTTCAGCTCAGGATTCCCGATATTGTTCAGGATCGGCTTGTCATATTCATCAACAAGAATGACTACCGGAGCATCTTTTGATACAGCGGAGATCAATGCTCCAAAGGAAGATGCCAATTCATCATTTTGTATCTGAATCGAGACTTGATATTCCTCCGCCTTATCTTGCAGGAGGCGGGTTATAAATTTTCTCAATGTCTCCGGTGTAGTTGCATCGCAATTTCCCATATCCAGATGGATGACGGGGTATTTTTTCCAGTCGTAGGACTTGTTGTAAATCGCCAGCCCTTTGAAGAGTTCTTTTTTTCCGGAAAAAACGGCTTCCAGCGTGGAAACGGTCAGCGACTTCCCGAAGCGGCGCGGTCTTGACATGAAATACATGGCGGGGGCGGAATCGATGAGCCGCCAGATGTACTCCGTTTTATCCACATAGAGGAAGTTGTTTTCGATCAACTTCTCAAATGTATAAATGCTGCTCGTCAATTTCTGCATGATTCATCGCTCCCAGTCAAGACATGTGTTAATGTACTGCCGAAAAGAATTGATTTCAAATGGATGATTGACAAAATGAGTGATCTTCAGAATGCCCTCTCTCAAAATGTGCGCAATTTTCCGGACATTATCACCAATTTCCATCGCAAATGGTATTTCATTGCAATGGAACGAATGCTCATCTCATGGCGTTCCGCGATGATTCTCCGTTCCAATTCTCTGGTAGTTCGGGCGTTGGCGAAAGACAGAAAATGCAGGTGTTCAAAGTTGCGACGGTGGCAGGCTTGACAATACAATCGATGAATCCTGATTCTGAAGTAACCCAGATGCAGCCCCATCGGCAAACCCTGTATATCGCGAATGCGAACACATTCCGGTCGCACCTTCAACGAACCGCATCGAGAGCAGTGAAAATCCTTGCGTTTGATGACCGAAATCAATTTTTCAGGTAAATCGTGGCTCAAACCGGAGAAGAACCGACAAAACCGCATCTCAAAACGACGCAGAGCCTCCCTTTTGCGGCTTTTTCCTGTTTTTTTTACCCTTGCGGCTTGTAAAAATGCAAAAGTCAACTATTTTAATAAGGCATGGCGGCTTAGCTCAGTTGGTTAGAGCGTCGGAATCATAATCCGCAGGTCCCTGGTTCGAATCCTGGAGCCGCTACCACTTTTGGTCGATTGGCGGCTTAGCTCAGTTGGTTAGAGCGTCGGAATCATAATCCGCAGGTCCCTGGTTCGAATCCTGGAGCCGCTACCATCTTCTCGCAGCTTCGGAGAAATCCGGGGCTGCTTTTTTATTCATTCCACCCCCGGGTGGCATACTCACAGCCTGGCCTGGTATCGCTGGGGTGGTCCGAGATCGGAATTTCGCTTTAAATCCCGATTTTTATATGGGTTTATTACATTCAGGCAAGGAAACGGGAATTCGTGCTTGCATTTCCCGCGCGGTTCATTATATTGAATTGATGAGAGGGGGCAAGGATCAAACAGGGAGACCGGAATGGTTAAAATGGATCACAGGAACGAAAAGGGCGGATATTCCCTGCTGCGGGACTATCACAGTCTGCTGGAACTCAGACTGCTTGAACTGGCCAATTCCCGTTTTGTCTGGAAAGGAAAAAACTCGTTTTCGTTCAACCGCTGCTTCCTCGTGATCGAAGGGGGCGGCCGTATGATAAACCATTCCGGGAATCAGGAGCTTGAATTACGTCAGAATCATGCGTATTTCGTCCCCCCTCGGGCGGAAATCTCCTGCGATTTTCAGCCCGGAATCTCTCTGCTGAGTCTCCATTTTCAACTTTATATTCTTCCCGGCGTCGAGGTGTTCGGCGGCGAACTTCTCTGCCGGGAGGCGGCTGTTGATCCGGAACGGCTTCGCGAATTCGCCGGATTGATGGCACGTACGCCGGACTGGGAGGTTTTCTGTCGTTTCGAGTCTCTGATCTGGCTGCTGTTCTCCCGCTTTCACGAACCCGACCACCGCCGCATCGAACGCTTCTGCGGGCTGAATGAAAAGTACGGGAAAATTCTCCGCTATGTCCACAGCAACATCAATGCGGAAATGGGCGTTGACGAGATTGCCGACAAGGCCGGTGTGAAACGGGACACGTTCTCCCGCCACTTTTCCAATGATTTCGGAATCCCGCTGAAAACGTTCGTCATGGATGAACTTATGGCGGTCTCGGAGCGGTATCTGCTGCATACGGAAATGCCGGTTCGCGAGATCGCCTCCCGGCTGAAGTTCAGCAGCGAATTTTACTTCTCCACTTTTTTCAAACGTCTGAAAGGAGTCTCCCCCACCCAGTTCCGGGCGTTTCGCCGGAAGATTTGACCCCGATCAGTTTGATTTGCTTCCGAACTCCGCCGGGATCAATTTCACGATCGGTATTGTCACGAGGAAACTCGGGATCGTGCAGACCATGACATACCAGAAGAAGCCCGTATAGCCGAGTGACTCCGCCATGTAGCCGGAGACTCCGCCGATCAGCATCATGCCGAGAATCGTCACGCCGGTCATGATTGCGAAATGGCTGGTCTTGAATTTTCCGGATCTCTCCGCAAGCGCGACCATGACCAGCAGTACCGCCGTGTATCCGAGTCCGTAGCCGAACTGCTCCACGGCGATGCAACTGCCGACCGCCCAGAGTGAGGCGGGGCGTTCCACCGCGAGGTAGACGTAGACGATATCCGGCAGATTGATCGCACACACCAGCGGCCAGATGCACTTTGCGAATCCGCGCGACGCCACGAGTACGCCGCCGAGAATCCCCCCGGCAATCAGCGCAATCGGGCCGACGGTGCCGTACAGTGTTCCGATCGCTTCCAGACTCAGTCCGAGCCCTCCCTGTTCCCGGCTGCTCTGCAGGAAAAGCGCCGCGATTTTACCGAGCTGCGCTTCCGCCAGACGGAACAGGAAGAGAAACAGCAGAATCCAGATGATCCCTTTCATCCGGAAAAAGCTCAGAAACGATTCGAGAAATTCGGACAGCACTCCCCCCTGCCGGGTCGCCGCGCAATCCCCGGCCGGACGCGGCAATGCGAGGGTGTGCCAAAGAAAAACCCCGCCCATCGCCACGGCGGCACAGAGCAGCGACAACGCCCAGCCGGACCGCAAACTGCCGTGCAGATGTTCGACCACGCCGGCCAGCGTGACAAGCCCTCCCTGCACCGACACCGAGGCGATTCGGTAGAACGTCCCGCGGATTCCCGCGAAAAACGCCTGTTCGTGCTTGTCGAGCGCGATGAGGTAGAAGCCGTCCACGGCGACGTCGTGGGTCGCCGAGGCGAACGCCAGCAGGAAGAATACACCGATGAGAATCAGGGAGAGACTCTCGCTCACGATCAATCCCGCCATGGCGGTGAACAGCAGCGCCATCAGAAGCTGAGTCGCAAGAATCCATTGCCGCTTGGTGCGGAACATATCCACGAACGGCGCCCAGAGCGGCTTGATGGACCACGGCAGCATCATGAGGCTCGTCCAGAGCGCGACGTAGCGATCCTCCATCCCGAGTGATTTGAAGAGAATCGCCGAGACGGTCGACACGGCCATGAACGGACCTCCCTCGGCAAAATACGCGGTCGGCACCCAGAGCCAGGCTCGTGTTTTACCGGAGAGGATCATTGTGAACTCAATCCTCCTGCGAAAATTCGATCAGCATGGCGGTTTCGTCGCAACAGTCGTTTTTCGGGCATTTCGCACAGTCGCTCCAGATCTTTTCCGGAAAGAGGTTGCGATCGACGACCCGGAAGCCGAGCGCCTTGAAAAACTCAACCTGGTAGGTCAGTGCGAACAGCCGGAACTTCTTCCGGCGGATTCGGAGTCCCGCAACCAGCGCTTCGATCATCGCGCGGCCGATTCCCTTGCCTTGAAAACCGGGTTCGACCACCATCGAGCGCACTTCCAGGAGGTCGTTGCCGAAGTCGCGTGCGGCGGCGCAGCCGCGCACCACGCCGCCGACCTCGGCAACCAGAAAGTTGCCGAGGTAGAAACGGATGTCCTCCTCGCTGCGCGCGAGCACGATCGCCTTCTCCGAGTAGATCGTCAGGAGTTCATGGATTTTTTTAACGTCCGATTCGACTGCTTCGCGAACCGTCAGGAGATTTTTCACTCGTCGGCCTCTTTTGCTGCTTCTGCCGGTGCTTCCGGCGTGAGCGGGAGTTCCGTGAATTTGCCCATGGCACGGAATTTTTCGTAACGCTGTTCGCGCAGTTTGCAGCCGGAGAGCTTGCGCAGTTCGGAGAGCTGTTTCGCGATCGCCTCGCCGACGAGTTTGGCGGCCTGTTCATGGTCGCGCTGAGCGCCGCCGAACGGTTCCGGAATGATGCCGTCGGCGATGCCGAGTTCAAGCAGTTTCTCCGCCGTGAGCTGCAGCGCTTCCGCCGCCTGCGGCGCGAATTTGCGGTCTTTCCAGAGAATCGCGGCGCACCCCTCGGGCGTGATGACCGAATAGTAGGCGTTTTCCATGATGAGAATCCGGTTGCCGACGCCGATGCCGATCGCCCCGCCGGAACCGCCCTCGCCGATGATGACCGAGACGATCGGCACCCGAAGCGTGAACATGTCGCGCAGATTCACCGCGATCGCTTCAGCGATGTGACGCTCCTCACTCGAGATGCCGGGGAAGGCTCCCGGAGTGTCGATGAGCGTGATGATCGGCACTTCCGCCTTGTCTGCGAGCTGCATGAGCCGCATCGCCTTGCGGTATCCCTCGGGGCTCGGCCAGCCGAAATTGCGGTAGACGTTGGACTTCATGTCCCGTCCTTTCTGGGTGCCGATCACCATGACCGGTTTGCCCTGAAATTTCGCAAAGCCGCCGATGATCGCCTTGTCGTCGCGGAAGCGGCGATCGCCGGAAAGTTCCATGAAATTCGGGAAAATATGGTTGATGTAATCGAGCGTGTAGGGCCGTTCCGGATGGCGCGCAAGCTGTACCCGCTGCCACGGGGTGAGCGAGCTGTAGATCTCTTTCATCGTCTCATTCATGCGTTCGGTCAACGAACGGATCTCCGCGGAGAGATCGAGCTTGCTGCTTTCGGAGAGCTCCTGAAGCTCCTGAAGTTTCTTGCGCAGCTCGATGATCGGTTTCTCGAATTCCAGATGGATTTCCGGCATAATGGTGAACTCCCTTGCGTGGTAAGTATTTATTCAACGATTTCGACCGGCGTTCTGGCCGGAATGATGATGTACAGTTTGGAAACGTCCGCGTCGCGCATGCGGATGCAGCCGTTGCTGAGCGATCGGGTGATGTCCGATTCATCCTGCGTGCCGTGGATGCCGTATCCGAGCAGCGGGCGGTCCGGACTGCCGGTCGGCGCGAGTTTCAGAAAATAGTTGCCGAGCGGATTCTCCGGGTCGCCGTACTTCACGACGCCGCCGCCGGGCATATACCAGTCCGGATTGCGCAGCTTGCTTGAGATGACGAATTTCGCCGTCGGGGTTTTGCCGAGTCGTCCGATCCCGACGTCGAAAACCGCGTAGAGCGTGTCGCGGTTGTAGAGCTCCAGCACGCGCGCATTCTTGTGAATCATGATCTTCCACGGTCCGGGGTGAATCAGCAGTTTCTTGCCGATTCTCAGGATGTTGTCTTTCTCCGGAACACGGTTGTAGTGCTTGATCGCATCGATTGTCGTGTGGTATTTCGCGGCGAGGGCGCTGTAACTTTCTCCGGGTCTGACCGGGTGGATCAGAGTCGAATCCCCCATTTCCGCGCGGGTCTCGAATGCCGTCAGATTCGCTTCCGTCAGCAGTGCGGCCGCCTGTCTCCACTCGGAGGAGTAGGGAATGACCGACGAATTTCCCAGAATCGCGCGAGCGCTTTCCGCGGCGGCGGCGAAATTTTTCTCTCCGAGGCTGGTCTCAGCCCGGGTGAATGCCGCGTCCAGCGACGGCTTCACATCGGTCGGGATGTCGGTTTTCGGCACGTCGGGACGGTCGATGATCGGATCTCCGATCCACGGCTTGCCTTTCTCGGGAAGCTGCGTCGCCTCTTCCGGCTGTTCAGGGGAGGCCTCGGGCGGGGTCTCTTCTGTCCCGGACGTCTCTTCGACTGTCGTTTCCGGATCGGGCGATTGCCCGTCGGCCGGCTGCGGCAGTTCGCTTTCCGTTCCGGGAGAGACTTCGACCGGATCCCGACTCTCTGCCTCCCGGACGTTTTCGTCATCGGCGGGGAGGGTCGTGCTTTCCTCCGGCGGCAGGGCCGGAAGTTCCTCCGGCGTCCCGTCCGATTTCGGAATCAGAAAATAGACGATCGCGCAGGTCAGGGCCGCGACGACGATGAAGATCGCCGCGAGACGCAGACGCATTCCGGCCTTGTTCGGTCTCCCGTCTCCCTGATCGAACTCGTAATCGATCTTTGCCATATCTGATTTCGTCCTCCCGGTTTCATGAGCGTTACAGCGAAACAGGAATAATATAGTGCAAGATCCCTGTTTTTCAATGAGATAATTTGATTTTTGCTGGAAAGAGCGGTATATTTACCGATTGACTGAACCGGAGCCGGGGGAAATTGCGGAAAATCCCGGGCTTTGCCGGAGACAGACTGGAGAAATCATTACAGCGTAAGGAAATAAAACGATGGATACACCAAAGACGCCGACTCTTTTGAAAGGCAGTGAAATCACGATCAAATGCCTGGAGCTCCTCGGAGTTGAAGTCGTCTTCGCATATCCGGGCGGGCAGGCGATCGAGCTGCACCAGGCGTTGTCGAAATCGAAGATGCGCGTGATTCTGCCGCGCCACGAGCAGGGCGGGGCGTTCGCCGCGGGCGGTTACGCCCGGATTTCGGGCAAAGTCGGCGTCTGTATGGCGACGAGCGGCCCGGGGGCGACGAACCTCGTTTCCGGCATTGCGGACGCCTATATGGATTCCATTCCGACGGTTTTCATCACCGGGCAGGTCTCGAGTTCGATGATCGGCAAGAACGTGTTTCAGGAGACCGACATCATCGGGGTGACCCGTCCGATCGTGAAGCACAGCTTCCTCGTGCTTGACGCGAAAGATATCCCGCAGATCATGAAAGAGGCGTTCTACATCGCCTCCTCGGGTCGTCCCGGCCCGGTGGTGGTCGACATCCCGAAGAACGTGCAGCAGCAGCGGGTTGAATTCAACTTCGATGTGCCGGTCGCGCTGAACTACTATCATCCCGATCCGGTGTTCGATCCGGCCGATGCGGAGAAGATCCGTGAATTGATCGCCGCGTCGAAGCGTCCCTGCATCTACGCAGGCGGCGGAATCATTTCGGCGGGAGCCTCTGCTGAACTTTTGAAGTTCGCCGAGAGTTACAACATTCCGGTGGTGACCACGCTGATGGGGATCGGGGCGTTTCCCGAGAAGCATCCGCTGTCGCTGCGCTGGCTCGGCATGCACGGGTCGGTGTTCGGCAACTACGCCGCGAATGAGTGTGATCTGCTGCTCGCTTTCGGTGCGCGGTTCGACGATCGTGTGACCGGCAACCCGCAGAAATTCGCGACCCGCGCGAAGATCGTCCACGTCGACATCGACGACTCCGAAATCAACAAGAACAAGCCCGCCGATCTCGGGATTGTTGCAAATATCAAGGAGATGCTTGCGGCTTTGAACGAGCATCCCCTCCGGCAGGAGTACGCCGACTGGTTTGCGCGCATTGCCGAGTGGAAAGCGAAGTACCCGTATAACTCCTATCGCGTGAAGCCCGATCATGTGCAGCCGCAGTTTGTCATGCAGGAGCTTTCGCGCCTGACGGACGGCAAAGCCGTCATCGTTCCCGGCGTCGGCCAGCATCAGATGTGGGCGGCGCAGTATTACGATTACAGTTTCCCGCGCCAGCTGCTGACTTCCGGCGGTCTCGGCGCAATGGGGTTCGGGCTCCCGGCGGCGATGGGGGCAAAGGTCGCCTGCCCGGAAAAGACCGTCATCAACATCGACGGCGACGGCAGTTTCCAGATGAACATTCAGGAGCTCGGGACGCTTTTCGTCGAGGAGATCGACGTCAAGATGATCATTTTGAACAATCAGCACCTCGGTATGGTTGCGCAGTGGGAGGACCGTTTCTACGATCACAACCGCGGCAATACGGTGCTCGGACGCTGCAAGGGGTCGAACGGCTGCGGGACGGGAAAGGATTGCGACCACTGTGACGGCACGCGCTGCACGGGCGGGCCGTATCCGGATTTCGTCACGATCGCCTCGGGGTACGGGATTCCGGGGCGCCGGGTGTTCAAGCGGGAGGAGCTTGCGCCCGCCATCGAGGAGATGCTCGCTTACGACGGTCCGTTCCTGCTCGACGTTTATATCGGCTATGATGAACACGTTCTGCCGATGATTCCGCCGGGTGGCGACTACACGACCATCATCATGGAGTGACGGGGAGGCGTCGCATGAAACTGCTGGTGAAACCCTCCCGGGTTCGTGGAAAAATCGCCGTGACCGGATCGAAGTCGCACACGATCCGCGGCATCGCCGCTGCGCTCGCGGCGGAGGGGAAGAGCACACTCATCGCCCCGCTGGAGTCGGCGGATACCCGTTCGACGCTTGAAGCCGCGAAATTGCTCGGGGCAAATGTGACGGAGGGGGACGGCTTCTGGGAGATCGCGGGAACGGGCGGGAAATTTGCAGATCCCGGTCGTACGCTTGATCTCGGCAACTCCGGAACCGGAATGCGGATGCTGACCGGTTTCTGCGCCCGGCAGAATTTCCCGATCCGTTTCGACGGCGACGAGAGTCTGCGGACGCGCCTGATGGCAGGGCTCTTTGACGCGCTTGCGCCGCTCGGCTGCCGGATTGAATCGACGAACGGCAAGTGTCCGTTCACGGTCGAGGGGCCGCTGAAAGGGGGCGCGACGAAAGTGGACGGCACGACGTCGCAGTTTCTCACGTCGCTGCTTTTCATGCTGCCGACGCTGGCGGAGGATTCGACGGTCGATCTGGATTTTCTTCATGAGAAGCCTTATATCGGCATAACGCTCGCGTGGCTCGACGCTTTGGGAATTCGCTATGAGATGAGTGACGACATGCTGCACTGGCGCATTCCGGGCGGGCAGAAGATTCCGGCGTTCCGGCGGGTGATTCCGGCGGATTTCTCGACTGCGGCATTTCCGCTCTGCGCGGCGGCGCTTTGCGGGGACGGGGTTGTGATCCGGAATCTTGACTTCTCCGATGCGCAGGGGGACAAGAAAGTGTTCTCCTGTCTCGAACGGATGGGTGCGAAGATCGAGCACGGTACGGAGCTCACTGTTCTGCCGACGGGAGGAAAGTTGCACGGCTGCGCGATCGACATGAACGAAACGCCGGATGCGCTCCCGGTCATGGCGGTCGTGGCGGCGCTGGCGGAGGGGGAGACCCGACTCCTGAATGTGCCGCAGGCGCGCGTCAAGGAGACCGACCGGATCGCGGTGATGGCCTCCGAACTTGCGAAGATGGGGGCGGAGGTCGAGGAACTGCCGGATGGAATGGTGATTCGCGGCGGCGCGCTGCACGGGGCGGAGGTCTCGAGTTTCGGCGATCATCGCATTGCGATGGCGCTCGCGGTCGCCGGGCTCGCGGCCGAGGGAGAAACGGTGATCGACCGGGCGGAGGCGCCATCCGTCACTTATCCGGATTTTATCCGTGATTTTCAGAATATCGGAGCGGATTTCACTGTATTGTAATGGGTTGCGAATATGAAAAAGTGGCGGATCATCCTGTTTCTGGCGATGACTCCGCTTTTTTTTGCCGGCGCGTCCGAGGCGAAGCCGCCGACCCGGAACGAGCTGCTGATAAAGCTCTATTCTTTCATGCACGGAAAAGAGGCGGAGCCGGTTGAGTCGGCGCGGATCGAACTGGCCGGGCCGCATAAACTCGAGTTCCTGCGCCGGGGAAAGAAAAGTTCGCTCCTCCGTGACGGGAAGCCCGCCGTTGTTTTCGACGGGACCCGGTGCTGGCGGGACGGGACGATCGGCGGCAACGATGAGACCTGGATCTTCCAGCTGCTCTTCGCGATCCGTCCCGTGCCGGAACTGTTCGGTGATCTGAAACTCTTTCCGCGTCCCGGAACGGAGGGCGTTTATACGTTGCTCGGGCGGCGTGACCGCTATCTGACCACGGCACTCATCGCGGTGGACGGCGCGTCGGGGCGGCTCGAATCGGTGACGGTCATGCGTGACGGTGTCACGCGCCGTTTCCTCCCGTCAGAGTTCCGGCGCGAGCGGGGACGGAACATTCCGGGAAAGCTGCGGATCGACGGCGAGGAGTACGAAACGCGTCGTGTGGAGTGGAATCTCCCGCTCGACGACGCGCTTTTCCGCTTCCCCGCCGAATGACTCCGCGCCTTTTCAGAGCTGTTTCACGAATGCGGCGAACCGGTCGCCGCGCTCCTTATAGTCCCGGAACATATCCATGCTGGCGCAGGCGGGAGCGAGCAGCACCGTGTCCCCGGGCTGTGCATGGTCGCACGCTGTGCGAATTGCCCGCTCGAACTCCATGCCGCAGTCGGCGGTCGGAATCGACTCCGGCAGCGCGGCGGCGATCTTTGCGCGGCATTCTCCGTAGAGCACCGCGAACCGGATCCGGTCGGCGAATGGCGCGAGCGGAGAAAAGTCCATCTCCTTGTCGAGCCCGCCGAGGAGCAGCACAACCGTCCCCGGAATCGCGCGCAGCGCTGCGACGGTCGAGGCGGGATTGGTCGCCTTGGAGTCGTTCACATAACGGACGCCGTTTTTCTCGCAGACGAGCTCCTGACGGTGGCGGCCGGGTTGGAACATGTGGATCGCAAGCCGGAACTCCGGGGAGAGCACCGTTTCGAGCGGAAGCACGCGCAGACAGAGCTCGACTGCCGCCGCGAGATTTTCACGGTTGTGCACTGCCGAGAGCGCGGTGTTGCCGAGGTCGATCAGCACTTCCTCTTCATCGATCATCAACGCATCGCCGTAAAGTGTGACCCGGCGCGGCACGGGGGAGTCCATCGAGAGGCCGTAGACGCGGTTTTCCGGCGCGACCCGGTCGAAGATCCGCTGTTTGACTGCGGCATATTCGGCGAACCCGCCCGCATAGCGGTCGACGTGGTCCGATTCGAGGTTCAGCAGCGCCGCTGCGAACGGCGCGAATGTGTCGCACCGCTCGAGCTGGAAAGAGCTGACCTCGACGACCGGCAGCGCGTCGGGGGAGAGTTTTCCCTCGCGCAGATCGGCGGCGAGTTCCGAGAGCGGCAGTCCGATGTTCCCCGCCGTGCGTGCCTCGACACCCGCAGCGGTGAGCAGTGCGGCCGTGAGTTCGGTGGTCGTGGTTTTCCCGTTGGTCCCGGTGATTGCGAGGAGTTTCCCCGGCCAGTTGCGGAATCCGAATTCAAGTTCGCTGATGAATTCGCACTGCCCCTTTCCCGCGCGGCGCATTGCGGCCTGCCAGAGCGGTGAGACGAGCGGCTTCATGCCGGGGCTGGTCACGATGAGATCGGCTTCCGCGACGGCGGCGTCGGCGTCGAGTCCCGGAGAGTCGGAAAGAATCGCGGTTGAAAACCCGAGTGAGGCGGCCAGCCGTTCGGCCGCCTTTCCCGAGAGTCCGCCGCCGAGAATCAGACAGTGCTGCTGCATGGTGTTTCCTTCGATGTTTCGATGGTATTTTTTTGGAGATAACGTTCTTAATATAACTTGATATTTTGCCGGCCGCAAGTTATATTCTTTCATTCATCATGAGAGCAAAAGATAAAATTCTCGAAGAGGCCGCGGCAGGGCGTCTCGGTTTCGTCGAAGCCGTGGCGGAATTGGCCGCCGCCTCCGGTGCGGTCGGGGAGCTGAAAGAGGCGAAGATCGACCACGCCCGGGAGGCTCGCTGCGGTTTCCCCGAGTTCGTTTACGGTGCCGGGAAGAGTCTGGAACAGCTTCTGGAGATCATTCCGGAGATCCATGGCCGGACCGGCTCGGTGCTGGTGACCAGGCTTCCGGCGGAGACCGGTTCGGCACTGGTGCAGGCGTTTCCGGCCGGGGAGTACGATCCGGCGGCCCGGACGTTCCGGATTCGCGATCCGGAGCGCAGGTTGACCGGCAAGGTGCTGGTTGTCACGGCCGGCAGCAGCGACCACGGCGTGGCGAAAGAGGCGCTCCATACGCTCGAAGCATGCGGCATCGGCGCGGAACTCGTGGCGGATGTCGGCGTGGCCGGGATCGAACGGCTGTTTGCGTCTCTCGACCGGCTGCGTTCCGCCGATGTCTGCATCGTGGTCGCGGGGATGGAGGGAGCGCTTCCGAGTGTGGTCGGCGGTCTCGTCCGCTGTCCGGTGATCGCGGTGCCGACCAGTGTGGGTTACGGTGCCGCGTTCGGGGGTGTCGCGGCGCTGCTCGGGATGTTGAACAGCTGTGCATCGGGCGTGACCGTCGTCAACATCGACAACGGGTTCGGTGCGGCGTGCGCTGCGGTGAGAATGATCAGAGCAAACAAATAAATGAACATATATACGGTTGCAGAAAATGGAAAGTTATCCGAAATATCGCTATCCGGAGCCGGTGAAGATCGAAAATCGGCAGTGGCCGGATCGTCTCATTACCAAAGCGCCCGTCTGGGCCTCCGTCGATCTGCGTGACGGCAACCAGGCGCTGCCGGAACCGATGACCCCCGAGCGCAAGCTCGAATATTTCAATATGCTCGTGAAGATCGGTTTCAAGGAGATCGAAGTGGCGTTTCCCTCCGCTTCCGCAGACGACTTTCACTTCGTGCGGATGCTGATCGAGGAGAATCTGATTCCGGACGACGTGACGATTTCCGTGCTGACCCAGGCGCGCAAACACTTGATCGACAAGACTGCTGAATCGCTGCGTGGCGTGAAGCGGGCGATCATCCACTGCTATGTGCCGACGAGCGATCTGCACGGCCGGTTCGTTTTCAACGATACGCGCGAACAGGTTCTCGAGATGGCGGTCACCGGGACGCGCCTCGTTCGCGAGGCGATCGCCCGCGAGGGGTTGACGGAGGTGTGCGGCTACGAATTTTCGCCGGAGGAGTTCACTGACAGCGACCTTGATTTCGTGGTGGATCTCTGCTGCGCGGTCAAACGCGAGTGGGGCCCCTCGACGCCCCGCGATTTCATTCTGAATCTGCCGGCGACGGTCGAGCGGCGGCCGCCGAACCAGTATGCGGATATGATCGAGCTGTTCTGCCGCAAATATCCGTATCTTGCGGAGACCACCATCAGCATTCACGCCCACAACGACCAGGGGTGCGCGGTTGCGGCGAGCGAACTGGCGATTCTGGCCGGAGCGACCCGCGTCGAGGGAACCATCTTCGGGCATGGAGAGCGGACCGGCAACCTCGACCTTTCGGTGCTGGCGCTGAATCTCGAATCGCGCGGGATTTCGACGGGACTGTCGTTTCACAATATGCCGGAGATCGTCCGGATCGTCGAGCGCAACTCCGGAATTGAGGTGCATCCCCGTCATCCGTATGCGGGGGATCTGGTGTTCACGGCTTTTTCCGGGTCGCATCAGGATGCGATCCGCAAGGGGCTCGAGCGGCGGCGGGAGATCTCCGATTTCTTTCAGCAGGGGTGGAAAGTTCCGTATCTGCATATCGACCCGGCGGATCTCGGCCGCCAGTACGAGAAGCTCATCCGGATCAACAGCCAGTCCGGCAAGGGCGGTGTTGTTTATGTGCTTGAGAAAGAGTTCGGAATCTATCCGCCGAAGAGCATGCACCCCGAGATCGGCGCTGTCGTCCAGAAATACATCGACGAAACCGGCGGCGAGATCGACTCGAAAAAGCTGCGCGAAATCTTCAATTCCGCGTTTGTGAACATCGCCGGCCGATACCGGATGGAGAACTATCAGCGCGCTTCGGTCGGCGACCGTTCGGGCGCGACGTTCTCCTGGTTTATCGACGGGAAGCAGTATGAGTTGACCGGGCAGGGGAATGGTCCGCTGTCGGCGGTGGTTCATTCGCTCAAGAGTTCGGGCTTGATGCCGTTCTTCAAGCTCGAGGATTTCTCCGAAAGCACGCTCGGGAAAGATGCCGACGCCCATGCCATCGCGTTTGTCGGATTGCGCTGCGGCGGGAAAGGGGAACACCTGATCTACGGTGCGGGTGAGCATTCCAACATCGACCGCGCCGCGATCGCCGCGCTGGTCAGCGCCATGAATCGTGCCGCTGCCATGGGCGTATTCCGGAAGGGGGAGGGAGCGCCCGAACATGAATGAAGTGAACCGGGCCCGCTGGAAACTTCTGGGCGGGATTTTCATTGTCATCATCCTCATTCACGTGATTGCGGTGAGCTGCATTGTCGCGAGTCATCATCCGCCTGTGGATTCTGCGGCAGCGGCTTCTTCGGAGGAGTCGTCCCGGGAAGTTGCCTCGAAAGAGCCGGAAAAGGCTCCGGAGGAAGAGAAGAAATCCGGCGGCTTCTGGTCATGGCTCTTCGGTGGCGGGGGTGAGGAGGAGAGTGCCTCGGCCGCGCAATCCGGCGGCTCCCGGCAGGCGGCCGTGCAGAAACGCGACTGGCGTTACAAGAAGCCTTCGACTGATCCGCAGTTCGGCACGCCGTTCCATTTCGAGTATGCGAAGCGCGGGGATTTCTCTGCGCGGGAGATTCCCGGCAGCAGCGGTGCGAAGAGCGGAATCATGATCGACCTTTCGACCCGCAATGTGCTTTGGGAGAAGAATTCGACGAAACCGGTGCCGATCGCGTCGATGGTCAAGATGATGACGCTCTACACCGCGTTCGAGGAGCTCGAGGAAAATCCGAAATTTTCGCTCGATTCCCCCGTGAAGATTTCGCCGGAGGTTTTGAAAGTGCCGCGCACCGGGATCATCTGGCTCGACCCGCGCGAGACCTTTCCGCTGTCGGATCTGATGAAAGCCGCCGCGATCAAGAGCGCAAACGACGCCGCCGTTCAGATTGCGATGTTTCTCGGCGACGGCAGCCAGGAGGCATTTGTCGCGAAGATGAATGCGAAAGCGCTTGAACTCGGGATGACCAGCAGCAATTTCGTGAGTGCCTGCGGGTTGCCGGACCGGAAGAAAGGCAATTCGGTCAGCACCGCGCAGGATCTGATGATCCTCGCCGAACATCTGCTGCAGTACCCCCAGTACCTTGAGTGGAGTTCGACCCGGCTCGATTACATTCGGGAAGGCAAAAAACGCACGATGCTGAATACGACGAACCGTCTGGTGAATGCCCGTTATCCGGGAGTGGACGGACTAAAAACCGGATATACGGACGATGCCGGTTACTGTTTGACATTCAGTGTGTTGCGCAACGGGCGCCGGATCATCGGCTGCGTGACCGGGTTTGACTCCGCATCGAAAGGGCGTGATTCTTTCTGCCAGAAGCTGATCGAGTGGGGCTACAAACGGGCGGCCGAGCTCGAACAGAAGAAATAGCGCGGTGGAATGTCGGGGCGGGAAGAGCGGTTTCCCGCCCCGTTTTTTATTGTTCGGGCGGAAAAACACATCTGATGTTTTTCCAGAAAAGCCGATAACTGCCATGAAGCTGACCGGAGTCCGGCTCTGACATCTTTCCACGACAAAAAGGAGAACTCGACAGCTTGCAAACTTTACGAAAGCGGTATAGGGAACAAATGTTCGTAGAATTTTGGACCCTACCGAGGCCTCGGTCAGTGCACCGTCAGTACGCTATTTTTTGTTCCTAAGAATAAAAGCATCCTCCACATTTTTGTTGCCGTCGGTGATGCAGGTGCAAGTTTGCAATCTGCGATCATTGTTTTGGCGGTACTTTCTCTGTGCTTTCTTCTTGAGCCGAATTCTCGACTTTTTGCATAAGTTCCTGATAACGTTTCTCTTCCAACCTCTGCAATTCTGCGGCACGTTGTTCTCTAGTAGGAAATGAAAGACAAAGCCATATTGTGATTGCACACCATAAAACATACAAAACCGTAGTTTTAATCTTGATCTTTTTATTTTTTGAAAACTGTATCCAGAATATTAAAAAACTCGGAAAATGTAAAAATAAAATTACTGGCATATTAACGAAATAGAGAAGAATTATATACAACCACTCTGTTTCTAGTACACCTAATACAACCAATAAAATATATGCCAAGTATGTAGATCCCCCAAATATATTGCTCAAAATCAAAATTTGTGATTCTTTTACTAAAAATAATTGAAATAAAACATCAATACCAATAAAAAGCAGAACAGAATACCAAAATCGTTTTTTTCGTGACACAATCGCCTGGTTATGCTTATCCTTACAAAAAATGATAATAAACACAAAGACGGTAATCCCCTGGAACATCACAGCCCAAACCATGATAATTACAATCCTCCTGGACTTGCCTGCGAACCATGATGTGCTGCATCGCCTGTCATATACGGCAATCAATGGTTCTGCTTTCTTCGCGTCAATAAGAGTAAGATAGCATGGAGAATCCTGATTGCAAATCGGAATTCCTGGAGCATGAATCAATTTGCGGGACACAGAAAGAGGCAGGAAAGAACCTCGACTCCGAACCCGGATCGTCGCAGCCAGCCATGATGCTGGCTGGAGTCGGGAGTGGTTTGGAAAAGGAAGAGCGCGAGAAAAAACTTCCCTTTCTCGCATCCGGACTGACATACAAAACGTCCCGCGGCGTTGATTCACCGCGGGACGTTCCATTCTGTCCGATGTTGCCGGAGCTTACTGCTCTTTGCCGCAGCACTTTTTGTATTTCTTGCCGCTGCCGCACGGGCAGAGATCGTTCCGGCCGATCTTGGGAGCGGCCCGGTGAACCGGCATCTGCGTCACCCCGCTCTCCTCCTCCGCTTCCGCCTCCCCCTGCGGCATCGCTTCGGGCATCATGCCAGGCAGCGGCGGCGGCAGCGTGATCGTCCCCTGACCGAATTCCGGCGAGGAGACCGTGATCGAACCGCCGTCAAACTGGCCGAACGTCTGATGAATCAACTCCTGCGGCAGCGTCGCAAGAATCTCCTCGAGCGTCGCAAGCCGCGTGACCGTCACCCGGAACAGGTTGTTCGCCACATCGTGATAGATCTGATCCATCAGCGTCTTGAAGATCTTGTACGCCTCCTGCTTGTACTCGACCAGCGGATCTTTCTGCGCATAGACGCGCAACGACATGCTCGAACGCAATCCGTCCATCGCATAAAGGTGCTCCTGCCAGAGCCGGTCAATCGCCTCAAGCACCGTGTGCCGTTCGAGATACTGAACCTGCTCTTCCGGCAGATCGGCGTTGCGTTCCTTGTACGCCGCCTCGATCCGGTCGACGATCTGAAGCGTCAGTTCGTCGGCGGAGTGAAGCCGCCCGTCCGCGCCGATCCCCGCAGTCAGCTCCTCCTCCTTGAATGAGAGCGGGAACGTCGTGTTCAGGTAGTTCACAAGCGCTTTCCTGTCGAACGCATTGCTCTTGTCCGAGGTTTCAGAAGCGGGTCTGGCCGCGATCATCTGAATCTCATTTTCAACAACCTGCTCGATAATGCCGAACAGCACGTCGTGCGGATCCTCCGAAAGCAACGCCTGCTTGCGCAAGCCGTAGATGATCTCACGCTGCTTGTTCATCACATCGTCGAAGTCGAGCGTCCGTTTACGGATCGCGAAGTGCTGCTGCTCGACACGCCGCTGGGCGGTCTCAATCGACTTCGTCAGCCACGGATGCTGCAATTCGTCCCCTTCTTCGAGCCCGAACCGCTCGAAAATCTTCACGATCCGGTCGGAGCCGAAGAGACGCATGAGGTTGTCCTCGAGCGAGACGTAGAACTTCGACGATCCCGGGTCTCCCTGGCGCGAGCAGCGCCCGCGCAGCTGACGGTCGATGCGCCGCGAGTCGTGACGCGAACTGCCGATCACATGGAGTCCGCCGAGTTCCGCCACACCGGGCCCGAGCTTGATGTCGGTACCGCGTCCAGCCATGTTCGTTGCGACCGTCACCGCTCCGACCTGCCCCGCGCGCGCCACGATTTCGGCTTCACGCTGGTGATTCTTTGCGTTCAGGACATTGTGCGGAATATTCCGCATTTTAAGCATGCGCGAGAGAATTTCCGAATCCTCAACCGAGATCGTGCCTAACAGTACCGGCTGCCCCTTTTCGTGACGTTCGATCACATCTTTCAGAATCGCGTTGTACTTCTCGCGTTTCGTCTTGAAAATCGAGTCGTTCTCATCCTTGCGGATGCAGGGACGGTTCGTCGGAACCACGATCACGTCAAGCTTGTAGATCTGATGAAACTCGTTTGCCTCAGTTTCCGCCGTACCGGTCATGCCGGCGAGTTTCTCGTACATGCGGAAGTAATTCTGGATCGTGATCGTCGCCATGGTCTGGGTTTCCTGCTCAATCGGAACCCGCTCTTTCGCCTCGAGCGCCTGGTGCAGACCGTCCGAGAAACGGCGGCCCGGCATGATGCGCCCCGTGTGTTCGTCGACGATCAGAACCTTGTTCTCCTGAACGACGTAGTTCACGTCTTTCTCGAAAAGGCAGTAGGCTTTCAACAGCTGCGAAAGGTCGTGCAACCGCTCGCTCTTGGCGGCGAATTCACTCTGAAACGCCTCGCGTTTCGCGGTTTTCTCCGCTTCCGTGAGAGCTTCGTCCCGGTCGATCGCCGCAAGTTCGCTCAACAGATCCGGCACGATGAACGCATTCGGATCGTTCGGGGAGATCGCCTTGCGCCCCTTGTCGGTCAGATCGGCCTCATGAGTCTTCTCATCCATCGAGAAGTAGAGTTCGCCCTGAACCTCCTGCAGCAGTCCGCGGTTCGAGTCGCTGCGCACGCGCGTTTCGAGCTTTTCCAGCTCTTTCAGAATCGCACCGTCCTCGAGCACGTGCAGCAGTTGTTTGTGAGTCGGCATGCCGAATTTCACCTGCAGCAGTTTCACGAGCGCGTTTTCCCGGTCTTCCGCGGAGAGATTCTCCTGGGAAAGCGCGGCGCGAGCCTCGCGCACGAGCCGCGAACAGAGCATGTTCTGCTTGTTGTAGAGGTCCGAAACCAGCGGCTGCAACTCATCGAACTGGTGGGTCGACATCGGCACCGGGCCGGAGATGATCAGCGGCGTACGCGCTTCGTCGATGAGAATGCTGTCGATCTCGTCGATGATCGCAAAGTAATGGTCCCGCTGCACAAGCTGGGCGGCTTCATTGGCCATGCCCATGTCACGCAGGTAGTCGAATCCGAATTCGCTGTTTGTGCCGTAGGTGATGTCGCAGGCGTACTGCTCGCGGCGGACATGCGGCGGCTGCTGATTCTGGAGACATCCGCAACTGATCCCGAGGAAGTTGTAGATGTTGCCCATCCAGTTGGAGTCGCGCAGCGCAAGATAGTCGTTCACGGTGACGAGCTGGCAGTTCTTCCCGGTCAGCGCGTTCAGGTAAAGCGGCATGGTCGCGACGAGAGTTTTGCCTTCGCCGGTGGCCATTTCGGCGATGTTGCCGCGGTGCAGCGCGATGCCGCCGAGGATCTGCACGTCGAACGGAACCATGTCCCAGACCATCTTCTGACCGCAGACTTCGATCTCCTTGCCGACCAGACGGCGGCAGGCGTTCTTGACGGCGGCGAACGCTTCGCACATGATATCGTCGAGCGTCTCCCCGTTGGCCAGCCGCGCCTTGAATTCGTCGGTCTTGGCGCGGAGTTCCTCGTCAGTGAGCTTCTGGTATTCGACTTCGATCGCGTTGATCTTGCGGACGAGCGGCGCCATCCGTTTGAGGTCGCGTTTCGATTTGGTGCCGAAAACGGCTTTCAGGATGGAAGTCAGCATCTTATTTCGACCCCGGCCGATCGATCGGCATGTTGGTTTTGCACAGCGGGCACTCGGCCGGATCGAACGTCGGCAGCGAAAGTTTCAGCGCACTCTTGAAAGGAACGTCGAACTTCGCATCCCCACCGGAACGGTCGACGATGACCGCGATCCCGACCACATCGCCGCCGAGCCCCCGAACGAGATCGACGGTCTGCTGAACCCGGCCGCCTTTCGTGACCACATCTTCCGCAACGAGCACTTTTTCACCCGGCTTGATCGTGAATCCGCGTTTCAGCACGAGCTGCCCATCCTCCTTGTCCGCGAAGATCGCACGCACACCGAGCGCCCGCGCGATCTCCTGCCCGACAATGAGTCCGCCGACCGCGGGGGAGATGACCGTTTCGATCTTTTCGCCCCGGAACTGATCCGCGAGATAGCGGCAGACCGTTTCAGCCTTGTCCGGATACTGGAGCAGCAGCGCGGCCTGGAAGAAACGGTTGCTGTGCAATCCGCTGCGAAGCTGGAAGTGACCGGTGAGAAGTGCGCCGGAATCTTCCAGAATCTTGATGATTTCCTGTTCTGTCATGTTGAAAGTTCCCTCTGTTATCTTTAAAAACCGACAAACTCTTCCATATTCAAAAGCCGCACATTCCCGCGTGCGGCGCCGTTGCAAAAACAAACGCCGGCTCCAGAACCGCCGGGATCAACCCCCCCCGCCCGGAACTGCCGGCGCCCGGCGGCGCAAGTCCGCCCGCCCTCTCCTTGAAAGTGCTATTCTTCAGCGGAACGTATCCGGAGAAGCCGGTTCGACCCAGAGATGGAAATCCACTTTCCGATCGCCGACTTCAAGCGTAATCAAAGTGTTGAGACGTGTCAGCAGAAGCGCATACGGAATTCTCACTTCTCCTCCCGCGACGTTGACCGACACGTTGCTGTCACCGAGAATATCTTCCGCCTTGCGGATGGCAACCATGAGTTCGAGCATGCGTTCGAGTTTATCCCTGAGCCCCGCATCGAACGCATAGGGATGATGGCATTTCGGGCAGACCGCCTGGAAATCCCGATTGACGATGTCCGCAAGGTTGAATTTGACAACGCCGTCGCAATCCGGTGCGAAACAGTGAAAATCGATCTGCGCCTTGGCGCCGAGCTGGCTGGCCGGTTTGGTCATTTCTCGAAACTCCTCCCGAAATTCGGATTTACTTCGCGTCGTCGCGGTGAATGAGGTCGAGGATCTGCGCCGGATTTCCGGCCGCGTCAATCAGCTCCTGGATCAGCGAGGAGTTGCGCAGTTTCCGGGAAATGCTCCCGAGAAGCTGCAGGTAAGCCTCCTGATTCTCGTCCGGCGCGACCGTGAACACCACCACGCGAACCGGCTGATCATCCTGGCTCTGGTAATCCTCGATCGGATTTTCACAGACACCGACGATCACATACGGATGGTTGATGTCATTGACCCGGATGTGCGGCAGTGCGAGCATCCCGCCCACGCCCGTGGTCATCATCTGCTCCCGTTTCCAGGTCAGACGGAAAATCACGTCCCGGTTCAGTTTGGTCAGATCCGCGGCGCGGGTAATCAGCTGGTCCATCACCTCGAGCTTATTCCGGCCGTCAAGGGACATCACTGAATCCTTGGTCACGTACTGAGTGAAATCATACTTCATTTTTTATCTCCGTAAACACACTTGCGGCCGATCCTGCCCCGGCCCCGGGACAAGGCTTCCGTTTCGCGCGGCCGACATTCCTTACCCGAATTCAAACGTCAATTTTTCCTTTAAGATATCCCCCCGTTTTCAATTTTGCAACACGGTTTTGAACTTTTTCCATACGAAATACGCTATTTTTTATGAAACCTCAGGAGGATTCTTCCGGAATCCTTCCGACGGCATTGAATCGCAGAATCAACAGCGTGATATCATCCGCCTGTTCGGCGCCGCCGGCGAACTGGTCGACCGTGCGCAGAAGATCCTCTCCGAGCGCCGCTGCCGAGGTGGCCGGACGGGTCGCGATCAGCCGCCGCAGCGTCTCGACTCCGAAGAGTTCGTTCGACCGGTTGGCTGCCTCCGTCACGCCATCCGTGTAGAGCACGACGCAGTCGCCCGCCTCGAGCCGGATGCTGTCGGAACTGTATTTCGCGTCCGGCACGACTCCGAGTGCCGGGCCGTGCCGGCTGGTCAACAGCCCGGTCTGCCCGTCCCGCCGCCGCAGGCACGGCGGATTGTGTCCCGCATTCGTGTATTGAAACACCCCCGAACGCAGGTCGAGGATGCCGAGAAAATAGGTGACGAACATCAATGTCTCATTGTTTCGGCTCAGAAGTTCGTTGATCCGGGTGACGAGCGCTCCGGGATCCTGGATTTTTTCGGCCTCGCCGCGCTGCAGCGTCTGGATCACCGCCATGAAGAGCGCAGCCGGAATCCCCTTGCCCGATACGTCCCCGACGATGAAGCAGTAACGACTGCCTCCGATCGGAAAGAAGTCGTACAGATCTCCGCCGACCTGCCGGGCCGGCCGCAGCGAGGCGTACAGCGAAAACTCCTCTGTGTCGGGCAGCGGCGGAACCATTTTCGGCAGAATTCCGAGCTGAATCTGCCGGGCGACTTCGAGTTCGCTCTCGATGCGCAGGCGGGCTTCCGTCGTGGTTTTCAACTCTTCGACATAGGCCTTGAGGGCCTCCTGCATCGAGCGGAATGCGCGCGTGAGTCGCCCGACCTGGTCGAGCCCTTTCGGTGCGGGCAGCGGAGTGTCGAAATCTCCCTCGCCGATCGACTGCGCCGCATCGGTGAGCTCCTCGAGCGGTCGCGATATGCGCCGCACAAGCATGCCGACCGAAAACAGGCAGAGCAGCACCCCCGCCGCGGCGAACGGAATGACCCGGCGCGTGAGTTCATGGAGCGGCGCGAGCAGCTTCGCTTCCGGATAGGCGACTCCGAGGCTCCAGCCCGGGGCGGCGACCGGCGCGTAAAAGATCCGCTCCATCCCCTCCTGCCGGTTGAAGACTCTCCCCCGCGTCCAGCCGGTTTTGCCTGCGAGCATGGCGTGACCGATCATGCGGAGTTTTTCGGAGGCGTCCCGGGAGGGGAAGAGTTTCCGCTTGAGCAGATCCGCGTAGCTGAAAACCGTCGAATCGATGATGAGCGGCGCCTCCTGTCGAAGTTCTTCCGTTTCAAACGGATGCGTTTTGTTCTCCGGAAACGCGACGAAGCGGCCGAACCGCGAGAGCAGAAACTCCTGCCCGTATCCGTAAACGTCCGCTCCCGCCGCGAGGGTGCCGAGTCCTTCGAGCGAGAGATCGAAGCCGACGACCCCGATGAACTTTCCGGCTGCGTTCCGGATCGGTTGGGAGCGTGTGCTCATCTCGGTCCCGGTGAACGAGTCGAGATAGGGTTCGGTCCAGACTGCGTGATTGAGGAGTTGCGGAATCGTGAACCAGTCGAATTTGAAGTAGCGGTATTCGTTCCCTCCGATCTGGTTGACCGCGATTTCGCCGTTTTTGTCCACATAACCGTAGAGCATGAAGTATTCCCGGTCCGGGTCGCCGCCAAAGGGAACGTAGGCGACGCTGATTCCGCAGAGTGACGGCACCGTCTCCCGCAGTTGCGCGAGCGTCTCCCGGATCATCCGCTTTTGCGCTTCCAGACCGGGCTGGTTGACTTCGAGCGCGAGCGCGAGCTCCCGGGCGGCGGTTTCGATCGGCGGGAATGCGCTGTTGATCCGTTCTGCCGTGAGGTTCACCGCTGCCGTTGCGGTCAATCCGACCTCTTTGCTCAAAATCGCGTAGGTGCGCAGATAGACGAATCCGCCGATGCCGCCCCCCGCCGTCAGCAGAAACAGCAGCAGGACCGCATTGATCCGGGTTGAAAAACTCCAGTCGCGGAAGCGTTTCATTTTCCGCCTCCGGTCTTCGTCCCCGGGCAGAAACGGGAGTAATCGACGGCGGAGTCGATGAGTTCGTACTTCCGGAAGACCTTGACCGCAAAATCGTAGTCTCCGCGCTGGAGTATTCCCGACTGCGGTCCCTCCAGGGCGAGGGAGCTGCCGTAGAGTTTGAACATCCAGAGCTGATGGGCCGGATCGAAACGGCTGTTGTCACGGTCGCAATATTTCCGGACATAAGCGAGCGCCTGTTCCGGATTGCGCAGCGCTTCGCGCCATCCCTCCAGAATCGCCTTGCCCAGAGCCGCCGACACTTCAGGGGCGGCTTTCTGGGTCGATTCGAGAGTGTAAAGGCCGTCTTCCGGGATATTCATCCGGTTGTCGCGCAACCGGAAACAGACAAGTTCATCCGGTTCGTATCCTGCGGCGAGGAGCTGGTAGTATTCGTTATATTCCATGGCGCAGATCACATCGGCCGCCCCCCAGAGGAAGAGACCGATCCCGGTGTTCATCGGGATGATGCTGCCGTTGATCTTCCGTTCCCGCAGAAAAGCGAGCGGAACCGCGCCGAAGTCCACTTTCCAGACCGCGAAACGGCGCGGCTTGCCGGAGGGAGTGGGGCTGCTGAGGTCCGCAAGCGTCTCGATGCCGTTCCCCGCGGCGGTGATGAGCATGACCATCGACTCTTTTCCGAGCTGGCAGACATTCACGAGCGGGACTCCTTTTGAGCGTTCCACGAGCGCGGTCCCGAGCGAGGCGATGATGAAATCCGAGTGTTTCGAGGTGAGATAATCGACGATTGAAAGTTCGGCGGTCTTGTGGCGGATCTCCACGTCCAGCCCGTATTTCGCGAAGATTCCCGCCTCTTTCGCGTAATAGATTCCCGCGAACTGCGCCTGAGGCTGCCAGGTCATCGTGATGCTCACGGTGCGGTTTTCGGCAGCGGCTCCCGCCGCCGCAAAAAGCAGCGCAAGAACCGCCGGAAAAACACGTATGCCGCTGAACAGTTTCATCGAATCTCCCTGAATGAAACGGTTACTGGATCAGCACCCGACGGAATTCGCAGGATGCCCTCGAATCATCCGGGAAAATCTGCGGGGACATGGTTTTCAGTGTCTCCTCCCAAACGGAACCCGGGGCGGTGAACACCCAGATCGCCTCTGCTTTCCCGGGGGTCGTCTCCGGCAGGATCCGGGTCAGCCCGATGGGCAGCTTCCCATCCTCCGCAAGTTTCGGCAGATTAAGCGGATAAACGGCACGGAGCGTCTCCCCGGAGACGGAGAGCTTAACCAGCAGATGCCCCGGGACCATGGTCAGAGCCTCCGCAGCGGGCAACGTTTTCAGGGAGCGGATCATGCAGTCCGCATAGAGTTCGCCGTTCACCCTGAAGCACTGCGTGTAAAATGTGGAACGGTGAATGGTTTCCTCTCCCTCTTTTTCCGGGAACTGGGTGACTTTTGTCTCCCCGTTCTTTGCGATCTGAAGTTGCAGAAGATTGGTTTTCTGAGTTTTTCCTTGCAGTTTCTCGAGCCGCCAGAGTCCGACCAGCTCATCCGGGACGGGGATTTGATTTTCCGGCGTATAGTACGGTTTCAGAGAGACGGACATACATCCTGAACAGCACAGAACCAGAAACAGCAGCGGCAAGCTCCGAAGAAATCTCATACTTACGCCTCCAGTGTTGAGTTTCCTTAATTAGTATAACACGTGCGCGGGATTCCTGCAAGTCCGGGCGGCACAAAATGGGGAAACCTTCCGGAAATGTCTTGACAAACCAACCGATCCGGTCTACATTAAATACACTGTTGTGTTTTCTCGAAAATGCACTTAGGAAAGGGAAGGCAAAAAGGGAATGAAGTATCTGGAACTAACCATCGGCGCGATCTTGGTCTACAATTTCGTGCTCTCGCGGTTCCTCGGGATCTGCCCGTTTCTCGGGGTATCCAAGCGGCTGGGAACCGCGCTTGGGATGTCCGGCGCAGTCATCTTCGTGATGACGATCGCGTCGTTCATCACATCACTGGTCTACCGGCATCTGCTGCATTTCACGATCGGCGGGAAAGAGTATGACCTCTCGTTTCTGCAGGTGCTGCTGTTCATCCTGATCATTGCGGGACTTGTGCAGCTCATCGAGATCATGCTTCAGAAGCTCAGCCCGAAACTTTATCAGGCGCTCGGCATCTATCTGCCGCTCATCACTACGAACTGCGCCGTTCTCGGTGCGGCGACGATCAATGCCGACAGCAACTTCACGGTGCTCGAGGCGACGATTTTCGGTTTCTGCTCGGGGGTCGGATTCGCTTTGGCGCTGGTGCTCTTCTCGAGCCTGCGTGAGCGGCTCGACCTGGCCGAGGTTCCGAAACCGTTCCAGGGAACTCCGATCGCACTCATCACCGCCGGAATTCTGGCGATGGCGTTCGTCGGTTTTTCGGGACTCTGCTGATACGGGGAGAGAGGAACGATGAATACGATCATTCTGGCAATCATCCTGATGGCGGGAACGGGTCTTGTTCTCGGCGTCGTCATCGGTATTTTCGCGAAACTTTTCCGGGTGGAGAGCGATCCGCGGGTCGATCTTGTGACCGAGCTGCTGCCCGGCGCAAACTGCGGCGGCTGCGGCACGGCGGGCTGTTCGGACTTCGCCAAGGCTGTGGTTTCCGGTCAGCTGCCCCCGTCGAAGTGCCCGGTTTCCTCGAGCGAGCAGGTCAGCGCGATTGCGCGGGCGCTCGGAATCGAGGCGGGCGAATCGTTTAAACAGAAAGCGGTGGTGCTCTGCGGCGGCGACCGCGAACAGACCATGCGTCTTGCCAGTTACAACGGCGTGGCCGACTGTGTGTCGGCGTCGCTGGTGGCGGGCGGTCCGAAAGGGTGTTCCTACGGCTGCCTCGGCATGGGATCCTGCGCCCGGAAGTGCCCGTTCGGCGCGATTGAGATGATCAACGGTCTCGCGGTGATTCACAGGGAACTCTGCGTCGGTTGCGGTACCTGCGTGGCGGTCTGCCCGCGCAACGTGATCAAACTCGTTCCCGCCGATGCCGAAGTTCATGTCTACTGCAACTCCCCGTTGAAGGCTCCGGCCAAGCGGCAGGTCTGCAAAGTCGCCTGCATCGGCTGCCGCAAGTGCCAGAAAGCCGCCCCTGACAAATTCATCATCGAGGGGTTCAAGGCGACGGTCAATTACGCCAATACCCCGCTGCCGACTCAGGAGGATGTGCAGGCTGCGGGTTGTCCGACCGGAGCGTTGCTCTCTGCCGAAGAGCATCTCCGCATTGAAAAGCACGATCCGGAATGGAGCGCTGAGAAATGAGCAAGAGTTCCCGCAATGTCATGGGGTTCGATGGGGGAATTCATCCCTCCACCGACGGAAAGAGTCTGAGTTCGGGCAGCGCGGTGCGGCAGGCGCCGTTGCTCGACCGTTATACCGTGGTCATCTCCGAAAGCGTCGGCAAACCGCCGAAGCCGGTTGTGAAAGCCGGGGATGAGGTGAAGAAATACCAGCTGATCGCCGCTGCGGACGGGTTCGTCTCCGCGAATCTCCACTCTCCGACCAGCGGTAAAGTGGTCGGCATCGTCGACGTGCCCGGTGCGATGGGTACTCCGGTTCCGGCGATCCAGATCGAATCGGACGGAAAAGACGAACCGTGTGAACCGATGCCCGCGCTTGAATGGCGTACTGCGCCGGTTTCGGATCTGCTCAAGCGGATCTCCGACGCCGGTATCGTCGGCATGGGCGGTGCGGCGTTCCCGACGCATGTGAAACTCTCTCCTCCGCCGGAGAAAGAGGTCGATACGCTGATTCTGAACGGTGCCGAGTGCGAACCGTACCTGACCGCCGACCATCGTCTGATGCTCGAACAGCCCGGGAAAGTTCTGGAGGGAGCTGCCATTGCCGCGCGGATTCTCGGAGTGAAGAACATCTTCCTCGGGGTGGAGATCAACAAGCTCGATGCGATCGAGGCGCTGAACAAACATGCCG
The DNA here is from genome assembly GCA_944389935.1 of uncultured Victivallis sp. Taxonomy (GTDB): domain Bacteria; phylum Verrucomicrobiota; class Lentisphaeria; order Victivallales; family Victivallaceae; genus Victivallis. The sequence continues at coordinate 29,977 of CALXOE010000008.1, forward strand.
CCGAATTCGGCGTCACTGTGGTGGGATTGAAAGTTCAGTATCCGCAGGGGTCTGAAAAACAGCTCATCATGGCGATCACGGGGCGCGAGGTTCCGACCGGCGGGCTTCCGATGGATGCGCACTGCGTGGTGCAGAATGTCGGTACTGCGGCGGCCGTTGCCGATGCGGTGATTCGCGGCATTCCGCTCGTGGAGCGCATCACGACCGTCACCGGCGAAGTTGTGAAGAATCCCGGCAACTGGATGCTGAAGCTGGGCACTCCGGTCATCAAGGCGATCGAATTCGCCGGTGGCGTGACGGAGGAGCCGGGTAAACTCATCATGGGTGGTCCGATGATGGGTTTTGCGCAACGGAGTTTCGATGTGACGATCTGCAAGAACAGTTCGGGCGTGCTGCTGCTGCCGGTCTCCGAGAGTGTCGCCTACGGTTCGACCAGCTGCATCCGCTGCGGACGGTGTGTTCAGGGCTGTCCGATGAATCTGCTGCCGTGTCTGCTCGGGAACGTGATTGAATCGGAACGGTTTGATCTCGCGGCTCAGAATCACGTCATGGACTGCCTGGAATGCGGCTCCTGCGCGTATGTCTGTCCGGCTCATCGTCCTCTGGTGCAGCATATGCGCCGCGCGAAAGCCGAAATCCGCAAACGCAAGAAATAACACTTTCGGGATCGAATCGTAATCATGTCTGAAGAAATCAAAAACGAAATCAAACTTCCGACCGGCGACAAGCTGGTTCTGAGTTCATCGCCCCACATCAAGGATTCCGACAGTGTGCGGCGGATCATGTACAAAGTTCTTCTCGCCCTGCTGCCGGCATGTGCGGCGGGTGTCTACTTCTTCGGCTGGCGCGCGGCGTTGGTGATGGTTCTCACGATGGCGTTCTGCGTCGGTGCCGAGGCGCTCTGGTGCTGGCTGGCGAAAAAACCGGTCGTCGGGACGATCTCCGATGGAAGCGCAGCGGTGACGGGTCTGCTGCTGGCATTGAATCTGCCGCCGAACATCCCGTTCTGGGTCTGCCTGATCGGTGCGTTTCTCGCGATCTGGCTGGCGAAGCAGGTGTTCGGCGGAATCGGCAACAATCCGTTCAACCCGGCGCTGGTGGCGCGGGTCGGGCTGCTGATTGCGTTGCCGGCGCTCATGACCTGGTGGAGTCCGGCCCGCGGAATGAGTCCGACGGCGCCGGATGCCGAACTCTGGTATTCGCCGTCGACCATTCGGGCGGCGAAGTCGGTCGACGCGGAGAGCCATGCGACGCCGCTGGATTCCATCAGTTGCGCGACGCCGCTCGGCGTGGTCGGTACCACGAAGAAGATCATGGGGAAATCGATTGAGGCGCAGGAGAATTTCGCCGCGGTCGCGAGCAACGAGCAGATGGTTCGATACTTCCTCGGGTGCAAGGCGGGCTGTATCGGTGAGACGAGTGTTCTGGCGCTGCTGATCGGCGGGGTGATTCTCGTGCTTTTCAAGCTCATCAACTGGCGGGTTCCGGTGGTATTTGTCGGCACGGTTGCCGTGTTCACCGGGATCGTCAACTACTTCTGCCCGGGGGTGACGCCGCCGCCGCTCTTCCACATTCTGACGGGCGGGCTCATGCTCGGGGCGATATTTATGGCGACGGACATGGTGACCAGTCCGATCACATCGACAGGTTGCATCGTTTTCGCGTTCGGCTGCGGTGTGATTACGACGGTGATCCGCATCTGGGGGAACTATCCGGAGGGGGTCAGTTTCTCGATTCTGTTCATGAATGCGCTTGTGCCGCTCATCGACCGCTTCTGCACGGTGCGGCCGTTCGGTTATGTGGCGAAACGGGGGTAAGCGGAAATGAATCTCAAGAATACGGAAAACTTCTTCGTTCTCGGTCTTTTTCTCGCGGTGCTCGGGCTGATCTCAGCGGTGCTGCTTGCGGTCTTCTCGGATATTGTGAGCGAGCCGATTGCTGCGGCGGAGCTGCGCACCACGAACGAGGCGCTCAGGCAGATTCTGCCGGCATTTGACAACCAGCCGTCGGAAAACAAACTTATGCTCCGGCAGGGTGATATGGAGATCACGTTCATGGGTGCGGTGAAAGACGGCAAGCTCATCGCTGTGGCGGCGAGCGGCGCCTGCAAGGGATACGCCGCTCCGGTGCAGGGGTTGATCGGATTTGACCTCGACGGCAAGATCCGGGCGGTGCTGATTACGAAGCAGAATGAAACCCCCGGACTCGGAGCGAATGTCTGTCAGCGCCAGTTCAAAAAGACGATCTTCAATCTGTTCGAGAAGCGTCCAGAGGGAATTGCCCCGAACTCGTTCCTCGATCAATTCAACGGCAAGAGCGCAGTGAAAGGGAAAAACTGGAAAGTCCGGAAAGATGGCGGACGGATTGACTACGTTTCCGGTGCGACGGTCACAAGCCGGGCGATCACGGAACTGGCCGATTCGGTTGCGCAGTGCTTTCTCGCGAACCGGGCGGAAATCATCGCAAAACTTTCTCCGGCGGGAGGGAATGAAAAATGAGTATGCTGTCTGATTTCACCAAGGGAATCTGGAAAGAGAACCCCGTGCTCGTGCTTCTGCTCGGAACCTGTCCGACGCTGGCGGTCACGAGCAGTGCGACGAACGGCCTCGGCATGGGGCTTGCGACGACGGGTGTGCTGTTCGGCAGCAACCTTGTGATCTCGCTGATCGCGGGAATCGTGCCGAAGAAAGTGCGTATCCCGGTTTACATCGTGGTGATCGCGACATTTGTGACGATCGTCGATCTGCTGATGAAAGCGTATGCGCCGCCCGCGCTTTACGCCGCGCTCGGCATTTTCATCCCGCTCATCGTTGTGAACTGCATCGTGCTCGGCCGCGCGGAGGCATTCGCGTCGAAGAACGGTCCGGTCCGCTCGATGCTCGACGGTGTCGGCATGGGGCTCGGCTTTACGCTGACGCTGACGATGCTCGGCGTGCTGCGTGAGTTTCTGAGCACCGGGGCGGTGTTCGAGACGAAAATCATCACGGCGTGGACGACCGACTTCCTGCTGCCGTCGGCGGCGCCCGGCGCGTTCATTCTGGTCGGTTCCATCCTGGCTCTCAAGAACTATTCGAACTACCGGAAAGCGGTCAAGGCAGGGAAACTTTACGTCCCGCCGAAAGGGCTCGACTGCCGCCACTGCAATATCTGCTCCGCGCACCTCGAAGAGGACGAAAAGTAAAAGGGATGGCGAAACAGCGGACCGGGGAAGAGCAGTTTCCGCGGTTCGCTTTTTTTGTTGAATCGGGAGGTTCGGAATGAAGATTGTTGCCGATGACAGGATTCCGTTTCTGAGAGGGGTGCTCGAGCCGTATGCCGAGGTGGTCTATCTGCCGGGCGGGGCGATTGCGCCCGGTGATCTGCGCGATGCGGATGCGCTCATCACCCGCACCCGTACGCGCTGCAACGAGCAGCTGCTCGCGGGGTCGCGTGTACGGTTTATCGCGACCGCGACGATCGGCTTCGATCATATTGACACGGACTATCTCGAACGTGCCGGAATCGCCTGGACGAGCGCGCCGGGCTGCAACGCCGCAAGTGTGGCGCAGTACATCAGCAGCGCTCTGGTTTCATCGGGCGGCGATCTGCATGGAAAGACGCTCGGTGTCGTCGGCGTCGGCAATGTCGGATCGAAAGTCGCCGCTCTCGGTGAGATGCTCGGCATGCGCGTGCTGCGGAACGATCCGCCGCGGGCTGAACGGGAGGGAGCGGACGGTTTCACGGAACTTCCTGAACTGCTGTCGGAATCGGATTTCGTCACGCTCCATACGCCGTTGACGCGGGACGGAGCGCATCCGACGTTTCACCTCTGCAATGCGGCGTTTCTCGCCGGAATGAAGCGGAATGCGCAACTCTTCAACAGCGGGCGTGGTGAAGTCGTCGATTCCGCCGCGCTGAAAACAGCGCTGAAAACCGGGCGAATTGCGGGTGCGGTGCTCGACGTCTGGGAGAATGAACCCGGGATCGACCGCGAACTGTTGAATCGCGTACGAATCGGCACGCCGCACATCGCCGGATATTCGACCGACGGCAAGGCGAACGGAACGGCGATGTCGGTCCGGGCAATCGCAAACTTTTTCGGAATCGCGGAACTTCGGAACTGGCATCCGGCCCGGTTGCCGGAACCGGAGCAGCCGGTGGTCGTGCTTGACCCGGAAGATTCCGCCATGCGGCAGATCGTCCGGGCTCTGCTGCACACCTATGAGATCGGTTTTGATGACCGGAATCTGCGCAACGATCCGGCCGGATTTGAGACCCAGCGCGGTCGTTACCGGGTGCGTCGGGAGTTCCCCGCGTTCACGGTGCGCAATGCGTCGCCGGAAGCGCGGGCGATACTCGAGAAGCTCGGATTCAACTTTTGAACGAACGGACCATGGCGGCGGCGCGGGCCGCGAGTTCCGGCAGGTCGTCCGCGATGAGTCCGGGCGCGCCGAGTTCCCCGGCCAGCCCGTGCAGAAAGACGCCGAGCTGCGCCATCTCGAACGGTCGCTCCGGGTTTCTCGCGAGCAGCGCGCCGATGATGCCGCCGAGCACGTCGCCCGATCCCGCCGTCGCGAGCGCCGGACAGCCGGAGGAGTTCAAACTGTACCGTCCGTCCGGTGCGGCGACCACGGTGTGCGGCCCTTTCAGAACCGTGACCGCACCGAGTTCCGCCGCAAGCGCGAGCGCAAACTGCGTGCGCTCCTCGAAGTATGGAATGGCGAAAGCGTCGGCGAGCCGTCTCGCTTCGCCCGGATGCGGCGTGATGACGAGTCTGTCGCGTCTGACCCACCGTTGGGGTTCCCGGGCGGCAGTGTTCAACGCATCCGCGTCGAGCAGCAGCGGGCCGGGAAATCGCAGAAGTTCCGAGAGCACTTCCCCGGTCTCTTTGCCCATTCCCCAGCCGGAACCGGCCGCGACGGCATCGGATTGAGCCATCATCGCAGCGAGTTCAGGAAGCGATTTCCGGTCGAAACACCCCTCCGCACTGCGGACCACCCGTACGATCAGTGCGCCCGGCAACGCCGCGAACGGGCGCGCGGGCACGGCCAGCCGGACGATCCCGGCTCCGGCCCGCAATGCTGCATGGGCGGAAAGCGCGGCGGCTCCGCTGTAATCGATCGACCCAGCCGCGATCAGCAGTCGACCGCGCTGATTTTTGTAGGTATCGAAAGCGGGAGGATTCAGCAGTTTCTCCGCATCGGCGGCGAAAAACGCCTCTTCGGCGTCTCCGCTCGGCGAGTCCGGGTCGGCGAGGCCGATATCCACGAGTCGCAGCCGTCCGGAAGCCGCCGGCCCGTCCCCGTGAAAGTGGCCGCGTTTGGGAAAGCCGAATGTGATGGTCAATTCCGCCCGGATCGCGAGCCCGGAATCGGCAGTTCCCGTGTTGCCGTTGATTCCCGAGGGGAGGTCGATTGCCACAATCGGGCATCCGGAGCTGTTCGCCGCGGCGATCCAGTTGCGGAACTGCGGGCGGAGTTCTCCGGCGAACCCGGTTCCGAGCAGCCCGTCAACGATGAGGTCGCCGCGGTGAAAATCCGCAGCGGAAAGGGTGTCGCGCACCTCCACCGGAATCATCTCAGGCAGATCGCCCGCCGCTTTGGCCGCTTCTCCGCGCAGCATCTCGAGCGGCCCGGTCGCGTAGATAACGGCGGGGATTCCGAGCAGAGGAGCTGCCACCAGGGCGTCCCCGCCGTTGTTGCCGCGCCCGGCGAGGATGACCGCCCGGCGGAACGCTTTGCCCTGCGCAAAGCGACGGATCTCTTCTGCAGCGCCCTCTCCGGCGCGCCGCATGAGGGTGTAACCGGAAACACCGGAGTCGATGGCGCGGCGTTCCAGATTTCGCATGGTTTCGATTGAAATGATCTTCATAAAAAAAACTCCCGTTCGGATTGGAACGGGAGTTACAGTATCATCATGGAGCAGGAAAATCAAGTCTCCTGCGGGGAATCCTCTCCGGACTCTTTCTTCTTCGACGGTCGCAGCAGTGTCGAGAGAATGAACAGGGCGACGCCGACACAGATGGCGATGTCCGCCACGTTGAACACCGGCCAGCGGAAGCGGTCGTACCAGTGGAAGTCGAGAAAATCCACAACCGCTCCGAGCCAGAGGCGGTCGATCGAGTTGCCCGCCACGCCGCTGAGTACGAGCAGCAGCGCGAAATAGCGTTCCGGATACCCCTCGGCCAGGCGGCGGAAGAAAAAAATCACCCCCGCCGCAACAACCAGCGCCACCAGCAGCAGAAACCAGCCGTGGCCGGAGAGAATACTCCACGCCGCTCCCTCGTTCCGGACGTAGGTCAGAGAGAAGAACGGCTGCCAGATCGGAAGACTCTCCCCGAGCTCGAATCGCCGCATGACGATGAACTTCGTCAGTTGATCGAGTACGAGCACAACGACGCCGAGCCCGGCGGCCCAGCCGAGTGTCCGGTACTCCCGCCGGCTTTTCGGCTCGAGCACTTCCGGTTTCCAGAAAGACACGAAGTTACCTCATCTGCTCGTGTTTGGATTTGCATTTCACGCAGAATACCGCATAGGGACGGATCTTGAGTCGTCCTTCGGAGATCATCTCGCCGCACTCCTGACAGCGGCCGTACTCGCCGTCGGCGAGCCGCTGGAGCGCATCTTCGATGAGCTGCAGAACGTTGCTCTCCTCGGTCAGCATCCGCAGTTCCATCTCGTGACGGGAGTTGTCGCTGGAGACATCCGCCATATGAGTGGTAACGCCGCGCTTGTCGGCATTGCTGCAGTCGAGCGCGTCTTCCGCATGGTACTGCATCTGGTTGGTGACGATGTCCCGGGCGTGCATCAGGGCATCATAGTATTCTTTTTCCTTGCCCTCGAAGACAAGATTGGTTTTCTTCTTCGCCATAGTTGAACCTCTATCTTCAATGGTTATTCTTGTCGTTCACCCAGTGCCGCGCCGTTTTTCTTCCGGCGTGGATAAATAATATATATTGTTTCTGCACTTTTTTCAATACTGAAACAGGGCAAATTCGTTCCCGCGGAACAGTTTTCAGCAAAAAAACACTAGACCGAGAAACGGACGTGGATCACGTCGCCGTCCTGGATCAGATACTCCTTGCCTTCGATCCGCAACTTGCCGGCGGCCTGCGCTTTCGCCCAGCCGCCCGCCGCGACGAGATCCTCGTAGGAGACGGTTTCCATGCGGATGAAGCCGCGGCAGAGGTCGGTGTGGATCTTGCCCGCGGCCTGCGGCGCGGGAGTTCCGCGCGTGACGGTCCAGGCGCGCGACTCCATCGGGCCGGCCGTGAAAAACGTGATGTAGTCGAGCAGCCGGTATCCGGTGCGGATGACGCGGGCAAGGCCGGTCTCCTTGATTCCGAGCTCCTCCATGAACATCGCGGCCTCCTCCTCTTCGAGCTGGCCGAGTTCCTCTTCGAGTTTCGCGCAGACCGGGACGACTTCCATCCCGTGTTTCGCGGCGAATTCCACGAGCGCTTTCGCCTTTTCGGAGTTCTCGAAGTTGCGGAAATTCTCCTCGTCGGTGTTCGCACAGACGAACGCGGGCATCATCGAGAGAAGTCCGTAACTCTTCACCCAGTCGACGAGTTTCGGATTGCTTTTGTCATATTCGGGGATATGCCCTTCGGCGAGCTGATCCGCGAGCGATTTGATCAGTTCATATTCGAGTTTCGCGTCCGGGTCGTTGGCGCGCGCGAGTTTGTACGCCTTGTCGCGCCGCTTTTCAAGAGATTCGAGATCCGCGAGCATGAGTTCCGTCAGAATTACATCGAGGTCGTTCACCGGATCGACCCTGCCGTCGACATGGACGACGTCGCCATCCTCGAAGAGCCGCACCACGTGCGCGATCGCGTCGACGTTGCGGATGTGGCCGAGAAACTGATTGCCGAGCCCCTGTCCCTGGCTCGCGCCTTTCACAAGTCCGGCGATGTCGATGAACTTCAGCGTGGAGGGGACGATTCTTCCGGACTTCTCCAGTTTGGCGAGCACCCCGAGCCGCTCATCCGGAACCGGCACGATTCCGGTGTTCGGCTCGATTGTGCAGAACGGAAAGTTGGCCGCTTCGGCGCCGCCCTTGCACAGCGCGTTGAACAAAGTGGATTTGCCGACATTCGGCAATCCGACGAATCCACAGGAAAAACTCATGATCTGCTGTCCCGGTTGATGAGGATGTTTCCTCGTTTCTGATTCAGTTCAAAGTTGTTAATATACCACGGAAACCCCTCTCTTTCAAGCCTCCGGCAGTCGCGGAATCCGGCGAAAAGGCAAAAAAAATCTCCGAAACCGGGAACGGTTCCGGAGATCGATGAGTATCGCTCTGTCAGTAATCGGAAGAGACGATCATGTCGGTGTCGTAAACGAAGTCACCCCAGTTGTGTTCGATGTCGACGACCCAGGCCGGACGCATGATCGGGCCGTAACCCCAGCCGGCGTCGTTCGGGTCGTTCGGGCAGCCCGGCAGCGGGAAAAGGAACGTCACGATGTCGACCACGCCGACAACTTCACGGGCGACCGTGAAGCAGACCCCCTTGAGCGGTCCGTAGGTCAGACCGGCGATGCCGCCTTGTTCCTGGGTGACGTCATACCCTTTCATCAGGATCTCCAGCGGCCCGAATGCGACGTTGGCGATGCCGCGACCGAGTTTTTCGACCGGCCGCATCACCCAGCAGTCTTCTGCAGCCTGTGTGGAAACGGCTCCGACCATCATCACCGCCAGAATTGCCGACGCCAGAACTGTCTTACGGAATTTCATTTGGTTCATCCCTCACAATTTGATTTACGCACAGAATCGCCGTTTAAACGAATCTCGTTTTCCTATTCCTTGAGCAATATACAGACTGATTTGGCAAAATTCAAGAAAAAAATCCTCATTTTTTCGCTTTAATATCGAAAATCCGCGGAAAAGATGCTATTTTAAAGAGAAATATCTCAAAACAGCGAACTTAATGACAAGGCAGAATCGATATGAATCCCGAAAAAAGCCGGGAGCGGTTTCGCAATCTGACGCTGCTTTCCGCATCGGAGCGCAACTATCCGTCCTCCCCCGCGGAGGCGCACCTCGAGGCGTTTGACAACGTCTATGCCGACCGCGACTACATCATTGAATTCGACTGTCCGGAGTACACCTCGCTCTGCCCGGTGACCGGTCAGCCGGATTTCGGCCACATCATCGTGCGTTATGTGCCGGACAAGAAGTGCATTGAGAGCAAATCGCTCAAACTGTATCTTTACTCGTTCCGCAACACGAATACGTTTCACGAGGAGTCCGTGAACACCATCCTCGACGCCGTCGTGAGCGCCTGCTCGCCGCGCCGCGCCGAGGTCATCGGCCGCTTCCGTCCCCGCGGCGGAATCGCGATCAACGTGAAAGCAACTTACGGGGAGAAGATCGATGAGTAATTTCAAGCGCATTCCGAACGGATCGGTCACGACCCCGCGCGGTTTCCGGGCGGCGGGAGTCACAGCCGGATTCAAGCGCAGCGGCGCGCCCGACTTCGCAATGCTGGTCAGCGACGAGCCCGCGAATTTCGCCGGGGCGTTCACAAGCTGCACGTTTGCGGCCGCTCCGGTTCAGGTTTGCCGCAAGCGCGTGCTCACGACCGACACGATCCGCGCGGCGGTCATCAACTCCGGCAACGCGAACGCCTGTACCGGCGAGACCGGGCTGGCGAATGCCGAGGCCACCTGCGTGCTGGCGGCGAACAAACTCGGGATCAACCCCTCCGATGTGGTGGTCTCATCGACCGGCCGGATCGGGACTCAGCTCCCGATGGATACGATCAAGAGAGGAATTGAACTCGCGGTCGCGGCGCTCTCCGACGACGGCGGGAAACGGGCCGCAGAGGCGATCATGACGACCGACACCGTTCCGAAATCGGCCGCGATCGAACTCGAGCTCGACGGGATCGTGTGCAGCATCGGCGCGATGACCAAGGGGGCGGGCATGATCGATCCGTCGCTCAAGGTTCCGCACGCGACGATGCTCTGCTACATCACGACCGATGTGAAAATCTCCAATGCGCTGCTCGCGGAGATGCTCGGGGAGAATGTGGCTGATTCGTTCAACCGGATCACCATCGACGGCGATATGAGCACGAATGACACGGTCATTGTGATGGCGAACGGACTCTCCGGCGTGGAGGTCCTCCCCGACACCCCGGAGGCTGAACTCTTCCGCAAGGCTCTGCTCGAGATCATGCAGCAGCTCGCGCGCGAAATGGTGATGGATGGCGAGGGCGTGACGAAGTTCGTGAACGTCGAGATCTTAAACGCCCGTACCCGTGAGGACGCGAAACTCTGTGCCGAGTCGGTCGCGAATTCGCTGCTCTGCAAAACCGCCTGGTTCGGCGGCGATCCGAACTGGGGTCGCGTGGTCGCGGCGCTCGGTTACTCCGGCGCGAAGTTCCGGCCGGAGAAAGTCGATGTCTTCTACGATGGGATTCCGGTTGTGAAAGAGGGCGGCGACGCCGGCACTCCGGAGGAGGATCTGGTCGACATCGTCCGCAAACGCGAATTCTCCGTCACGGTTGATCTCCACGACGGCGATGAGAGCTACTGGGTCTGGACGAACGACATCTCGTATGAGTATGTCAAGATCAACGCGGATTATCACACCTAAAACTTGCAGGATGCACATAAGAATGAAAAGATCTGACGTTAAAGTTCTGGTCATCACCGGATTCGGGCTCAACTGCGAGCGCGAGACGGCGGCTGCGTGCCGGCTGGTCGGCGCTGAGCCGCAGCAGGTTCACCTGAATGACCTGATTGCGGGGAAGCACACGCTCGAAGAATACCATTTTCTGATTTTCATCGGCGGATTTTCGTTTGGAGACCATCTCGGTTCCGGGACTGTTTTCGCGAACCGGGTCAAGTTCCAGCTGCGCGAACAGCTTGAGAAGTTCGTCGCCGACGGAAAACTGGTCATGGGAGTCTGCAACGGATTCCAGACGCTGACGCGTCTCGGCATGGTTCCGGCGCTCAACGGCGATTATTTTTCGCAGACGGTTGCGCTGGCGCACAATGATTCGGGCGTGTTCCGCGACGACTGGTGCATTCTGAAAGCCGATCCCGCTTCTCCCTGCGTCTTTACGAAAGGGGTCGATATGGTCCGGCTGCCGCTGCGCCACGGCGAGGGGAAGTTCGTCGCCGCCGACGCGGTGCTGGACGAGATCGAAGCGCGCCACCTGGCGGCGGTGAAATATGTGAATGCGGACGGGAGTTTCGCAACGGAGTTCCCCGCGAATCCGAATGGCTCGCTCCGTTCCATCGCCGGAATCTGCGACCCGACCGGACGGGTGTTCGGGCTGATGCCGCACCCGGAGGCGTTCCTGTCGCCTTACAACTCGCCGAGCTGGACGGCCGACAAGTCCGCCGGAAAACTCGCGGCAGAGGGGGAGGGCGTGGTTTTCTTCCGCAATGCGGTCGATTACATTGCCGAACACTTCTAAGCGGTTTTCACCGTGGGGGCCGGGGGATTCGAGGATCCTCCGGCTCTTTCGTTTTTTCATTGAAAAAAACGGGAAAACGTGCTATATTGTAAGGAATTTTGAATGAAATCCGGATAAGGAGCCCGGGAGAGGATGAAAATCAGTTTCAACGGCATATCGCAGGAGGTTGCGGCCGGAACGACCATCGCGGAGTTTCTCGTGCAGCAGGGCGTTCAGCCCGCCGCGGTCGTTGCCGAGCGGAACGGTGAAATTCTGGATGCCGGGGCGCTCGGCGACGTTCTGAATGAGGGGGATGTGTTGAACGCATTCCGTGTCGTCGCGGGGGGCTGATCCGGGGGAGGCGCGGCAGCGATGAGGGAGATCAACGCGTATCTCACTGCACAACAGCGCGACTTGCTCGCGCGCGCCCGGATCGGGATTGCAGGCGCCGGAGGATTGGGTTCCAACTGCGCAATGCATTTGGTTCGTTCCGGAATCCGCCGGTTGGTCGTGGCCGATTTCGACCGGGTTGCGGAGAGCAATCTGAACCGGCAGTTTTTCTTCGCCGACCAGGTTGGTCAGAGGAAGGTCGAGGCGCTCGGCGTGAATCTGCTGCGCATCGTTCCGGATCTTGAGCTGGAACTGCTCGATGAGGAGGTGACCGGCGGGAATGCCTCCGCTCTATTTGGCGCATGCGACATTGTGGTCGAGGCGTTCGATTCGAGTTGCGCCAAACAGATGCTGATCCGGACGATGATGGCGGCCGGAAAAACGGTCGTCGCCGCGAGCGGTATCGGCGGATGGGGGCGCAGCAACGCTTTGCAGCTGCGCCGGATGGCCGCCGGGAAACTCTATGTGGTCGGAGATTTCGAGAGTGACGTGGGCGATCGCGGATTCGAGCCGTTTTCGCCGCGCGTCGGCATCGCCGCGGCGATGCAGGCAAACACGGTAATCGCGCTCCTGCTCGGAGAAGAGCCGTAGGAAGCGCTTAACACAGGAAGAGAAATCATCATGAAAGATCTCATTATCGCCGGAAAAAAATTCAACAGCCGTTTTTTTCTCGGCACCGGCAAATTCGCGTCCAAACAGCAGCTTGCGGCCGCGCTTGAGGCTTCCGGCACGGAGCTGGTCACGACCGCGTTGACCCGCGTCGACCTCGCCGCGCCCGGTACGGACGACATCTTAAGCGCGATCGACCGCTCGAAAGTCGAGATCATGCTGAACACCTCCGGCGCACGCAACGCCGAGGAGGCGGTCCGCATCGCGAAACTCGGCAAGGCGGCCGGTTACAACTGGATCAAACTCGAAGTCCATCCCGATGCGCACTATCTGCTGCCCGATCCGGTCGAGACGTTGAAAGCCGCCGAGCAGATCGTCGGCATGGGGCTGGTTGTGCTGCCCTACATCAACGCCGATCCGGTGCTTGCGCGGCGGCTCGAGGAGTGCGGCACGGCGGCGGTGATGCCGCTCGGCGCGCCGATCGGATCGAACCAGGGATTGCGCACGCAGTCGATGCTCGAGATCATCATCGAACAATCGAACATTCCGGTCGTGGTTGATGCAGGCATCGGGCTGCCGTCCCACGCGGCCGCCGCGATTGAGCTCGGAGCGGACGCGGTGCTCATCAACACTGCGGTCGCCGCCGCGGACGATCCGGCGAAGATGGCTGAAGCGTTCAAACTCGCGATCCGCGCGGCCGAACTCGGCGTTCTGGCCGGTCCTCCGGCGCCGCATTCGGGTGCATCCGCGACGAGTCCGCAGGACACGTTCGACATTTTCCGGTGAGAGGGGGGAGCGAATCATGTTTCCTGAACTCCGCTTTTCCGAATCCGAAATCCGCCGCATGATCGACTCCGCCACGCCGGAGGCGGTTCTGAATTCGCTTGCGAAAGAGAAACGCAATTACTTCGATCTGCTCAATCTGATCTCGCCCGCGGCGATGGAGTGTCTGCCGCAGATGCGCGAAGTGTCGCGCAAATGCCGGTTGCGCTACTACGGCAAGACGGTCACGATCTATGCGCCGCTCTACATCTCGAACAGCTGTGTGAACGGTTGCAAATACTGCGACTTCAACATCCGGCACAAGTACGAACGCAAGAGCCTGACGCTCGATGAGATCCGGCAGGAGGCGGATGCGATTCTCGCGATGGGGATCGATTCGCTGCTGATCGTGGCGGGGGAGGATCCCGTCCGCATGAGCGTCGACTATCTCTGCGAAGTCGGACGGATGCTCAAGGAGAAGTTCTCTTATCTGAGTCTTGAGATCGCGCCGCAGGAGGAGGAGGGGTATCGCCGCCTCTTTGAAGCGGGCTACGAGGGGCTGACGCTCTTCCAGGAGACTTACAATCAGGAGCTCTACAAGGAGTTGCATCCGGTCGGGCCGAAACGGGTCTACGATTTCCGGGTCTGGAGTCAGCTGCGGGCGGGCCGGGCCGGAATGCGCAATCTCGGCATGGCGTTTCTGCTCGGGCTCGACGAGTGGCGCATGGAGGCCGCGAGCCTCGCGGCGCACGCGATCTATCTGCAGAAACACTGCTTTGAGAGCAAAGTGCAGTTCGCTTTCCCGCGCATCACGGCGACCGAGGGGGGATTCCAGCCCGCGCATCCGGTCGACGATGCGGATCTCGAACTGATGATGCTCGCGTTCCGGATCGTGTTTCCGGAGTGCGGCATGACGATTTCGACGCGCGAGAATCCGGAGTTCCGCGACCGCATGGTCCAGCTCTGCGCAGACAATATGAGCGCGGGTTCCCGCGTGACGCCGGGCGGCTATGCGGTACTCGCGGACGAGGTCGGGCAGTTCACGCTGAACGACTCGCGCAGCGTCGAAGAGGTCGAAGCGGCGATCCGGCGGAACGGCCAGGAGGTTGTCCGCAAATACTGGGATCGCGCGCTGTAAGCGATCATTGCGCCGGAGTGGAGGGGGTCGGAGGTTTCCAGCACTCCTCCGCCGGCGTGCAGCCGTTCTTCATGGCCCGGATCGCCTCGAGCATGTTGACCAGCAGCTTGCGGTCGTGGCGGGAGTAACCGGTTCCGAGCCGTTTGAGTTCCGCCTCGATCTGCCGCTCGGCCTGGTCGAAGAGCCCGAGTTCTCGCGAAAGTTCCGCATACCGCAGCACGAGCTGAGCATTGACCGGGGAGCGTCTCCGTTCCGGGCGGACGAGATACTTTTCGGCGGTGCGTAGCGCTTCATCCGGCAGGCCGAGATGGTTGCGGAAGAGGTCGAACCGGATCAGCCAGAGCTGTGGATATTCCGGCGACTCCTCGAGCATTTGATCGACCCGGTTGAGTGCGGCGAGATATTTCTGCTGCTTGATAAGTGCGTTGACCGGTCCCATGAGCGGGGCCGGTTTTTCCCGCCACCGTTTCGGTGCGAGCAGAAAATCGACAAAGCCGTCCGCGAATTGCGGCAGGTAGAGCCGGACGAACAGCGCCCCCGTGACGAATCCGCACGGCATGGTTGCAATCATGAACATGATGACGCCGGGGGAGTTGCCGTTTTTTGCGCTGATGCCGGCCATGGCGACACAGCCGATGGTCAGGCAGCACAGGAACAGAAAAACCACTCCTCCGAGAATTTTCGCAAGACGTTCATGCCACATATGCCGGAAATCCCGCTTTTAAATTGCCAAAACCGTGCTATATTAGTTTACAATAGTATAGATACACCCATAAATCAAATGATGCAAGGAATTTTTTGAGATGAGCATCTATCGCACCCACACCTGCGGAGAGCTCCGCAAATCCGAGGTCGGCAAGAGTGTCCGCCTCTCCGGCTGGATTCACAGTGTCCGCGACCACGGCGGCGTGATCTTCATCGATTTGCGCGACCACTACGGGATCACCCAGGTGGTGATCGATCCGGAATGCGCGTTCTATCAGTCGCTCGATCGCTGGCGCGTCGAGACGGTCGTGCGGTTTGACGGCAAAGTCGTCGCCCGTTCGGCCGAGACGGTCAATCCGAAGCTCGCGACCGGTGAAATCGAAGTGCAGGCGACCGACATGGAGATCCTCGGGGAGGCCGAGGTCCTGCCGTTCCTCGTTGCGAAAGACGACCAGGCGCCCGAGGCGCTGCGTCTCAAGTACCGTTTTCTCGATCTGCGGCGCGAGGAGCTGCACCGGAACATCATCCTGCGCAGCCAGGTCATCGCGGAGATCCGCCGCTACATGACTGCACTGGGATTCAACGAGTTCCAGACGCCGATCCTGACCGCGAGCAGTCCGGAGGGCGCGCGCGACTATCTCGTGCCGTCGCGTCTGCATCCGGGGAAATTCTACGCGCTGCCGCAGGCGCCGCAGCAGTTCAAACAGCTGTTGATGGTGGCGGGGTTCGACCGCTACTTCCAGATTGCGCCGTGCTTCCGCGATGAAGATGCGCGGGCGGACCGCAGCCCCGGCGAATTCTACCAGCTCGACGTGGAGATGAGTTTCGTCGAGCAGGACGATATCTTTGCGGTGATCGAAGGTCTGCTCGAGGATGTGTTCAGCAAGTTCAGCACGAAAGAGTTCTCGAAACCGCCGTTCGTGCGGCTGCCGTATCTCGAGGCGATGGACCGCTTCGGCTCCGACAAGCCGGATTTGCGCAACCCGCTTGAGATGATCGACGTGACCGAACATTTCCGCGGCTGCGGCTTCCAGGCGTTCGCCGGAACTGTCGAAAAGGGCGGCGTCGTCCGCGCGATCAAGGCGCCGAAAGTCGCCGGAAAACCGCGTAAGTTCTTCGACGACCTCATCAAGTTCGCGCAGGAGAACGGCGCAAAGGGCATGGCTTATATCATCTGGACGGAAGAGGGCGAAAAGAGCCCGATCGTGAAGTTCCTGACTCCGGAGATCGTTGCCGCACTCAAAGAGACCGGCAAGGTGGAACCCGGCGATGCGCTCTTCTTCCTCGCGGACAAGAAGAAAGTTGTGCAGAAGATCGGCGGAGCGGTCATTCCGGAACTCGGGCGTCAGCTCGGTCTCATCAATCCGAATGAGTTCAAATTCTGCTGGATCATCGACTTCCCGATGTTCGAGGAGGACGAGGAAACGGGTCAGATCATCTTCTCGCACAACCCGTTCTCGATGCCGCAGGGCGGCATGGAAGCGCTGCAGAACAGGAATCCGCTTGAGATTCTCGCGTATCAGTACGACATCGTCTGCAACGGGATCGAACTTTCGTCGGGCGCGATCCGGAATCACCGTCCGGACATCATGTACAAGGCGTTCGAGATCGCCGGGTACGATCGCAGCGTAGTCGATGAGAAGTTCGGCGGGATGATTCATGCGTTCAAACTCGGTGCGCCTCCGCACGGCGGCATCGCCCCGGGTGTCGACCGCATGGTCATGCTGCTGACCGATTCGCCGAATATCCGCGAGGTCATTGCATTCCCGTTCAACCAGCAGGCGCAGGATCTGATGATGAATGCCCCTGCGGAAGTTTCCATCAAACAGCTGCGTGAACTTCATATCGAGGTCAAGTTGCCGAAACGGCAGGAGAAGCCTGCCGCCGAAGCATCGCAGGGGTGATGCATGGGAAGCGTTCGATTCCGGCTTGGAGCGTTTCTGCTCGTGTTTGCGGCGTCTGCCGCATTCGCGGGCGGAGATCTGCTGAAATGGATTCCGGCCGGAACCGAATATGTGGTCGGGGTCGATGCGGACTCTTTGCGCTCGCTCTCCTGTTTCCGGGAGTTGACGGAGAACGGGTCGGAAGCGGGGGAGGTTCTGGCGGAGTTTGAGCGCAATTACAATCTGCGTTTTTCCGACTGCGCGGATCTTCTGCTTGTCGGTGGCGGCTCGCATTTGCGCGGGCTGCTGGCGCAGTGCAAAGTTCCGGAATCGGAACTGGCGCGGCGACTGCGGAATTTCGGCAGCCGTTTCTCTCTGGAAGGGGAGGCCGGCCGCCGACTTTACTGTGTCCGGGCGGAGAATCCCGGGGGCGGAAATCCGGTGACCGTCGGGGCTGCCTATCTGGCTCCGGATGTGGTGCTTGCAACGGAACGGAAATACGTTGCGCCTTTTTTTGCCGCACTCACTGTTCCGGCGGAGAGACGGGGGAGCCGCATTGCCGGTCCGGCGGGAGAACCGCTTGCCTGGTGTTCCATCGATCTGAAATCGATTCTCTCGCGGGGGAGGAAAAAGACTCCGGGAGATCTCGGCGGAGCTCTGTTCAAAGGGGTGAATCTCATTTACGCGGAGTGGAATACGATCGGTGACGGTGAGTTCTGGCGGCTCGATGCGATTGCGCGATGTGACGACGGGAAAAGTGCGCAGCGGTTCGCTTTTGCCGTGCCGACCTGGTTGCAGCTCGGGGGCTCTCTGCTGTTTTCCGACGATCCCGTGCTCGGCAGGGAGTTTCTGAAGCGGGTGAGGGTTATGCCGGACGGGGATCGGGTGATTCTGGAACTGGAGATTCCGCGTCCGATGGCGGAGCGTCTGATCCGTTATTTCGGGGAGCAGGCGAAGAAA
Source organism: uncultured Victivallis sp. (assembly GCA_944389935.1). Taxonomy (GTDB): domain Bacteria; phylum Verrucomicrobiota; class Lentisphaeria; order Victivallales; family Victivallaceae; genus Victivallis. The sequence goes on from CALXOE010000008.1 coordinate 47,813, forward strand.
CGGATCATTCCGCCGGATCCGGTTCCGCAGGATATCCGGAGGCCGCGTCTGGAGGGTGTGCGCGATTGAACCGACGCCGTGTGAAATTGGTTCTCCGGTGGTCCGGAGTGGTGGTGCTGATTCTGATACTGGCGACGTTCTGGTTTCGTGAAGAGCTGCGGGATTTTGCGGTCGACGATACCCGGTATGCGGATGAGATCCGGGTCGCGGCGAATCGGAACGGGCTCGATCCGCAATTCGTCCGGGCGGTGGTTTTTCAGGAGAGTCGTTTCGATCCGTTCGCGCGCGGGCGGGCCGGAGAGGTCGGATTGATGCAGGTGCTTCCCTCGGGCGCGGCAGCGGAATGGGAACGAGTGACGGGACGGAAGAAGCCCGGTACGAATGCTCTGTACGATCCGGCGGTGAATCTTGAGATCGGCTGCTGGTATCTCGCGCGCGGAATGCGGAAATATGCCGCTTACACGAATGTGCACGAACTGGCACTCGCACGTTACAATGCGGGGGAGAGCCGTTCGGAGAAGTGGAAACCGGAACGGAAAGACGGCGATGTGATCGGCCGGATCACGATTCCGAGTACGAAAGAATATGTCGCGAAGATCATGAGCCGTTACCGGGCGTACCGGGAAGCGGAGAAGAGCCGGGGACGCTGAAGAGAGCGTTCCGCAGCCGGCAACCGGGAGATGAGGAGAAAATGAGTGTGAAAACATGGATGTTGCTGGGAACGGCGCTCGGAGTCGCTGCGCTGTCCTCTGCGGCGGAGCCGCCGGCGGTATCCGACGATGCGAAGCCCTCGCCGGATGCGGCCTGGTGTACGCAGTTTGATGATCCGGCGAAGCTTGAGAGTGACTGGAGATTTGACGGCAGTCGGTTTCTGGTTCCCCGGACCCGATTTACCGTGGCGTCGGAGCCGACCGCGTCGGACGGGAAGATCATGGCGGTGGACGCCGGGAAATCGACCGGTGTAATGCTCGCGGCGCCGTCGAAAGTCGATTTGACGAAGACTCCGGTCATGCGCTGGCGCTGGCGGGTGGTCAAGCCGATCGAACTGAAACCCGGGGAAGAAGAGCCGGACGATCAGGCCGTGGTGCTCTATTTCGGTGACGGTACGCTGCTGAAGCAGCGCTGTGTCGGTTACCGTTGGGAGGTGAATACTCCGGTCGGCCACAGCGGGCTCAGAAAATACGCCGCGGGGATGATGACCGTCAGCCACAAGACGCTGCGCAATCGGACCACGCCGCCCGGCGTCTGGGTGACGGAGGAACGCAATGTGGTTGAGGATTATCGCAAGGCTTACGGCAAAATGCCGGATCCCTATTTTATCATAAGCGTCGGGGCGAACAGTCAGTATTCCGGTTCGAACAGCCGCGCCGAGATCGATTTCATCGAATTCATCCCGGAACGCGGAAAGGAAAAAGCGGCGGAATAGAAGATCCCGGCGGGCAGCCGGGCGTCATCGACGTCATGACAGGGACAGATTAAGGAAGAGAAAAAGGAGGAGACCGGGCATGGGAAACATCGGCTGGATGGAACTGATCGTGATTTTCTGCGTGGTGCTGCTCTTCTTCGGGGCAAGACGGATTCCCGAGGTGGCGCGCGCATTGGGGAAAGCCTCGCGTGAATTCAAAAACGCCCGCGACTCGGTGGTCAGCGAAGTGAAAGAGAATTTCACGGAGGAGGATCCGCAGAAAGCCGCGAAACAGCTTCCCCGTTACGATAAGAAAGACGAATGAACATCGGCGGAACGGATTCGAGTTTTCTCGATCACCTCGAGGCGCTGCGGCGGGCATTGTGGCGCAGCGTCGCGGCGATAGCGGTGTTTCTGATTCCCGGGGTGTTTGCGGCGATGCCGGCGCTGGAGTGGCTGGTGCGGTACAGCTGCCCCGCTGAGATCAAACTCAATTATTTCACGCCGATGGAGCCGCTGCTGGTGCAGTTGAAGCTCGGGCTGATTCTGGCGGTGATCGCGGCGATGCCGGTCATTTTGTATCAGCTTGCGGGTTTTGTGGCTCCGGGGCTGTATGAGCATGAGCGTCGCGCGTGCCGACGGGTTATCTGGGCGGCGCTCGGGCTGTTTCTGGCGGGGGCGTCGCTCGGTCTGTTTCTGGTGACGCCGCTCATGATGCGTTTTTCGGCGCAGTTTGCGTCGGAGGCGCTCTCTCCGGTGATCGGGATCGGGGGCTTTGTGAATCTCGTCGGATTGCTCACGCTGAGTTTCGGGATCATGTTTCAGCTTCCGGTGGTGATGGTGTTTCTGGTGCGTTTCGGCGTAGTGGAGCTTGCGACGCTGCGGCGCAGCCGCCCGATCGCGGTGACGATCATCTTCATTCTGGCGGCGATTCTGACGCCGCCGGATATTGTGAGTCAGCTTCTGCTCGGGGTTCCGACCTGGCTGCTGTTCGAGATTGCGCTGCTCATTGCGGGTCGTGGAGAAAAGCGGAAGTCCTCCGGGAAGAGGTCAGAGGAGGGCGCGGAGGAGGAAGAAGCCTGCCCGGAAACGTCGGACGAAGAGGAGATGCACGAGCCGGAACCATACGCCGGGCGTCCGGAAGAAAACACGATGGATGCTGTTTATCGCGATTCGTATCGGAAAAAACGGCGAAAAAACCGCCATTTCGGAGTGATAAGCGGTCATTATCGTGGAAAAAGGGGGGCGAAAAAGTGAAAAAAAAGAGAAAATCTCGCTTTTTTAACGATTTACGCTTGCGAAAATGTATTTTCGGGTTTATGTTAATTACTCTTGTGGTGTGCAGTGTTGAGAAGACCTGTGCCGACGAGACGGTCTCCGGGGGTGGAGCTTCAGGGGCAGTGGTGACGATCCGGCCGAACGATGCTGAACGGCTGCGTGAGTTGAACCGGCTGCGGGAAGAGGCGATGCTGAACGCGGAGAAGATGAAAAGGCTTGAGTTAGAGCTGGAGGCTTCAAAAGAAGCTGCGGCGAAACTGGAAGCCGAGTTGATTGAGTTGAGGACAAAACTACAAGCGGAAAACGAGAGAAGTCGTCAGCTGCAGCTGTGGCTCGCAGGTGTCCGGGCAGAGGGGACAGTGCGAAAAGCCGGCGAGCGGGAAGAACAGATGCTGCAGGCGATCGGGAAGCTCTCGGAAGACGGAGTCGGGCTCGCCCTCGAGGCCGTTGATTTCTGCGACCAGGTGCAAACTCTTCTGCAGGAGCTGCCGATCGGGAAGGTGAGGCAGGCGGAATACCGGCTGAGGCTGGACGGTCTTGCGAGGAGGGCGCGCCGGTTCATTGCGATGGCGGATGGGCCTGCTGAGCCGCGAACGGGGATGGATGCGCTGCGAACGTGTCGGATCCTGGCGGTGGATCGGGATCTGCGTATCGCGATACTGTCCGTGGGGTCGGTCAAGGGGGCGTTTGCCGGAATGATCTACCACGTCGGGAAAGACCGGGAGGAGCAGCTCAAGGTGGTCAGTGTGCGGCCATCCGTCGCAGCGGCTGTTCTGATTCGGGGCAGTATCGAAAAGTTGTCTCCTGGGATGGAGGCTGCGGCGGGAGAAGAGAGGGCTGTGGAAGAATCGGGAAGGTGACTTCCGGGCCCTGAAATTAGGAAAAATATGGAACGAACGGCGTAGAGCGGTCCGTTCCGGAAACTCGAGAACCAGATTATGGAAGTAAGAGCTTTGACAAGGAATGTGCGGATCAGTCCGGAGAAGGCGCGGCACGTGTCCCGCCTGATCCAGGGGAAGTCCGCAGTCGAGGCGCTGGCGATCGTCGATCTGAGCCCGCGCAAGGCGGCCGGGCTGCTGGGAGACACGCTGCGCTCCGCCGTGGCCAATGCTGAGAACAACCTTGATGTGAACCGGAAAGAGCTGACCGTGAAAGCGGCGCTGGTCTCTCCGGGGCCGATCATCAAGCGTTTTCGTGCGAAAGCGCGGGGATCGGCGGGCCGGATCCGCAAGCGGACCAGCCATCTGGAAATTATTTTGACGGATAACTAGAGGATAGGGGATTGAATCGTGGGACAGAAAGTTAATCCGATTGGATTGAGAACAGCCCTCACCAAGAATTGGGAATCCCGTTGGTTTCCGAGCAAGGCGTTCGGCGGCAAGAATCTGTTTGGCGAATGGCTGCATGAAGATCTTGCGATCCGCAAGTACATCAAGGAGAAATTTGCGGCTGCGGCGATCGCGCGGATTCAGATTGAGCGGTTTGCGAACCGTGTGCGGGTCATTATTTCGTCGGCGCGTCCGGGGCTTCTGATCGGCAAGAAAGGAGCCGAGCTCGATGCGCTTCGCGCGGAGATTGCGAAGCTGGTGGCGGGCAAGGAAGTGTTCACTGAGATCGTTGAGATCCGGCGTGCAGAGACGAACGCGCAGCTGGTTGCTGAGAGCATTGCACAGCAGCTGGAGCGTCGTATTGGTTTCCGCCGTGCGATGAAGCGCGCCATCCAGACCGCGATGGAGATGGGTGTGGACGGCATCAAGATCAACTGTGCCGGGCGTCTCGGCGGGGCTGAGCTTGCGCGTGAGGAGCAGTACAAGGAAGGCCGAGTTCCGCTTCACACGCTGAAAGCGAATATCGATTACGGTTTCACCGAGGCGAACACCACTGCCGGTAAGATCGGTGTCAAGGTTTGGATTTGTCACAAAGACTCTACTGAGGAACAAGATTATGCCGTTAATGCCAAAAAGAGTAAAGTACAGAAAGGTTCAGCGCGGAAGTAACGCCGGACTGGCCACGTCCAACAATAAACTGGACTTCGGCGATTTCGCGTTGCAGGCGCTGACCCGCGGGTACGTTACGAATAATCAGATTGAAGCCGCGCGTGTTGCGATCAACCGTCATCTGAAGCGTCGCGGCAAAGTGTGGATCCGCATGTTCCCGTTCCGTTCTTTCACGAAGAAGCCGTTGGAAGTCCGTATGGGCAAGGGAAAAGGTGCGGTGGAAGGTTGGGTCGCTCCGGTTCTGCCGGGCCGGGTTCTGTTTGAGGTTTCCGGCTGCAGTGAATCGGTTGCGAAAGAAGCGATGAGCCGTGCGGCGAACAAGCTGTGCTTGCGTTGCAAGTTTCTGGCCCGGGAAGATTGATTGAGGTTGCATAAAATGAAGATCAAGGAAATCCGTGAGCTTTCGGATGCGGAGCTGGTGAGCAAGATCGCCGATCTGCAGCGGGAGAAGTTGAACCTCAAGATCCAGTCGCGTACGGGTCAGCTTGAGAAGACCGCCCGAGTCCGGCAGATCCGCCGTGACATCGCGCGCATTTACACCGAACAGACCGCCCGGGCGGCGAAAGTCCAGTGAGGGATAAAATGAGTGATGCTGTTGTTGAAGTCCGGGGTCACCGGAAGGAACGGGTCGGCGTGGTTGTGAGCGACGTTCAGGACAAGACCATCGTTGTGAAGGTCGACCGCCGCACGCCGCATCCGCTGTATCAGAAGATCGTGAAGGTCAGCAAGAAATTCACGGCACATGATGAGAAGAACGAGGCGAAGAAGGGTGATACCGTGCGTATTGCCGAGACTCGTCCGTTGAGCAAGAACAAGTGCTGGCGGCTGCTGGAGATCATCAGCCGTCCGGAGCAGGAATAACCTTCAGGAGATCGTGCAATGATTCAGATGCAGTCAATTCTGGAGGTCGCCGACAATTCCGGAGCGAAGTCGATTCTGACGATGTCGGTTCTGGGTCAGGCCCGGACGACTGCGGGGGTTGGTGACATCATCACCGGCGCCGTGCAGGAGGCTCTTCCGGATGGTTCGGTGAAAAAGGGGCAGGTGGTGAAAGCGGTGGTGGTCCGTACTGCGGCGAAGATTCGTCGTCCGGACGGCTCCTATCTGCGGTTCGACAAGAACGCCGCGGTGCTCATCGACAAGGACAAAAACCCGGTCGGTACCCGTATTTTCGGGCCGGTGGCGCGTGAGTTGCGGGACAAGGATTTCATGAAGATCATCTCGCTTGCGCCGGAGGTGCTTTGATGAAAAAATATCACGTCAAGAAAGGCGACAAAGTTGTGGTGAACTCCGGCAACTTCAAGGGTGAGGAAGCGACGATTGCCGCGATTCTCACGAAGAAGGACCGGGTTGTTCTCTCGTTCACGTCCAACAAGGATCGCGCGATCGGCAAGCGGACGGTGAAGAAGAGCAAGCTCAATCCGAACGGTGGAATGATCGAGCGTTCGGTGTCTGTGCATGTCTCGAACGTCAATCCCGTTGCCGCGGAAAAGACGGAGTAGTGAAAAATGCCTGATATGAAGAAAAAATACAACGAGGAAGTGCGCAGTGCTCTCCAGGCCAAACTCGGTCTGAAGAACGTGATGCAGATTCCGAAGCTTGAGAAGATCGTTATTTCGACCGGTATCGGGACGGATGCCGAGCGTGATGCGTTCACCGAGGCGAAGAAGCATATCGCAGCGATGACCGGTCAGCAGCCGGTGATCACGAAGGCGCGCAAGAACGTTTCAAACTTCAAGCTGCGTGTCGGCATGCCGGTGGGTGTGATGGTGACGTTGCGTGGCAACCGGATGTACGAGTTTCTCGATCGTTTCGTTCACAATGCGATGCCGCGTGTGCGTGACTTCCGCGGGATTCCGAAGACCGGTTTCGACGGTGTCGGCAACTACAATCTCGGTGTTTCGGACGTTTCGGTGTTCACGGAGGTTGATGCGGACAAGCTGAAGTATCCGCTCGGTGTGAATCTGACGTTTGTGACGACGGCCAAGACCGACGAGGCGGCGCGTGAACTTCTCAAGATGATGGAAGTTCCGTTCGAGGAATAAAGGAAGGATTGCATTATGGCGAAACTCAGTCTGATAGTGAAAGCCGAACGCGGGAGCAAGTTTCCGGTGCGGAACTACACGCGCTGCAAGGCGTGCGGCCGTCCCCGTGCTTATATCGGCAAGTTCCAGCTTTGCCGTATCTGTTTCCGTGAGCTGGCCTCGAAGGGTCAGATTCCGGGTGTGACGAAGGCCAGCTGGTAAGGGAGGAATGACAAATGAGCATGCAAGATCCCATTGCTGATATGCTGACCCGGATCCGCAACGCGGGTTCCGCAGGTTTGAAGAAGGTCGAGATGCCGAGTTCCCGCGAGAAAGCGGCAATCGCGAAGGTGCTGAAAGAAGAGGGTTACATCAGCGACTACGCTGTGAGTGAAGATGGGGCCAAGCGGGTTCTGTCGGTGGTGCTCAAGTATGCGAACGGCAAGTCCGTGATCGAAGGCATTGAGCGCGTGAGCAAGCCCTCCTGCCGGATTCACTGCGGCAGCCGTGAGATTCCGCGGGTTCGCAATGGTCTGGGCACGGTGATTCTGACGACGCCCTCGGGGGTGCTTTCGGGGCGTGCGGCGGCCAAGGCGAATGTCGGCGGTGAAATTCTCTGCTACGTCTGGTAATTAAAGAACAGGAATTTGAAATATGTCTCGAATTGGCAATAAGGCGATCGCGATTCCTGCCGGCGTGAAGGTGTCGGTCGACGCTGCCGGAGTGACGGTCGAAGGCAAATCGAAGCTTTCGATGCCGCTTCCGCCGCTGGTTGCGGTTGAGGTGAAAGACGGTCACGTCCACGTCGCGATGGCTTCTGACGACCGCAAGGCGAGCGCGATGCAGGGTTTGACCCGCAGTTTGATCAACAACATGGTTGTCGGCGTGACGGCAGGCTTCAAGAAGGAGCTTCAGATCGTCGGCGTCGGTTACAAGGCGCAGCTCTCCGGCAAGAAGCTGGTGCTGAATCTCGGTTATTCGCACACGATCGAGTATGCGATTCCGGAGTCGGTCAAAGTGGCTGTCGAGGGTGCGAAGATCACGGTCGAGGGTGCGGACAAGCAGGCGGTGGGAGAAGTCGCCGCCGAGATCCGTCGTTTCCGTCCGCCCGAGCCGTACAAGGGCAAGGGCATTCGTTATTCCGACGAGCGGATCATCCTCAAAGAAGGCAAATCCGTGGGTTGATCCCGGGTTTAAGGAGCTTATAACATGGCTGTTAAAGATAGAAAAACGATGCGTGTGCGCCGCCATCTCCGGATTCGCAAGAAAGTTTCCGGTACGGCGGAACGTCCGAGATTTTGCGTGAGCATCACCGCCAATCACATTTACTGTCAGTTTATTGACGATGTGAAAGGTGTGACGCTGGCGAGCACCTCGAGCCTTGATCCGAAGTTCAAGGCCGAGAATGCGAAGCCGAACATGGCCGGTGCGGTTCTGCTCGGGAAACTCGCGGCGGAAGCGGCAAAAGCGGCGAACGTCACGGAAGTTGTTTTCGACCGTTCCGGATACAATTATCACGGCCGGATGAAGGCGATTGCCGAGACCGCCCGTGAAAACGGACTCAAGTTCTAGGAGAATTCTCATGGCGAAACGTGAAAATTTCAATGAAGCGGTCCAGAGCGAATTCGACGAGAACGTCATTTCGATCAACCGCAGTGCGAAAGTCGTGAAGGGCGGCAAGAACTTCAGTTTCGGCGCCCTGGTTGTGGTCGGCGATCACAACGGCCGGGTCGGTTACGGCTACGGCAAGGCGAACGAGGTCTCCGATGCGATTCGCAAGGGTGGTGAAGCTGCCCGGCGCAATCTTGTGACGGTTCCGATGAATGGTCAGACGCTGCCGCACGAGATCGAGGTGAAATTCGGTGGTGCGCGGGTTCTGCTTCGTCCGGCCTCTTCGGGTACGGGTCTGATCGCAGGCGGCGCGGTGCGTGCGATTCTCGAGCTTGCCGGAGTGAAAGACGTTCTGGCGAAGTCGCTCGGTGCGGCGAATGCGGCGAATGTGGCGAAAGCGACGTTCAAGGCGATCTCGCAGCTTTCGAGCCGTGAGGAAGTTTATGCGCGTCGCGGCATTGCGCTGCCGCAGGCTGCGCAGGTCGCTGCTCCCGCAACGGAAAACAACTAATCTACAGATAGGAAGTTTTGGATTATGAAACTGCATGAACTCAGCCCCAACGCCGGTTCGCGGAAGCGGCGCAAGCGGGTCGGGCGCGGCGACAGTTCCGGTCTCGGCAAAACGGCCGGTCGCGGAGAGAAAGGGCAGAAGTCCCGCAGCGGTTCGTCGGTGCGTCCGTTCTTCGAGGGCGGACAGATTCCGCTGTTCCGTCGTCTGCCGAAGCGTGGCTTCAACAGCCCGGATCATGTCGAATATCAGCTGGTCAATTTGAACATCCTCGAGGAGAACTTCAACGCGGGCGATGTGGTTGATCAGGAGTCGCTCCGTGCGAAGAATCTTCTGGGCAAGAAAGTTCAGATGATCAAAATTCTCGCGAACGGCGAGATCACGAAAGCGCTGACCGTCAAGGCGGAGAAGTTCTCCGCTCAGGCGCAGGCGAAGATCGAAGCTGCCGGCGGGAAAGTCGAAGTGGTGGAATAACATCCGGGAAAGACGATAAGTTATGTTGCAGGCATTTATCAATACGTTGAAGGTGAAAGATCTGCGGAATCGCCTGATGTTCACCGCACTGATTATTGTGCTGGTGCGTTTTGCGAGCAGCATCCCGTGTCCCGGGGTTGACCCGGCGGCGCTGGAAAGTTTTATGGCCGAACTGAGTGCCAGCAACAAGGACGGCGGCGGACTGATGGCGTTTATCGACCTGTTCTCCGGCGGAGCGCTTACGCACTTCGCGCTGGGGGCGCTCGGTATCATGCCGTACATCACTGCGTCGATTATCGTCCAGCTTCTGGTGCCGGTGATCCCCTCGCTGGAGAAGCTCCAGCGGGAGGGAGAGACCGGGCGCCAGAAGATTTCCCAGTACACCCGTTACCTGACGCTGCTGGTCTGCGTGGTTCAGGGGATGATGGTCGCGTTCGCGATGATCAACCCGACCAAGATCGGGCTGCCGGCGCCGGGGCGTCCCCTTTTCCTGGGGAATGAACAGATTTTCGTTTTGATGACGATTCTGGTGCTGACCACGACGACGATGGTGTTCACGTGGCTCGGCGAACAGATCACGGAACGCGGCATCGGCAACGGTGTTTCGCTCATCATCACGATCAACATCGTCTCGCGTCTGCCGCAGTCGGTCATCGAGCTTGTGCAGATGGCCTGGGCCGGCGAGACTCCGAGCGGGACGAGTTTCAATGCGGTTCAGCTGTTGCTCCTTCTCGTGGTGTTCTGCGTCGTGACGGCGGCGACGATTCTGCTTTCGCAGGGGTATCGCCGGGTTCCGATTCAGATGATCCGCAAGACGGTCGGCAAGCAGATGACCGGTGGCAGCACCTACATGCCGCTGAAAGTCAACTTCGCGAACGTCATGCCGATCATTTTCGCCGGTGCGATTCTGATGCTGCCGGAGTATTTGTTCCGTTACATGGCGAACCGGCCGGATGCAAGCTCGATCTGGATCGGGCTTGCGCAGACTTTCCAGCAGGATGGGGCGGGCTACATGATCGCGTATGCGATCCTGATTCTCGCGTTCAGTTTCTTCTGGGTGGCGAATCAGTTCAATCCGATCCAGATTGCGGACAACCTCAAGAAAGAGGGGGCGTTCATTCCGGGAATCAGTCCCGGACAGCCGACTGCGGATTATCTCGATACGGCGATGACCCGGGTTACTGCCGGCGGCGCGGTGTTTCTGATGGTGCTTGCGTTGTTCCCGATGTTTCTGTACAGCAGCTTCAACATCCCGTTCATGGTTGCCCAGTTCTTCGGAGGTACGTCGTTGCTCATTATGGTCGGCGTTGTGCTTGATACGGTCAGCCAGCTCGAGTCTCATCTGACGATGCGTCATTATGAGGGATTTTTGAAGAGCGGACGGTTGCGGAGCCGCAGCGGAAACTGATTTTTACGCGACGAACATAAGAGATGTCGGACTGGTCCGACCGGTTGCGGCTGGTCGAATCAGTCCTTTTATATTCTGGAAGAGATGGTTTCATGAGCTATTGCATTGCAATCGACGGCCCGGCCGCGTCCGGGAAAAGCACCATTGCAAGGCGGGTCGCCGAAAAATTGAACATTGCTTATATCAACACCGGCAGTCTGTACCGGGCCGTAGCGCTGGCTGCGAACCGGGCGGGGCGCGATCTCGCCTCACTGGACCGGGGTTTTCTCGATACACTCAAGCTCGAATATGTGAAAAGCGGTTCGGGTTCTTACGAGTTGAAACTCAATGGGGAATTTCCCGGGGCGGCGTTGCGGACCGCTGAGGTCGCCGCCGGGGCGAGTTGCGTGGCGACGCAGCCGGTGGTGCGGGATTATCTGCTCGGCGTGCAGCGCGGTTTTGCCGGGGGACAGCTGGTCGTCATGGAGGGACGCGACATCGGGACGGTGATTTTTCCGGATGCCGTGGTCAAGATTTTTCTGACGGCCTCGCCGGAGGAGCGGGCGCGGCGGCGGCTCGCACAGGATGGTGAGATGCCCGATGGAGCGACTCTGGCGGAGGTCGCCCGCGAGATCGCCGCACGTGACAAGCAGGATTCGGAGCGGGCGGTTGCGCCGCTGAAACCCGCGCCTGACGCGATTCTGGTCGATACGACCGGATTTTCGCTCGATCAGGCGGTGGAAACGATCACCGGGCTGATTGCCCGCAAGCTGCAGGAGAGTGGAACATGTATCACGAAATAGAGTACCGGGTTCCGTATGCCGACACCGATCAGATGGGGGTGGTGTACTATGCGAACTATCTGGAGTATTTTGAACGCAGCCGGACGGAGATGCTGCGTTCGGCGGGACTGCCTTACAGCGAAATGGAAAAACGCGGTCTGTTCCTGCCGGTGTCGGAGGCGTATTGCAAGTACCATGCCCCGGCCCGTTATGACGACCTGCTGACATTTCGGTCGTGGGTGAAAGAGGTGCGCGGAGTGCGCATGGTGATTTCCTCGGAGATTCGACGCGGAGAGGAGCTTCTGGTTTCCGGTTACGTGGTGCTGGTCAGCGTGAACGGCAACCGCAAAGTGACCCGCATGCCGGGAGATTTTGTCGAAACATGCAAACAGTTTTCCTTTGAACCGGAGAGCGAGAATGAGTGATTTTCTGAACAGCAATCAGCTTTATCCCCTGAAATTCACGCCGATTTATCAGGCGCGCATCTGGGGGGGAACTCAGATGACCGAAGTCCTTCACCGCGAGGTTTCCGCCTCGGAAGATCCGATCGGCGAGTCGTGGGAGATCGTCGACCGTGAGAGTGAAAACAGCGTATTGGCCAACGGCCCCATGGCCGGGAAAACGCTGCATGAACTGCTGCAGCATTACGGGCGCGAACTGGTCGGACGCCGCGCGAAATCGATCCAGCGTTTCCCGCTTCTCGTGAAGCTGATCGATGCCGGCGACCGGTTGAGTCTGCAGGTGCATCCCGATGAGGCAGCCTGCGCCAGAATCGGCGGGGGCGCAGAGCCCAAAACCGAGATGTGGTACATCGTTGCGGCACGCAAAGGCGCGCAGATTCTGGCGGGACTTCAGGGACGGGCGACGCGCCAGCAGCTCGTGAGCCGGCTCGATTCGCCGGAGGTGGAGAATCTGCTGCAGGTTTATCCGTCGCTTCCGGGGGATGCGTATTTCATCACGTCCGGAACGCTGCATGCGATCGGCGGCGGCAATTTGATTCTGGAGATTCAGCAGAACAGCGACACGACCTACCGGGTCAGTGACTGGGGGCGGGTCGATGCGCACGGAAACCCGCGCGAGCTGCATATTGAAAAAGGCATTCAGTCGATCAACTTCATGAACCGCACTTCGCCGCGGATTGTCGGTGTGACCGATCATGTTTCGCACAACCGCAAATTCGATGTGGTGAACAGCTGTCCGTTCTTCACGGTTTCGGATCTGCGGTTGACCGAACTCTGGTCGGACGATACCGGGTCATTCGGCAGTTTCCACATGATCAGTGCGATCAATGGTGCGGTCCGGCTTGGGAAAGCGGATGATCCGGCGCGGTGTGCCCGGCTGGAAGCGGGTGAGACGGCGCTCATTCCGGCTTGTTTCGGAAGTTACGTCATCGTCCCGGAGCGCGAGGGCGAGACGACTGTGGTGAAAACGACGCTTTGAAAGGCTGCAGAATGGCATATAAGTTTGTGGCGGACCTCGAGGAATTTCTCCGGGGGAAGTATGAGAAGTTCCCGGCCGGGAGTGTGATCGCTCCGGAGCCGTGCCCGGCGGGGATGAAAGGCGATCTCACGATCAACTGCTTCCGCTTTGCGAAGTGCTGCGGGAATCCGATGGCGGTTGCGGCGGAAGTGACGGAATATCTGAACGGACACGCTGACGTGGAGCATGCCGAGGCGGTCAAGGCGTTTGTCAATGTAACGCTCAAGCCGGCCGCATTGTGCCGCGACTCGGTGGCGGACGTGGCTGCGCTGCTTGAATCGGCAAAACTGCCGGAGGAGCAGCGGCGGCGGATTCTCATCGAGTTTTCCGCGCCGAATACGAACAAGCCGCAGCATCTCGGGCATGTGCGGAACAACACGCTGGGCATGTCGCTCGGATCGCTCTTGAAGCGGGTCGGCCACGATGTGATCGAGATCAACCTCGTGAACGACCGCGGCATTCACATCTGCAAATCGATGATCGCTTACGAGCGGTTCGGCAACGGCTGCACGCCGGAGTCGACCGGCATGAAAGGCGATCATCTGGTCGGAAAATTCTACGTCGACTACAACAAGGCGTTGTCGGAGGAGATCAAGGCGCTGAAAGCGGCCCATCCGGAGCTCGCGGAAAAAAGCAGCGAGGAGCTGTTCCTCGATACGGAACTCGGCGCCGCGACGCAGAAGATGCTGCAGCAGTGGGAGGCGGGGGATCCGCAGGTCCGGGCGCTCTGGCGCAAGATGAACGGCTGGGTGTTCGCCGGATTTGCCGAGACCTATGAGCGCATGGGAATCCACTTCGACCACACCTATCTCGAAAGCGAGACCTATCTGCTCGGCAAGGACATCATCGCTTCCGGACTTGAGAAAGGGGTCTTTGCAAAGCGCGAGGACGGCGCGGTGATCTGCGACCTCGGCAAACTCGGGAAGAAAGTGGTTCTGCGCAGTGACGGGACGAGCGTCTACATCACGCAGGATATCGGTACGACGCTGCGCAAGTATGAGGATTACCATCCCGAATCGATGATCTGGGTGGTCGGTGACGAACAGAATCTGCACTTCCAGATGCTTTTCACGATCATGGAGAAGCTCGGTTACCCCTGGGCGAAAGATCTCTATCACCTCTCCTACGGCATGGTCAATCTGCCGACCGGGAAGATGAAGAGCCGCGAGGGAACCGTGGTCGATGCGGACGATCTCTTCGACGAAATGGCGTCGCTCGCGATGGATGCGTGCCGCGAACGCGGCGGCGAAGAGCTCTCCCCGGAGGAGTTGAAGTCGCGCGGCGAGATCATCGGGCTCGGCGCTCTGAAGTTCATGCTTCTGAAGTTCAACCCGAAGACGACGATCATGTTCGATCCGGCCGCCTCGCTGCGGTTCGAGGGAGACACCGGACCGTATGTACAATATGTCGCTGCGCGGATCCAGTCGATCCGGCGCAAGGCCGCGGAACGTGGAATCGAGTTCAATCCGGAGAAAGTCGACTGGAGTCTGCTCGGGCACGAGGCGGAGAAGCTGCTTGCGGTTACGGCATCGTTTTATCCCGCCGCGCTTCGTCTGGCCGCCGAGCGGCGCGACTGTTCGGGGCTCGTGGAGTATCTGCTGAACCTCGGCAAGGCGTTCAACAGCTTCTATCGGGAGTGTCCGGTGCTCGCGGCGGAGACGCCGGAACTTGCGGGAGCCCGCCTGGCGCTCTCGAGCGCGGTCCGGGAGATCATCGCGGACGGACTCGGCACGCTGACCATCGGCATCCCTGAAGCGATGTGACGAATCCGCCCATTGCGGCGTTACAAATTCGGGAGGAAGCGGCAGCGGATGATTTGCCACCGCAGCTCCTGTTTCCCCTCGACATAAGCCCGGAGACTCTCCGGGCTTTTCAGTTTGCCGAGTTCACGGATTTCGGGCGTCGTCGAACGGAACAGCACCGCCATCGGTTTTTCGACGCCGAATCCCTTCAGAACCCGCGCCGCCCTGAACACCCACCGGCGCGCCCGGGCATTGCGGTAGAGCAGATAGGCCGGGTATGCGAGGGCGAGAATCCAGAACGGCCACGCCGGAAGAGCCGGCAGCAGGAACGACTGCACGATCACCGCCCCGAGCAGGATGAACACCGGAATCACGAAGAGCAGCGCATCGTAGTCGCGGATGAAGCAGTTCCCGAGATAGCGCCGGAAACGGCTCGGACTCGTGCGGTAGGCGAAAAACTCCTCAAGCGGAATATCCCGCAGCGGCTGCCGCATCGAGTGACAGAGTTCGTGCGCGAGCAGCTCTCTGCGGTTATAGAGGAACCATTTCTGATGCTTGCGGAACGCTCCCCGGATCAGAAAGAATGAGAACGGCAGCTCCGTATCGCTGATCATGCAGCCGCCCCAGAGCAGCCCGACGTCGCGCGAGAGAAAAAAACCGGGAACATGAACGGTCCGGAAATCGTAGAGTTCTCCGGTCAGTTCGTCCGCCTCGGCGATGATCTCCGCCGGAATCCGTTCCGATTCTTTCAGCAGAAATTCCTGAAAAACCGTGACTTCGCCTTTTTCCGCAAGCTCCTCCTCGAACTGTTTGTGCGCATCGCGAATCGCGGCGACGCGGGACTCGAAATCGGCGGCCTCCTCCCCGACTCCCGGCAGAAAACCGGCGGCGTCGAGGGCTGTATAGCGTTCGAGCTCGGGATGCGGCATCATCGATTATTTCTCCGTCTTGCCGGCATCGGGAGCCGGAGGCGTTTCCGATTTCGGCGGGCGGTTTTCGTTCCGGTTGTTCCGCTGATTGCCGCCGCCGTTGTTCCGGCTGCGGTTGCCGTTGCCGTTGCCGCTGTTTCCCCGACCGGTCTGCCGTTCGCTGCTGATGCGCGGGCGCTGTTCGGGGGGGCGAATCGTCACCTCAGAACGGTGAAAGTGGACGATGTTCCCGGTCTCGAGCTGGACGGAAACTTTCTGGGTGAGCAGATTGCGGTCGCAGACCCGGCCGCGTCCCTGCGGCGTATCGCACCAGTTCCCGCGTTTCGGCATGTTTTTCTCGAGTTCCTGATAACCCTCATGCTCGAATTTGAGGCAGCATTTCAGTCGGCCGCAGGCGCCGGAGATCGTCGCCGGCGTGAGCGAGAGATCCTGTTCCTTGGCCATCTTCACATTGATGGAGTTGAACTCTTTCAGGAATCGGCAGCAGCAGAGCTTCTGACCGCAGACGGCGATTCCCCCGTAAATGCCGGTTTCGTCGCGCACGCCGATCTGGCGCAGTTCGATGCGCGTGCAGAGCGTGCGCGAGAGTTCCTTGACCAGTTCGCGGAAGTCGACCCGGCCGTCCGCGCTGAACTGGATCACAACGAGTTTCCCGTCAAGTGAGTAATGGGCGTTCAGCAGCTTCATCGCCAGCCCGAGGTTGTTGACCAGCTCCCGCGCGGTCCGCATGGCGCTGCGTGAACGGACATAATTGTCGTTGGCGGTCGCAAGTTCGTGGTTGTCCGCAACATGCTGAATCGTCGGCAGTTCGCTCCAGGCGGTCTCCGCCGGCGGGTCGGCGATTTCGCGCACCACCTCGCCCGAATCCGTATAGAAATCACGGCGGAATACGCACGTGTCGTGAAGTTTGACATCAACGCCGTCCGGGGCTTTCGCCTCGAACGAGCTGCCGTTGTCGAGTTTTATGACCAAAAGTCGATCCATTCCGGTCTCCTGTTTGAAAATTCATTTCTATAAATATAGCAGGAATCGGGGTTATTGCAAACGGCACTCCCCGATGAGAAGTGTAAGAAATCCGCTTCCCGGCATCTCCAGAAGTTGCGGCGGCGCCGTGAGCGGGGCGCGCTCGAGCAGAGCCGCGAGCGCCTCATCGCTGATCTGCCGGAATCGCGGCGAGAGAACGAGCGTGAATTCCCGGATCCCCTTTGCCCGGAGCAGTTCCGGGAGTGTCGCAAGTCCGGCGTCGTCTTTCACAAACAGCCACTGTTTTTCAAAGAAGAGCCGCGGCGTCATTTCCGGCAGGAAGAAGACGTCCGAAACCACAACCCCGGCGGATCGTTCCGCGATTGCACGTTCCGCGTTCGAGCAGTTCTGCGCCACGCGGAAAAGCGTGTGCATCCCGATCAACTGCAGCACGAGCGCCACTGCCGCGAACGCCGCCACCGACAGACGTCTCCGGCGCGACAGCCAGCCGAGCCGCGCAAACCCCAGAAAGCTCAGCGCAAAGAGAACCGGATAGACCGGCAGATAATGGCGCGGCCCCCAGATGATTCCGATGTCGCTCCGGGTCAGGATCGGCGGCAGAACCACGCAGTAGAGCAGCGCCGCGAGTGTCGTGACCCGGACCGGGAGAGCCCCGCGCATGAGCAGATTCCGCCACATGAGGAAGAGTCCCGCCAACAGCGGAGAGGCCGTGAGAAAACCGACTGTGAGCCCCGCTGCCTCCGCCGGTTCCGGGTTTTCGCAGAAGAGCGCCAGCAGAATCACCCAGGAGACGACGGCGGCACCCGCCGCCACGCATTTGAAGCGGCGCGAGTCGAATGCCCCCGCCACCGGCAGCAGCAGCATCGGCAGCAGCAGCGGCCAGTAATACCAGGCCATCCCCGGCGAACCGGAATGAAACCGGAGGAGATAGATGAAATATCCCGAGACGATGCCGGCAATCTGTGCGGTGAATCCCCCTGCCGTTTCGGCGTTGTGTGTGTAGTAGAGCGCTCCGTGCAGCCCGAGCACATGCCCGTAACTGTGCAGATTCCAGAGCCAGAGCGGCACTGCGCAGAGGAGAAATCCCAATCCGAACGGAATGTTCCGTTGCCATTGCCGCGGACGGAATACCAGAGCCGCCACGCCGGAAACGAGCGCGATGAGGTAGAACTCTTCCCGCAGCCAGAGTCCCAGACCGAGCCAGAGTCCCGCGAGGAAGAGCCGGTTCCGGCGCGCCGCAAGCAGAGCCGCGAGCGGAAACACCGCCGAGACGGTCATCTCCCAGAACGTCCCGGAATAGAAGAAGAACGGCGTTCCGCAGAGCAGCAGTGCCGCAAGCAGCGCCTCGATCCGGGGCGTGAGCCGCAGCGGATCGAGCAGTGCGAGAAAGAGCGCCAGCATCGCCAGCGTCCCCGCGATCGGAATCAGCAGCAGCCCCGCCTCCCCGAACAGCAGGTAGCCCGGCAGCGCAAGAGCGGAAAAGAACTCCGGATAGACCGAGAATATTTTTCCGTCATACCGCTGAAAATGGAAACCGCCATCCGGGAAAAAACGGTTTTCCGGATCGAGTTCGGATGCCGGATTCTCCATCGCGGCAGTGCCGTATTCCGCGAGATTGCGCAGGATCAGGTATTTGTTGCCGTTGTCCGTGATCCAGACCGGAACGGCGGGCAGCAGCGCGGCTTCCAGCAGAAGCAGCAGCAATGCGCCCGCGAGAATCGGCAAACGCTGTTTCCAGCGTTCAGACACCGGGGACGACCTTTCCGTCCGCCTCGAGCTTTTCGACCGCGGCCGTGCAGCTCAGCCGGAAACACCATTTCAGCGCCTCGAAGAGCGGCAGCATCGGATCATAGGCCTGAAGCTGTTCATTGGCAGCATTTTCTGCATGCCAGTCAACGTAGGCCTGCGCGCACTCCGTGGCCAGGTCGAGCTTTTTGAAATATCCGGTCAGCCGCTCGTCGGCGTAGAGTGGCACTTTGCCGTCGAGCATGCCGAGCAGCTCGAAGTGATTCGGCTGGTTGTTGACCAGATTCGTGACTGCTTCCGCAGCTTTGGCGTAGACGAATGTGAAGAGCGAGGCGATTTCTTCATCCGAAAGCGTGTCACTGCCGTTTTTCCGGCGGTCGTCGAGGCGGGCGAGCATTTTGACGAAAAGTTCTTTCTCCGCCTCGGCCAGCAGTGGGGAGGCGACCATCGCCCCTTTGATGCACTCACATTTCCGGGCGGCCCCGACCATCGCGAGCGCGACCGCCTGCGAGATGATCGAACGGCTGAATCCGTTTGCCATGATTCTATGAAAATCCTTCTGCGTTATTGATCCGTTATGGATCCGTCATTTCGTTTTCTGCGCTCATTCAAACTCCAGAATATCGAAACAGTCCGGCTCATGGAAGTTCACCCTGCGCACCGGTCGCCACGATGCCCAGTGCGGATGGCTCGTCTGATCCCCGCACTTGTAGACGTTCCCTCTCCAGACCGTGCCCGAAACAGGAATCGGCGCATGCTGGATTTTCTCAAAGAGTTCAAACGGCAGGAAGAATCCGACCTCATACCGGGTCTCCTCCGGGATTTCCGGTTCAACCCGGTCCGGGAGCGAGTGGTAGATCCGGATTCCGGCAATCTCCTCTTCCGTGAGCGGACGGGTGTCATCGGTTCCGGGGCGGCGCCGCCGGTCGGTGATATGCTGCGCGAGCAGAATTCCGGAGGCGTTGAATTCAAAGTTGATGTAACCGAGTCCGACCGCCGGACGCACGAAAAATTCCACACAGCTGTCGCAGCAGACCATATCCTGAAAACGTTCCGCCACGCAGCGGACGAAACGGTCGCGAACCGAAAAAAGCCCGTAGAGCCCCCGGGCGTCGTACTGCAGTTTGAATCGGGTCTCCGGCTGATGGCCGCTCCCTTCGGGGCGGAAACATGCGACACGGATCGTTCCGCACTCTTTCCAGTCGCCGGAGTCGAAGCCCGCCTGGAGCGACGGCGGTACCGGCGCCCGGTGAATCAGATAACCCATGGTGCTCAATCCTCCTTGAGCTGCTCGATTTTTCTCATTGTAAAACTGCCGCTGAGCCGGGACTCCGGCACTGAATCCGGTGTCGCCGCCGGGCGGATCGTCTTGACGAACATGGTCCGGTCGATTTCGCCGCCGGGTTTGAGCGTATAGAGCGCCGCTGCCCCCGGATGGTTGCGGACTGACTGCATGTTCCGGTTGAAGTCCTCCACGCTCTGCGCCCGGCTGAGGCCGATCGCCAGCAGTTTGAGCGCGTCGTATCCCTGGGCTTCACAGCTCCCGGGATAGATGAAGTTCGTGCGGCGGAACTCCTGCCGGAATGCAAGTTGCTCCGGCAGATCGAATTCCCCCGAATAAAGCCCGATGAAAGCACAGTCGCCGGGCTGCCCGCCGCATTCCCGCAGAAAGACCGGATCATCCCAGCTCTCCGGTCCGAGCAGCAGCCCGCGGTATCCGAGTCCGCGAATGTATTTGACCACGCGGCCGGCGTTTCCCGGCTCTCCGGAGATCAGAATCGCCTGCGGCCCGTAGGAGACCAGCTCCCGCAACTTCTGCCCGAACTCCTTTTTATCTCCCTCGAACTCGACCGTATGGACGACGCTGCCGCCGAGGTCCGAGAACGCATTCGCCGCCTCAAGCGCGACACTGCGGGAGTAGGTGGCCATGTCGTCCAGATTCACGACGATCGCCAGACGCAGCAGCTTCCGCCAGTACCACGCATAGGCGGCAAGCGCCTCCCCCTGCTGGGAATCCGTGAAACAGGCGCGGTAGATCATCCTCGTTCCGGCGGTGATCTCGTCATTCGTCGCCAGCGGGACGACCGTCGGAATCAGCAGCGCCTCCACGGCCGGTTTGATCGCAAGCGCCTCATTCGTGCTGTACGGGCCGACCAGCCCGGCGATCCCCTGCCGGGAGAGCTCTTCCACCTGGCGTCTCGCCTCCGCGGGGGAGCTCTTCGTGTCCCGGACCAGAAGCTCCACGCGGCGGTCTGAAATTCCCCGCCCGTTGTTGAGTTCGCTGCAGGCGAATTCCACGCCGCGCAGAGTCCGTTCCCCATATTCCGAATCCGCCCCGGAGAGCGGCAGCAATACGCCGATTTTGACCGGTTCGGCCAGCGCGTCCGGCAGCACCGGCTGCGGCAGAGGGGTGACCGGCATGCAGCCCGCAGCCATCATCGCCGCCGCAACTGCGACGGCAAGCTGTATGATCCATTGTCTCATAAAACAGGAAACTCCTTCAATCTTTCTCTTCGGCATCCGCACCGCGGATCCCGAGTGCAGCCAGTTCCGGATCTCCCGGCATGATGCCGCGTTCCGTTTTGCGGATGAATTCGACGAAGTGATCGACCTCCGGCGGGCGCATCGGCATGGATTCGATCTCGGCGAGGGCGTTCGTCGCGTTCAGTCCGCGGAAAAAATAGGTCTTGATCGCGCGCCGGATCGCCGACCGCATATAGCTGTCGAACCCTGCCCGGCGCAGTCCGATCACATTCGGACCGCAGACGCACTCGTTTTCGGCCAGCATGCAGAACGGCGGGATGTCCTGGCGGATGATCGTACGCGCACCGACCATCGCCAGCCGCCCGATCCGGCAGAACTGATGGATCAGAATGTAACCGGAAAGCACCGCCTGATCCTCGATGATGACATGCCCCGAAACCGCCGTCTGATTTGCGATGGTGACCCGGTCACCGATCTGCGCATCGTGGCCGATGTGTACGAACGACATGAGCAGCGTTCCGCTGCCGATCCGGGTGTAACGCTCCGCGAACGGCGAACGATGGATCGTAACGTATTCCCGGATCGTCGTATCCGCTCCGACCGTCGTCCAGGCGACGGTGCCGGACGTGAACCGGTGATCCTGCGGTTCTTCTCCGACCAGAGCGCCGAGATAGACGCGACAGCGCGGGCCGAGTGTCGTGTAACGGGCGATCTTCACATGCGAATCGATGACGCAGTCGTCGCCGATCACGCAATCATCCTCCACAATCGAGTAGGGACCGATCCGAACTCCCGTGCCGATCTGCGCTTTCGGGCTGATGACCGCGGTTGGATGAATGTCGGTCATGATTGCGCCTCAGCTTACGATGGTTCCCGCCCCGGTATCGCCCGCGAGAATCCGCTCGAGGCTGTCCGGATCGGAGAAGTTGAAGACGATGATCGGCAGGTCGTTGTCCCGGCACATCGAGAATGCCGTCGAATCCATGACCTTGAGCTGCCGCGCGAGCGCCTCGTCGAAACTCAGCTCCGGGAACCGGACCGCGTTGGGATCCTTGAACGGATCTGCCGTGTAAATCCCGTCGACTTTTGTCGCCTTGAGCACCGCATCGCAATCGGTTTCGAGCGCCCGCAGCGCGCTGGTCGTGTCGGTCGTGAAGAACGGGCTGCCGGTGCCGCCGGCGAAGATCACGATCTTCCCGGCTTCGAGCGCCCGGATCGCCTCTTCACGGTTGAATCGCGGCGCGATGGGTTCCATCCCGATCGAGCATTGTACGATCGCCTCGATCCCGGCGGCGCGGAAGAAATCACGCAGGCACAGCGCGTTCATCACGGTCGCGAGCATTCCCATGTAGTCGGCATTGACCCGGTCCATGCCGCCGGCGCGGCCCATGACGCCGCGCCAGATGTTGCCGGCGCCGACGACCAGCGCGATTTCCACGCCCTGATCCGCCACGGTTTTGATTCGTTCCACAATGGTTCGGACCGCATCGGCGTCATATCCATGTTCCTGCGGACCTTTGAGCGCCTCGCCGCTGAGTTTCAGCAGCACCCGGCTGAATCGGAATTTTTCATTCATAACAGACTCCTTTCGCTTCCGGAGTAGGGTTGGATTTCTTCTTTTGTTAGCAATATACCCCGTCAAACCCGATTTCGCCAAGAAAAAGCGCGCCGGAATGGTGTTTTTATGAAAAAAACGTGTATATTATTGAAAACAGAACACAAAATAAATCCGGAACGCAACAGGAAAAGCAGCAATGGAAAGCGATACAAAGCTCAAGGTCGGTGTTCTCGGCGTCGGCGCCCTCGGCAGACATCACGCACGGCTCTATGCCCAGAGCCCGAATGCGGAAATGGTCGGCATCTTCGACGTTCAGCCCGAGACCGCCGCGAAAGTCGGGGCCGAATTTAATCTGCCGGTCTTTTCGGACTGGCGTTCACTTGCGGAAAAGTGCGACGCATTGAGTGTGGCGGTCCCCGCCAATTTCCACGCGGCCACGACCCTGCCGCTTCTGGAGATGGGCAAGCATGTGCTTGTGGAGAAACCGATCGAAGCGAGTCTCGAACTCGCCGAGCAGATGGTCGCCACCGCCCGCAAGAACAATGTTGTGCTCGCGGTCGGCCATGTAGAACGGTTCAATCCGGCGATGGATTTCCTCGAGAAGTACGCGGCCAACACCCGGTTCATTGAGGCGCACCGGCTGGCGCAGTATCCGCCGCCGCGTCCGGGTCTGCCGCGTCGCGGCACCGAGGTCAGCGTCGTGGTCGACCTGATGATTCACGATATCGATCTTGTGCTGACGATGGTCGACTCCGATGTCGAGCGGTTCGACGTGGTTGGAATCCCTGTGCTCAGCAAGACCGAGGATATCGTGAATGCGCGCATCAAGTTCAAGAACGGCAGCTGTGCAAGTCTCACTGCCAGCCGCGTCAGTCAGGAGCCGATGCGCCGCTTCCGCGTATTCCAGGAAGATTGCTACATTTCGATGGATTACGGCAAACATTTCGGCATGGTGCTCAAACGCAACCGCATCGGACTCGCCCGCAAGGATGTGAATCTCGATGAGAAGAACGCGCTTGCCGCTGAACTTGAGGATTTCATCCTCGCAGTGAACAAAAGCCGGGTCATGGGGCATCTCTGCGATGCGAAGGTGCCCGGCGAAGCGGGACTGCGCGCACTGCGCCTGGCTCTCGCGATTGAGGAGGAGGCGAGGCGCTACAACAACCAGTACGGCTTCAAGTTCGCGCCATGCACGCCGGATGAACTGAACTGAACAGCAGGAGGTGATCCCCATGTCTCTGGCCGCACTCTCGAAGTCGAAGATCAACCTCTATTTGAAAGTGCTCAAACGGAGGCCCGACCGGTATCATGAAATCGAGACGCTGTTTCTGCCGCTCGACACACCGGCCGACCGGATCGTGCTCGACTTTGAAACACGGCCGGGCATCCGGGTTTCCTCGACCGTTCCGGGGCTGCCGGAGAATCTCGAGAATCTCGCCGGCCGCGCCGCTCTGGCCTATTCGGACATGGCAAAAATTTCCGCTTGCTGGACGATCCGGATCGAAAAGGAGATTCCCGTCGCCGCCGGGATGGGCGGCGGCAGTTCAAACGCCGCCGCCGTTCTGCGACTGCTGAACGACCATTACCGGGCGCTTCCGGAAAAGACGCTTGCGGAACTCGCTCTCACGCTCGGTGCGGATGTGCCTTTCTTTCTGCATGGACGTCCCGCGGTCGCCACCGGTGTCGGAGAGGTATTCCGCTATCTGGAGGGGAGACTTTTCGCGCCGCCTCTGCTCATCGTCAATCCGCACTTTCCGGTCAGCGCAAAGTGGGCATACACCCATCTCGCGCCGGAGCGGATCGGACCCGATGACTCCGGAAAGCTCGAACGGCTGATCGATGCCCTGCGGCGCAACGATCCGGCCGAAGTTGCGGCAAATCTGCACAACGATCTGGCGTATGCCCTGTATGAAAAATTTCCGCTGCTGGCGATTCTGCGCGATTTTCTGCGCGAAAACGGCGCGCTCAATGCCGAGATCACCGGCAGCGGCCCGTCGCTTTTCGCCGTCTGCGCGACGCCGGAGGAGCGTGACGAGCTGGCTTTGTCTCTCTCCGGGGCATTCCGTTCGGTCACGGTATTCACGAACTGAAAAAGAGGAGTTGCTCCGCCCATGAAACGTTCCGATTTGACAAATTATCTCGATCGCGAGCTCAATCTTGCCGCCTTTTCCGGCGACGCTTCCAACAACGGTCTTCAGATCGAGGGACGGGAAGAGGTCGGCCGCGTGCTCTTCGGTGTGGATGGCTGTCAGGCGCTCTTCCGCCGCGCGGCGGAGGGGAACTTCGATTTCGTCTTCGTCCATCACGGGATCTCGTGGGGCGGAGAACCGCGCCGCTGGACCGGCATGCATGCACAGCGGTTTCGCACGATGTTCGGCAATGGCATCAGCCTTTACGGTGTGCATCTGCCGCTTGACGCTCATCCGGAACTCGGCAACAATGCGCAGCTTGCCGCACTCGCAGAACTCACTGAACTTGAGCCGTTCTGCAACTATCACGGTTACGACATCGGTTTTCTCGGGCGAACCCGCAGAATCGTGAATGCCTCCGAGCTCGCTTCCACGCTGGAGGCGGCCTTGAACGGCAAGGCCCGGCTTATCGCGGATTCCGGCCGCATTCTGCGGCGGGTTGCGGTCGTTTCGGGCGGCGGCGGCATGGATGCGCTTGAACAGGCGGCCGCCGCAGGAGCCGATCTGCTGATTACCGGCGAGCTCGAGCATGTGATGTTTCATCCCGCGCACGAACTCGGGATTCCGGTGCTCGCCCTCGGTCACTACGCGACCGAAACGGTCGGCCCGAAAGCGGTTATGGCGCGGATTCGCGAGGTGTTCGGCCTCGAGTGCGAATTCGCGGATCTGCCGACCGGACTTTGAGCCCGGCCGGCGGTTCCTGATTACGCCTCCTGCAGCAGCAGCGCGGAGGAAAGCCCCTCTCCGGCGCCGGGGAGATTCACCACTCCCTGAGCGTCGGTGGTGCACTCGGATTCCTCCCAGTCGTGATCGAGGTCGATCCGCACCAGTCTGAATCGGGTGTTCTCCGCGCCTTTCAACCGGATTTTGAGTTCAGCATTGCCGGACTTGAAGTTCGAGATGAGCACGGAACGTTTCCCGTCCGGGCCGATTCCGGCGAGAAGCTGCACGTTGATGTCGTCGGATACGGCTTCAACGCGCTCTTTGCAGCGCGCGATCTTCGCGAACGCTTTCAGCGTGTAGAAGAGCTTGAGCCGTTCTCCCCATGCGTCCCATGCTCCCCAGGCGCTCGAGAGCTGGCCGACGGTGTAGTGATATCCCATCGTCAGCGGAGTATCCTGCCAGGCGGAGATCACCGCGGTGGCGAAGACGGCGGCGTTGATGCCGGGCAGTCCGTCGACCAGGTCGAAATAGGCCGGTTTGCTGAAGCCGCCGATCCAGTAGTGCCACTCGTTCAGATGCAGTTCCGTTTCCGTGAATTCGTATTCATCGAGGAGTCCGCGGACCAGCGTCGGCTCGACGACGATCTCTTTCATGTCAGAGGCATAACGATGCCAGGAGAAGAAATCCAGCGGGACCTGATGATCTCGGCAGTATTCGAGAAAGAGTCGGGCAAGTGTGTCGTTATTCCCTGGATGAACGTAGGAGAGCACCGGGCCACCCACTTTGACGTTCGGGAAACGGGCTTTGATCTTTTTCGCCGTGACTTCGTACAAGCGGCAGTACTCCTCCATCGAGGAGTTCCACATCTGTTTGGTTATGTCGGGTTCGTTCCAGATCTCCCAGTAGATGATGTTCCACGAAAATCCGTTGTTCCATCCCTCATTGTAGTGGCGGATGATGTTCACGCAGACGTCCGCCCATTTCTCATAATCCTGCGGTGGAAATGCGAAATAGTTGTTGGTCGTGTGTTCGATGGAGGTCCCGAGCCGGAAAAAAATCTCCGACCCGGCGGCCCGGATGTCGCGCAGATGGTCGTCGGTCGCGATGAAGTAGTAATTGTCCGGATTCTGCGCGTCGGCGCGGAAGTTTCCGAAGATGTGCTGCGTGTCAACCAGACGCATGCCCGGATTCCCGAGCGGCGAGTCGTGCAGCCGCGTGATCGGAATTTCCAGCTCGGAGAATTCGGTGACGGCCAGCCCGTGATCGATGTTTCCCCGTGTCATCTGCGGGCCGAGATTGCCGCCGTTCAATCGACGGATGATGCCGTTCTTTCGGGTGAAGTCGACGACCGGAATTTCATTCTTCATATTCTTTTTTTCCTTTCCCGGGGGTTGCATTTCTTTCGGGATTTATCTATATTATGGACAACTTTACGCGATTCTCCAAGAACAGTATTTGCCAAAAAATATCGATTTTGTGCCAGTCAGGAGGGATAGATGAAAAAGGGGCTTTATGAGCTTGCGCCGATTCCTCGATTGACGCGGGGAATTCCTGCGGTCCGTTCGATCGGCTGGATGCCGGATCATATTTACTTTCACACGGGGGGACGGATCGAAAACATGTTTCTCTGTTTCATTCTGCGGGAGGAATCGGGGACGCCCCGCACCATCGTCAACGGAATTCTGCAGGAGGAACATCTGTCTGCTCCCCGGGTGTCAACGGTTCTGCCGGGGAGTGTCATAACTACGCTGCAGGCACTTCGTCATGATGAACTTTTCTTCTCTTATCCTCCGGAGTCGGAAACATTCTGGCGGGAATTTTTCCCCGAAGGCAAACTCCGTTTTCGGAGGAGTGAGTCGTTCGATCGACTGCTCAAAGAGCTCTTTGAGCGTATGGACAATCTGCATGAATCCGGACAGGCGGATGCGATCGACTGCCTCGTCCTGCGGCTGCTGCTGGAAATCCGGATTCAGGAGCGGCAGGAGAGCGAGAGTCGCGAGGAGCGGATTATCCGCGGAATCGCCTCCCGGTTGATCGGGCGCTTTCAGGAGCCGGTTTCGATTCCGGAACTGCTCGACGGCAGCGGTTTGAGTCTGCGCACATTTTACCGGCTCTGGAAACGATACTATCCGGATTCTCCGGTTGCAATGCTGCAGGAGAAACGCATGGCGGCGGCGGAACATCTGCTTATGACCAGTCGTTTGCGGATCAAGGAGATTTCAGAATTGTGCGGTTTCAGTACGCCGCTCTATTTCTATCAGAGTTTCCGGCAAAAGCACGGATGTTCGCCGGCCGAGTTTCGCCGAAAACGCTGAACGGAGGATTTTCAGGCAGAGGCGTTTTCCAGCTGTGCCTTGCGTTTTTCGGGTGAAAGCCGGTAATTGATCCGAATTCCGCAGGCGTAGCGGGCGGCGACCCAGCTGCCGTTGCCGAGTTTCTTCATTCCGCACGCGAGTAGATACTGGTGATTCTTGCGCATGTTCGGGTAGGCGAGGTCGACGCCCTGCCGGAAAAGGGTGAGAATCTCCTCCATCGCCTCATCTGGGGTCATGCTGCGGCGCTGGCGCACTTTCTTGTAGGAAATTCCCGCGCTCTGAATGGCTTTCCCCCAGCTTTTGAAGTGGTGGACGGCCGCCATATAAAGCGCCTTGTGATTGTTCTGGACGAGCAGACTTGAGAGCGGTTCATTCGCCGCGGCGAGTTTTTTGATTTCTTCCTGAATTCGCTCTCTGCTCCAGGCCTTGTACTTGCGAATCTCGTTGTAATCAAGCCCGCAGGAGGTGATGGCATCGCGCCAGGAGCCGAAGAGACGCTCCGCGGCGGCATAGACGCGCGGATAGTGCGTGGCGTAATAATAGGAGTTCAACGGCTCCTTTCCCACTCTCGCAAGGATATGCTCCTCGACGAGCATGGGGGTCCAGATTTTCTTCAGCATAAAGCGCTACTGCTCAAATTTACGATACCGAAACAACAAAGAAACGAAAATTCCCTTCTTTTAAAATAATCCTGATTGTCGTAGTTTTCAAATGGGTTCGGGAGGAATTTGCAAATTATGGGAATAATATTTTTCAAATTCCGGCTGGAGGGCCGGAAAATACCGCCGGAGTCCGGAAGAATCCGGATTCCGGCGGAAATGGAGTCCGTTTCCGGATTACTGCGGCGTGAGGCGGTACTCTTTCGGCGCGCCGTCCTCGATGACGAAGTGGACGCTGCCGTCTTTGAACGTGCCGACTCCCTCGACGGAGTACGCTTTTTTCGGGTTGATCGACCAGAAAGCGCAGACCGTTTTCCCGTCCTCGGCGCGTTTGAAGCGCATCATCCGGAATCCCTCGGGCGCCGGGAGGTTTTCCACAAAGACCGGACGGGAGCCGAGCGCTTCGGTCATCGCCTTGAACGCCTTGTAGAACGGTTTCTGCCGCAGGTCGCGGGTCACCATTCCGAAGTTGTCCTCGCGTTCGCCGACACGGATTCCGGTGTCCCGGAACACGTAGAAGTAGAACCGCGGCACACCGCGCGAAAGCGCATGGCAGCTGAAAGTCTGCGCAAGATCCGCCTGCTGCTGAGGCGTGACGAAATCCGTGAATTTGATGAGCGTGCTGCCGATGATCGCACCTTTCCAGTCGTCGTAGGTGTAGATCGAGAGCGCGTCTCCCACCACCTTCCCGTTCGCGACGGATTGCAGGAGCGGCGTGTAGTGCATCTTTTTGTCGCTGGTGTCGCCGTTCAGGTAACGGTTCACGTGGCCGGGCGAGGCTTTGAATCCCTCCTTCTCCATCCCGGGAGCGGGTTTGACGTTCAACGTCGACTCCGGCGTTCCGGGCCGCGTCCAGAATGCGTGCCAGCCCATGCGGAATGCCGGGTAGAGCTCGTCTGCGGCGGAACGCATTGCGCGACTGCCGAACTTGTTCGTGTAACGCAGCGTATAGAACGGAATCTGACCGAACGCGAGCACGATTCCGCCGCGCCGGATGTAGCTGCGCAATGGCTCGACGAACTCTTCATCGATGCCTTCTGTTTCGCTGGGAACGACCGCCGGGATTTCCGCCGGATCGAGGTCATTGAGCTGTTTCAACGAGACCGGGACGAACTCGGCGTCGGGCAGCCACGGGCGGCCTCCCTCAACCCGGGCGGTGGTGACGTCGGTGAGGTACGGCACTCCGATTTTGACCGGCTTCGTGAAATCGATCGGACGGCCGATCTTTTCCGACGCGATCCGCAGGGCGTCGGCGATCGCCTCCGGCTGCTGTTCGAGGAATTCGTTGCGGGCGCAGGAGGAGCCGCATTCGGTGAACCAGACCGGTTTATCGGCGCAGCCGTAGCGGCGCAGCGTTTCCCGCATTTCGTCGAGGGCGCGGTCGAAGCCCGGATTGCGGTCGCCGCCCCACCCGTAGGGATGGATCGAAACCAGATCGAAGTATTTGTCCCCGCCGAGTTTGCAGACATCCGTGAGAAAATGGGCCGAGATTCCGCCGAGCATGATCTGGTTGGCCGGATCGGCTTTCTTCAACTCCTCGCAGGTGATTTTCAGAAGTTTGACATACTGTTCCGGATCGGGTTTCGGGTGCCAGAAGCCGCCGTGCGGCTCATTCCAGAACGACCAGACCTTGATTTTTCCCTTGAAATGTTCTGCGAGTGCACGGATGAAATTGCGCCACTCCTCCGGGTGGTCGTGCATCGGGACAACATCCGGGCGGACGTTCTGGAGCTCCCAGGCGTAGCCGGAGAGGATCGGCAGAAGCGTGATGCCGTTCTCATGGAGTTTCTCATAAACCTTGTCCATGTGCTCTAAATGGTACTCCCCTCTGCGCGGGCAGATCAATCCGAAGCCGATGTCCATGCGGGCGGATTTGATTCCCGCCTCTTTCATCAGTTTGAGCTGTTCATCGGTGCGATAGTTGAACTCCGCTTTCGCCCGGTTGAAGTGGGCGCACACCCCCCAGGGGGAGATGGTGTCGCCCGCGCTCAGCATGAGAGAGAATAAGGAGAATAGAGTTACGAAAGAGGCAGCAAATTTCATTTCAGTTCCTTGATGTTGGATAATTTTCTGATTTCAGCATGAAACTCAGGGCGTGATGGTTCCGCTCCAGGCATCTCCTTTGCGGGGAATGGTTGTAGAATCCGTAACCGAGGTTCTCTGCGCCCACCAGAAAGACCAGTACTGGTTGCCGACGCGGGCGTTTTGAACGCGACCGTCGGAGAAGAGCACATTCACATCCGTCGAGAAATCGAATGAATTCTGGTATTGCGTGTGCATGTTGTAATATCCAATCGATTTGTCCCAGCCGCGGCCGTCAACCATGAGGCCGGTGATGTATTTTTCTCCGGTGCGGCGGGGAACGCCGAAGCCCTTGTCGGGATTCAACACGCCGTTGTAGGCATAGCTGCTCTTGTATCTGCCCACGGTCGCAAACAGAGTATTCTTCAAATTAGCCCATTCACTTTCTGAATAGGTTTTCGTGACATTATCCAGGGGGCAGACCAGCATTTTACGGTTGCTCTGGTAAGGCATTGAAAACCAGGCGAACCGCCCGACCACGCACAGCGGCTGCGTGTATTCGACTCCTCCATCCCCGTCCTGCCAGGTGTTGTATTTCGCGGCTCCGGTGTAGATGAAGAAGCCATCGTTGTCGGAAGCGTAGGAGTGATGGACTGTCCCCCACTGTTTCAGCTGGCTCGTGCAGCTGATCTTCTTGGCTCTTGTGCGCGCCTGATTCAATGCCGGCAGCAGCATCGAAGCGAGAATCGCAATGATTGCAATCACAACAAGAAGTTCGATTAATGTGAAAAATTGACGGATATCACTGTCGTGGCGCATGCGTTCTTTTGGTTTGTTCATCATGCTGTTTCCTTTCGTTTCGGAGTTGTTCAGCGGGTTTTCCGCATTATGGATTTCTTTCGTCACATTCAGGCTTGCTTTCTGATCAAACAACCTGTCGGATGGCGATCGGCGCCACGGTTTTTCGCTCGACGAGTTTCGGTATGATGTCCACCTGATACTCCCTGCTTTCTTCGGAGTGGTTCGCCAGACGGGTCGCCATGCGAATCACCTCATCTGCGATCTGACTGCTGGGGGTGTCGATGGTGGTCAGTCGTTCAATGCCCGGTTCTCTGATGTTGCCGAAGCCGAGAACGCTGAGCTCGTCCGGAATCGAGATTCCGAGCGCTTCAAACTCCCGCAGCGCGATCAGCGCCCCGTGGTCGGAGACCGCGAACAGCGCGGTGAAATCGTATTCCCCGTGCGCGTAACGTGTTGCGAATTCCCGGATCTTCGCGTCCGGAGTTTCGCCGGAATGGAGATGGCAGTCGAGCAGAGTGAGCCGGCATTCCGGAACGTCGGTTGCAGATCGGAAATTGCGCACGATTGTTTCCGGCGTCAGAAAGTGCGGTTCGCAATAAAGAACGCCGATCTTTGTGTGTCCGCAGCGGCGCAGATACCGTGCCGCCAGCGAGCCGCTCGCGGCGTTGTCGCCGCAGACGTAGTGGATTTGACTCACCGGGACCGCGTTGCGGCAGAGAATTACCGGCGCGGGGGAGTGGACGATGCTCATGATCTGATCCGGAGTAAGGAGATCGTTCGTGATTGAATCGGCCACGATCACATCCGCGGAGAGTTCATCCAGATAGTCGCACACTTCCCGGTGGTAATCGAACAGAAACCGTTCAAACGTGAATCCCGACCGTTCCGCCGCCTCGGCGAGCAGCTCGGCCATATAGCGCTGGTCGCTGCTGTTCCAGTCCGACTGTACGAGCAGCAGTTTCGGTTTCCGGTTCCGACGCACGAAAAGCCCCTGCCGCGGGATTGCCTCGAGAAATCCGCGCTCTTTGAGCAACGAAATCGCCGGAGCGACCGTCGCCTGGCTCACTCCATATTCCGCCATCAGTTTCCGTACCGTCGGGAACGGGGAACCGTCCTCCATCGTGGCAATCCGGCGGTAGAGCCGGCTGTACAGAAGATCACTTTTACTGGTTTTTTCCATCGTGAACAGTCCAGATTTTTTTGCTTTTGTGTATCGATTGCAGATACACGAATGTGAAATAAAAAAAGCGTCAATCGTGTATTCTTGATCGATACACAGATATTATACCAAAGATGATGCTGGTTGTCAAGGGGCGTTGATAAAAAAGTCGAAAAAAAGTGGTGTTCCGAGAGGATTTTCTCCCGTCACAGTTTTCGTCCGGGGGGTGATGCGACGGAATTCCCGGGCCGGTAAACCGGGGAAAAGCTGCGCAGTGCCGGAGCGGAAAGTTTCTGCTCGATGAGATCAATCAGCATTTCGGTTCCCGCCCGCCCCATCTCCGTAAGAACGTGATCGATCACCGTGAGGGTTGGATCGATGAAGTTGGTGAATTCGCAATAGTCAATTCCGATCACACTGAGATCGTGCGGTACTTCGACTCCCGCCCGGCGTGCTTCGCGCAGAACCGAAACACCCACGAGCGAATTGTAGGCGATGATCGCCGTCGGCGGCTCCGGCAGTGACATGAGATAGCGGAATCCCCGCTCTCCCTCGAGCTCGCAATAACGTTCCTCGATCATCGGGAGCGGTACACATCTGGCGCGGTTGAAGAGAAGAGCGGGATCCGGGTCGATCAAACCGCTCTGTCCACAGCCGAGAAATGCTTCTTCCCGCAGGAGTGAATCGCATCCATCGGTCGTGCAGTCGGCGATGAACCCGATCCGGCGGTGGCCGAGTTCCGCCAGTTTCGCCGCGGCGAGTTCCACCGCGGCCCGGTTGTCGAAAACGATCCGGCTCAGCCCGAACTGGTCGGCGGGCTGGTCGATCGCAACGACATTTGAGCTGACCCGGAGCAGCCGATCGACCCATTCCGCATTTGCGTCGGAGTGAATCAGAATCACGCCGTCAATGCGGGATTCGGCGATTTTTTCCGCACAGATATCCGGGAGATTCCGGCTGCTGATGTTCAGTACGAGCAGATTGTAATTCCGGTCGCGGGCGGCCTGCTCCACCCCGCGGAAAATCGCCATCTCATAGTCGTTGCTGAGACTGCGCCAGCTTTTGGGCTGAACGTAGATCCCCAGCGTGGTCGAGCGACGTGTTTTCAGCATCTGGCTGGCGGAGTTCGGATGATATCCGAGTTCGGCGGCCAGTCCGAGGATCTTCCGCCGCATCGGGTCGCTGACTTTCGTGTTGCCGCGCGACCCGTTCAACACGGTGGAGGCGACTGCAATCGAACAACCCGCTGTTTCCGCAACCGTTTTTAATGTGACATTCGCTCTTTTGTGCATCCGTTCCCGCTTTCCGAATTCCTTTTGCCTATCATTATAGCCGATAAACGTTGAGAAGTCAATCGCGCATCACCATTATTTTCCGTTTCTGACGAGTTCATACCAGATGGTCTGGTGGACGCCAGTGTCGAAATCAAACGTCCGGACGTTTTCCGCAATGCGCTCTTTTCTCTCACCGTGCTCTCCCAGAATCCAGACGTCGAATGAGCCGGATTTCATCTGCAAACTCCCGGCGACCGGTTTGAGGACGACCGGAGTGCCGCCTTTGAGCCACCAGCCGCTCATCCGCTGATCGGTACCGGGCTTGATCGTATTGCTGCATTCGCCTGCGGCCAGGAACATCATCCGTCCGGCTTCCGCGATGCCGCCCCGGTCGAACGCCGCAAGGAAACAGACTCCGAAAGGGGTCTTCATCGTCAGGGAAGCGTCTTTGAATTCAAAATTCTTCGTCCGATCGAAAAATCCCTCCACTCCCTGAGTGGATGCGGTGTTCAGCACCCAGTATCCTTCTTCCCAGTTCCGGTAGAATTCCCCGGTATCGGCTTTGATGATCGGATCGAGTTTCCCGAGCTTCAGATCCCGCGAGGTTGAATAATCGAAGATTTTTGTGTATTTTTCCGGTTGATACGAACAGCCGGGATATGCCAGCTCGAGCCGGTGTTTTTCCGGAATATTGAACATGACATCGCTGAAGAACGATGGCGACTTTTTGGTCGAGAGAACATCTTTTTCGGAAACTTTCAGCAGAACCCGTTCGCGTGCCGGGGAGACGGCATTGCCGCGCAGCAGCCATGCCGAAAGCGGGAAAGTCGCCAGATAAGTCGTGTCATGGCGGACGTCGAGGATGTGCCCCATACGCTCATACTGATTCAGCCGTTCAGTTCCCTGTGAGGCGAACACGTAGAAGCCGTCCCAATCCTGAAACGCATGGACGGTGGCGAAAAACGGCAGTCCGGTCGCACGGTATTCGTTGTATTGCATGGGCTTGTCGCCGAACCAGCAGGAGGCGCCTCCTTTCGTGGTTCTGTGTTCGCTGGAGATCAACGGCTTGCCGACGACGGAAGCCAGAGAGAAACGGGCGAAAAGATCTTTCGTGTACTTCTCCTTTTCGAGCGACTCGTTGGCCGGTTTCTTGAGCAGCGGACTCCAGCGGTCGCCGGGGAGAATCCGGACGTTCCCCTGTGACCAGGAGGCGTATCCCCAGTAGAGATGTGCATCCATGAAATCCCCGGCGAGGGAGGGTTGCGTATGAAAGAAGTTCTCTCCGACGTTCGAGCCGCTGATGACCCCTTTGTATCCGAGGGAGCGGACGTAATCCGTCCACATTCGATAGGCGTTCGCCACGGTCTCGTTCCAGAAACGGGCGGAAACGTCGTCGTTCAACGTGAGATCGAGCTCCTGGTCCGGAAGATGTTTGCGCTGGAGATACTCCCGGAATTTCGGTTTGAGTTTGTCCGTATAATAGGAGTTCAGTCCCGTCAGGCCGTTCGGATGGTAGTTGTAGGCAACCTCGTTGACGATTCCGAGCATTGCAAACTGCGGATCTTCAAACAGGCTCTTCCCGGTATAACGGTTCGGGCGGGTGAAGAATGCCTTGACCCACTTTTTCACATACTCCTGCGTTTCCGGGTCGAAGAGCATCAGCCGTTTCAGATCGAATCCGTCGCGGGTGCCGTTCGGAATTTCCGAAAGCGCGGGTGTCAGTGCCGAATCCGGGATCTCGCAGGTCACATAGATCCCTTCCTTTTGCAGGCAGGCGAGGAACAGGTCAAGTTGCGCCATCGCTTTATCGTTGAATTCAAGCGTGCTTTTTTCGCGGTCGCGGAAGAACGGCGCCGCATTCTGCCATCCGGCCGTGAGGTGATGGATGCGGACGATATTGATTCCGAGCGCGGCCATTTTCCGCGCGACGCTCTCGGCTTCTGCGCGGGAATACATATTGAACGCCCGGTTGTCCACGACGTTGAGCCCGAACCAGCGCACCGGGGTTCCGTCCTCGAATACGAAGTTTCCGTCTTCGACTCGGAGAAATCCGTGTTTCCCGGCCGGTTTGTGATTCAGAAACGACACATTGACTACGGAGTCTTTTTCCGGTTCCCGGATGATGAACGGGAATTCATTTTCATACATTGCTCCATGCAGGGTGCAGGCCAGCGACACCGCACCGAGTGCGGAGAGAAAAAACTTTGTCATTTGGGAAATTCCTTTTTACGGTTACTTGCGTGAGAGAATCCAGCGGTCGAAGATCGGATATCCAGGCTGCTGTGTCCAGTTTCCGTCGTGGACCTGGGCGCGGGAGAGCAGCTCGACATGGCCGTCCCAGAGCAGTGTGTTCAACATGTAATTCGGGTGACGAAACGCCATCCAGTAGCCGCTGCTGTCCCCTTTTTCCGGAATCATGTATTTGGGATCGTTGTAGCGGACGAACGTTCCCACGCCGTCGACGATGTTCATGCGCAGCGAGGGGCGAGCGAGGTTCGAGATCCGGAAACTCTGGCTGGCCGGATCGGTTCCGGAGGGAAAACTGTCGTTGGCGGATACTCCCGGATAGTGCATGTTTTTCGCGTACCAGTGGCCCGTGTAATTGTTCCCGCCCCGGTTGGCCGGTTTGGCCGGACAGAGAAGTCCCGCATTCAGATTGATGGTTCCGTCATTGTACGTACTTTTGAGGCTTGCTCCGAGGCATTGCAGAAAACCCACGTTGTTGCACCAGCGGTTTTCGTTGTCCCAGTTATTGTTCATCAGCAGGGGTACGACGTAATCATCGTAGGAGGCGGAATAAAGCGCTTCGCCCATTCCGAACTGTTTCAGGTTGCCGGTGCATTGAGCGGTGTAAGCACGGGTTCTCGCCTGGTTCAATGCGGGCAGCAGCATCGATGCGAGTATTCCGATGATCGCAATTACGACGAGCAACTCGATCAAAGTAAAATTTTTCCGATCGATTGAAAATGAATGGCGATGACGGCTGATCTTTCTCATGGCATTCCCTTTTGGTAAAGATTTAGTTTCGAAAAGTTGCTGCCCCCGAAAAAATTCGACATTTTTTCGAGCCTATGGGTTGGTTGTTCAT
>CALXOE010000009.1 GCA_944389935.1 uncultured Victivallis sp.
TTTTGCTGAAATATAAGTTGCATCCAGAACCATCATCTTTCAACTTTTTCTTTTCCTATGGGATGGCTGTGAAAATTCTTCTTTCTTTATTATAGACGCATTTCCGGGAAATACAATCGGTTGTTCTACATGGAAATTCTGCTGGAGATGAGGTTGGGAAGTTGAAAAGTCGCGCAAAGACGTGTATTGTTCCGCGATATTCCGGAACACGATCAACCAGAAAGGGGAGAACAGATGGATCCGGCCATCCAGAAAATGATTCACGGCTTCCGCCATTTCCGCAAAACCTATTTTTCCGACAGCACCGAGCTCTATTCGCGCCTCAGGCACGGCCAGATGCCCGCCGCACTCATGATCGCCTGCTGCGATTCGCGCGTCGACCCCGCCCATGTCACCCGAAGCAATCCCGGGGAGATGTTCGTGATCCGCAATGTCGCGAATCTCGTGCCGCCTTATCATCCGGACTCGACGTTTCACGGCGTGAGCTCCGCGATCGAATATGCCGTCTGTGTGCTCGAAGTCAAGCACATCATCGTGCTCGGCCACTCCGGCTGCGGCGGAATCCACACCCTCATGTCCGAGGAGTGGCACAATCATCCGTCGGAGTTCCTCACACGCTGGCTCACGCTCGCCGAACCGGCCCGCCACCGGGTCAAAGAGCGTCTCGGCGACAGGCCGGAGGAGCTCCAGCTGCGCGCCTGCGAGGAGAGTTCCATCCTGCTTTCCATGGAAAACCTCATGACTTTCCCGTGGATCCGCGAACGGGTCGAGGCCGGTAATCTTAATATCCACGGCTGGTACTTCAACCTGCACGAGGGCGAACTCTACGATTACGACTCCGAAAAAGAGGAGTTCCTCCCGCTCGCCGGAGAGTCCGATTTCCTCTGAACCGCGCTCCTCAGCAGGGGAGAATTTCCAAAAGCATCTCCCCCTCCGTCGGCGGAGTGACCGGACGCATCCAGAGCTCTTCGGAAACGTGCGGCTCCTCCCGCAGAAGTTCCGTCGTCACCGGGTCGTACCAGCGCAGCGTATACGTTCCGGCGGGCAGCGAAACGGCGAGCCCTTTCCCCGCCGTCTCCGCCGCATACGCGAGAAAGTGTTTTCCCCCGAGCGCCAGCGCCGCCGCCCGGCAGTCGGGCCGGAATACGTGGAACGCCGGACGCGCACGGGAGAAGTCGAATTTCCCCAGAAACTGCGCGAGCGCCGCCAGTTCGCGGTGAAAACCTTTCCCTCCGCCGTGCGTGCACCCGGCGGAACAGTGTTCCGCCCCGTCCGGCGTCTCGACCGTATAGGCCATATCCAGATTGCTGTACCCCGCCGCCCCCGCCAGCAGCGCGAGCCACGCCTCCTGCCGGTAGGGGCGGTTCGCAGAGCCGCAGAATCCGGTCTCATCATCGACGATCGGCAGATTTCTATGCCAGTTGGCGGGCGCGCACTCCGGGCGCATGTAATGGAAATTCAACACATCCGCAGCCGGAACATCGTCAAACGCGCAGGAAAAGGTATTGTCGACGTTCCACGCGACGGGTTTCCCGGGAGCGAGAGTTTTGACGAATTCCGCAAGTTCCTGCTGAAAACGGAGCACCGGCGCCGAATCGCGGACCATCCAGTACGGTTCGTTGACGAGTTCGATGATGACGTTGTCGAAATCGTTCAGCTGCTCGAGGACCAGGCGCACATAACGCTTCTTCTCCGGCGTCAGGGCGTTGAAGAACTCCCGGCGATCGACCGCCGGATCGTAAAACGGGGAATCCCGATAGTTGTTCTCGTTGTAAAAGACGCAAAACAGCGTGAACTCGACGACGATGCCCGCCGCGTCGGCAGTCGAAAGAATATCGCGCAGCCGTGCGACATATTCGGGATGCAGCCGTTCCCTCTCCGGCCCGGCGAAGAGCGGTACAAGCTGTCCGGCCCCCGGCGCAAGCGGATTCGAGTCGAAATTGAAATCGCTCGACCGCTCGAAGTAGCTGCCGCCGAACAGCCGGGTCTGATTGAAGCCGTTCTTTTTGAGCTCACGGAAATAGCGCTGGAAATCGAATGCGCGGTTGATCAGAGCGCCGTAATGCTCGGCGGAACTGATCAGCAGCCGAAGTTCGCCGTTGATCGTAAAATAATGCGGATTGACGCTCGAAACGCCGATCACCGTTTCAGACATGGCTCGCCTCCCGGTTCTGGATGATGAATCTATCAATCGCGGCATGAAAAATGCCCGGCCTATTTAGAAATAGCACATCGGAGCGTTTTTTTCAAATCCGGCAACGCAAAACATGTTCCCGGCTGTTCCGGGGAAAAAATACGGCTTTTCCGCCGGACCACTGGCAAAATTTCTCTCACCGGTGTATCTTAATGGAAAACCGGACGGGGAATCGATGCGCACACTCTTTCTGACACTCCTGCTGTTGACGGCGGCGGCCTGCTCCGCCGGAACTCTGCTGCTCACCGACTCCGTTCCGGTATTCGACCGGCCCGACCAGAATGCGAAAGTCCTGCGCATCCAGCCGCCGGGTCCCGTGGAATTTCAGGGGGAGCCGTTCACCGGGTTCTCGGCGCAGCACCCGCTCGCAACCGCCAACACATTCTACGCCCTGCCCGGCGGGGGCTTTCTCTCACCGGAACTTGTGAGCGAAACCGGCGTCGACGGGAAACGCGAGATCGTCCAGGTGCTGCCGCAGCCGATCGTGCGCATGCTCCTGACGGTCATATGCGCGGCTGCGATCGGAGTTCTGCTGATCGGTTATCTGCGGCGGCGGAAACCGCTCCCGGACAGGCCGCCGCTCAACTCCCGGCAGGAAGCGCTCATTTTCATCGCGCTCATCGTGCTGGTCCGGCTGCTGCTGCTGTCCGACACTCTGCTCACCTGGCAGAACGTCTTCGCCGCCGCGGCGGATGAGAACGGCTACTTTGAAACCGCCGCCGACATGGCCGCGGGCGAATTCTCCGGGCCGTGGAGCTTCACGATCGGAACGGGGCTGCTCTATCTGCCGTTTCTCTTCGCGACGGGTGCGGAGTGTTATTACGACATCGCGATTCCGTTCTCGTACTTCTCGGGATACGTGCTCGCCCCCGGAGCGCTCGTGCTCGGATTTCTGATTCTGCGCCGTCTCGGGTTATCGAATCTCAAGGCGGCGCTCCCGATGCTCGCCTGGGCGGCGTGGCCGTTCTTCCACTTCCACGTCGAACTCTGGAATCAGGGAGTCTTTCAATCCATTTTCGCAACTTCCGGCGGCAGTGCGTGGTTCTTCTACGGGACGCTCATCAATGCGGGATTCAACGCCATGAGCGATACGCCGAGTCTCTGCGCCGTCCTCGGCTCGATCGCGCTCGCGCTGTACATGCCGCCGAAACGGCGGTTCGTGCTGCTGCTCGGATTTCTCTTCGGCTTCAGCTGCCTGCTGCGGATCAACAACATCTTCTTCGCGCCGCTGCTCGCGTGGATCGCGGCGGGGAAGTTTCCGGACGCGCTGCGCCATCCGAAACAGCTCGGACTCCTCGTGCCGCTTGCGGCGGCGGGGTTCTTCGCGGCATTCGGCATCCAGCTATGGATCAACTTCCACCAGTTCGGCAACCCGATGACCTTCGGCTACGTGCTGCACTACCCCGATCTAGCGGACGGGCTGCGGCCGGTCAACGGTTTCACGCTCCGCACGTTTCTCGAGGGGCGCAACATCCGTTTCCTCGCAGGCGCAAACCACGCCGCGTGGACGCTCGGAATCACCGGCATGCTGCTGCTGCGCAATGCGAAACTGCGCAGCACGTTCGCGCTCTGGAGCGTACCGGTCATCTGGTTCTTTTTCGGGTACAGCCACACATTCTGCGACGCGCGCCGCTTCGTCTTCGGCGCATTTCCCGCCATGCTTGCGGCGTTTGCCGCACTCGAGTGCTGGAATGAGATCTCCCCCCGGGAACTCGCAGTCACGCTCTTCCTCGCAGGCGCCGCGACGCTGCTCGTGCTGCCGGCCGGTTCCGGCATCGCATTTCTCCCGTTCGGGCTGCCGCAGGAGCTCGGGCCCTGGCTCTATCTGATTCCGGCTGCGCTCGTTCTCTGCGGAATCCGTTTTCTGCTGCGGAAAAATATTCAGGCGGGAGCACTCTGCATCCTGCTGCCGCTGCTGCTGCTCTTCGGACACCCCTATCTCTACGCCGCACTCCTCGCAATCATTCTGCTGCGCGTGTTCTTCTCGCTGCGCGCCGCGACGATCCCGTGGGAAACCTCCTCATCCGTTTCCGAGAGAGCGGACGAGGAGTCTCCCTCCGGGAAACCGGACACTCAATCTCTTTCCAGGAAATAGAGGTTCGTCCCCGGAGCGTCGAATGAATCCGTGAAAGAGTCCGTATCCTGCGCGACGACCCGGTTGTCGAAGATCTCAATGACCCGTCTGGCCCGGAACGGAAGCCGGATCTCCCGGACGCCCCCGGTCCCGCAGTGAATCGACAGCAGCTCGGCGGACGCATGAAACGCCGCATCCTGCACGTAAATGTGCACTCCGGCCAGATTCGCCAGCCGGCGAATCTCCGTTTCCGTCAAATCGTTCGCCTCAGGGGCGTAGACCTCCGTCCAGTTCTCCTGTTTCCGAATGTGAATGCCGGGAAGTCCCTCCGGAAATCCGGTGAAACGCTCGACATTCTCCGGCGCATACGCCCCGTTGCGGATGATCCCCGCCTGATGGAGAAAGACCACCGTTCTTCCATCGCAGCAGAGCTTCTCCCGGAGCAAGGTTTCTTTCGCATCGTCCATCACGACCAGATTCTGGAAGATCACCAGCCGGTAACGGGAGAGGTCCACGTGTTTCAAATCCTCCCAGGTCGCCGTATCCGCCGGCAGTCCGGCCGCGGAAATGCGGTTTTCCAGCTCGCCGAAACGGCGTATCTGCGCCTCACTGTGCAGCTGATAATTGCTCTCCGGATCGATCACAAGCAGAATCTGGGCGGCGGAACCGGAGGAGCGGGCGGCGTACTCTTTCCACACCTCGACGGCACGGCGGATCATGGCGCGGGTCTCCTCTGCCCGATACATTCCGCCCCAGATATTGAAAAACCAGAATGAGAGCCGGTTGACCATGCACATGCCGAGTTCCCGCTTGAGTCCGGCGACATCCTCCTGCGGATTTTTCCAGCCGTTCCAGATTCCACCGGAAAGGGTGAAGTAATCCGTGAGCTTCAAATTGGCGTCACTGGTAATGCGGTCGCATTCAAACAGGAAATTGATCTTTCTGCGACGCAGCATCTCCGTCACGCCGATGTAACCGGAATTGCCGCCGATGGCGAACGGCCGGTTGCAGGCCGCACCGATCACGAAATCCGGCGGAGCGGTGTCGAGCACCCGTTCGCAGTCGAGCTGTCCATAAATTCCGCTGTTGCGGATATGTGAATAGAAGATGCCGATCCGTGCCTCCTCCCGGATCCGGGAGCGGGTTGCGGTGATGAATTCGATCGCCAGATCCGCCGTCGATGCGTTGACATACCGGAGCCACGCCGGGAAATTCGCCTCCGTATCCGGATCGTAGACCGCATCGTAACGGTGAGAGACGCCGGGATAG
Organism: uncultured Victivallis sp.; assembly: GCA_944389935.1. Taxonomy (GTDB): domain Bacteria; phylum Verrucomicrobiota; class Lentisphaeria; order Victivallales; family Victivallaceae; genus Victivallis. The sequence continues at coordinate 5,538 of CALXOE010000009.1, forward strand.
ATCAAAGGCGGAAGATACTCTCGGGGCTCATATTTCTCACACCACTCCCGAAAATGGAGGACTTTCCAGGTCGTGAGTTTTTCATTCGCGTGTTCGATCCACTCCAAAGTGCGTCCGCAGGCGATCACATATCCTGCCACCCGCTCTTTCCAGCGGGATTCACAGTGATCGAGGAAAGCGTACAGATAATTCATTGTAAGTTCTTTCCACTGTTTGTGATAATGGCAGTCGCTCAGATTGTAGAACGAGTCCATCGAGAGTTCCCGCGTGAGCCAGAGCGGAGAATTCAAATCGACGGTCGTGATGAACCGCGCGGATGGATGATGAGAAAGAAGCTCTTCAAACTGCTGGTCGAGGAGGTCGAAATCATAAAGATGTTCCCGTTTCCAGATCAGCGGATAATCGGAATAAGGCTCCCCCAGCGAGTTGGCGGTGTTCATCGGGGAGATTTCGATCAGATCGATTCCCGCATCCCGCATGAATTCCAGCGTTTTCCACTCCGTGTGCAGAAATTTCCCGTAAGGAAGACGATAAAGCAGCATCGTGTTTTCCATTTTCACACTCCTCTAAATCCCTTTTTCTTTCCTCTCTGTTGTGGTTTGTCAGCCGTTTCCAATCCGGGAAACGACTCACAGGGTGACGTACTGTTTTCCCCGAAGCTCCTCCTGCGCTCCGTTGATCAATCTAAAATTCACGCTTGTCTTTTCTCTATTATATGCTATTTTCTACAAAAAGAGAACCGCACCTGCATTATAAAAGATTCAAAATACAGTCAAAAGGATTCAACATGCCGAATCTGTTGCAAAACCAGCACGGAGATCTGTACAGTCCGGGTTACTATCAGAGTATGAAAATGCAGTTTCATACCTGGCCGACTGCCGCAATGTCCGCCAGGAGTCTTTTTCTGAGAAGCGGCTTCGAGGTGGAACGCAACGGGTCGAGCTATTTTCAGCACAACCACAACCCCGACCTTGCCATCGAGCTGGTAACCGCCGGAGCGGTCGTCTACGAGGATGATCACTGCGCGGCGAAAGTTTTCCCGGGAGAAATCTATCTCGTTCATCACAATGCGGATACGATTATCCGAACCGACGAGGGGCGTTTTTACCGGAAAAAAGTCCTCTGTCTCACCGGCAGCCTGCTGGACGCCATCGTCGAATCGCTGAAACTGGTGGGAATGCGCCATTTGAAACCGGAGAACCCGGCGGAGTTCGAGTCGCGCATCGACTCCCTGCTCAAACAGCTCTGCTGCAAAGAACACGATTCCGAATCGCGCATTGCGGGGGATGTGTATGAGCTTCTCTTTCAGCTGGCGGAATGTTTCCACTCCAAACGCAGCGCCTTTCCCGCGCCGCTGCTTGCCGCATTGGACTTCATAAACAGTTCGTTTCAACACAAAATCTCGCTTGCGCAGATCGCGTATAACGCGGGAGTGAGCCAGTCTACCCTGGTTCGTCTGTTCCATCGTCATCTGGGGAAGCATCCGATGGCCTGGCTGATCGATCTCCGGCTGGAAATCGCCAAATCCATGGTCACAGCCACCGATCTTCCCATCAAGGAAATCAGCTGGCGGTGCGGTTACGCCTCCCCTTACTATTTTTCCACGGCGTTTCGCGGGAAATACGGCTGCTCCCCGCGGGAGTTCCGCACCACTTGCCTGCCTCCCGGTTGATTGCGAATCAGCCCCTGTCCTCTCCGCGTCCAGGAATCACCCAAAAAAAATCCGTGGCAGGATTGCATTTCCCCCAAAACAAGCTATATTATACTTCCAAAACAAAACTATTCCATTTTGGAAATGAATATGGATTTGACCTCATTCTGTCGGATGCACGGACTCGTCGAGGATCTGCGGCGAAAATGCGTGATTGAATACTGGGAACAGCGCAATGCCGACGATCCGCTCGCGCAGTTCGGGCCCCGGCTGCTGAATCACCTGAGCGCGATTCTGCGAAACGAACCGTGTTCGCTGCACGATGTCATGCGCCATACCGGACTGTCAGCGCCGGCGGCCTCGGCTTTTGTGGCGAAACTCGTGCGGGCGGGAATCCTGCGCCGTGAGGTCAATCCGCAGAACCGCCGCAGCGTGCTCATCACGGTGGAGCCGGAATTCCGCAGAAATCTCGCGGAAATCGACGCGAAATTCCAGGAGCACGTCGCAGAACTGTTCCGTTCGGCCACATCTGCGGAACTTGAAGCACTGGAGACCGTGGGAGATTTGCTCCGTCGTCTCCTCGAATCGAAAGAAAATCAATCATGCTGAAAAATGACGATGCCGTCTACACCCGGGGTTCCATTCAGGGAACCATGCTCAAAACCGGATTTGCGATGCTGGCCGGAACGCTCGCGATGTCCGGCTACAACATCGCCGACACCTACTTCGTCGGACAGCTCGGCAAGTCGCCGCTGGCCGCGATGGGGTTCACGTTTCCGGTCATCATGCTGATCGGGTGCCTCTTCCGCGGGCTGGCCTCGGGCGTGATGACGACCGCCGCCCAGGCGCTCGGAAGCGGCAGGAAGAATAAAGCGACGCGGCTTGTCACCTCCGGAATCCTGCTGATCTTCCTTGTCTCGATCGTGCTGGCGCTGCTCGGAATGGCCTCCTCGGAATGGATCTTTGAACAATTCGGGGCGACGGGTGAAACGCTCGAACTGGTCAAGGGGTATATGAACATCTGGTATTTCGGCTGCGCGACCGCGTCACTCTCGATGACCGGAAACGACCTGCTGATTGCGGCCGGAGACTCGAAAGTCGCCAGCGGCATGATGATCGTCGGTATGTTCATCAACGTGATTTTCGACCCGATCTTCATTTTCGGTTTCGGCCCGGTTCCGGCGATGGGAATCCGCGGTGCGGCACTCGCGACCATCGGCTCGCAGCTCGTCGCGACGGTGGTGGTGCTTTATGTTCTCTACAAGCGGCACGGGCTGCTCCGATTCGAGCGGATTCCGTGGCGGCAGCTCAAAAGCTCCTGGAAACTGGTCATCCGCTTCGCAGTTCCCGCCTCGCTCGGCATGCTTATGATGCCGATCGGGTCGACGATCATCACGCGGATCACGGCGGCGTTCGGCGACACGGCCGTAGCGGCGACGGCGGCGGCCGGACGGCTCGAAATGGTCGCGTTCATCTTCCCGATGGCGCTCGGCATTCCGCTGCTCTCGATGGTCGGGCAGAATTACGGCGCGCGACTCTACGACCGGATCCGGGCCTGCCGCAGATTTGCCATGCGGTTTGCATTCCTGTTCCTGCTGGGGATGGCGGTGATCTACTTTTTCGCGGCGCCGGTGCTCGTGCGGTTCTTCTCGCCGGATCAGGATGTCCAGCAGATCATGACACTGTGCATGTATATCATTCCGTGGGGGTTCGGCATGATTGAGATTCACCGTTATTCGGGATTCTTCTTCACCGGCTGCGGCAAACCGGCAGTGGCGGCGTGGCTGAATGCGCTGCGGATCATCGGGCTGATGATTCCGCTCTCACTGCTTGCGCTCTATTTGCATTCGCTCGTTGCGCTCTTCGCGGCACGGCTTGCGGCCGACGTGCTTGCCGGCGGCATCGGATATCTGCTTGCGCGGCACATGGTCAACCACCTGCCGGCAGACGGCGTTGCCCCGCAGCAGAGTGCCGCCCAGATGAAACCGGGACGCCAACTTGTGAACCGACTGCAGGTGGCCGCCACGGACCAGGCCGAACTCGACAGCGAAAGTGACACGCAATAACCAGCTCGCATACAAGGAGTTGTTCATTATGCACGACGAACTCAAACGATTTTTACGGGAGTCCCGCCACACCATCGCATTCACGGGAGCGGGAATCTCGACGCTCTCCGGAATCCGTGATTTCCGTGGAAAAAACGGCGTCTATCTTCAACCGTGGCACGGCCGGCAGGTGGAGGAAATTCTTTCGCTGGAGTGCTTTTATGAAGATCCCTCCCTCTTTTACCAATGGGCAAAGGAGTTCATCTACCGGCTCGACGATTTCCATCCCGCGGCCGTCCACCGGGTCCTCGCGAAACTCGAAGCGCGCGGCATGCTTTCGAGCATCTACACGCAGAACATCGACCTGCTGCACCAGAAAGCGGGCAGCAGAAACGTCTATGAACTGCACGGCAGCCCCGCGCATCACCACTGTCTGCGCTGCCGGAAGGAGTTCTCCTACGAAGAAATCGCTCCGAAAGTGCTCGCCGATGAGCTGCCGCGCTGTCCCTGTGGCGGCGTGATCAAGCCGGACATCGTCTTTTACGGCGAAAATCTTAATGAGTTGCTGCTCAATCAGGCGTTCAAGGAGATGGGCGAGGCGGATCTGCTGCTCGTGCTCGGCAGCAGCCTGACCGTACAGCCCGCCGCCTCGCTGCCGCTGGCGACCCACTACGGCGGCGGTAAAATCGTGATTGTGAACGCCCAGCCGACGCCGCTCGACCATTACGCCGCCGCACGGTACGACGACCTGCAGGAGGTGTTCGGCGACCTCGAAAGCCGGCTCGAAAATCAGTGAGCGCCCCCCCCGGATTACGACTGCGGACTCGCAGGAACGGACGGCGGCAAAAGCTGGACCGAGCCGGTGAGGTTGTTCGTCACAGTATTGAATGCGAACGAGAGTCCCGCCTCGTTGAACCGTTGCAGAATCGTGAGATTCACCTCGGTCCGGAGCTGCTCCTCCCGATCGAAGCTCGTGGTCTTGAGCCACATGATGACCCGGATGTTCAATGCGGATGCGCCGAACTCCTCGAAGAAGATCCGGGGGAAATACTGCGGCTGATCTTTTCCCTTGAAGTCGGTCGTAATTTCGCGCAGAATCGTCATCGCCTGCTGGAGCTGTTCGGCGGAGGTTGCGTAATCGAGTCCCAGAACCAGCGCGTAGCGGATCACGCCGCGGGTGCTGATGTTTTCGATCGGCTGTTCGGCGATGCGGCTGTTCGGGATGGAAAAAATACTTTCGTTCGCGGTGATCACGCGGGTGCTGCGCATGCCGACCGACTGCACGAGGCCGTTCACGTCGCCGATCTGCACGCGGTCGCCGATCCGGAACGGACGGTCGAGAATGATGACGAGCGTACCGAAGAAGTTCGACAGCGTCTCGCGCGAGGCGAATGCGACGGCCAGCCCGACCACACCGGCGCCGGCCAGCAAAGTCGTGATATTCAGTTGAAAGATGCTCTGCCCGATGAAGAGCACGGTCACGACTGCGAGGACGATCTTCAGGAGCTTCCGCGTGATGTCGACCATGAGCGAATCGAGACTGTTGTCGGGGCGCTTCGCGAATGCGCGCATCTTCACGTCGAGCAGCGTAATGAGCTGGAATCCGGCGCGGGCAGCGAGGAGCGTGATCCACGTGAAGAAGAGCCGTGCGTCGAGCGGATAAAGTTCCGGCAGCGAATGGAGCACCGGCAGCAGAAAGAGGAAGATGACGCCGGACACCGCCATCAGGATCACCGGTCCGGAAAGTGCCGCGACGAACTGCCAGCGCATTCTGCGGCATTCGGCGTCGCTGCGCGCGACGAGCCACCGGAGTCCGAATGCGAGCGCGGCACCCGCAAGAATCGCGATGCCGGAAGCGATGAGCAGAGTGAAAATCGCATCCTTTTCCCGAACAAACCAGTTTTCCGCCTCAGAGAAGCGGCGATCGACTTTTGCGGCGATCCGCTCCTCGTTCAGAACGGGAAGAGCCTGTTCGCCGGAGAGGATCCGGTCGAGTTCGGTATCCTCCTCCCGTTCTTTTGCCGGAGCGGGATTTTTCTTCTCCGAACTTGTTTCAGCGGCACTTTCCGGCAGCTCCGGCAGCGACAGCGCCTCCTCGGCCGGTGCAACAACCGCGGCCAGACAGAACATCAGAACCCATATCATACGCCTCATGACAAATCCCTCCAAATCCTTACAGTATCCCCGGAATTGAAGTTTGTCAAGAAAAAACGCCGCATCCGGTCGGGGATGCGGCGAAGAGCGGACTTTTCCGGTTATTTGAACGGGTGGCCGCTGATCTCGATCTCGTCGAGCATGCCGCCCCGGTCACTCGGGAATTCCAGCTCGATCCGGACGAACCTCGCCCGGATGTCATCGAGCTTCAGCACAAGTTCCCGACGCTCGTTCCACCGGGGATCTGAGACCCGCTCCAGCGTCCGGAACGTCTTCCCGTCGCCGACTGACAGCGCCACCGCCGACGGCAGAGGCTTTCCGCGATTGACCAGCGTCACAGTCGTAAGTTCGTAATCCCGCTTCAAGTCGAACTCCACGACAGATTTCTTCGTCAGAAATTCGACGCCCCAGTCCCAGTCGTTTCTCCGGTTCGTCAAACCGTTGCCGCTGCGGCCGGGCTCTTTGCGGTTTCGCGGATCTTTCACCGTGGAATCTCCGTTCAGATAACGGTATTCGGCCCCCGTCAGCAGCGTGAATTCCCGGAACGTGTTGTCCGCTCCCTCGTTGTCCGAGAGCAGCAGCTCGTACTTCGTCAGGTCAAGACCGATCGTGACGACCATGTTGTTGATCGCAATCCGTTTCCCTCCCCGCTCGTAAACGCTCACGAGCGGATAGGCCCGGTTCGGCTGGTAAAACCCGCTTTTCTCCGGAATCGTCACCAGAAATTCATACTCCAGGATCTCACCCGGCGCAATGTTCCCGACTTCGTAAGAAGCCGGTTCCACGTTCCAGTCGCTCAATACATTGAGCTTCAGCGTCCCGCCGGAAATCTCTTCCGAAGACGGATTCGCGATCTGGCTCTTCACACGGAAAGTGTTCCCCGGGATCAACTCGACGGTGTGGACGTCATGCTCGGCGTGAGCGGAGACGCCATCGACGTACTGACCCAGCAGAGGAGCATGATCCTCAAAGAGATAAAGCATTCCGGAAGTTGCGATTTCCGGCATCCGGAATACCCCGGTGTTACCGCGCATCTCGAATTCCACGGGCTCGAGTTTCGTCGACTCCGCCGGCGCCCAGAACGCCGTCCGGTACTCCCGGCCCGCCGGAAGATCGATCGAGAGTTCCCCCGCGGGAACCGGAAGATTCGTCACACCGGCGATCATGATTCCGATGTTCTTTTTTCCGTCGGTCAGCGGATATTCGACCCGCAGAAGTTCGCTCCGGTCTCCGAACCGGTATCCGGGCAAGACCTTTGCCGACGCCAGCCGATCCGCCAGCCACTCCGCGATGACCTTGTCCGAAACGCTCTCCGGGCGCAACGCTCCGAGCCGCGTGTTGAACCAGAGCGAAACCCCTTTTCCGAAATTGTTCCGGACGATCCATGCCCCTTTGAAATTCCGGAACACATCCTGTTCATTCTCAAGTTTTCCCGTCGTAAGATCCGCCACGATCCGGCCATCCCCGCGAATCACGTTTCCGTAGCGCGTGTTGTACCAGAGATCGTCCGGCGAGACTTCGATGCCGGTGTAGACGCCCAGGAACTTCACCCCGAGCACATCGGCCAGCCCCTCCGTTACCTCGTGGTGCTCATTGTAATGGCCCGACTGCATGTCGGCCAGCAGCACGCCGCCCCGCTTCACATAATCCGCGATCTGCCCGCACTCCTCGGCGGATAGATGTTCGGCATCGACCAGCAGCAACGCCTGATAACGCTTCATCGATTCCGGATTCAGCTTCCCGTAGGGAATCACGTCAACCCAGTACCCCATATCGCGCAGACGACGGAACACGTTCAACCGGTTATTGTTAGAATAATCCCACCAGCTCACGCCCGTATCCGCGGCCAGCAGGACTTCGCGTTTCGGCATCAGCATCGCCACGCGCGGCAGCCCCGGAACCGGGCGACTCTGCGCCATGAACGCTTCGGCCCGGTGCACCATCGACGCGAGACGCGAAAGGTAGAAGAAACGATCCCGCCGCGTCCCGTCCGGGTAGGTCATGCTGAAAGTCGCGTAATCCCGCGACGCCATGAACGATCCCATCACAAAGAAATCCGCCCCCTTGAACCCGTTCGCCATCAACCGCCAGAACGTCTGCGCGAACTGCCACCCAGGACCGGCATGATTGTTCGTCTCTGCCGAAAAGAGGCCGTAACGGTATTCGTCATCCTCCGGGTCGTCCGGCAGGATGCAGTTGTACAAGTAGTTCAGTTCGTAGGCGCTGCGGTCGCCGTGACCATACTGGTCGATGCCGTACCATCCCTGCCCGGAATCGCGGACCAGGTCTGCGAGCACCTCATGATCGAGCGCGCGGTTGCGAACGCACGCCTGCATCTCGATCGTACACTGCGTCGACTTCGAGATCACGGGCCGTTTTTTCGGGTCGGCATCGCGAATCGCCTTGAAATAATCCGCGATGAACTCCGCGTAGGCGCGGTCCTGAAACCGTCTCCAGTCGAGCCACGCGCCGGGACGTTCACGGCATTCCGACACCGCGGGGGGCATCGCCTCGGCAAAACTCCTGTAACTGCTGCCCCACGCCCGGTTCAGCCGATCGAGATCGCCGTCGTACACCTGTTCCAGATCCTTACGGAACGCGGCGAGCGCCTCAGGAGAGTAATCCGGCGGCAGTTCATATTCGTTGTCGATTCCCCAGAGCGTGATGTTGTCCGTGTCGCGTTCCAGCACGCTTTTCGCCGAAAACGCCGCCGCGTCGAGCACATATTTCCGCGTCTGCGGGTCGAAAATGGAGATCGTATGATTTCCATACGCAGTGCCGTCCGATTTCATCGCATTCTTCAGCTTTCCGTAATTCGCCGTATCACGCGAACTGTAAAGCGAATGCGCCGCCCAGAGGCAGTAGAAGTAAGTGCCTTTGTCGTCGCGGCTGTTTTTCTTGAGCTGACTCGGCTTCCCTGCGCGGAAATCGTAGCAGGTATAGATGTTCTCCGTGATATTCAGCCCGAGGAACGGGAGTTGCGAAAACGCCCGATCGCCAAGAATTCCCAGCGGAAAGAAGTTCTCCGTCCCGTGCAGTTCCGGCGTCACCTCGATCGAATAGGCGTCAATCTTCTCCATCGGGTCAAGCGCGGCGGCAGTCAGCCCGGCGACGAGTCCGGCGGCGGCAAGTAACCATTTTTTCCTCATGTATACTCCTGTTTATTGGATGTCAAGCCCGAGCACCATCAGCGGCGCACCGTCGAGCGTTAAAGTGACCTTGCCGTTTTTCGCCGGGATCGTTCTGGCGCGGCCGATCGGATCGATAACCGTGATCGACTCTCCGGAGACCGGAAACTTCACGTCATGTTTCACTTTCCAGGAGGAGACCCAGGGTTCGGGATGACCGAAATTCTTACTGTTTTTCGAGAGCGTGTATCCCTCCGTGCGGTCATAGAGAATTGCGAGTTTTCCGCGCGGCGTATCGAAAATCATGCCGCGAACCTTGCTCTTCTCCGGCTCATAATATTTCACGAACTTCGCCCCGTCGAGCGCCTCCGCGGCGGCGGCATAGGCCATGGCGGACGGCTTGAGTGAGTTATCCCGCATGAGCAATCCGTAATGATACTCGCCGTCCTTCTCGTTTACGCCGCCGATATCGTGCCAGACCCCGTCGTGCAGCTGGTAGAAGTGGATCGCCGCAACCCCCTCGGCCATGCCGAGCGCAAAAGTCAGAATCGTGTTCTCCGCCGCCTGGCGATAGGAGTCAAACCACCAGTCGTTCGGTTTGGTCTTGGCGTAAGCCTCGGTGATATAGAGCGGCTTCTCGCCGAATTCGCGCAGGAGTCGTTTCGTCTGCCGGAGGGGGCCGAGATAGTTCCAGCCGCCGGCGAGGTTGTCGGGCGTCCAGTTGCCACGCCCGAGGTGCAGACCGACGCCGTCGATCAGATCCCAACCGCCGTTCTGCTGCAGATACTTGTGCATCAAGCGGAGAAATGCGACATCATTGTTGACGATTCCCTGGGAGACGATCTTGAAATCAGCCCCTTTCCGGTCGCGGGCGCGCCGCAGATCGGCGGTCAATTCCGCATAGACGCGGGCACGCCGCTCACGTTCTTCGCCTTTCTGATTCATGTTCCACTCGTTGCCGAATTCAAAAGCGGGATTCCGGTTCGTCACGAGTTTGTCGATGAACTTGTCGCGCGCTTTCATCCAATCTTCGGTCGAGATGCGGGGACTGACGTTGCCGTGCCCGAACGCGACCATCCCGTACTGTTCGGCGATGCGGTTGTCTCCCTGGCGCAGATGGTAGACTCCGAGCCGCCGCATGAGTTCAAACACCTGCTTTCGGTCCGGAACATCGAAAAAGGCCGCGATTCCGAAAATTCCCTCCGCGCGATGCCGGAATTCAAATGGTGGCAACACTGCGACGTTCGTACGGGAGAAAACCTCTTTTCCGCCGGCTCTGGCGGCGGCTTCGACAAAAAAGAGATTCCGATCCGTCGCAGGAAGTTCAAATGCAAACTCCTGCGTCCGATAAGGTTCCGCCATGATCGGGAGTTTTTCATTGAGCAGCAGTTTCCCGTCGAAGTCGCGGGCCGTGACAGTGAGCGTTGCGCCAGGCAGCTTCGCCGCGGTCACATTGGTCACCGTCACCGTGAATTTCGCCGGGACGTCACCGGTCTCGAACAGATGGAATGGTTTTGCGCTCCCGAATTCGACCGAGACCGGGCGGTCGTGAAAATAAGCCGCAGCCGCCGCACCGGAAAATGTTTTCGGCGTCAGGAAGAAACAGGGTTCGGCAAACCGCTCCCGGCTTCCCTCTTTCTCCGGCCGGAAACTCAAATGCTGCATATTCGTATCCGACCATCCGTGGTGACCGGTCACAAGCATCCAGAGCGAAAACTCCCCCTTGCCGGGGAAAGCCCGGAAATAGCCGTCCCGCACTTCATACGGCACCCCGCCATGGGGATGGCGCGTCCAGAGCCCGGATTTGTACAGCTCGCCTTTTTTCGTGCCCGCCACCGGACGGACAGTCAGCTGTGTTCCGCCGACATCCATCGATTCCGGAGCAGAGAGCCGATACCGTGCCTTGAGAATCTTCGGGGTCGCCGTGTAAACCGCGGAAAAGTCAACCAGATGTTCCGGATCGTTTTCCGTCTTGTAGGTGACGGCGATTTGATTCTTTCCGTTTCTCCGGGCGGAAACCCCGTTCCCGGCCTGCGGGTTTCCCCAGGCGATCCGCAGCGTCCCGAGTTCGAGCATGGGGGTTCCGTCACAATCGGAGATGAGAGCTTTCCCGTCCTCAACCGAAAACCGGTAGGCGGGCTGTCGCACCTCGATCTCCGCAGCCGGGACGGCCACCGCCCCCGTCATCGTCAATGCCAGAAATTGAGACAAAAATTTCCACATCATCATTCTTTCCTCAAATGAATTACAGTCAAACCGGCCTGGATGCTAATTTGCGGATGGATACCAGAGTTCGCCGAACGTCCAGTTGCCTTTCTCATACCAGGAACGCAATGGATTGCTCCAGATGCCACGGGGATTTACGCCGAACTTGAGCGATTCGACATGCCCGTCCACCATCCCGAAATTGGTTTCCGTATTCTGGTGGTCGCGCAAGTATTTCGGATCTTTCCCGAACCGGCTCTGAGTCCAGTTGAATTTGTTGAGTCCGTCGACAAAAAACGGCCAGGCATATTCGAGAACGAGCATGGATTTGGTGGGAGAATCACATTTCGTGATCTTCCCCCGGATTCCCTGTTTGCCCCAAGATGAGACTTTGAGTAGATTAACATTCATAGAGTAATTGGTCGACTGGTCATCCATCTCCTTGTTTCCGAGAATCCAGCCGAGACCGGGCAAAAAGTTTTCCGCGGAATCATTGTCAGTCCGGCGATGATTGCCGCGACAGAGAAACACCTTGTCCCCCATTCCGTAATTGCTGCGCAAGTGCCACATCCACCAGGTGGATTGATACTTTTGACTTGAACTGTTTTCCACGGGCAGCGCATTGTGGGTGGGCAGCTGGTCGTTGTTGTCCGACGCATACATGATCAATCCGGAAACCAGGCTTTTCATATTTCCTTTGCAGGAGGCAACATATCCGCGGGCACGGGCCTTGTTCAACGCGGGGAGCAGCATCGACGCCAGAATCGCAATGATCGCAATCACCACGAGAAGCTCGATCAGTGTAAAATGTTGTTTCCTCATTCCTTTGTCCTTTCCTGGTCTGGGGTGGATTCCATTTTTCCGTTATTCAGCAGAGCATCCGGCGCGGTCAGCGTCATGGGGACAACGACCTGAATCGGGCTCTTCTCCACACATCTCACTTTCTCAAGCATCCGCCGCGCCGACCGGTATCCGAGCTGATACGGATCGCTGTGCATGCTCACAATCTCGCTCTTCTGGCCCGGATGATGGTCGAATGCCATGAGGCAGAGGTCTTCCGGAACCCGGATATTGTGAAGCCGCAAAACCGTCAGAACCGTCTGCGCCGCTTCGATATAGCTGACCACCAACGCTTCCGGCAGATCTTTCTCCGCGATCCAGTGGTGGATCGCCTCGATGTATCCGCTCAGATTCGTGTCGGGACGCAGCCGGAAATCCGATTCCCGCACCTGCAGTCCGTGACGCTGCAGTTCGATCTGAAACCCGGCATACCGCGGGAGGTTGTGCGGGTTGAGCAGAAATCCGATCCGTTTGAATCCATGATCCAGCAGCCAGCGGCAGCAGATCTCCCCGACCTCGAAATTGTTCACCGTAACCATATCTTCGGTGTCGGAGTAGATATCGCCCGAGGTTATGAGATAATCGATCCCGGCTTCACGCAGATTGCGCCGCAGCCCCTCCGACGGATATCCGACGAGGATCACGCTGTCGCGCTCCGCCTCGAACTCCGGCGGTTCTTCCGTCCCCGCCCGCAGCGTCCGGAGCTGGAACTTCACGTTTTCACCCGCCAACCCGTCCCGGACGCCATCGGCAAGAATGCTGAAATACTCCAGCGCAAACGGGTCGCGCTGCTCCGGCAGCGGACACATCAGAAGCGTCACGGAAAATTCATACTTTTCATGCTGCGGCTGAATCAAGCTGAGAATCTCGGATTTGTATCCGAGAATCCGCAACGCATCGAGCACGCTCTGCCGCGTCCGGCGGCTGATCCCCGGATGATTGTTGATGACCCGGGAAACCGTCGATTGCGACACTCCTGCACGCAGAGCAACATCGGTCATGTTGACCGTGTTCATCCGCCTGATCGTCATACTCTCCCCTTTCGATTTTCGTTCCGTCGTGATTATTATGACACAGTTTTATGCAAAAAACAACAGTTTTGGGATATTTCTGCAAAAAATTTTAATTTTCATGAATAATTTATGCAATCCCCGGATGGTTGAATCCCCCTTGCAAAACCGTTCCGGCCATGCTATGTTACATGTGGAACTCCATCTGGAAAGGGTTGACCATGAGATATTTCGTCCGGTTTCCCGCTGCGGTTTTCCAGCTCCTCCGCCTCGCGTGTCCGGCGGCGGAGACTCCGACTTCTGGTGGAGCACTCCATCTGAGCCACCGGAAACCGCAGGAGCATAATTTCAGAACAGGGCAGAAGAGAAATCCAATGCAGAGAAAGGAGGCGCTTCCATGAAAATCAACTCCCGGAATATCGCAAAAGTTCTCCTCTGGACGGTGATCGCCTATGCCTGGCTGACGGGGACGCTGATCATGTCCGCCCTCTATCTGGCACTCTCGACAATGCTGAATGACGGGCATCCGTGGCCATACAACCCTCTGTTGCTGTTCGGGTTGATTCCGCTCGTGATCGCCGGAGGGCTGGCGGGAGTGCTTCTCCTCGCCGCCCGGCTGGCTGCGGTCGATCTCCGGAAGCTGTTCCGCAGCTGGGAATTTTACACCGGACTCGGGATCTCGTTCGCGACCGCGGCCGGGCTGTTCGCGGCTGGCGCAATGTTCTCCTGAGCGCCCGGAATCTTGCGCGCCCGCTCGTCCCGCGTCCAATGCCGGACCATCCCCGCAGGGACCGCGCCGCGGCTTTTTCACCGGATTTCCGACCCGATTCCGGGGGGAGGAAGTTGAAAAGCCGTTGAAAAGTGCTACCTTATACAAGGATCGCCGAACTCCGCGGCATGACCGGGGAAACGGAAAACAGACGGAATCGTCCGTCCCCTCCGGAGCGCTCGGCGGGAAGCAACAGAAATCGTACCATGCGAAACGTGACAAACCGCAAAATACTGGTCACCGGCGGCGCCGGATTCATCGGATCGAATCTGGTGGAAATGCTGCTGAACCGAGGCAACGAAGTCGTCGTCCTCGACAACTTCATGACCGGCAGACCGGAGAACCTCGCGCCGTTCCACGGCAACCGGAACTTCCGGCTGATCGTCGGGGACATCCGCGACCTTGCCAAATGCCGTGAAGCGGTTTCCGGCGTGGATTTTGTGCTCCACGAAGCCGCCCTCGGCAGCGTGCCGCGTTCGATCAAAGACCCGATTACCACGACGGAGGTCAATATCAGCGGTTTCGTCAACATGCTGTTCGCCGCACAGGAGGCGCGGGTCAAACGGTTCGTCTACGCGGCGAGCAGTTCGACCTACGGCGACAGTCCGAACCTGCCGAAAGTCGAACACGAAATCGGCAGACCGCTGAGCCCCTACGCCATCACGAAATATGTGAACGAACTCTATGCCGAGAATTTCAGCAGATTGTACGGGATCGAGACGATCGGGCTGCGCTATTTCAACGTCTTCGGCCGCCGACAGGATCCCTCCGGCGCCTATGCGGCGGTGATCCCGAAATTCGTGCAGAGTCTGATGAAGCACGAGAGCCCGGTCATCAACGGGGACGGAAGCAACAGCCGCGACTTCACCTATATCGACAACGTTCTTCAGGCAAACGAGTTATCACTTCTCGCAGAAGATCCGGCCGCGGTCAACCAAGTCTACAACATCGCCTGCGGCGAACAAACAACGCTGAATGAGCTGTTCACTCTTCTGCGGGAATTTTTGTCCGCCTGCGATCCGGAGATCGGCAAAATCGAACCGATCCACGGCCCGGCCCGCACCGGAGACATCCCCCACAGCCTGGCCAGCATCGGCAAGGCGGCGTCCCTGCTCGGTTACGCCCCGGAATTCGACGTCAGACGGGGCTTGAAAGAAGCCGTAAACTGGTACGTCGAAAACCTGTGACAGCTGTTCCCGATCCGGAATGATATCCGGCCGTTTCAAAGACGTGGATTTGCAATCGAATTTTTTTGTGCTATCTTATTTTCGACGGAATATGGTGTGACGAAGCATCAGATTGATTTTCAGTTTATTAACGATAATTGGGCGACTCTGATACCAGAATAGATGATTCCCGGAAAACATTGGTGAATTATGGCCATAATGATCCCTGCGGAATGCGATCCGACCCGGCGGCCGATGTCGGAACAGATCGTATTTGAGGCAATCAGAAAAAATCTCTCCGATGACTGGAGCGTGTTTCACTCTTTCGACTACGTCACCCGTGACCAGAGATTGATACGGTGGGATGGAGAAATCGATTTTCTGCTCTACCATCCGGTCAAGGGTTTTCTGGTGCTCGAGGTAAAGGGCGGAGCGATCTCCTATCGCAACGGGCACTGGTATCAGGAGGATCGCGAGATCGACCCCGTCAACCAGGCAAAACGGAACAAATACGCCGTCCGTCAGCTGCTCGAGGAGAGGCTGAACCGGCCGATTCCGCTCAGATTCGCCCACGCGGTCTGTTTCCCCTCCTGCGGGTTTCAGGAGTGCTGGCCGGCGGAGGCAGAAGGCATCGTCCTGACCGGTGACGCCCTGCCTTATGTGGAGCAGTTCGCCTCAAGGGTGCTCGAGGAGACGCAGATTCCCAACCGATTGGGAGGAGCGGTATCCCCCGCCGATATCATGCAGGCGTTATCGCCCGTCTTTGAATACGGGACCCGGCTTTCCGAACGGATCGCCGGAGAGGAAAAGCAGTTTTTCCTGCTGACCGAACAGCAGTGCGCTCTGCTCGGAGCTCTGACTCAGTTCAAAAAACTGCAGATTCTCGGCTGTGCGGGTTCCGGAAAAACGGTCATGGCCCAGAAAAAAGCCGTCGCGCTCGCAGCTCAGGGGAAGAGCGTTCTGCTGTTGTGCTTCAATCAGTTGCTGGCAGGGCATCTGCAGAGATCGATGAAAGGATTTCCAAACGTCACCGTCGCGGCGTTCTTTGAATACTGCATCGAAATCATGAAACTTCCGGCGGAGCAGGTGGAGAAATATCGAAACGATCCCAGACTTTACAGTGACGTACTGCCCAAACTGCTGAAACAATATATCTTCCATAAATGTCTCTGTTACGACGCGGTCATTGTGGATGAGGGGCAGGATTTTTCACCGGAGGCATGGGAGGCGATTTCGCTTCTGCCGGAAGTGGATGGATATTTTTATATTTTTTATGATCCGGATCAGAATATCTACACGAAAGAGCTCAAATTGCCGGATTTCGGAATCCCTCCCGTTGTTTTGACGCAGAACTGCCGGAACACCAGAAAGATCTTCGAGCATCTGCGCCCTTATCAGAACCTCTCCGCAACCATCTCGGACCGGGCGCCGACGGGGGCTGACGTCCGCGTGTTGTACGGTGACTGCCGCGCCCATCTCGCAGCGGAACTGGAACGGCTCGTGATGGGAGAACGGATTCCCCTCCGGGACATCGTCATCCTCGGCGCGCACACATTGGAACACACCTCCATGGGAACGGATTCCACGGTGGGGAGATTCCATATCGTGAATCGCGAAGCAGCGCTCGGAAAACTGGAGGTATCCTATTACACCTATATGAAATTCAAGGGTTGCGAGCAGAAAGTCGTGATTTTGTATGATGTGACGGATGCTGATCCGCGCTGGCGCGACCCGCGCGGGCTCTACACGGCGATGAGCCGGGCCATTCACCAGCTGATCATCCTGAAAAAAAGTTGAAGCTGGCGGCATCGCGCGGCAGAGTCCGTCCAGATTCCCGGAAAAAACGTGCAAGTTGATCAAAGAGAGCAGCAAGGAGGGAAATTCACTGTGGACGAAAACAAACAAACCTTGTCGGAATATTTTAAGAGCAAAAAAATCAGAACGATATCGGAATATTTTAAGAGCCTCGAATGGAACGGCAAAACGATTTACGCCGACACCGAAGAAAACCTCAGGTTCGAGATAGAACGTCGTAAAAAAGCGAGGGAACGATTCGAGAAAGAAAAGGAAGCAGAGAAATAATCGGTACGAGAATTTTCAGCAGGCGAGGATTGTTTTCAATCATTGAATCCGAAGAAAATGAGGTTCTTCGACGGTTCTTGACAGAAGTGAACGTATTTTGAGAAAAACGCCGCGATGAAATGGAAAAAGGCCGACATCGCCCTTATTGTTTCTTGAGCAAAACAGCAATGAGGAGGTTGCGATGTCGGTTATTCTTTGCAATACACAGCTGATTCCCAGATTTCAACAGCAATCGGTCAAATAAAAAAAGACTTTATGAAACATCGGATTGCGAATGCTCATAAAGTCATCATTTGTAAATGGCGGAGAGAGAGGGATTCGAACCCTCGGTACCTTGCGGTACACCACATTTCCAATGTGGCGCCTTCGACCACTCAACCATCTCTCCGGTTCAGCGCTATTCAATATAACGCCGTTTTGCGTTTTTGCAAGCCGGTATCACCGGAATATGCGGAAAATCACGCCTTTTTCCCGGTTGCCTCCCCGAGATACAACGCACGGTAACGCACGAAATAGGCCGCACCGGACCCCACCGTCACCAGCACGATCCCGCACAAATAGGCGATCCACACATACCAGAGCCGGATCGCAAACCACTTCTCCTGCCGCAAATCGAACTCCCAGACCCACGACGCACCCGCGATCGCCAGCATCATCATCTGCAGCGCCGTCTTGATCTTCCCCCAGCGGTCCGCCGAAATCACCACCTGCTTCTTCGCCGCCAGCGTCCGCAGACCCGTCACCATGAATTCCCGGCAGAGCACCGCGATCGCGATCCACGCCGGCATCAGACGGCACTCCACCGCAATCAGCATCGTCGCCGTCACGAAAATCTTGTCCGCCAGCGGATCCATCAGCGCCCCGAAATCCGTCACCTGATTCCACCGCCGCGCAAGATACCCGTCCAGCAGATCCGTCGCCGCCGCAATGATCGCCAGAATGTACGCCCCGAGACGCACCCCGAAACGCAGCGACTCCGACGTAATCACCAGACGATCCGCCACCGACGCAAGCACCACGAAGATCAGAATGAAAATGATCCGGCTGATCGTCAGCAGATTCGGAAGATTCATCTGTTTCATGCCATGAAGTTCCTTTCCTTTCGATTCAAATCAAAGCAGTTCCGCACTGTATCCGTAACTGTCCGCATCCGTGATCCGGACCCGGCAGAATGTCCCCGGTTTTCTCCGCCCCGCGCGTTCGAGCACGATCCGGTTGTCGATCTCCGGCGCATCCATCATCGCGCGGCCGATCGCGCGGCCGTGATCGACTTCATCGATCAACATGCGGACTTCCCGACCGATCCAGCTCCGGTTCGCTCTCTTCATGATCCGCTTCTGGAGCGCCATGAGCTTCTTCGCGCGCGCTTCGGCAACCTCAAGCGGGACCTGATCCGCCATCTCCGCCGCAGGCGTCCGCGGCTCAGGCGAATACGGGAATACCCCGCAGCGTTCAAACTTCTGCTCTTTCACGAATTCCACGAGCTCCTCGAACTCCTCTTCCGTCTCACCGGGGAATCCTGTGATGAAAGTCGTCCGGATCGTCAAATCCGGTATCCGTTCACGCAATTCCGCAAGCAGAGCAACCGTTTCGGCTTTCGTCACATGACGCCGCATCGCCGTTAAAATACGGTCGTTGATGTGCTGCAGCGGAATGTCGAGATACGGCAGAACTTTCGTATCGGTCCGCGCCATGAAGTCGATGAACTTCCTCGTGTAGTGCGCCGGATGGGTGTAGAGCAGCCGGATCACGAAATCTCCCGGAATCGTGTTCAATTCCTCGAGCAGTCCAGCGATCTCCTCCCCCTCCCCCGGGCGGTCGGCGCCGAACGCCGTGATGTCCTGCGCAATGACGAGCAGCTCGCGCACACCGCCGGCAACCAGATTCTTCGCCTCCTCCACGACCGATGCGATGCTGCGGCTGCGCAGCGCACCGCGAATCCCCGGAATCGCACAGTAACTGCAGCGGTTGTTGCAGCCGTCGGCGATTTTGAGGTAAGCCATGTGCGGCACGGTCAGCAGCAGCCGCGGCGAGGTGTGGTCATAGAGCCAGACCGGCTCGCTCCGCCGCGGATCGGGTTCGGCTTTCCTGTCGAGCAGCGCCGCGATCGCGGCGAGATCGTTCACCCCGGTCCAGAGATCGACCTCCGGATACCGTTTCGGAAACTCCCCGGGTTTGTCCCATTCAGGCAGACAGCCCGCGACGACCACGCGCCGGCCGGGGCGCTCCGCTTTCCAGCCGAGCGCCTCCTCGATCGCCTCGACCGCCTCGGCACGCGCGGCGGGGATGAAAGCGCAGCTGTTGATGAGATAAAGATCCGCCTCCTCCGGGTCGAACGCGAGCAGATATCCCGCCGTAAGCAGACTCCCCGCGATGACTTCCGTATCGACCAGATTCTTCGAGCATCCGAGGCTGACCAGATAGACGGCAGAGCCCGACGGAGGCGTTTGTTCAAGTTTCTTCTTCATGATTTTGCCGGATTCCTGACGTTCACCTGACTCCAGATCGTCTCCACCCCCTGCCGGTCGGGAGCGATCACCACAAACCCTTTCTGCCGCCAGCGGCCGGGACCGGGGTCGAGCAGAAAGTTGCCGCCGGCGACCACGTCACACCCGAGTTCTCGACCGTCCTCGTAACGCGCCTCGAACCCCGCGAGTTTCAGCAACGGCAGCCCGCCGGCGAGATCCCACAATTTGCAATGCTGAATCGACCCGTATACGCCGCCGCGCAGCAGCGCGCCGTAGACCGCGACGCAGGCCGACCAGACAAACATCTGATTCGGGAATCGGAACTCCCAGTTGCGCGCCGCGCTCTGCGCCACGCAGATCGGGGCGGCCGGAGTGTAAACAGCTTTGTGCGGGATGAACGGTTCGACCACGGGATTCCCGCCAGTCACCCCGCGCGCATGAAAAATCGTGCCCCGGCAGCTCAGAAACGCCTCGTCGCGCGGCGGCAGACAGATGGCCCCCTCCTCGAGGACGCCGTTGCGCATGAATCCGACCGAGATTCCCCAGAGCGGAACGCCCGCGGCATACGGAGCGGTGCCGTCGACAGGGTCCAACACAAAACATTCGCCCTCGAGCGCAGACTTGATGTACTCCTCATCGCGCTGTTCGATACTCTCCTCGCCGATCAGGAAACTCCCGTTGCCGGGGCGGTCGAGCCGCGCGGCGAACAGCGCTTCGATCTCGCGGTCGGCGCGGGTGACAGCCGTGTGGTCGCTCTTGATTCCGACCTCCGGATTCTCCTGGAAACGGAGCGCCACCGCACCCGCCTCCCGGAACAGCTCCAGCAGCAGATCGATCTTCCAGCGATTCATATGTCTCCATGACTTCGGGCCGCATGCTTCGCCGGAAACCGGCACCGGGCGGAAGTCAGGCCTGTTTTTTTCTTCATTTCTTCTTCCGGCGATTTGTTTTTTCGCATGCGGCGTGCATTATTATATTATGATTACTATACGGCGAAACGGCGTTTTTTTCAAGCGCCGGGGTCGGAATTCAACTGAAATGTAACGCATTTCGGGCAAATCCGGAGTGCGGAATCAATCCGGGGTGTTTTTATGTTGAAACTTGCGGCAATATTTGGCGATAACGCGGTACTGCAACGGGACCGCGCAATTCCCGTCTGGGGCTGGTGCGCGCCGTACCGCCGGGTGCGCGCGACGCTCGGCACCGTGAAGTGTGAAACCCGTTCCGGCGCGGACGGGAAGTTTCTGTTCCGTTTTCCGCCGATGCAGCCGGCACGGAATCTCGAACTCAAAGTATTCGAGCCCGAGAGCGGCGAGAGCGTCGTCGCGGGAAATCTTGCGGTCGGTGAAGTGTGGCTCGCCTCCGGACAGTCGAATATGGAGTTTCTCACAACCGCGCTGGCCGACGGCGGCGCGGCGCTGCGGGAAGAGGCCGAAGCGGGACGTCTCGACCGGGTCCGCATGCTGACTGTCCGCCGCAACGCGCTTCTCACGCCGGAACAGGATGTGGATGCGCAGTGGCAGATTGCAAGCGCCGCGACGGTGGACGGCTGGAGTGCCGTCGCACTCTACTTTGCGCGCACCCTCGCCGAGAAGCTCAACGTAACCGTGGGAATCCTCTCGTCGAGCTGGGGCGGAACGATCGCGGAGGCGTGGACCAGCCGCGAAACGCTCGTGCGCAACCCGGACATCGCCCCGGATCTGGAGCAGTATGAACGCAGCATCAACCGTCCCGAATACTGGGAGCAGCTCCTGCCGGAACTGCTGCAGATCCCGACCGTCCAGCTGGAGCCGATCCAGTTCGACAAACTTCCTCCCGAACCACCGAACAGCGGCGTCGAACAGGGGTGGGCGCAAACCTCGTTCGACGACTCCGGCTGGGAACGCGCGGTCATGCCCGCCCAGTGGAAGGCGTTCGGAATCCATACCAACGGAACCGTCTGGTTCCGCCGCCGGGTTGAGATTCCGGAGGAGTGGGCCGGGCGCGATCTGACGCTTTCGCTCGGCGGGGTGGACAAGCACGACATCACCTATTTCGACGGCGTCGAGGTCGGACGGACCGGCACCGGATACGAGACCATACACTGGAACGTCTGCCGCGTCTACCGCATTCCGGGCAAACTCGTGAAACCGGGAATCCGGACGCTCGCCGTGCGCGACTATTCGTTCGTCTACGACGGCGGGTTGAACGGGCCGGCCGAAAAGATGACGCTGTGCCCGGCCGATGCGCCGCGCGACTTCATCCCGCTCTCCGGCGAGTGGCGTTTTCACATTGAGACCGATCTCGGACCGGCTCAGCCGCTGTCGACGGCTCCGGGACTCGGAAATCCGAACTCGTACTCGATCCTCTTCGACAGCATGATCCGTCCCCTGATCCCGACGGCGCTGCGGGGCGTCATCTGGTATCAGGGAGAATCGAACCAGATGCGCGCAAATCAGTATGAACGGCTCATGCGCGATTTGATCACGGACTGGAGATTTCACTTCAGCCAGGGGGAGATTCCGTTTCTGCAGGTGGTTCTCGCCGGCTATCGTTCCGTGACGGACTACGACCCCGACGCGAACTGGCCGCTCATCCGCGAGGCGCAGGTCCGGGCGGCGGAGGCGACCGGGAATCTCGTCGCCTCGGCGGTGGACGCGGGCGACGTGGAGGATATCCATCCGAAAGACAAGGAGACCGTCGGCCGACGACTCGCCGCCGCGGCGCTTGCGCAGATTTACGGCAGCGGGGAAGAGGGATCCGGTCCGCTGTTCCGATCCGTCACGCGGTCGGGAAATGCGCTGCTCGTCTCGTTCGACCACGCCGACGGGCTGAACGCGCGGGGCGGGAACGTGCTCGGCTTCCGGATCGCGGGCAGTGACGGGGAGTTCCACCCGGCCGAGGCGGTCATCGCCGGCGACAAGGTCGCGGTGTCGAGTCCGGAGGTCTCTGAGCCGGTCGCGGTCCGCTATGCGTGGTCGGACAATCCGGCCATGGCGAATCTTTACAACGCGGCGGGCTTTCCGGCCCTCCCGTTCCGCTCCGATCCGGAAGCCGAGTAAACGCTTCCGACGCGGGAAATCTGCCCGTCGATCGACAAAGACACGGCCGCCCCCGCCGACTCCCGGCCCGGGCGGCGGATCGAACGAACCGGGATTCATGCTTCCAAAAAAAAGCATATTTTTCCCGTATTCCGGAAAAAAATCTAAAAAAACTCCGCTTTTTCATTCATTTTTCATCCGGGAATTTGACTTTTCGGCAAAATGGTGTATACTTGAGACATCCGCCCAAACGGAACAGATGAAAAACCGTAAAAACCGGTCAGCAATCAAACAAAAAAGGAGAATTGCAGGATGGAACACAAGAAGGAAATTTTCGCGGACGGCATCGGTCAGATTCACTTCGCCGGCGGCATGGTCCGTTTTGATTTTGTCACGCTGCAGCCGAACGAGGACGGCTCGGCTCCGACTCCGGTGGTCAACGAGCGCATCATCATGCCGCCGCAGGGTTTCCTCGGCGCGTTCAACTCGATGCAGCAGCTCATCGACAAGCTGCTCGAAGCGGGCGTGCTTCAGAAGAACGAGCAGGCGAAGTAAGCCTTTCGGCCATCTGCGGCCCTCCGGTTTTCCGGGGGGCTTTTTCGTTTTCGGTGGGAGAAAAAGAAAAGTTCAGCGGACGGAAAACTCGCAGCCGCAGAAGTTCTGCAGATAGAATCCGTACTCCCTTGCGAGTTCACGACTCCGCTTGAATCCGTCTTTCTTTTTGAAGTCCCACGGCTCGAAGTGTTCGTAACGGCCGCCGACCTCAAAGATCACGCGGCTCGGCTTGTGGGGACTCACGGTGAGGGTCGTCGCGAAATGCGCGCCGAGCCGGGCGGCGCGCTCCGCCGTGCGGCCGAGCGACCAGCCGAAACAGAGCGGGCAGCGCAATCCGCGCTCGGGCTCCGCCTCGTAACCGGCGATCGACTGTTCCCAGTCCGCATGGCGATAGGGGTCGACTTCGAGTTTGAGGTCGAAAATCCCGGCGAGCTGTTCGACCGACGCGAGCCGCCGCTCAAACTCCTCACCGGTTGCGATGTTGCTGTTCGAGTAGTAGAGCCGGATCTCCCGCCCCGTCTCGAGCAGACGCTCCACGCAGCCCGCAGCGCACGGAGCGCAGCAGACATGCAGAAGCAGCGGGGTGTTTTCCAAATTTGTCATAACCATATTTTACAGCCGGAAAGCATTTTTTTCAATTGAAAAAAAGGGCATTCCGGGATATTTTATATCATGCTCAGTTTCATTGTCCGCAGAACATTTTATTCCGTGCTGATCCTGCTGGGCGTGGTATTCCTGACTTTCGTGCTGTTTCACGTTGCCGCAGGAGACCCCGCCGCCGCAGTGCTCGGCAAAAACGCCCGCGCCGACGAGATCGACGCACTGCGGCGCGACCTCGGAGCGGATCTGCCGCTCTTCTACGGACGCCGCTGCAAGACTGAGGCGTTCGCCTCCTACCGGGCGGGAGAACCGCTGCGCCCCGGCGTCACGGCGGTGAAACTCGAAAAGGTCGAGCCGCCGTTCAACGGAACCTATCTGCGCTTTGAACGGCAGTTTCCGATCCCGCGTTACGGTTGCCGCGTCGTGAAAAACGGCGAAACACACTATTTCGAGGACGACAACCCCTCGCCGATCTTCTTCGCAGAGGGGATCGAGGAGATTGAGTTCTACCGGCTGCAGGAGTCGCCGTGGAACTCGCAATTTCTGCGGGCACTCGGCGAGATCGTGAGCTTCCAGCGGGAGTTCCCGTACATCCGCGTCCTCAACTTCGGCAAGACGATCACCACGCGCGAACCGATCTCGAACATTCTGATCCGCGGAGTGTGGCCGTCGCTCTGCCTCATGATTCCGGTGTTTCTCGGAGAACTTGTGATCGGACTCGCGCTCGCGCTCGTGGCGGCGGCATTCAAGGATACGATCATCGACCGTGCGCTCGTGCTCATTTCGGTGGCGGGGATGAGTGTCTCGTATCTCGTGGTCATCATCTTCGCGCAATGGTTTCTCGGATACTACTACGACCTCTTCCCGGTCTGGGGGTACGAGGGGTTCAGCTATCTCTGTCTGCCGATCCTGGTCGGAATCCTCTGCGGCATCGGCGGCAACGTCAGATTCTACCGCACGGTCTTCGTAAACGAACTGCGGCGCGAATATCTGCGTACCGCGGCGGCGAAGGGAGTTTCCCCGTTCCAGATCTACGGCAAACATCTGCTGCGCAACGCGGCACTTCAGATCATCACCCGGGCGAGCGCGTCGCTGCCGTTTCTCTTCACGGGGAGTCTGCTGCTGGAGTCGTTCTTCGGCATCCCGGGGCTCGGCTTCACGGGGGTCGACGCGCTCTACAACTCCGACCTGCAGCTGCTCAAGGCGCTGGTCATCACGAGCGCGCTCTTGTTCGTCATCATGAATCTGCTCGCCGACCTTGCTTACGCCTGGGCCGATCCGCGCATCCGACTGGAGTGAAGTGGTCATGGAATCCGCGCTTAACGACGTCCCCTTTGCGAAGCGGCTCAGGCTGCTCTTCTGGAATTTCTTCAAGATCGCACTCTTCGTGGTCGGCGGCGGCTATGCGATCATCCTCGCGGCCGAGGAGATTTTCGTGCGCAAACTTCACTGGCTCAAGGACGGGGAACTGCTCGAGATGCTGACCGTCATCCAGGCGATTCCGGGACTCACGGCCGGCAACGCCGCGATCTACGTCGGGTATCGGACGGCCGGACAGTGGGGAGCGCTCATCGCGCTCGTGGCGGTCGCCCTCCCCTCATATCTCATCATCTGCCTCGTAGCGGTCGGATTCGGGGTGATTCCGATGGAAAATCTCTATGTGCAGGGGGCGTTCATCGGCGTGCGCACCGCGCTTTCGGCGCTGACGATCGTCGCGATCATCCGGCTCTGGCCGAAAGTCATCACCGGAAAATATTCGCTGGCAGCGGCGCTCTTCACGATCGAAGCGGTCTACTTTTACGGGACCAATCCGGCGATCATGCTCGGAGCGGGAATCGCAGTCGGACTCATCTGCGGCATCCGGACGCAGCTGCGGCAGAATCGGGCCGCACGCGCCGGAAACGCCGAGAGCGGCATGGCCGAACTGCTCACGCTGTTCCTGCTCTTCTGCTGGTTCGGACTGCTCTGTTTCGGCGGGGGCAGTGCGCTCATGCCGCTCTACATCCAGGAGCTCGTCGACGCGAGGCACTGGCTCACGCTGCATGAATTGAGCGACTTCGCCGCGATCTCGCAGGTGACGCCTGGGCCGATCGGGGTGAATCTCGCGACGTTCCTCGGTTTCCGGCGGGGGGGATATTTCGGAGCGCTCATCTGCACGATCGGGCTGCTGCTGCCGAGCTACATTCTCATGCAGATCGCGCTGCGTTCGCTCGCGCGCTGGGAGCAGAGTCCGATCGTGCGCGGCATCATGGCGGGGATCGGCCCGGTGACGGTCGGGCTCATGGCGGCGACCACGCTCATCTATCTCGAGCTGTCGCTTTTCACCAGCCAGCTGCCGTGGGGATATCTGGCCGAACTCGCGACCGGGCACTTGATGGCTTATGACGGTCCGTTCCGGCTCTGTTACGGATCGGTACCGGTCTTTCTGCTCTCGGGCTGGGCGCTTTACAAGAGCAAATGCAGCATCATGACCGCGATCTTCTGTTCGGCCGCGCTGGGGGCATTGCTGTGCCGAATTTGAAAGAATTTTACGGACGGAACATTGATTTTTGCGGAAGTTGCCATATAGTTTAGAGAATAATACGGAGTGATTTCAAAATATGAGCAGAGAAAAGAAAGCATCCGGCGTTCCTTTGCCGAATCCCGAATTGCTGGCCCCGGCGGGGAGTCCCGCCTGCGCCCTCGCGGCGTTCGAGGCGGGCGCGGATGCGATCTACGCCGGACTGGCGAAATTCAATGCGCGCGAACGCGGCGAAAACTTCACGCCGGAACGCATGGCGCAGATCATCGAGTACGCCCATAAACTCGGCCGCAAGGTCTACCTCACGCTGAATACGCTCGTGAAAGAGTCCGAGCTCCCGGAGGTGGCCGAGACGCTCGCGCTGCTCGAGGAGATCGGGCCGGACGCGCTGCTCGTGCAGGATCTCGGAATCATCCGCATGGCGCGGGAATATTTCCCGAAACTCGTGCTGCACGCCTCGACTCAAATGGGATTTCACAACTCCGCCGGTCTGGAAATTGCGGAGAAACTCGGCGTAAGCCGCGTGGTCCTCGAACGGCAGATGACGCTCGAGGAGATCGCCGCGGTACGGAAATCGACGAAGCTCGAGCTTGAAGTGTTCGTTCATGGTGCGCTCTGCGTCTCGCTCTCCGGAGCGTGTCTTTTTTCATCGTATCTCGGCGGTTACAGCGGCAACCGCGGCAAATGCAAGCAGCCGTGCCGACGCCGTTATTTCGGAAAGAACGGCAATGGATTTTTCTTTTCGCCCCAGGATCTCTGCACGATCGAACTGATTCCGAAGCTGCGTGAACTCGGCATCGAATCGCTGAAGATCGAGGGGCGGCTCAAGCAGCCGGATTATGTGAGACAGACGGTCGGTGCCTACCGCATGCTGCTCGATGCGCCGGAAGAGGAGTTCCGGAGCCGCCTCGGCGAAGCGCGGAACATGCTTTCCCGGGGATGCGGCCGCAAGTGGTCGCTCGGATTCTACACGAAAGAGTCCTCCGACACGCTCGTCTCGCACGATTCGCTCGGCGCAGCGGGGCTGCTGTGCGGAAATGTGAACGAACTGCGCGAAAACGGCTTTGGATTCACGACCACGAAGCGGCTCTTTCTCGGCGACCGGCTTCGCGTGCAGCCGCAATCCGGCGACGAGGGACCGGCGCTGACGGTCACGAAGATGTTCGTCGACGGCAAACCCGCGCGCAAGGCGCTGCCGGGTCAACAGCTGGTCATCCCGTGCGACAAACCGGTTGCGCCGGGCGGACTCGTGTTCAAGATCGGCGAGAGTTTCCCCGATTACACGAAAGAGCTCGCCGCGCTGCCGCCGCCGCGCGAAAAACTCGATGTCGACCTCAAACTCAGCGCCGACCGGATCACGGTGGAAGTCCGGAACGCACCGTTCGCACGATGGGAGAGACCCCTTTCGCTCGCTGCGGCCTCCTCGCACCCGGTCACGGCGGAGACGCTGGAAAAGGAGTTTGCCGCAGCCGACTCCAAAACTTTTGCGCTCGGAAGCTTCCGCTGCGAGATCGATGGGAATTACTTCTTCCCGGCCGCGGAACTCAAAGCGCTCCGGCGCGAATTCTGGAACGAAGTCAAACAGAATCTCGCACCCGGGAGCTGTTTCCGGGACTCGGCGGTCGGGCTGGAAAAATTCCGACGCGCCTATCTCGAACTTGCGCCTTATCGGGCGCTGCCGGAGCATCTGCGCGAAACCGTGGCGGTCAAGCCGAACGGCGCGGAACCGGGCAGCCGCAAAGCGCTCCGTGCCTGCAGCGTCTACGACGTCGGCAAACTCACGGACGAAGCGATTCTGCCGGAGTTCTGCCCGGAGGGGAAACTCGAATCCGTGCGCCGGGCGATCCGCAACGCACGGAATGCCGGTATCCGGAGATTCCGGGTCACGTCACTCTATGCGCTGGCGCTGCTCGAAGAGCACGGGGAACTCGAGATCATTGCCTCTCCGCCGCTGCCGGTCTGCAATTCGATGGCGGCGCTGGAGCTCACCCGTTTCGGGGTAACCCGGGTGACGGCCCATCTCGAGCTCGAAAAGAGTGACGTCGAGGCATTGCGGGACAAATCGGTTCTGCCGGTGGAACTCTACCGTTACGGGCGACCGGTGCTGCTCGTCACGCGGGCCAGGATTCCGGCGGAGGGGGAGATCCGCGACGCGCGCGGCAACGGCTTCTGCATCCGGTATGACCGGCGCGACGGACTGACCCGGCTTTATCCGAAGAAGATTCATTCGATCCCGCGGCTGCCCGGGGTCTATGATTATTACGACTTACAAAACGCTCACTGGAACAGTCAGGAGACCGGAACGTTCAATTTCGATTCCGGATGGTTCTGATTGAGAGCATCTGCCAGGAAAGAGGAGAACATGGCGACACCGATCGAAAAACTCGCAATCGTCGAATTTGAACTGAATCGGATCATCCGCGGCAAGGCCGATGTGATCCGCCATTTGCTGACCACGTTCGTGGCCGGCGGAAACGTGCTGCTTGACGATGTTCCTGGAGTAGGGAAAACCACGCTGGCCAAAGCACTTGCACGTCTTGTGGATGCGAAATTCAGCCGAATTCAGTTCACGCCGGACCTGCTGCCGGCGGACATCACCGGAACGTCGATCTACAATCCGGGCACGGGAAAATTCCAGTTCCGGCCGGGACCGGTGTTCACGAATATTCTGCTCGCGGACGAAATCAACCGGGCGTCGCCGCGCACTCAGTCGGCGCTGCTCGAGTGCATGTGCGAGCATCAGGTTTCGCCGGACGGCACCACCCGGCTTCTGGAGGCGCCGTTCATGGTCATTGCGACCCAGAATCCGATCGAGTATCAGGGGACTTATCCGCTGCCGGAGGCGCAGCTCGACCGTTTTGCGATGCGGCTGTCGCTCGGATATCCCGACGAAGAGGCCGAACGCGAGATGCTCTACGACCGCCGCCACATCGACCCGCTCGATTCCCTGAAACCCGAAATCAGCTGCGAAGAGGTGCTGGCTTTGCAGGCCGACATGAAGAAAGTCGGCATGGAGGCGTCGGTCTCTGCCTATCTGCTTGCGATTGTCCAGTCGACCCGGCGCGATGCGCGGCTCACGCTCGGAGCGAGTCCGCGCGCCGCAATCCGTCTGGCCGACTGTTCCCGGGCACTGGCGCTGATCTCCGGACGCGAATTCGTCCTGCCGGATGACGTCCGCGAACTGGCGCCGCTCGTGCTTTCTCACCGCATCGTCGTCGATGCGAAAACCCGCTACGCCGGAGTCTCGGCGCAGGAAATCATTGCGGAAACCATTCAGAACACGAAAATTCCGCTTTAAACGAGGATCTTTTCCGAAGGAGGAGATAGTTCATGAACAAAAAGAAATTCGAGGTGCGGATCGCCCCGGATGAGTGCAAGGGGTGCGAACGGTGCGTGATCGCCTGTCCGCGCAACGTCCTGAAACTCGGAACCGCGTTGAACAAACTCGGCTTCCCGTACGCAGTGCGGACGGGTCAGGAGTGCATCGGCTGCGGCGGCTGCTTTCTGACCTGCCCCGAGCCGGGAGCCATCACTGTCGTCCAGATTGAAAGCGAGTAGAATTTATGGAATATACGAATCGAATGCTCCTCAAAGGCAACGAAGCCGTCGTCTACGGCGCGCTGCTGGCGGGATGCGAATGCTTTTTCGGCTACCCGATCACTCCGGCCAGCGAGATCGCCCATACCGCGGCGCGCTGTTTCCCGAAGCTCGGGCGCACGTTTCTGCAGGCGGAATGTGAAATCGCCGCCATCAACATGGTCATGGGCGCCGCTGCCAACGGCCGGCGCGCGATGACCGCGAGCTCCGGGCTCGGGATCAGCCTCAAACAGGAGGGAATCAGCTATCTCTCCGGCAGCGAGCTGCCCGCGCTCGTGGTCGACATCATGCGCGGCGGCCCCGGACTCGGCAACATCGGGCCGGAACAGTCCGACTACAATCAGGTCGTCAAAGGCGGCGGACACGGCAGCTATCACTGCATTGTGCTGGCGCCCTCGTCGGCTCAGGAGATGTGTGATTTCCCCCGCCTTGCGTTTGAACTCGCGGAAAAGTACCGCATTGTCGTCTATCTGCTGACCGACGGCGTGATCGGCCAGACGATGGAAACCGTGACGCTGCCGGAACCGATTCCCGCACGGGTGAAAGTTCCCGAGTGGGCGCTTGACGTAAGCCGTCCGCGCACGAACATGATCAGTTCGATCTATCTCGAACACGACGATCTTGAGGCGCTGAACCGCAAGCTCCAGGCCAAATACGCCGCGATCCGGGCAGCCGAACAGCGCAGCGAGGAGTACCTCACCGACGATGCCGAAATCGTACTGGTCGGCTACGGAATTTCCGGACGGCTCTGCCGCTCGGCGGTCGACGAGCTGCGCGCGAAAGGAGTCAAAGCGGGGCTGCTGCGCCCGATCACGCTCTGGCCGTTCCCGGTCGACGCGATCCGCGCGCTCAAGCATGTCAAACAGTTTGTGGCGGTCGAAATGAGCGACGGCCAGATGATCGACGACGTGAAACTGGCCATCAACTGCGACCGCCCTGTTCACCTCGTAAACCGCATGGGCGGCAACATCGCGACCATCGACGAGATCGTG
The DNA here is from genome assembly GCA_944389935.1 of uncultured Victivallis sp. Classification (GTDB taxonomy): domain Bacteria; phylum Verrucomicrobiota; class Lentisphaeria; order Victivallales; family Victivallaceae; genus Victivallis. Next base: position 36,341 of record CALXOE010000009.1, read on the forward strand.
AATCGCACCATCGACGCCGTCGGCGCGCAGGAGGCATGAGATCATGGAGAAAGAGAAGATTCTTTACGGCCGTTCCAACGGCTTTTTCCCGAGTTTTGAGCGTCGGCCGGGGCCGATCAAGACCAATATGCACTACTGCCCCGGCTGCGGACACGGGATCCTTCACAAGCTCATTGCCGAGGCGATCGACGACTTTGGAATCAAGGACAAGACGATCATCATCGCCCCGGTCGGCTGCGCCGTGTTCAGCTACTACTATTTCGACTGCTTCGGCATTTCCGCGCCGCACGGGCGGGCGCCGGCGGTCGCGACCGGTCTCGCCCGGGCGAATCCCGAAAATCTTGTCATCTCCTATCAGGGGGACGGGGATCTCGCGTCGATCGGGTTCAACCACATTCTGCAGGCGGCGAACCGCGGCGAAAATCTCGCTGTATTCTTCGTGAACAACGCGATCTACGGCATGACCGGCGGCCAGATGGCGCCGACCACACTGCCGGGACAGAAAACCCAGACCTCTCCGCTCGGGCGCAGCGTCACAAGCGAGGGGTATCCGCTGAAAGTCTCCGAGACGGTCGCGGCACTCGACGCTCCGGTCTACGTCGAACGGTGCGCGCTCTCGACGGTGCAGAACATCCGCAAGGCGCGGCACGCGATCCGCAAGGCGTTGACCAACAGCATCGAACGCAAGGGCTTCTCTCTGGTCGAGCTGCTCTCGGGCTGTCCGGTCAATTTGAAGATGAATGCGCGGGACATGAACGAGTTCCTCGACAACCAGATGAGCCGCTACTTCCCGCTCGGCGTCTACAAGGACACGGCCGACAGCCGTGACCCGATCAGCCGTCCGACCGGCATCTACGAGCCGCAGGCGGTGCGGGAGCTGCTCTACCCGGTGCGAGTCGCGGACGGCGTGAGCGAATCGTTCCGCAATCCGTCCCGCATCTTCCAGTCGGAACGGCGGATCAAACTCTGCGGCTCCGGCGGTCAGGGCGTATTGAGCCTCGGCTACATGCTTGCGACGATGGGCAAGCTGCGCAACTTCAACGTCTCGTGGCTGCCGAGCTACGGGCCGGAAATGCGCGGCGGCACCGCAAACTGCTCGGTCGTGCTCAGCCGCGATTCGATCGGCTCGCCTCTGGTCAGCAAGGAGTGCAATCTGCTCATCGCCCTGAACGGTCCCTCTCTGGAGAAGTATCTGCCGACGCTGAAACGCAACGGAATTCTGCTCTACGACGAGTCGAACGGCTCCTGCCCGGACGAGGTGCTCGACCGTGTGATCTACACGCTGCCCGCCTCGGATCTGGCCAAACAGCTCGGAGACCTGAAGTATGCAAACTCCGTGCTGCTCGGCGCCGTCGCGGTCATGATGTGCGACCTCTTCCTCGATGAGGAGGACAAGGCCGACTTCGACCGGGTCTTCGAAGAGGCGATCATGGATTGCTTCCACGAAAAGGAGCACGTGGTCAAAAACAACATCAAGGCTTTTTACATCGGAAAAGCCAATGCAAGGCGGATCCGCAACTGAAGTGGGAAACCGGCAACCAACACAAGGAGAAACGGCATGGAAGCTCTGGAGACAATTCTGTCCGCAATTGTGGTACTGTTCCTTCAATGCGCGATCGGAGGCCTGACACTGCGTCTCGGGTCAAAAATCACCAGAGCCGAAGTGACCTGGCTTCAGGCGTTTCTGATTGCGCTGGGGGGAACACTGGTTGCTCTGGTTCCCTTCGTCGGCTGGATTGCGAGCTGGATCGTCATGTTGTGGCTGCTGAACAAGTGGTGCGACTGTGAACCATTCCCGAGCGGAGTGCTGCTGATTCTGGTCTCCCGCCTGCTCCAGATTGTTCTCGGCTTCAGCCTGAGGATTCTGTTGTCCTCTCAGACCGTTTAGCCGCATAAAGGAGAAAAACAAACTATGTCAACCGGAGTGTCAATCCTCGTTGCATTTCTGCTTTACGGGGTGTTCGGATTCCTCGTATTCTTTCTCGGATCCCGGCTTTCGAAGCCGGTGCTCTCGTGGAAAGCGTCGCTGCTGCTCGCCGCGGTTGTGACCGTTTGCGGAGTGGTCAACATCTTCGTTCCGCTCTGGGCGGTGCTGTTCGCGCTGATCGTATCGCTCACACTGCTCATTGCGGTATTCCGCTGCAAGGTGCTCGCAAGTCTGGCCATGACGGTGGTGAGTCTCTTTGTCCCGGCTCTGATCATCGCCTATTTGAATTTTGCGCTCGGAACACCGACGGCGTAGCAGCATGGCGTGGCTTGAAGCAAATCTGCAAATGCTCTTCTTCTTCGTCACACTCGGCGGACTGCCGTTTGCGGCGGGGACGCTTCTGCTGCGGTTCGGGGGGAAGTTCTTCGGCGTACGCATCCGCTGGTCGCAGGCTCTGGTACTCGCAGGAGTGATGGCGCAGGGATTTCTTGTGCCGTTCTTCGCCGGAACGGTCGGCGCGGTATTTCTCGCCGCGCTCCTCGTACAATGGTTCGGCATGAAATTCTGGCGGGGGGCGTTTCCGCTGACGGCTTCGGTCTGGATTGTGAACGCGCTTCTGCTGCTCGCGACCCGGCTTGTTTTCTTCCACCACCTCTGAGAGCTCCCGGGGCTTTTTCCGGTATTTCATTTGAATTTCCGGGGAAATGGATTTATTATAAGAAAACCACCTTATGAGGGAGAACAACCATGAGCAACGGCGACGGAATGAATTACGCACCGGTCGGAAAACCCGCACCGGTCGTGAAACCCGGAGAATTCACATTTGCGGCGATCGGCCTCGATCACGGCCACATCTACGGAATGACCAACGGCCTGAAAGAGGCGGGCGCGACCTTGAAATGGGTCTACGACCCCGATCCGGCCAAAGTCGAAGCCTACCGCAAGCAGCATCCGGAGGCTGTCGCCGCCGAATCCGAGGCACAGATCCTCGACGATCCCGCCGTGAAACTTGTCGCGGGGGCCTGCGTGCCGGGTGACCGGGCCGCGCTCGGAATCCGTGTGATGAAAGCCGGCAAAGACTATTTCACCGACAAGGCGCCGATGATCTCGCTCGAACAACTCGATGCGGCAAAAGCCGCCGTCCGTGAAACCAAACGCAAATACATGGTCTGCTACAGCGAACGGCTTCAATCCGAGAGTGCCGTCTACGCGGAACAGCTCATCAAACAGGGAGCCATCGGCCGGGTTCTGCAAACCATCGGGATGGGGCCGCATCGTCTGAACGCCCCCTCGCGTCCCGCCTGGTTCTTTGAACGTGCCCGCTACGGCGGGATTCTCTGCGATATCGGCAGCCATCAGATCGAACAGTTTCTGTTCTACACCGGAGCGACCGAAGCGCAGATCGTTTCGAGCAAGATCGCGAACTACAACCATCCGGAGTATCCGGAACTCGACGACTTCGGGGACGCCACTCTGATCGGCAACAACGGCGCAACCGGCTATTTCCGCGTCGACTGGTTCACGCCAGACGGTCTGCGCTCCTGGGGTGACGGCCGCACGTTCATCCTCGGAACCGCAGGATACATCGAACTGCGCAAATATCTGGATATCACCCATGAGAACGGAGGTGACCACGTCTTCTGGGTCGATGGCTCAGGTGAGCACTATTTCAACGCGACCGGGAAAACGGGCTTCCCCTATTTCGGGAAACTGATCCTCGACTGCCTCAACCGCACCGAAAACGCCATGACTCAGGAACATGCATTCAAGGCGGCTGAACTCTGCATCCGCGCCCAGATGCAGGCTGTCAAAGTCGAATAACCTCCTAACCGCGCACCAGAGAGCCGGATCTGCAGAAAGGGTTCTGCCGGGCCGGCTCTTTTTCTTCGTTCAGAGCAAAGTCCGCACGATTCCAGACCAAGGCACTCCCAACGCGGTCAACACATGCAACGCCAGGGCGGCATACTCGCCTTGATTTTCGGATCCCTGCAAGAGGAAAAAGAAAAGGAGCGCTGCAAAACCGTGAGATTCTGCAACGCTCCCTGGTATCTGGTCGAATCAGAAGCGGATTATTTCTTCTCTTCCTGCTTTGCGGCAACCTCTTTGACGGGCGCCTCCTCGAGATGTTCCATCGCTTCCTGATCGACCAGGGAAACCTGGCCGGAAACACGCCCGTCGTCGAGCGGGTTGTCAATGCGCGCTTCCAGATCCCGGAACAACTGAATCGTATCCTTTGTGCCGCCCCAGAAGAACCAGACCGTCGTAATGACACCCGCGATCGCCGGGATCAGGAGGGTCGTGATGTAGAAGTAGTAGCTCCACCACTCCAGCGGCCATGGATAGAAGAGATTCCAGATCACAACCAGAACGAAAGTGATGCCGAGCTGATAAACCAGCGAATACCCGAACACCGACCAGGCGATGATCCGATCACCGAGCGTATACTCCGGCGTGATGCCGATGAGTTTGTTCCAGACGTTCTTCCACGTCCACTTGGAATGAATTTTCTTCTCGACCCCGTCGAGGTTGTAGATGCCGCGATGCAGCAGCCGATCAAGGTTGTAGGGCCCCTTGTAAGTGACCAGCGAACCGATGACGTAAGCGGCAATACCGGCGAGCATCGCGATGAAGTAGATTTCAAATGAATTGATCGGGAACTTCTCCGGCGTCATTTCCCAGACGATGTAGGGTTCAAACGGTGAAGAGACCGTCGCCAGGAAACTCCCGACGGACTCATCCCACCCCTGCGCAACCAGAAACGGATAAATGTCCTGCGCCCAGTTGCTCTGCAGATAAATTCCGGCGATGGAAATTCCGGATCCCGCGAAAATCGCGGAAAAGGCCCCGGTCGTATTGCCGAACCGGCTGTAGAGACCGCCGATCATCACCGGACCGGCCCCGCCGAGCCAGATGGAACACATGATCGTCGTAAACATATTGATGTAGTCGATCTGTACAAACAGCAGACTGAACATCAGGAAGAACACCGCAACCCCCACCGAGCACAACCGGAGCCAGAGCAGATGCTGCTTCGGCGTGAACGGCTTCTTCTTGAACGGCATGATCACGTCCTGAAGAATCGTACTGGACGCATTGAAGATACGGGAGTCGTCGGTCGAAAGCACCAGCATGATCATCAGAAGTCCGAAAAGACCGAGCATACCGACCGGGAACGTCTTGCGCAGCGTGATGGTCATCATCATCTGCTGATAGATCGTGCGGAACTTCTGGAATGTGAAGTTTCCGTCCCCATCGCGCCCGACCGCATCCTGCACAGCGTTGAACACCGGAGTATCAAGATTGTCAACACGCGAAAGCGGCGCATCGACGCCGATCTTGTGGTGCTGTGCCGGAATCGCCTGGACAGCGGTCACGACTTTGGCGCGTTCTCCGGCATCCGGAATCGTCTCAAGGGAAACCTTGTCCGCAAGCGTATCACGGATGTCTTTCGCTCGATCCGCATAGGAATCATGGTTCATGATCGTAATGACCATGACCGCGATCACCATAAGCATCACATAGGCAAAACCGTTTCGCCAGGCGCCCAGAATGCCGGCCATCTTCTGCTCGTGCGGCGTACGGCCGGAGTTCGTAGTGTCGTTTCCGAACCAGCTTGCGCGGTTCAGAACGGTGGCGAAGAGGTTCACCACCAGAGCGAAAATATTGAAATCACGCAATTTGGAAACATCATACGGATTGAGGAAACTCTCCCCCGGCGCACGGTCCATCATGGTCGGAGCGATCGCGCCGTCCCACGAAACGTTCAAAAGAATGTAGCCGACAATGATCACAAACACCGGATAGCAGAGCAGCCCCTGAAACGTATCCGTAATCAACAGCGAAACCCGGCCGCCCGGCCAGATACAGACCATCGCCATCGTCATCAGGAGCACGAGAATGATTGTGAAGCATGGAATCGAAAGCCCGAAAATCGATATGCTGTGCGGCAGTCCGAGAAAGTAGATGAAAAAGTTCACCGCGATCGCCGGCCCGAGCGCATTTGTGATCATCTCGGAAATCGTGCGCAGCGCGGAGGCGAAAATTCGGAACGCCCGGTTGTAACGCATTTCAAGGAACTGGCCGAACGAGAGCGCCTTCGTCTCACGCCAGCGGTAGACGCAGTAACCGGTCAATGAAAAGATGACCCCGAGCGGAGCAACCAGCTTCCCCCAGAAATCAACTCCATAGCCAGTCTGGTATTTTGCTTCGCAAAGAGCAACCAGCGTGATCACACTCAATCCCGCCGTCAAATCTCCGACCGAGATCACGTAACGCCCCGCAACACGGCCGGCTGCGAGAAAATCCACTACGCCGCGGACATATTTGCCCGAGTAAATCGCCAATCCCAGAATCACGATCACGGGGATGATCATGATACACCAATCGATCCAATGCATTTCCCTTTAAATCCTCTTTTCATTCAGGTTGATCTGCGCTCTTTTTGCAGGGAATCCCCCCCTGCTCTGCAACTTCGGAACATGAATCTCTCTGTACTACCGCCCCCTTTTCAACCTGAATCGCGCGACATGGGGGTCCTCAATTCCACGTCTGCGCTCCATCGAAAATTTCACGCCAAAAAAAAGAAATGACCTTTCCCGTCCAGTCGCCCGAACGGTCAAAGTCGTAAATGTCGCTCCCCCAAGCTTCCGCTCCCGGGCATATTGGCGTAATATATCATGCAAATCTGGAAAATTCAAGTATATGCAAAAAAACCGGGCATCCTGTCGATTTCCGGATCGACGGATGCCCGGAATATAGAAGCCTCAGCCCTTGACCGCTCCCGATGAAAGCCCGCGGATGAACAGCTTCATGCAGAAAATGAAGAGCACCACCAGCGGAATCGATGCGATCGTGTACCCGGCCATAAGCTGCCCCCAGTTCTTCGTGTACTCTCCCTCCAGATGCAGCAGCGCCACCGAAATCGTCTGAAGATTCGTATCGCGCAGGTAGAGCAGCGGAGAGACGAAGTTGTTCCACTGGCCGATGATCGAAAGAATTCCGAGCGTGCCGATAATCGGCATCGACAACGGCACGACCACATGCCAGATCTGATAGAACATGTTCCCGCCGTCGATCTCAATCGCATCGAAGAGATCCTGCGGAATATCCTCAATGAAGTTCCTCAACACGAAGATGTTGAACGCCTGCCCTCCCGCAATCGCCGGAATGATCAGCGCAAAATGCGTGTTGTAGAGCCCGAGCGACGTGATGAGCTTGAACATCGGCACCATGTTCGCCACGGACGGATACATCATCAGAATGATGAAGATCCCGAAGAGGAACTTCGATCCCGGCATCTTGTAACGGGCGAAGAAAAACGCCCCGATGATCGCCACCACCAGCGTCAGCACCGTCGCGGTGATCGCGACGAACGCGGTGTTGAAGATCGTCCCTCCGAGGTGATTCCAGCTGAAGAGATAGTTCTCCCAGTGGAACGGCGCCTCCGGAAACCACGGATTGCGCGAGAACTGCATGTTGTCTTTCAACGAAATGTTGATCATGAGATACATCGGCACAAATGCGAAAAACAGCACCACCAGAATAAACAGATGTTTGAAAAATTCAACGGTTCTGGATCTAACTACACGGGCCATCGTCAAACTCCTACTTTCTAACCCGAACAAAACGGTTGTTGATCAATGTCAGGATGAGAGTGACCACAAAGATCACAAAACCGATCGCACAGCCGTAACCGAACAGTCCGCGCGCAAACGCTTCGCGGAAAATCATCAGCCCCGGAACCGTCGCAATGCCGCCCGGTCCGCCGTCCACGCCGAGGAACAAATAGATGTTCTCCCAACTCTGAATCGTACCGATGATCATCAGAATCAAATTGATTCTGACCTGCGTCATGATGAGCGGCAGCTCGATCTTGAAGAAGACCGTCAGCGGCCCGGCGCCGTCAATATCCGCGGCCTCGTAGATGTCCTCGCTGATCCCCTGAAGCCCCGCCAGATAGATCAGCACGCCGAACGCACCCACCCAGGGGAATCCCATGAACACCAGCGACGGAATCACGAGCCGCTCGTCCGAAAGCCACTGAATCGTGTCGGTCGGAGAGATGAAGCCGAAAATCCGCAGCAGATTGTTCAGAATTCCACTGTTCGGCTCGTAGAAATATTTCCAGATCAGGATGCCGACCATACCCGGGATAATCATCGGAATCACAAAGAGAATCCGGTAAAGGTATCCCATTTTGTCGCTGATTACGTGGTGCAGAACCACCGCGACTATGATCGGCAACGCCATCTTCACAATATTCGCCACAACAAAAATCGTCACCACGACAAAACTGTGCAGCAGCGACGAATCCCGCCACATGCGCACGATATTCTGAAATCCGACGAACTCCTCGACCGTATCGCCGTCCCAGCGGTAGAACATATGCCACATGCCGTTCACGATCGGATGATAGTTGAACACCAGCACCAGCAGCAGCGGAACCGCTATCAGGAGATAGGCCGGCCAGTAGTAACGCAGTTTTTTGAACGGAACCTCAATCGCCATTTTTGCCGTACTCCTTCAGCTTCCCGAGCTCTTCCATTAACTGTATATTGGCATCCACCGCCCGGTAACGGCTGACAATGCCTTCGAGGTTGATGTTCGCACGCAGCAGATACAAACCGATTTCAGAGGAGTCGGATTCCGAAAGAGCGACTCCGACCGCGAGCGCGGAACGGGTGCCGTCCATGCTCCAGAGATTCCGCTGCACGCCGTAAGTGGCCTCCCGCACCTCATCGATGATCTGCTCCCTGTCGTTGAGGAAGTCGTTCCAGAAAAACGCTTTCGGATCTTCCGGCTGATGAATGATGCTGTTTTCCAGCCGCTGCAGAGCGAGCCGGTTCGAGAGCGTTCCAATCGAGGTGAACGGCGAAGATATCGCCGTGTGGCTCGTATTGGTCACCGGCTCGAAATCTTTCATCACCCCCTCGTATTTCACCTCCTTGAGCGACGACATCCATTTGCAGTGCTCCACCATGACAAGCTGATTGATCTTCCAGCTCGTGAGGAACTGCAGGAAATCGAGCGCCAGCTCGAAATCACGGGTCTTTTTCGGGATGCCGAATCGCCCCTGGATTCCGCTGCCGAGCTCGGTGATCCGCCCGAACGACTTTGCTCCGAGCCGATGTTTCTTGTCCAGCACCGGAATCTGAATCACTCTCACCGGGAACGGCGCATTGTTGATCATGCTGTACGCATTCCAGGTTCCATCGATGAAGAACGCCACGTTCCCGGCGAAGAAGAGGTATTTCGTCTGTTCCAGGTCGATCGCGGGGAAGCCGTCGGCAAAATACTGCCCGATCTCCGTCACAACCTCGACCGGTTCGAGCAGCCGATCTTCGCTGAGTTCGCCGCTGTTGATCTGCCGGAACAGTTCCCCCTGCTGGACTCCGTATCCGTATTTGGACCCAGTGTCGGAAAGATCCGTTCCCAGCTGCGAATTGTAGGTGCTGAAAAGCTGTCCGATCGTCCCCTTGTCGAAACCGCGCACTCCGATCGGAATAATCGGCCGCTCCTGTGCCAGACCATACTCCTTGAGTTTCCGGCAGGCCTCGAGCCAGTCGGTCAAAGTATCGGGCAGTTCGGTCGTCCCGGTCGCCTCTTCGTAAAGTTTCATGTTCACATAGAGCCGGGTCGTGTGCATGAATGTGCAGACCGAGAAAAATTCGCTGTACGCCGTATCGAGAGCGCTCAGCATATCGTCCGCAAAACTTTCACGCCAGCTCATCTTCTCCAGCGGAGTCCCCTTGTTCCACGGATTCGGACTGCCGATGTACGGCGAGAGAGCCGTAAAATACTGATTCAAAATGTCCGAGCTGCCGGTCACCTCCAGCACATCAGCCGGACTGCCGCCGATGAGCTGCGTCAGATACCACTGCGGATATCCGCGCACCGGAATTGCGACCTGCCGGACTTTCACTTTCACGCCCTGTTCGGCTTTGGCTTTCTCGTACTCGGCGATCGCCGCGTCGATTCCCTCGCGGAAACCGTCCTCAAGCTGCCAGTGTGCGATGGTAATCACCCGCGTGTCCGGGGAAAAAACCACCGACATTCCGCCGTAATTCCGAATCACCATCACGACGGAAACCACATAAAACAGCACGGCCAGAATAATCCCGAGCTTCTGGAATCTTCCGGCGTTGTAGACTTCGTCTTTGTTCTTGTCGCTCATTTTCCGCCCTCGCCGAGTTCCTCAAGGAAACGCTGAGCGACAGCAGCCTGCCCTGAATACGGGTAACGCTCCAGATATTCCTTGTAATATTTGACCGCCAACGGTTTGTCGCCGATTTTCTTGTGGTAGAGAAACGCCAGACGAAAGAGTCCGCTGCGATTCTCGCTCGGATTTGCAAACCCGATTTCATACCCCTCCTGCAGATGGCGGGCAGCGGTTTTGTAGTCATTTTTCAGACGGATGTACTCGTATTCCGCCAGCAGATGAATCGGCGGCAGAAGTTTCGGGTCGCCGGAAAAATCACGGAGAAAGGTCTCAAGCTCCTCGAAAGCCGCCTCCTGTTGAGCGGGATCCTCGAGGCGTTCGCGAATCAGATAGAGAAATGCGTTGCGGGCGGCGGAACTGCCCGGCGCCATCGCCATAACCTTCCGGAAAATCTTCTCATGGTCGTATCGGTCACCGGCGTCGCCGTAAAGTTCCCGGCGCTCTTTCATAAGCTGGGCGGTCCGGGCGAGTGCAACGCCAGCCTCAAGCCGATAGTCGAGCGGCATTTTCTCGTTGTAGAAAAGTTCCGCCAGGGTCAACTGCCCGCGACCGATATCCTGCCGGCTGCGGTCATACAGATCGCAAAGCCCGGCGACCAACTGTCCCTCCGGCGTATCCGGAATCTGCCTGGCCAGCTTGCCGGCCAGCGTGTAATCCATGGCCGCATACGCCTTCAAAGCCTCGTGCGGCGTATTCCTGCCTGTTCCGGACCCCTCTGCTCCGACGACTCCCGCCCCCGCAAGAGCCACGGCCAGAACCCACAATGGTTTGACCATCGCACCTCCTTTGATCCCGCACCCGGCGGAACCGTTGTTTACACCAGTCCCCGGGGATCCCCCTCGCCCCGGACGATCTTGCTCAACATATTTTTAAACCATAGTACGACCTCGGCAAAATGTCAACGCCGTCCCCAGAAAAAAAACGATTTTTTCCGGATTCGGCGACGGGCCGACCCGTTTCAGTCATCAACGGCATATCGTTTGACTATATAATGTTTCAGGTAGCCGGTCAGTTCGACCCGGCGTGGCGGCGGCAGCGCCGGATGCTGTTCCACGATGGCAAGCAATTCGGCGGCCGTCGGAACTTCATCGCGCCCGATCAGTTTGCGACGGCGCAATCGGCGCAACAGTCGGCGGTACTCTTTCTGCAGTTTGCGCTTTTCCGGCGTCAGATGGTCGGATGGACGCCGCTTCCGATGATACAGCAGCATCCGCAGGACAAAACCGATTATGAATCCCGTCAATCCGCCCCAGAGCGGATGCGTCACCAGATAGACGGCCCAATCCCAGCTCAGCAGCAGAATCGCCATGGCGCCGTCGGCAAAATGCCCGCGCCGCAGACTGCTCAGAATCTCGAACCAGGAAAGCCGCAGATAATCGCCGCGGCTGGCGATCCTCTCCTGCCATGAATCCGGGCGGGGCGACGCCGCGGTCACCGAGGGCGGCGTCGTATCGACGATCACCCATTTCCGGTTCTGCCGGTCATATGCCTCCACCCAGGCATGGGCATCACCATAACGGGCGATGAAATACTTCCCGGACGGATGAGGCTCATTACAGATGAAGCCGCTCACATACCGGGCGGGGACTCCCGCACTGCGCAGCAGAAGCACGGTCGCGGACGCGAACAGCTCGCAATGGGCCCGACGCCGCTCCGTCAGGAAGAATTTGACCGGATCACTCGGTCGCCACCACTGGCGGAACCGGTTGCGTCCGCGCCTCTCAACAGCGCCCTCCGCCAGGCGTCCCGCAACCCGCATTCCCATTCGGACTCCGGGACGCCGTGCCACCCCCCGGTCCGCCCCCGGCGGGGGACGGCGAAGCGGCCGTCGCCGGGCGGATCTTTCGCGCACGGGTTCGGACTTCGGCCCCTGCCAGTCGAGTGAGTACTCGAAATTCTGATCGAAATACTCCTGAAGTTTCTGGAAACGCTCCGCATCGGTCGTGCACATTGCCAGGCCGAGCTCGTCGACAATCCCGTTCAATACGGGCTCGATTTCACGAGGGACTTCGAGAAACTCCCGACCGGGCCGGGCGGGCTGCTGCATGGCGGTCTCCCCCCCGGACGTTTCAGTGAAGACCGTGTATCCGCCCTCACGGACAAACTGCTCGACCTCAATGTGCCCGTCCCGGAATCGCAGCACGCGCGAAGCGATCAGCGACAGAGAAACCAGATCTCCGGGGACGGCCAGAACATTTCCCAGCAGCGAATCATCCGGGTAAATATCCCAGCGGTTGCCGGTTTTCTCCATGCGGATGACCGAATAGAGCTGCTCGGCGGAGAATGAGCCGTCCGAAATCGTCGTTGCCAGCGGAGTGCCAAGCACCTCCTCCAGACTGTGCCATACACCGCGCTCATAGCGGTGGAACGAGCGGCTGCGCAGATATCCCGGAGCCGTCTCCCCCACGGCCCGCAGCGCAACCCGGTCGGACATGGTGAAGAATTCCGGCGGCATCGCAAGCATGAGGTTCGGGGAAGCCCCCAGTTGCATGGCACTTCCTCCGGATTTGTAGAGCTGCCGGATGCCCACGCGCAGCAGGGCGTTTTCGAGACTGCGGAACATGTTCTCATTCCGCCGGTACTCTCTGAACTCCAGTACGATCAGTCCGCAGATTCCGGCGAGTGCGATCATCAACAGCCCGAACCGGCGCCAGTTGCCCCGCTTCGCCCCGGAACGGCTCGCAAACAACGTCGCCAGAATCGACGCCCCCATCGTCGCCCCGAAAAACCAGGGGAACAGAACCAGAAGCCGGGAGGCCTCACTCTCCCGTTCCGGAATGAGTCCGTCGAGCCGGATATCTCCGCCGAGACCGAACGAAACCATCGCCGCCGCCGCGGCGATGCCGATCACATGTCCCCGTCGCCGGAAACCGGCGGCGAGCGCCCCGAGATAGAGCACGAACGGCACCGACAGCGCCGGCCGTGAGAAAATCGCCATGAAACCGAACCGGTCCTGCTTCATCGGAGCGAGATAATTCCCGAACAGCGTGAGAGCCATCGCCAGCACCGTCAAATAGATGACGGAACGGTCGCTGATCCGCCAGCCTTTCGATTTCAACGACGAGAACACCAGCAAGATCACTGTGATGACAAAGACATGCGGCAACTCCGTGATCACACTGAAATAGAATGCCGCCGGCAGCAGAATCGCGGCCGCCCACAAAACGATTTTCCTGGATTGATCCATCGTTACAGCTCTCTCACCATTCCGGAACGGATCGCCTGCGGAGAAAGCGCAACCCATTCCGGTGGCAGCTCCGACGGCGAATCGGTAATCAGAAACACCCGCAGCGACACGTCGCTTTCACGCAATCGTTCGACAAATTTCCGACGTTCGGGGTCGTCCCCGATCAGCACGACCACCGCGCCTCCGACTTCGGACAGATCCCGGAACACATCCGGCTCGAGCTGGGGCAGCGCCGGCTCGGGCGACGGCTCGATCCCGCTCAAGATATCGCACACCGCCTCGAAACTCGTCGTGCCGCGCCCCGTTTCGAGATGATGCACCTCGAGTCCGACGGCGAACAGTTCGACGGCGGCCTCTCCCCGGGAAAAATATTCCGCGAGGGCTGCGGTAAGTTCCAGGGCAGCTTCGAGCTCTTCGGATTCCTTCGGCATTTTCCGGAGCCGCTGCCATAAGGTCGGCGGCGGAACGTATGTGTCTGTGACCAGCGCAATCCGCTTGAGTTCATCTTCCTCGAACTCCTTGACCACAAACGATCCGAGCCGGGCAGTACCGGGCCAGTCGATCCGGCGGATATCGTCGCCCTCGCGATAGTCGCGCACGCCCATGAGCTCCATCGATTCGCCGATTTTGGAATAACGTGCCATTCCCTCGGCCTGGTTCCGGGCTCCGAGAGGGAGTTTGAATTTCGTCAGAGAGGTAAACGCCGGATAAACGGACAGCATTCTCGCATCTTTCCGCCACCGGCAACTCCACTTGATCAAATTGAACGGGAAACGCGACTCGACCCGCGCCGTGTAAATCAAATGACGTCCGCGCCGTTTTGCATACACGATGCTTTCGAGTTTGACTTCGGCTTTCGGCGGCAGCTCCGCCAGCGCGGCATGCTGTTCAGTCGAAAGTCCCGGTCCGTAATGGAACGGGTCGGCCCAGATGTCCCACGCCGGCAACCGGCGGCGGTTGTGCAGAATGAATTGAACCTTGAAACGCGATTTCGCCCGGACCCGGTCCGGCATCAGGCGGACGATGTCGACCCGCGGCCGATACCAGAAACCGAGAATCAGCTCCACGAGGAACACCGCAAGAAAAATCAGAACCATCACCCGCATCGGGGAATCCATCGCCACGGAAGCATAGCCGGTCAACAACAGCGCCGCCGGCACCAGATAAAAACTGACCGGCGACAGGAAGAGACGCACCAGACCGACCGACCACGCGAACAGCGCGAGCGTGCTGGAACGGTACTTGTGCCGGCCGTCCCGCCGCAGCGCGCTTAATTGAAACGTCTCGGGGCCATCGAGAAAACGGCTCAGTTTGCGCTGAATGTAGGCATCGTAATCAAACATTTACGGTTTCTCCCCGTCTCCGTCCTCCGCGGGAATCCGGTAATCGATGGACAGCTCGATCTCACCGTCCAGCCCGAACGCAGCCGGATTCACGGAACGGATCAATCTCCGGTAATTGTCGTCCCGCACCTTGATCGTTCCGGCGGGCCGTCCCGTCGCGGAAACGCTCAGGAGCGCACTGCCGGCAGGCTCCCTTTCAAACCGCAGCCGAAGCGATCGACAGTGGAAATCCCGCAGCATCTCCAGATAAAAGCGCTGCCGCGCTCCTCCCCCGGAAGCCAGCACGAAAGGCTCAAGCGCCTGCAGATTCAGCCGTTCGCTGCCGGAGGAGGTCAATTCCGCAGAAACGAGCTCCGGCCGACGGCCGTCGAAGTAAAGACGCCAGAACAACATGCCGTCGGCCCGCCCGCCGATCGTCCCCCGCTCGACGCCAAGTTCCCGGAGCAATCCGCTCCATTCGAGGGAGCGGATCACGACGCCGACTTCGACGCTCTCTGTTCCGCTGCGCAGCGTAAACGGAGACGCGAGACGAACCCGGCCGCCCCAGATGTTCCCGGAACCGCTCAGGACATCGCACTCGTCCGGGCGCAGCAGCCGGAATGCCAGCATGCCGTTCCGCACCTGAAGCGCGCCGGCGGCGATCTCGCCGAACCGGAGCTCTCCACCGGGATTCCGCGTCCCGGAACCCGCACCGGGGAGTCGGATCGTCCCGTGGAGTTTTTTCAATACCATACCCGGCGCCTCAAGCGTGCCGTCGGCGGCGGTGAGTTCACAGCTCCAGTCACTTCCGGCTGCGGAAAATCCGAACGTGCCGCGACCGGAAACGCCGCCGGAAAATCGCATATCCGCCACCGTCGGACCGGGCAGAACCGCAGCCGCCGGCAGAGGTTTTTCGAGAACGACCTTGTCGAGCACATACTCTCCGGAGAGGCCCCATCCGGGCGTCCGGGAGCATTCGCCCGAGAAACGCAGCGCCTCCCCCTGCCAGAATTCGGAGGCGGCACACCCCTCGAACGAACACTCTCCTCCGGCGAGGCGGAGTTTTCCGGAAGCAGCCCGGATCACGTTTCCGGGCGAGACGACCCGGTTGCTCCGAAACGTGCCCTCCCCCTGCGCCCCGTCGGCGGTCCATGTCAGCGGCAGCGTGATCGCAATCTCATCCATGCCATGCTGCTGCTCGAAAATCGAGCCGCCCGAGAGTTCATAACTGCCATGAAACATCCCGTCATCTCCGCGTTTGAACGAGAGGGTCTGACGTTCCGCGCCCAGTTTCCAGACGGAGGAAACGTCGCCGAAACGCGACTCCAACGACTCCAGAACCGCCTGAAAACCCGAAAGCTCCGATCGCTCGAAGAGCGCATCACAGTGGAATGAGCGGAACGTTCCGGCGAGCTCATCGGTTTCGGCCGTTCCGGCGGGCATATCGAATTTCACATGCCAGCGGTCCGGCAGCAGACCGGATTCACGCAGCTCCCCGCTCCAGGAGAGCTGAGCGGCGGGCACCATGAGCGCCCCGCCGAAAGCGGAAAGGGTCGTTCCGCTCGAATCCATCCGGCCGATCAGATTGTCGCCCGGCTTGAGTGAGTTGCGGTCGAACTGCAAAGTGAACACCGGTTCAGCCGCGGATATCTCACACTCGGGATAGCGGAAGTTGCCGTTTTCCGCCCCGCCCGAGACCCGGATTCTGGCCACTTCCCATCCGGAGGAAAGCTCGGCGAAGCCGGACAGGTGCAGATCCTTGAGTTCACCTGAGCCGAACATCGAGCGAACCGGATTGACCCGGCGGATCTCGACCGCTCCCTCGATCCGCCGCAACGGGAAACCGCCGCCCCCATCCGGCGCAATCATCGTCGAAAAGTTTCCGGAAAAGCCCTCCATTTTCAGTTTCGGGACGCCCCCGCCATACAGATTGATGCCGGCGAGCTCCGGCTCGAGCACCAGAAGCGCCTCTTTCTCTCCCGCCTGCCGGGAAAACCGGAACGACGCGAGGGCGGAAGTCGCGCTCCAGGCGCTCTCGGGATTCGTCCAGTCGAGTCTCGAACTGCGCAGCAGACCCGAAAGTTCAAATCCGGAATTTTCCGGGTTGTCATAATCGAAACTCCAGCTTCCGGAGAGCGTTCCAGGCTGAGCTTCGAGCTCCTGCGGATTGCCGGGAGCACGGTATTTGAGCGTTTCAAACCCGAGGGAAAAGTCGATGCTGCCGCGGGAACGGGTTCCGCCACCTGAGATCTTCGGAGAGCGCCAGATGCAACTGAAAAATCCCGGCGGCAGCTCGCCGCTCCAGCGCACGGCCCGGTCGGAACTCTCCGACTGCCGGAACATCCAGTCCCCGCTCTCCCGGTTGTACTGCCCGTCGATGCGCATGACGCCGGAGAGTTCGCCGACCGGAGGAGAATTCACGATCGAAAAACGGATCTCCGGGTCTCGTTCTCCGCCCGATACGGTCAGCATCCCGAGCGGAAGTTCAAAGGGCAGCGTCAATGTGGTTTCAGGCAGCACCACCTCCCAGGAGCCGCCCGGACCGTGCCAGTGAAAATCCGCCCGCGTTCCCGGAGATATCGCCCAGACTCCGCCGGAAATCGCGGTTTCGTCGGCAAAGCGCAACTCCCCGCGGAACGAACGGACCGGTTTGAGCCCGTTCAGGTCAAGCTGAACCGCTCCCGCCGTCTCAATCGATCCGGAAAACAACAGTTCGGTCGGGGCTCGACTGCCGAAAAGCGCCAGCAGTTCCGGAGTAACGCGGCCGTGGAATTTCAATTCCGCCACCCGTTTCCCCGGATCGAGCGTGCCCGTCGCCTCGATTCCGGGATTCGGCATGGAGAACTCCAGCTGCAGCTGCTCCGCCGTCACCGGCTCCCAGCGAAGTGTGAACGGAAACGACCGCCCCTCCGGTCCGCTCCGGAACACCCCTTCCGCCGAAAATCGCGCAGGCAGTGTTTTCGCCACAGTCGAACCCGCGAGAATCGGCAGCAGAGATTCCATGCGGGCGATTTCAGCTCCGCGGATCCGGATGGCGACGGGGAGCCCGGCGGAATCGAGATCTAGCTCGACGGTTTCACACCCCGCGGCAAACGTTCCGTCGCTCCGGCAGACCAGCTTTTTCACCAGAAGCCTGCCCGGGGCTGTCTCCTCGATCTCCGCGGCCTCGAGTCCCTTCACTGAGGCGATCACAAGCTCCGCCGCGCGGACCGGCGAACGGCGCAGATACCAGTACGCGGCGGCAGCCACCGCGGCGAAGAACAGCGCCAGAATCAGCACGAAGCCGAGCGGGATTCGATAGATGTTGCGACTGCGGCTCATGCCAGAACGTTCCTCCCGTCTCTGCCGTACTCCACCGTCCGGCAGGGGAGCCACTGCTCCGCCTCCCGGAAATAAAGCCCGCCGTTCCGGTCACGGCCGAACCGGCCGGCGGCGAAATCCGCCACGACGCGCGGAAGCACAACATGGTCCCCCTCGATCTTGAGCCGCTCAAGATTCCGGGCGGCGACGTCGCGGAGTCTGTCCCGGTAAGGGGCATGCTGACGTGCCCCTCTGACCGCGGCAAGTGCGGCGACGGACTCCCCGTCCAGATCGACCGGGACGGGGGTTGAGACTCCGAGAACCGGACCGGAATCCATCTCCGCTTCCCCGTTCCCCTCGAACGGCTGAGCGAGAATCACGCTGCTGCGCAGTGAGGCATAACCGGCGAGAATCGCGGTTTCGACCGGACGGAAGTGGAGTCCGGCGAGAATGCGGCGACCGTTTTCCTCTACGGTCAGATCTCCCGGATGGACATTCAAACACGGCAGATCCGCGGTGATGTTGCAGAGCGGTACAAACCCGGCCAGAACGCCGAAGTCGATCGCATGCGGAGCGAGCAGAGAGCGGAGGCAATCGGTCCACTCCGCTCTGATTGCGCGCCTGCGTTCCGACACGAGCGAGATCGCCGTCTCACCGCGTGCGGCATAAAAAGCCCGGATGCCATGCTCCAGCAGAGGCACTCCCCAATCTGCGGAGAGGCGGCGGGCGCGACTCGTCTCCGGGGCGTCCGTGACGAGAAGTGTGACGCGGCAGCCGTTTTCCGGGTGTTCGGCACAATAACGCAGCAGGGCTTCGGCATTGGTTCCGGACCCGCTCATGAAAACGGCGATGCGGGCCGGACGGCCGGACGGAACGGAAAAAAAGTGATCGATCATCTGAAAATTACGATTCCAAACTGAAAAAAACGCTCAAACGACGTCCGCGCCCGATGCGGCCGGACTCAAAACAGAACAGGAAAACCGGAACGGGACACTTTATGAAAAGTGCAGTCGATTCCCTCTTCTTATATTAAAATGCAGTTTTTTTCGGAATCTTCAAGTAAAATAGCGTTTTTTTTTCAAGATCGGCCCGTTTTTTATTTGCTTGTCAGTCAAATTCTGTTATATTTTAACCAGACCGCTGGTTTTTTCGGAAAATGAACAGTCATCATACTGATGGGGCAACGGGAGATTTTGCAATGAGTATATCGAGGTTTTTGAAAGCCGGTCTCGTACTTCTGATTTTGAGTATCTGCACGACGGGAGTGTTCGCCGCGTCCTGGTTGACGAACGGCCCGAAACGGGACATCGTCACTCTGGTCGTCACCGGGAACTACAAAAGCCCGCGACTTATGGCGGAGCTGATTCTCAATGAGAGCCGCCAGCCTTATCTGCTGCTGCCGACTCCTCAGAGCAAAGTGCAGAAGATCATCTTCGTGCAGCCGAAAGGGCCGGCGCTCGAGATCGCCCCGAAAAATCTCCGTCAGTATCTGAGCTTCCTGAATCCGCGCCGAATCGTGGTTCTCGGAGACAAACGCTACGTTTCGGATCAGTTTGTGGACGAGTATCTCAAACAGCTCGAGGCCCCCATCCCGGTCGTGCGGGTCGAGGGGAGCGACTGGAATCGCATGGCGGAAGAGGTGACCTATCTTCTGAGCCTGAGCCATCTCGGTGACAACTTCCAGCGTCTGCAGCAGCAGATGGAGAACAACTACCGGGCAACCCGGCGTACCATGCAGCAGCAACAGCAGCTCGCAATTCCGGTTGAGAAACCGGAAGAGGCCCAGACCGACGTCGATGTCGTCGAAGAGGAAACCGTCGTTGAGGAAGAAGTTCCGGCGGCCAATGCGGAATAAAGATTTGGAATATGTTCAATTATTTCAAGATCACGATCAACACGTTCAAGGAGTCGGTCCGGGAGCCGATCTACTTTCTGATGCTGCTGGCGGGGCTCGTCCTGATCGGCAGCTACCCCTCGGCGGCGCTCTTCGTCTTTTCCGAGCAGTTGAAGCTTGTGGTTGACAGTTCGATGGCCACCGGCCTGATCTTCGGGCTGCTGATCGCCGTGCTGAGTGCATCCCATACCGTCACCCGGGAGATGCGCAACGGAACGGTTCTGCTGCTGCTCTCGAAGCCGGTCTACCGCTGGACGTTCATTCTCGGGAAAATCACGGGGATCGGGCTGGCGGTGACGCTCTTCACGCTGCTGTGCAATCTCGCGACGATCACGTCGGTCTACATGGCCACCGATCAGTTCCGGTTCGACATGACGATTTTCTACAGTTATTTCGGGGTGCTGGCGGCGGTCTGCCTCATCGGAATGCTCTTCAACTTCTGGCGCGGCAGTTCATTTCCGGAGATTGCGACCTATGCCGCGATGGTGTTGATTCCGATTCTGGCGATTTGCTGCATCGTGTCGCAGGAAGAGCCGACGGTTTCGCTCAAGGATCTCTGCTGCGCTCTGGTGCTGCTGAACTTCGCTGTGGTTGCGATGTCGACGATTTCGGTGGTGTTCGCCACGCGGCTCGACGCGGTTGCGAATCTTTCGATCTGCACACTGGTGTTTTTCCTCGGGCTCGTCTCGAGTTACCTGTTCCAGCGGGAGACGGATTCGGCGTTTCTCAACGCGGTCTTTTCGTTTTTCTATGCGGTTCTGCCGAACTGGCAGTTCTTCTGGCTGGCGGACGCAGTGGCGGTGAACCGCCCGATCCCGTTCAGCTATGTGGTGGACTGCGCGATCTACATTGTCCTCTATGTGGCGATCTGCTCGATGTGGGCGGTGGCGGTTTTCCAGAACAAGGAGATCGCCGGCGAGGGCGACGGCCGCGTATAGAGAGCACACCCCGACTGGGGAGAGGAGTTTCCTCGGCATCATTCCGCAATCCGGCGTCGGGCCAGTCGGGCGACGCCGGATTTGTCACATATACGCACGTTATCCCGGAGGTTATCCATGTCTCTTTCCGCCGTCCCTGAACTGCGAATTCTCGATGAAGCAGATTCCACCAACACCTATGCGAGGCATCATTTCGACGAACTGCCGGACGGGAGTCTCGTCGTCGCCCGACATCAAACTGCCGGACGCGGACGGCGCGGTCGGGTCTGGATCTCGCCGCCCGGCATGAACTTCGCCGGCACGGTGGTGCTGAAACGCCTGGAGGACGGTTTTCACGCGGGGTGTCTGCTCGGAATCGCGACCCTGTCGGTGCTGCGCGAACTAACTCCGGAAGTTCCGACCTACCTGAAATGGCCGAACGATATCTACGTCGAGGAGAAAAAACTCGCCGGAATTCTCAGCGAGAGCGCGCGCATGGAACGGGGACGGATCACGGGAGTCGTCTCCGGCGTCGGAGTGAATCTGAATCTGCCTCCGGAAGTGCTTGCGAAGATCGACCAGCCCGCCACATCGCTTTTTGCCGAAACCAATCGGGAATTTAATCTCGATTTTTTTGCAAAAAAACTGGCAGAAAGCGCAATTCGATACTATAGTAACTATTTAAAAAGCGCCGGAGCCATTTTGAGTGAGTGGAAGAGAGCGAATCTTCTGATTGGAGAGCCCCTTGAGGTTGTGGATTCGCGGGAAGTGACCCATGCCGGAATCTTCCGGGCGATACTGGATGACGGCAGCATGGCGTTTGAAGAGAACGGCACGACGATGACGTTCCAGTGCGGAGACGTGAAAATCCGCAGGGAATCGGTCGATTGGCGGAGATTGAATCAGAAATGTCTTGATTTCTCAGACAGTTTCAAACAAACCAAGGAGAAAGAGAAATGAGTTTGCTGTGGGACGGTGTAATGCTGATGGTCCTGGGCATGGGGATCGTGTACGTCTTCCTCGTGATCATGATCATTGCGATGAATCTTCTGAAGCGGGTGCTCGCACCGTTTGCGGGAATGCTCGAGCCGCCGCCGAAGGCTCCCGCGAAAAAGAAAGCGGCCGTCAACGGTGACGACGCCCAGCTCGCCGCGATCGCGGCGGCGGCGGTGGAAGCGGTTCGCACCCGGTAATCGAAATTCCATACTCACATATCAATCATAAACGGAGAATCGTAAGAAGATGAAGAAAATCAAATTCATGGATTGTTCGTTCCGTGACGGCTTTCAGTCCTGTCTCGGCGCCCGCGTCAAAACCGACGATTTCCTGCCTGCGCTCGACGCGGCGGTGAAAGCGGGAATCGACTACATCGAGATCGGTGGCGGCGCCCGTTTCCAGAGCCTCTACTTCTACTGCCAGGAAGATGCGTTCGAAATGATGGACCGCTGCCGCGAAGTGGTCGGTCCGAATGTGAATCTGCAGACCCTCGCCCGCGGCGTGAACGTGGTCGGTCTCTCCTCGCAGTCGAGCGACATTATCGAGCTCCATGCGAAACTTTTCAAGAAGCACGGCATTACGACGATCCGCAACTTCGATGCGCTCAACGACGTACGGAATCTGACCGCCTCCGGCAAATACATCACGAAATACGGTCTCAAGCACCAGGCGACCGTCACGATGATGGGACTCGCGCCGGGGCTCAACGAGCCTTATGCGCACACGCCGAAATTCTACATCGACCGGTTGAAAGAGATCCTCGAAAGCGGCATGGCATTCGACAGCCTTGCGTTCAAGGATGCGTCCGGCACCTCGACTCCGAAGACCGTCTATGAGACGATCAAGCAGGCGCGCGAGATTCTCGACGCCGAGTTCAAGGGCGACAACCGCAAGAGCATTTCGTTCCACACGCATGACACGGCCGGCATGGCGGTCAGCTGCAACATGGCGGCGATCGAAGCGGGCGCGGATGTGATTGACCTGGCGATGAGCCCGCTCTCGGGCGGCACCTGCGAAGCGGATATCCTCGTGATGTACCAGCGTCTGCGCGGAACGGACTACACGCTCGACATTGATCCGGAGAAGATCCTCTCCGCCGAAAAAGTGTTCGAGAAGTGCATGGACAAATATTTCATGCCGCCGGAGTCGATGCAGGTCTCTCCGAAGATCATCTTCTCCCCGATGCCGGGCGGCGCGCTCACGGCCAACACGCAGATGATGCGCGACAACAACTGCCTCGACAAGTATGACGACTGCATCGCTGAGATGCGCGAAGTCGTGGCGAAGGGCGGATTCGGCACTTCGGTCACGCCGGTCAGCCAGTTCTACTTCCAGCAGGCGTTCTCGAACGCGATGCAGGGTCGCTGGAAAGTGATCGACAAGAACGGTTACGGCAAGATGGTTCTCGGTTACTTCGGCAAGACCCCGGTCGCACCGGATCCGGAGATCGTCAAGATGGCCAGCGAGCAGCTCGGCCTTGAGCCGACCACGGAAGCGGTGGTCGACCTGAACAACCGCAACCCGAAACTCGGAGTGAAGTACAACACCGATCTGCTCATCGAAGCGGGGCTGCCGGTCACGGAAGAGAACATCTTCATCGTTGCGGCCTGCGGCGAAAAGGGTCTGAAATATCTGCAGGGCGACAAGCCGATGGGCATCCGCTACAAGGAAGCCGCCAAACCCGCGAAGAGCACGGCAAAGGGCGGCGCCTACACCGCCAACGTCGACGGCAAAAACGTCGCGGTCCAGCTGAATGCGGCGGGTGACGCCTACACCGCCACGGTGAACGGCAAGAGCTTCACCGTGAAGGTTTCCGAGGGCATCGCGAGTGCGGCTGCCGCTCCGGCCTCCTCCGGTGAGGGCAAACCGCTGCCGTCTCCGCTCCCGGGCACGATCGTGAAGATCCTGGTTGAGGTGGGAGAAGAGGTCGCCGCTGACGACGTCATTCTCGTCATCGAGGCAATGAAGATGGAAACCGAGATCAAGGCTCCGGCTGCGGGCGTCATTCGCGAAATCAACGTCACGCCTTCGCAGGTTGTGGCCGCAGGCGACACCCTTGTGACGATCGAGGAGAAGTAACAGAATGCAAAAGGTGAAACTTATTACCGCTGTCTGTCTCGCGCTGTTCGCCGGGGCTTTGATGGCCGCTCCGGAGCCGACGGTTCCGGCTCCCGCGGTCGATCAGGCGATCCAGGCAGGAGTGAAAACCGTCACGGAGAAGAAATCCGGGTTGGAGCTGCCGGCGACGGCGGTCCGGAATGCGATGTCCAGCGATGAACTGATCGGCTGGTATGTCGATCCCGCGACGCAGATGCGTTACATCGTTTACGAATGGGACAAACCGGCCGTGGTGAACTCGCTCACCATGGCGGCCAACCAGAAAGTGGTCCCCGGCCGGGAAATCATGATTCTGGTTCCGGAAGGTCGCAGCAAAGGCAAATTCAAAATCGACATTGCCGCAAAAGTCGTCAAGCTCGCGCCGGGCTTCAAGCCCTCCGCGGTGGTGGAGCCGGGTACGGTGATGGCGGTATTCCAGCCGATTGAAGTTGCACATGACTCGGTCAGCAACACGACCGTGGTCGGCGGCAGCCTGCCGAGCTGGGGTGAGGCTATGAAAGGCCTCTGGCAGAGCACCGGCATCTACGATATCATCAATCAGAGCAGCAGCGACTTCAAGTCGACCTGGATTCTCGGTCTCGGCCGTGTGCTGATGATGATTGTCGCGCTCGTGCTGATCTATCTTGCGATCGTGAAAGAGTTCGAGCCGCTGCTGCTGCTGCCGATCGGATTCGGCGCGCTGCTGGCGAATATCCCGCTGGCGGGCATCGCCGGGCCGGACGGGCTGCAGGGCATGGTGTTTGAGGTCGGCATCAACTCGGGTGTCTTCCCGCTGCTGATCTTCATGGGTGTCGGCGCGATGACCGACTTCGGTCCGCTGATCGCGAATCCGAAGACGGCGCTGCTCGGCGGCGCTGCCCAGTTCGGAATTTTCTCGGCGCTGATCGGCGCACTGCTGCTGACGCTCTGGATTCCGGCGATCAACTTCAGCATCCTCGATGCGGCCAGCATCGGCATCATCGGCGGTGCGGACGGCCCGACCTCGATCTACCTCACGAGCAAACTTTCTCCGAAGCTGCTCGGTGCGGTCGCGGTGGCGGCATACAGCTACATGGCTCTGGTGCCGATCATTCAGCCGCCGATCATGAAGCTGCTCACGACGAAAGAAGAGCGCAAGATCTCCATGAAACAGCTCCGCACGGTCGGCAAGCTTGAGAAGATCTGCTTCCCGCTGCTGATCACGCTGCTGTGCGCGTTCCTGCTGCCGGATGCGGCTCCGCTGATCGGTATGCTCATGCTCGGCAATCTGATGCGCGAGTGCGGCGTGGTGGAGCGTCTGAATCAGACCGCTCAGAATGCGCTCATCAACATCGTCACGATCTTCCTCGGAATCGCGGTCGGGTCGAAACTCTCGGCTGACCAGTTCCTGTCGATCCAGACGCTCGGCATTCTGCTGCTCGGCGCGATCGCGTTCGCGCTCGGTACTGCAGGCGGCGTGGTCTTCGCGAAGATCATGAACCTCTTCAGCAAAGACAAGATCAACCCGCTGATCGGCGCGGCCGGCGTCTCCGCCGTGCCGATGGCGGCGCGCGTGGCGAACAAGGTCGGCCTCGAAGCGAATCCGCAGAACTTCCTGCTGATGCACGCGATGGGACCGAACGTCTCGGGCGTGATCGGGTCGGCGGTTGCGGCGGGCGTGCTGCTGAACATGCTCAAGCACCTGGTCTGATCTGGATTATATCGATCCTGCGCCGCGGCGAATTCATTTCGCCGCGGCGTTTTTTATTTTATGCATTTGATTTCTTTTCAATGAGACGGTATATTCCTGCATCTGAATCGCTCAAACGGGAGGTTTCTATGTGGCGTTTTCTCTTCGGTTCTCTGTTCATGTGCCCGCTGGTTTTGTTGTCGGCAGCGCCGATACTGCTTTGCGATCCATCCACGGAAACGCTGCCGATCCATGTAAACAGGGGGAATGAACGTCGCCAGTCCGTTCTTCCGGGGAACGACCCCTCCGGGCAGGCGATGCTCCATGCGAAGTGGGACTGCTCGGCGGCGAACTATCTGGAATTCAACTTTCTCAAACCGATTCCGATGCCGGAATTCAAGACCGGCGAAGTCGCGATGGAAGTCGACATTCCGGAAAATGCGCCGATCCGGAAAGTCAATTTCCGTCTTATCGATTCACAGGGAGAAGTATTTCAATACATGTTCCCGGTCGATCAGCTCAAACCGGGACGCCGGATTCTGCGGGTGCAGTTGAGAAGCGCTCACAAAGAATCCTGGGGCGACAAGAAGAACGACAGAGTCGATTTCCCCGCGAGGATGCTCGGTGCCTCGATCGATTTCAACAGCAAGGAGGGGACGGGAGAACTCTGGATCGGCAAGGTAACGTTCACACCTGTGCCGCTCGAGCTCGGTGAAATGGTGGCCGATCTCGCGACAACGCCGGTCAGGATCTACCTTGCGGCGGAGAGAGGACAGACCGCCGCGGTGGAGGAGGCCGACGGACGGCCGGCGCTGCGGCTCAACTGGGACGCCGCCCGCGGGAAATGGCTTGAATTTGCGTTCACCGGACCGCAGCTGGTTGTCGGAGACTTTGAATCCGCCCGTTTCACGATTGAACTTCTGATTCCGGAGAATTTTGATGGCAAAACCGTCAATCTCCGGCTTGCGGACAAAAGCGGAGAGGTGTTTCAGTTTCCGCTGCCGACGCGGAATCTCAAACCCGGCTGGAACACCGTTTCGCTGCGGGTGGACAAGAGCGGGAAACCGAGCCGCGGCATCTGGGGCGGCGACGGAAACCGGACACTGGATTTTCCGGTGCGGCTCTCCGGATTTTCGGTCGATTATCCGGCCGGAAGCGGGGTCGGGTCGCTCGCAATCGGCAAGGTTTATGTGGCACGCTGATGCAGAATAAAACGATCTCCTGCGACTGCCTCGTGGTTGGCGGCGGACCGGCGGGACTCTCGGCGGCGATGGCGGCGGCGGGATCGGGGGCCGCTACCGTGCTCGCGGAATACCTCCCCTCCCCCGGCCGCAAACTGCTCGCTTCGGGTTCAGGGAAGTGCAATGTGACGAATCGACTTCCGCTCGAAGAGTTCGCGCGCCGTTATCTGTGCGGACTGCGTTTTGTGCGGCCGGCGCTCTATGCGTTTCCGCCAGAGACATGGTGCGGTTTTCTCTCCTCGAACGGAGTACCGGTAATTGCGCCGGACAACTTTCACTGTTTTCCGAAGTCGATGCGGGCGGGGGATGTGCTTGAACTGCTGCTCGGGCGCTGCCGGGCGCTCGGGGTCAGGATGCTGACCGATTGCCGGATTGAGACGCTGCACCTGCGGGGCGACGCGGTTTGCGGCGCCGACGACGGAAAAACCCGCATCGAGGCAAAGCGGATCATTCTCGCCTGCGGCGGCATGGGTTATCCCGCGCTCGGAGGACACGGCAGCGGATATGAACTCGCGCGCCAGGCCGGACACGCGGTCACGCCGCCGGTTCCGGCGCTGGTCGGGCTGAAATCGGCGGAAGCGTGGGCTGCGGAGTTGCCGGGAGTTCTTCTGCCCGACGCCACAACCCGATTCGGGAGGAAACTCAAAAGCCGCGGGGAACTCATCTTCACGCATACCGGCGTCTCCGGCCCGGCGGTTCTCGATCTCTCGGGCAGCGTTGCGCAGGAACTGGCCGACAGAGGTCGCGCCGTCCTCGAATGTTCCTGGGAGAGCCGGGAGGCGGAGGAGTATCGCGAACGCATCGCCTCCTGGCAGAGGAATTCCGGAACCCGGTCGCTGAAAGGACTGCTGGGAACGACGCTTCCCGCGGCGTTCGTCCGCGCCCTGCTCGATACGGCGGGAATTCCGGTCGAACGCTGTGCCGCTCAGCTCCGGGCGGAGGAGCGGGAACGTCTCGTCGCCGCGCTCTCGGGATATCCGCTGAAAATCTGCGGAACAGACGGCTGGAACAAGGCGATGGCGACCGCGGGCGGAATACCGATCGCGGAAATTCATGCCGGGACGCTCGCAAGCCGCATTGCGGCCGGACTCTATTTGGCGGGGGAGATGATCGACGTCGGCGCTCCCTGCGGCGGCTACAACATCCAGTGGGCAGTCAGTTCGGGACGACTCGCCGGGCTCTCCGCGGCGCGGAGGTGAAATTCGCCCCAAAAGTTGACATTCGCCTCCAGTATGAAAGCAACCACAAAGGAGGCCGACATGGACGACTACAACCCGAACGCCCTCCGGATCACCGGGGGGAACAACATTGAAATCGAAACTCTGCCGGACGGCTACCGGGTGCACGCGGCATCCAAGCCCTCCCCGGAATACCGGGGATTCTTTCAGGTACGCCCGTACCCGAGCTACCTGATCGATCACCCGTCGCTGACGGTGCAGGTTCTGAACGGGCTGCTGCCCTATGAGGAAGCGTTGACGAAACCGGCCGGTTATGTGCTGGTCGACCGGATCTACTGCACGCATGAGGAGAACAACGATCCCAAACTCACCTCCTGCCGTCGGCGGGTCAATGCGCAGGCCCAAGTCACGCTCTCTGTTGACCGAACTTCCGTGGTCTATCTGATCATCACGGCGTTCAACCATTCGAGCTCGTACAACTGCTACCCCGAGCTGGACGGCAGCAAGGTGACGTTTCGATGCGATTACAAGGTTCTGGACAAAGAACCGGAGAATGATCGGGGACGGCTCAACATCCCGCTGGCGCAGATCGATTTCGACAAGGAGACCGGGACGTTTTCGGTCACGCAGCTCAGCTGGGGAATTCCGACCGGGACGATTGCCGGATACGACGGCAGCCCGATCAAGAGCGATTCCGACCAGTCCTGACACTGTCAGAATACAGAATCTCTCCGTAAGATCGATTTGATTCCAATTTTTTTCTAAAAAAAAGCGGGAAGCTATTGACATTGTCAGATGAATTTGCTATAATTATAACAGGGATCAACATCACGGAGCTCGATCATGCCGGAGAAAAAAAGTTCAGCCCGCAATTACATTTTGCGGCAGCTCGAGGACGGGACGCTGAAAGCCGGAGAAAAACTTTCCGGTGCGCGCGAGATCGCCCGATTGACCGGGCGGCCGCTCCCGGCGGTTCAGAGCGAGATCGAGCTGCTCGCCCAGGAGGGGGTTCTCGAAACCGTTCCCCGGCGGGGAACGTTCGTAAGTCTGAAATGGGATTCGCGGATTCTGCGCCGGAATCTGAGTCTGTACCGGCCCGACCTGACCTGGTTCGACGACTTCCGGAAACAGCTGGAGGAGGAGATTCCGGAAATCTGGGTCACCGGGAAATTCGAGCGGAGCGTATTCGAGATCCAGACGACTCACTACGTCCAGTCCCACTATGACGAATATCTCGACCTCACGGATATTTTTGCAGAATGCTTTCCGGATACGGATGACTTTTTCATGGAGACATTCAACGCATTCCGGGTCGGGACGCGCCTCATGGGGGTTCCGATCATCTACTCTCCTCGCGTGATCTTCTACAATCCGCGGCTGCTCCGGGAGGCGGGCTGCCGGATTCCGGCGGCGGACTGGAGCATGGATGAGTTCCGGTACGACATTCGCAAACTCTGCGAGATTCTCCCGGCGGAAGACACATTCTGCTGGTATCCCAAGCAGTTCTACTGGTTCAATTTCGTTCTCCGCTGCGGAGGAACGCTCATCGATCCGAATGCGGAGGAGAGCGTCCGGATCGACAGCCCGGAAACCCGGGCGGGATTGAAACTCTTCCGCGACCTGCGGTATGACATGGGAATCCGCGACTATCATTATCCGGATGATTTTGAAACCAACTTTCTGACCGGGCGGGCAGGCATGCTGATCCAGCCGCGTGAATTTCTAAGTTACATCAAACAGGCGGGATTCGACGAGTGGGAGACAGTTCCGCTGCCGTCCGTCCCCGGAGGGGTCAACCTGAACGTGCAGGCGACGGACGTTTTCTGCGTGCGCCGGGATTGCGTCGACCTGAACCTGGCGGCCCGTCTCTTGCGGCTCCTGCTCTCCGAACGATTTCAGAGCTGTCTCGGCGACCAGAGTTACGGTCTGCCGATCCGTCGGTCGCTGACGGGAAAAAGTGTCGACTTCACCGATGCGCGCGACACGCTGTTTCTGAGCGAAATTCCGCATATGTATTCGCAATACAACCTCGACTCTGCCGAACTTTACAACCTCGTCTGCGACGGAGTTGCCGCCCTGCTCGCCGGCGACGAGGATATCGATACGGGAACCGCCGAGCTCGCGAGAATGACCCGGACGTTCCTGAAAATTCGCCGTCAATCCCAGCAAATCGCCTGAACTCAACCGTAAGGAGAACAGCATGAAACGATCTTTTACCCTGATCGAGCTGCTCGTGAATACTGCTTGTTAAATATACATTTATCGCTTAAGATATCTCATAATTACAGAGTTCATCAAGTACAAGAACACCAAGCAACTTTGTTATTTTTTCTCTTTCGGATCAACTATTAATTGGAAATATGTAGCGTTTTGTTCCTCCATACTGCCGAAAATTTTGTTTTGCAAAGGATAACTCTACTTCAATAGCTTGTGGAAGAGCTAACTCTATTTCCAATTGCCCATTCCGTTTTTCCCACCGAGATTTTACGACACCACGTTTAGTTCGACAATAAATCTGGAAAGAATCTAATGCGGAGGGAATGACTGGAGCAATCTGCAACGGTCCACCTTTAGCGAACTCTTGTGTGAACCGGACCCCTCCGAGATATTCAAACGCAAATGCGACGAAATCCCCGAACATAATGTGATTCCAAGATTGACTTCCTTCCCAGTTTTCAAGTAAAGTAGTTACTCCTGTGCTCAGCCAGTGCATCCAGCCAGGATAATTACGTTGAGTAAAAAAGCTCCATGCAATATCGATATAGCCATTGCGCGCTAAAGCCCGGGGCACATATTTGGCTCCCTGAATACCAAATTGTGCTAAACAGGAGTTTTTTTGCGCCAATTCTGCCAAGGTCGCTGCAGTTGAATTTCGCTCTGCGCCCTGAACCAATTCCATTTCGAGAACCATTCCAAGTTCAGTCATTCCTCCGTTACCCCAATTACCGGCAGCATGACGAAAATGATGGAACAATGCTGCTCGGATTCTGGAAGAACGTGTCCGCAAACTCCGAGCGGTCTCAAACTCTCCGAGCAGTTCTGCAATCTTTGCTGTGACATTAAGATCATAGAAATAGTATGCACTGGAGCAGAAATTACGATCGACTTTCCCTTTGATGCAATTAGGGGCGCACCAATCAGCTAGCCCGAAATCGAGCAACCCATCTTCCTCCTCGCGTTCACAACAGTAGTCAAGATACCGAAGCATGGCAGGAAAGAATTTTTTTAGGATATCTACTTCTCCGGTATGCAGATAGATCGACCATGGCAGCAATACGAGTACACTGTCCCAAGCCGGGCCGCTGCAACCGTTGAATCCCCAACCACTGGTTGGTGCAATGGCTGGCAGCTGCCCGCTTGGACGTTGACAGTCACAAAGAGTTTCAAGCCATTCTACGTAACACGAGCTCGTATCAAATAGAAACAATCCAGTTTCAGAAGCAAGCAGAGCGTCTCCGGTCCAGCCATTTTTCTCTCGATGCGGGCAATCAGTCGGGATGCCGGTAAAGTTGCAAAGGTATGAGCGAACAGCACATTGTGTAAGACGGTTGAAATCTTCATCCGATGAGTGATAGTTTCCGATTTGCTCAAAGGCAGAATATATAAATTGCGCCTCTATCGCACAAATTTCCGCAGTTTGTTCAGAACATTCGATAATGGCATACCGAAAACCATGATAGGTAAATCGAGGATGCCAAGTTTCCCCAGCAGGGTCTCCAGATGCGACATAACGATCGGTTTGAAAATCTCCTTCAAGAACATATTGGGCGAGTCGTTCCGCATGGGGTTGTAATGGGCTGTCGTCCAAAGTCAGCCGTTCGTAATATCGAATGGTAAAAAGTGTTCCGATTGAAGCTTGAACGGAAATTTGGCACCACCCGGTCAGGTTTACACCAAAATCCACAACGACTCGGTTTCCCGTACGTTCGATTCGAGTCGGAGCAAGCCGTTCCATAACTCGGCAGCACGGCGCATTCTGCTTGACCAAAATGCCGCCGGGAGGTGAAGTTATGACTGCCTGTTCCCAGTCAGAGTCGTCAAAATCCGGCAAGCGCCATCCTGTGGGTTCGAGACGCGCATCATAATATTCGCCGTTGCGAAGCCCGTCAAACAGCAAACCTCCGGTAGCAACCTTCCAAGAGCGATCGCTGACCAGAAGCAATTCTCCATCAATTTCCAATTCAAATCGGAATTTCGGATAGTCCCGCCATGAGGCCTTATCAAAGTGCCAAACCTCATGAGTATGGCAGTTATACCAACCATTTCCCAGTACGACGCTCCAAACGGAACGCTTTTCAGATGTCAGATATGAAGTTACATCTATTTCCAGAAAACGTACCCGGCGGTCGAAAACCGAAACCGTCGGAGCCAGTTCCTGCCAACCGACACGTTGCCCATCCAGTCGGAGGTCGAAATATCCCGGTGCGGCAATTCGAACCACCGCCCGGTTAAAAACAGCAGGACAATTGAACTCCCGTCTTAAGCAGGGCGCAGGAAGTACTTCACTCTGAAAAGTTAATCCCGGCAAATCCCGTGTAATCCACCGTGTCGGACATTCTGCAACGTGTTCCATGGTTTCAATTCCTCGAAGTAAACATGTAAAATTTAGAAAAAGATCAAATTCTATGAGGATTAACTATCGTTTTGCCATATTGCTCCGACAATCAAGATGGTTCGCTCTTATTCTCTGGTTTGACTTAATTTGTAGACAAATAACCTGAATTACCAAGAACATAATAT
Organism: uncultured Victivallis sp.; assembly: GCA_944389935.1. Taxonomy (GTDB): domain Bacteria; phylum Verrucomicrobiota; class Lentisphaeria; order Victivallales; family Victivallaceae; genus Victivallis. The sequence goes on from CALXOE010000009.1 coordinate 69,027, forward strand.
AAACGCTAAAATGTTTAAATTACAAGCCGGGAACCAGAAAAAAGGCAAAATAGATCCGCTCCGGTTTAACAAAAAAAAAATGAAAAAAAGTGATTTAGCTCTTGCTTTTTCTGATGATTTGGGGTAAAATATAGACCGAAGTACAGCGCTTTACTAATGGGAGATTGGATATGCCGAAACCTAGAGTTACTATGCAGAACATAGCTGACAAGCTTGGTTTGTCATTGAAAGCCGTGTCGGATGGAATCAATGGTACAGGGCATCTTTCCCAGCTGACAAGGGAACGAATTCGAACGATGGCTCGCGAAATGGGCTATCGCCGTAACTCTGCCGCCAGATCTCTCGCCAGCAGTTCGAGCCAACTGCTCGGGGTATTGATGCCTTATGCAGACAGCAGCTTTTTCGGCAGCATCATTGCCGGTATTGAACGTCAAGTTCTTAACAGCGATTTCATGCTTCTCTTGGGTAATATCCGCGGGGGAAATGATGTACTGCAGGATCACATTCGCCGTTTTGCCGAACGCAACGTCGAGGGGATCATTGTTTATTCTAACCAAACCGTAAAAGATGTCGCCGATGATCTGTTGGCACTGGATGTTCCGATTGTTCAAGTCATGGAACCATACAGAAAACTGGGTGACGCAGTGGTTATGATTAATAATGAAGAGGCAGGTCGTCAGGCGGCCCGACATCTGCGGAAGTTGGGACATACACGAATCGGGTTACTCGCCCATAAACGGAACACTTGGGCACTTGATTCCCGTTGTAGAGGTTTTCAGGAAGAACTGGGTTATGAGATTCCGGAAGTGGAGTGTTTATTAGATATAGCAGACAGTCATCTTGCGGCGCAGAAATTATTCTCTGCGCATCCGGAATTGACCGCTGTTTTTGCAACCAGTGATTACGCTGCGATTGGTGCTCTTCAGGCTGGTTTGGAAATGGGGCGTAGAATCCCAGATGAATTGGCCGTCATAGGTTTTGACAATCTGGATATTGCTGCTCATCAACTTTTGTATCCACTAACCACGTTTGCACAGCCCAAAGAAAAAGTTGGCGAAGTTGCCGGAGAATTGTTGCTTGATCTGCTTCATGGTAAACCGAGTGTCACAAAAGTACTTGAAGCTCCGCTGGTCATTCGTGCGAGTACGCAGAACCTAACAAAAAAATGTTCTGAGAACTCTTCTGATTTTCTTAATAAAAATCAGGTCGAAGATATCCAGCAACTTGATAGCAGCAATATTGCAATATAGAAGGAGGTAAACTTAAAATCAGTCGGAACATTTGAGCAATTAGCGAAGAATCAGAATCTTACACAAGGAGAGATTTATTATGGGAAACTCCAGGGTCATCAGAAAGAAACAAATTACCCAAGATCGGCATTCATTCACATTAATTGAGCTTTTAGTTGTGATTGCGATCATCGCAATCCTTGCTGCAATGCTGCTTCCGGCGTTGAACAAGGCTCGAGACAGTGCCAAAGGAATTACTTGCGTCGGCGTCCTGAAACAGTATACACAAGCAGGAATTCAATACTCCATGAGTAACAACAACTACTGGGTTCCTGTAGCAAATCCAAGCTGGTTTCGGATTATTGAATGGCGGAGTATATTAGGCGGAACAACAGAAGCGGAAACTACCAATAGCAATGTTTCTGCAAATCAAACACTTCCAGCAGGTTTGCTCTGTCCTAATTCTGCAGCGGTACTTGCGCCGGACGATCATTGGACAAAGCATAATCCAAGTGCGTCTTACGGCATTACCTGCTATCCGGTCAGTGAGATGTCACAGGGGAAAGCGTGGCATCTTGCGAAATTAAAATCTCCTACAAAATCTGCCGCGTGGATGGATGCCATCGATTCGATGGTATATGAATTTGAAGGTTATACGGGGGAAGATCATAATCAAGTAGGTTCCGGAAATGCAGCTTATCGTCATGGCGACGGTTTGAATGCAGGATATTTTGACGGGCATGTTTCAAAAGTGCAAAGAGCAGACGTTCAACGTTATTGGTGGGATCGTGATGCGCTGTTTTCCTGGAACTTCTACGGTAATTACTGAGGGGGAAAAATGAAGCAAATACTACTTGTTCTGGCTGTTTTTTCGGCTTTGCTCTCTTGCGCTGTCGAAGAAGTCGTATTCCAGGCAGACTTCAATCGCAAGGATGCGTTGTCAAAATGGAGCAAAAATCCGGATATGACTTGGCAGCCCGATGGTGGAATCAATAATTCCGGCTGTTTGAAATTCCATAGTACGGATCCAAATGGAAATCATTTGACCTATATACCGCTTGATATTAACAAACTTCGAGGACGTGGCGTAGTGGTCGAAGGCTGGATGAAAGCAGATCAGGTCAAGAAATCATCACGTAGCTACCTGGGGCCCAAGTTGATGCTTTCCGTCACCCATGATGGAAAGACTTCCTATCCTGATCAGACCAAGAAACACGGGACCTACAACTGGGAGAAGTTCTCACGCTACTGGCATGTTCCGGCCACGGCAACGACGGCGTATCTGAATCTTGGTCTGCAGGGGACGACCGGCACTGTCTGGATTGATGAGGTACGGGTGTTTCTCGCACCGGCTTTGAAGGTTCCGGCACGGCTCGAAAAACAGTTGCCGCGGCAGAAGCGGACGCAATATCGCGGTGTCATGTCCGGCAATGATCTTTCCGAAGAAGCGATCCGGGAGTTGAAAGAAGTTTGGAATGCGAATCTGATCCGCTTCCAGATCGGCCAGAACAACGGATTGGATCACACGACTGAAGCAGGATTCCGCAAAATTGTCGAAAACAAACTCGTTGAATTGGACAAACTCATTCCGCTTGCCCGCAAATACGGGATCAAGATTCTGATCGACATGCACATCGGTCCCGGGACCAGTACAGATGTACTGTTGCGTAATCAGTTGAGCTGGGACCCGAAAGATCAGCAGCTTCTCGCTGACATCTGGCGGGAAATTGCGGCAAAATATGGCAAAGACCCGGTCATCTGGGGCTACGATCTGCTGAATGAACCACGAGATGAAAATTACGTCTACCAAACCGACGGTGGCCTCGACTGGAATCGACTCGCAGCCAAAATTGCAGCAGCAATCCGTGAAGTAGATCCCGAGACTCCCATTATTGTCGAATCGACCGACTGGGGCGGACCGGAAGGATTCCGGACGCTGGTGCCGATTAACCAGCCGAATATGATTTACAGCTTCCACTTCTATTATCCGAACACGTTCACGCATCAGGGAGTGGTGGGCAAACCGGATGGCGTTCTGTATCCCGGTCATATTGCTGGAGAGGAGTGGAACCGGGAGAAGCTCAAACAAATCATGCAGCCGGTTATCGACTTCCAGAACAAATATAATGTACCGATCTATGTTGGCGAATTTGGTGTCGCTCGCTGGGCGCCGAATGCGGAAAAGTGGCTTGAAGACGTTATTTCGATTTTTGAAGAAAACGGCTGGGATTGGACTTATCACGCTTATCGCGAATACAATGGTTGGGATGCTGAAATTGGTTCTGATAAAAATGACAGAACGCGAATCGGAGATACGCCCCGCAGACGCGTGCTGTTAAAATACATGCAGAAAAACGAAAAATAAAAAAACGAAAGTCGTTTTGGTATTATGTGATAACAAGAAGGAAGCATGCTTGGAACGTAGCTGTTACTGGTTTGAGCCGCTCTATTTGCGATGGGTGTGGGAGCCGGAAAATTTGGAAAGGAGTTGATTATCGGGTACAGCATGAAGATCGCGGAAGCGACCTTCATGCTGCGATCGAAAAAACGTTCCGAGAAAAGGCGGCAAGATAAAAAACGGATTATCCATGGTAAAAGTATTTTATGGGTTATCAATGCGAAAATTCTGGAGCATACTGCTGATGGTACAGATGCTTTCTGTTGGGGCAGAGACACTGCGCGTCATGCAATTGAATGTTTGGAACAGCGGCTACGGTGTACCCGGCGCTCGCGTAATGATTGGCGATGAGATCAAAAAACATCGCCCCGACATCGTTTTTCTCTGTGAATGCGTGAAAGATCGGATTGTTGACGATCTGCTCGCACAACTGAAAAGTGCAGACCTTCAATATTACGGCAGCCGCCTCGATGGGGCCAATCAGGTGATCTCACGCTTTCCAATTGTTCAGGAGGCATTGCTTCCATCCGCGTACAAAGCCGTGCTGAATCCTGACAATGGACAAAAAATCGTCGCTTACAGTGTTCATCTGAATTACCGCAACTACGCCTGTTATCTGCCGCGAGGATACAGCGGCGAAACTTGGAAAAAGTTGTCCGAACCGGTGACCGATCTGGAAAAAATTGTTGCGATGAACCTTGCTTCTGGTCGTCCGGAGGCGATCCGGGCGATTACAGCCGATGCCCGGGCACACATTGCGGCTGGAGACATAGTTGTGCTGGGAGGGGATTTCAATGAGCCTTCTTGGCGGGATTGGGGAGAGGAAACGAAGAACTTATATGACCACAATGGAACTGTAATCTCCTGGCATTCGACCGCTTTATTGGAAAAGAACGGTTTTCGTGATTCCTACCGGGAATTATATCCCAATCCCGTAACACACCCGGGATTTACCTATCCTTGTGACAACTCTGCGGTCAGTGCAGGCCGGCTTTCCTGGGCTCCGGAGGCAGATGAGCGCGATCGGATCGACTTTATTTTCTACCATCCCGGGAAGCTGAAGCTTGAACGTGTAATTCTGCTTGGGCCACAGGGAATGATCAAACATGGGGAACGGGACCTTACTCCAACCGCCGATCCGGTCTCAAGCCCGAAAGACGGGAGATGGCCCTCCGATCATCGCGGAAACCTCGCCGATTTTGTATATTCGGAAGCAGTGGTTGAATAATGGGAAACTATATGAATGAGTTCTGCAGCCGGGTACGAAAAAATACCGGAAATGACAACACGTTGCTGTTTGGTCTGATCGCCGATACCCACTTCGAAGAAAAGAACAACTTGGCCGAATATGGTGCGAATGCACTTGCGCATATGCATGCTTTTGCCGCGGCTGGGAAATTATGCAACGCACGGTTTCTGCTTCACGTCGGTGATATGAGCAATGGCAATCGCCCTAAAGTACAGAGTCGCCGCGAAGCTGCTCTGAGTGCGGAAGCATTGCGCAGTTCGGGACTCCCGGTGCTGTTCGTGATCGGCAATCACGATGACAATACCTATTACTGTCGAGACAATGCTCCGGATGGCAGTGAAGCAATTTCCGGCCAGGAATGGCAAAATCTTGTTCAACCGGACGGGTTGCCGGCAGGAGCAATTGCTGCTCCTGAAGTCAGCAATTGCTATTATTTGGATTTTCCGGACCAGAAAGTACGATTGTTGATTCTGAACGCCGTTGATCTTCCTCTCGAAACAGGTCCAAACGGAAAACTTAAATATTACAGCATCAACCACCATGGTTTTTCCGAGGCTCAACTTGAGTTCGTTGTCCATAAGGCACTTAACTTTTCAAACGTGCCGAATTCTGAACAGTGGGGCATATTGGCGGTCAGCCACATGGCGCTTGGTTTCATTTTAAATGGGCCGGCATTGATAAAGATTTTTCACGCATTTCAAACGGGAGGACGCTGTCGGACTGGAGCTGAGGATGTTTTGCCGGAAGCCTTTTTATTTGATCCGAATGATATGATTCATGAAATTGAGGCGGATTTTTCTCGCCAGGGACCTCGAGAACTAATCGCACTGCTCTGCGGGCATGAACATATCGATGCTGTTCATTCTGATCACGGCTATCCCGAGGTATCGTTCCTCTCCTCACTCTGTTACCGGAACAGTCCTGAAGCACCGGAACGTTGTTTCGGCACAGCCAGCGAACAGGCCTGGAATATGGTTGCACTCAATCGTACGGCCCGGTGTCTTAATGTGTTCCGCTATGGAGCCGGAAACGATTTTTCGGTTCCATATTGAACCAGTTTACACGAAATCGAATATACCGGAATTTGTGAAACATAGGATCATAAATTTAAACTTATCAACACAGAAAGACGAATATGAAAATAACTGGAACTTTTCTCGATGAAATTTCATACGATATCCCGCATCAGAATTGGGGCAGGACAGAGTGGGAGGCTGATTTTCAGCGGATGCATTCGATTGGAATCGACACGGTAATTCTGATCCGATGCGGTCTTCGCAGATGGATGACTTATCCATCGCAAGTGCTGGCCCGTGAGTGTCTGGGGTATTTGCCGCCTTTGGATCTGGTGGATCTTTTCCTGGAACTGGCGGAACGTTATGAGATGAAGTTTTTCATGGGAACGTACGATTCCGGATATTACTGGAAAAACGGCAACCCGTCCCGGGAACAGGAAATCAATCGTGCCGTCATCAATGAAGTTTGGGAGAAATACGGACACCGCAAAGCGTTTCAAGGCTGGTATCTGACCCAGGAAATCAGCCGAAAAATGCGTGGAACCGTTGACATTTATGCGCAGATCGGCAGACTGTGCAAGGAGCTCTCCAACAATTTGCCGGTGATGATTTCTCCTTACATTGACGGAATGAAATCAATCAGTGCTTTCAACAGTGATATTATCCGCAAGGATGGAAGCATTTCGGTTGAAGAACATGCCAGAGAGTGGAATGATATTCTTTCCGGAATTCAAGATGCGGTTGATATTCTTGCATTTCAGGATGGATATTGCGACTTTTCCGAGTTGAAAGATTTTCTGAGTGTCAATCGGGAGCTGGCAGATCTTCACGGGATGCAATGTTGGACCAATTGTGAATCTTTCGATCGTGACATGCCGATTAAATTCCTGCCGATCAAATGGGAGAAAATGTTGCTGAAGTTAAAGGCCGCTCAAGCTGCCGGAATTGCCAAAGCTGTTACTTTTGAATTTTCGCACTTTATGAGTCCGAATTCATGTTACCAGGCTGCCCGGCATTTGTTTAATCGTTATTGTGAACACTTTCACTTGCCGGAACTCAACCAATAACTTGGCAATCAGTCAAAAATAACAAGCATGTGCCCAACCTGATGAGGAGGAAATCAGTTCAGGTAATATCACCTGGCGACATTTCAGCAAAGAGTCTGATGTGGCATGTCGCTTTTTTCCCCAGGGGTCCTTTCAGACGGGTTCTGTTCTGCCAAGTTTCAAACGGAATAAAAGGGAGCAATACAACCGATTATGCCGGATTGAGACTTGACAGCACAGGGAACCTGGATATTTTCTCCAATTTTTTTTCTGAAGGACTTGACTTTCCGAAAAAATTGATTCATAATATATAGCACGAGCTATAACAGGAGGCCGGATGCGCGGATTATTTTTTTGAGAACGAATATAGCACGAGCTATAACAGGTATGTAAGATGGTGGAAACAACAGGACAGGGAGAAGCCGGGCGGCAGGTTACGGTGGCGATGCTTGCAAGATATGTGGGCGTTTCGCGTGTGGCGGTATATGCCGCTTTGAATCCGGATAAGAAGACGACGGTCGGCATCAGCGAAAAGACGAAAAACAAGATTCTTGCGGCTGCCGAGGAACTCGGTTATATTCCAAACGACTTGGCTCGTACACTGGTTTCCGGGCGCAGCCGCAACATCGGGCTGCTGCTGCCCTCGAATCGTTCCGCCATGTCTCAGGAGTTGATTTCCGCGTGCAGCAGGCTTTTCGTGGACAACGGTTATCTTGTGATTTCAGAGTCCTCGGAGGGGGATGAAAAGCGTGAGCGGGAGATTTTGAACCGTTTTTTAATCCGGCGGGTGGATTGCATCATCATCTCCTGGGTCGGCGAGGAGAGCAATGCGGATTTGCGTAAGCAGTTCTGCCGGTGCGGAATTCCGATCATCAACATCCGGAACCGTGAACCGGATTACGATTGCTCTGCCGCGGTCAGTTTTGACGAAGGACAGGTCATGCGGATGATCTGCGGGGTGTTGGGCAATTGCGGACTCCAAAGGCTCTGGTATGTGGGAAGTGGTGTTCCGGAAAGCAATTCCAGTTGCTGGCGGCGCACCCACCTGCAAAATGCCGTCACAGAACATCCTGGTATGCGGCTGGTCGGAATGACCAGCTTCCTCTCGGCAGAGGAGTGTCGCGTCTGGGTGCGGCGTCTGGCCGGTTTGGCGGAGCGTCCGGAGTCGTTCGTCTGCTACAATGATCGAATTGCCCAACTTGTTACCATCGAATTGCGGCTGGCCGGAATCAGAGTGCCGGAAGAGATTGCGGTGACCGGCGTTGATGGCTATTCTGACAAATTCGATCCAGTCTCTCCAACCACTGTCCGGCTGCCCGCAGAGGAGATGGCGACGGAGATTTTTCGGATTTTCTGTGAGGCCGACTATCGCCGACAGCTGATTCGTATCGCTCCGAAACTTATGGAAAGAGAAACCACACCACAACATCTGTAAGAAAGGAATCCCCCATGAAAAGAAGTTTTTTCACATTAATTGAATTGTTAGTAGTGATTGCAATCATTGCGATTCTGGCGGGGATGCTGCTTCCGGCGCTTCAGCGGGCGCGCAGTACCGCTCACAGGAGTTCCTGTTCCGGCAATCTCAAGCAGATCGCGTTCGGACACATCAGTTACAGTGACGAGTACAACGACTTCATCGCAGCCGGAATCCGGTGGCCGGGTAATATCGTATGGCCGACGACACTGGCTCCGTATCTCGGGAAAAACGCCACCGGGAAAATATTCTTCTGTCCCGCATCAACGGAGGAAAACAGCAAATCCATGAAGGACTTCGTCGCATTGCATGAAACATCCTTCAAGTTCGGGGAAGATGCCCGACTGAGTTACGGGCAGAACGTTAATCTTTCACAGCAGCGAACCACGCGGGAGTATCACAAACGGGGAAATTTCAAACATCCGTCGCGGACGGTTGTCATTCTTGACGGAAATATGCCGAAGGCGCCCGATGAGGGGGTAGTTGCCCATTATACCTACACGCAGACTCCTGCCGAAGTTTCCGGGGGGAAAGCATTTTTCGGGACGGAATACGGGCACTCCATAGGGATCAATCTTAATTTTCTCGACGGACACGTCGAATACATCAATTCGACCCTGATGTTGAGAGCCCGTGCAAACAAGGGTCACGCATATTGGGGTAAATTCGGCTTCAACTGGAGCGTTACGGATAACAATTGAGGGGATTGAAAGGATTTGTCATGCGTTTGCAATTCATTATTCGAATGGTTCTTGGATTTTTCTTTCCCCTTGTACCCGTGCTGGCGGAAACGATCTGGCTGGAGGGGGAAGAGGCGAGACAAACCAATTTCACGCCCGGGATTGCGGCTCTCTCCGATGGGGGGGCCGGAGGAGCTTCGTGTGGGATGTTTTTGAAGAATGAACGGCCCGAATCCTCCACCGGCGGCACGATCCGTTTTGCGGAATACGAATTTCATGTGAAGAAATCCGGCTCCTATCGACTCTGGATCGCTTCGACGCCGCTTGTGACCGGATGGGCTTCGACTTACTCGATCCGCTGGAATGACCAGGCGGGAAAGATCGATATGAGCGGCAGAAAATACCAAGGCGTTCCCTATGGAAAGGGAAAAAACGAACAGTTTTTTTTCTGGCATGACGCAGGGAAGCGAGATTTTGCCGCTCCCGGAGTCTACACTCTCAGAATCGAGGCTGGAAAAGGACGATCCGCCGATTCTAAAGTTGTTGTATTTCTGGATGCCCTTGTCCTTACCTCTGACGAGAACTATCGACCCGCCGGAAACCATCCCGCTTTTTCTCCGGGAGCCCAGCCGAACGCCCCGAAAGGAACCATGGTCTGGCGAGAGGCGGAACTGCCGGATGAGAGCAATATCGGAGTACGCGCCAATGTACCGTTCCTGAATGAGAAAGGCCAGGGGGCTTCCGGGGGAATGTATTTCAGCATCGACCGTAAAGTCGATCCTGAAGCGGCTCCCGACGGCTATTATGCGCAATACGAACTGAATGTTCCAGCTCCGGGAACTTACCATGTCTGGATTGCCGCAACGCCGTTTCATGTTGGCTGGGCTTCGCCCTGCTCGATCCGGTGGGATGGCGAGTTGCCGATTGACCTGGTCGGGCGTCGTCCTTATAGCCCAGCCTACGGTTTCCCCCATCCTCGGGCTTATTTTTTCTGGACGAAGGTGGGAGTAAAGGAATTTCGCTCCGCCGGTGTGCATACGTTTCGAATCACGGCGAGCCGTCCCAGGCCAGGGACGGATAACATCCGTCTCTTTCTGGATGCGATCGTCTTGACTGCTGATCCCGCTTGGGCGCCGCGCGGTAATCGCCCGCCGGGGTCGCCATGGAAAGGAATTCCGAACGGAGCTTCCCCGGAGGAACGAAAGACATTTTTTCGCGAAATGATCCACGATATTCAGATGCGAACCTATCCGGCCAAACTGGCTGAAACCAACGAAGAGTGGAATCCGGAGACCACAGCCGAAGTTCTGCGCAAGATGAAGTCACGTCCGCTTCCTGCGCCTTCTGCCATCCGATCCCGAAAGCGGATGCGTTTTGGCGTCCACGGAATAGAGAAACCGTTTGTCGAGGTCGGAGTGGATGAGGAACGAACCGCCGCTGCTCTTGAGCTGCTCGCCCGGGCAGGAGTGGAATTTCTCAGAACCGCTGAACCATGCTGGCACCGTCTTGGAGTGGAGCCAGGTAAATTCGACTTTCGCCAACTCGATTACGAAATATCTCTGGCCGGAAAACACGGGATGAAACTCATGTTGACCACGGGGTTCGCCCCCGCCCGTTACGGCAGGGGACACGGCAACAAACTCGCGGCCTGCAAACCGGAATATTACCCTCTTTATCGCGACTATCTTCGTAAACTTTTCGATCATGTCCCGGAGGATGTGATTCATTCCGTCGAGTTGGGGAACGAGGTCGATGCTTCCCATGTCTGGTGGGTCGGTGACAGCACGCCTGAAGACTATGTGGAGGAGGCAAAAATGACCCGCTTCGCGCTTGACCGCGCATATCCGAACCGCAAATTCCCGTTTCTCGGATTCGGAGCGACCTGGGCCAGCCTTGAGCGAGATCGGGTCGAAGGACGCGGACGTGCCTGGATTGAACGGGCGTTTGATGCCGGAGTGGACGAATGTTTCGATGCTTATTCGCTGCACTACACCTGGAGTGTTCCCAAGTGGGGATTTGCCGACTGGATGCGCGATGAACGCGCCAGACGCGGTTTTTCTTCCAAACAGCTTCATAACAGTGAGGAATCCTGTTACGGGCATCCCGGTGATCTGATGAAACTTTTCGCCCGCGACCTTTTTCTCCAGAATATGGAAAGTGTGACCTATTTTCTCGCCCGCGATTTTCAGGAAGCCGGAAATCTGCTTTACTCCGGATTGTTTGACCTGAATTGGCAGCCGAAGCTCAGATTGCTGGCCTATGCCGCTTCGACCGATGCAATGCGCGGCAGAAAATTGGTTGGAATGGCTGATCCCGCTTTGGGGCTGGAAGCATATATTCTCGAAAAGGAGTCAGAAGAAGCCGACGGCCCGCGTTACACCATCGTCTGTTGGGCGCTTGATCGTGTGGAGCAGGGAATACACTCGGCTCAGAAGCCGCATCGCATCTCCGTGTTTGGTTGGCGCGCTGTTAGCAAGATCGTGAGCTGGCGGCTCGATCCGGTGGCGTTGAATCCGGATGGATCGATCATCATTCCGAATGAACCTTTGGCTGTTTATGCCGATGAGCTCCCGGATTGGAAACTCCTGACACCGGAAGAGTGGCGTGCGCGAAAAGCCGCTGTGGCCGTTCAAGGACAGGATGCCGGTATCCTGCCGGGACAGACACTTCCCGACGGACGATGAGTGTAAGCGCCCAGCCCCCCCCATGGCGAGGGGGAGCTGGGGGAGATTTTTTGAAGGGAAGTAACAGTGAGCCCCATGATGAGGCGGATATCGCGGAGAGCGTTGGAAAAAATTGTTATTGTCCCAAATTTTGTGAAAACAACTTGTAGTTGCCAACCGTGACAACTACATTACCGACCATGTTCATCCTTTTCTGCCAGTAATTTTCCCATTCACTGGCGTTAGCAAACCGTTTCAATATAATTCTCGCAACTTTCGTTACGCCTTTATCATTCCAACCATAAGCGATTTTCTTAATTCGTAAGCGCCCAGCCAGCCCCATCTGGATTTGAGGTTACTTGCGTGCTATGTTTTTCCCAACCCCGAACGAAAGGAGGATGGCATGGGACGCGAAGGACGAGATTATTGGGTAGAACAACTGTCAGAGTATTGGGAGAGCGGTTTGACGATTCAAGGTATGCGCCCAGCGAGCCCCATGGTGAGGAGGAAGAGGGATTTTTTTGAGTGGGAATTTACCAAAAAGATGAATGCCGTCGGGCGGTTATCGTCGTCTGACGGCATTCATTTTGTGGCCATCTTCCCTTTCGAAAAAATCTTCCCTCGATCCACCATCACCATGGAGCTGGCTGGGCGCTTACATTTACAAGCTAGGTTATCTCCGCAGGAAATAGCAAGTAGTCTTCATTACCGAATCAATAAGCCCAGATAGTCCCGACTTGTTTGTCTGTCAAGTCGAAAATGCACAAATACAGGAACAATGAATTATGTTGCTTTGATTTCCCAGTCGGAGATTTGGCGGGCAGCTGTATCAAAATTCACACCAATGAGGGTAATACGCTTTCCCGAGTACTGGTATTTTTGGAAATACTCCTTCCCTTGGATTTGTTTTAATGCAATCTCTGCGGTTTGATTAAGTTTGAATTCAAAGATGTAGACCTGATCCCCATCGCAAATCACCGCGTCAATGCGTCCGTTGTTCGTACGGGATTCCGCTTCCACTCTTACCCCGATCAATAGGAATACCGAGTAGAATAGCAACTGAAAACGTCCTTCCGTGTCTGTTGCAACATCGTACTGCACTGCGGCGAAGAATGTTTTCAGCAATTCCATGAACAGATTGATATCGCGGGCTTTGATCGCCTTGACCATCTTAAATACGTTTGCGCCGACTGTTTCCTGCGGAATGGAGGCATAATCGCTGATCAGGTAGGTTTCAAATGCGCTTTTGACTTCCCGGTTGGGGAAATCGAGATAATACAACGTTTCTCCGAGATCTACGAACGAACTTTTTATGGTCAAGTATCCCGTCTGCAACAAAAGAGCCAGTGGATCAATTTTGTCTATTTCAAACGCATTGAAAGCCAATCCCATAACAGGCTCATTGAGTGTTTTTTCAAAATTGAAGTTCGCTTTTTTGATTAATCCCATCAGAAACGATGGTGTTCCTGTGGAAAACCAGTAGTTGTTGAATTCGGCATCGTTCGTAAAAAACTGAGCCAATGAAACCGGATTGTAAACAGATTCAGCTTTCGCATGAAATCTGTATCCGTCATACCACGCTTTGATTTCCTGAAGCAGCTTTTCCCGTGACATATCCAGCTGCTTACAGGCTGAATCAATGCGGTCAACAAAATAAGTTTCGAATTCCTCCTGAGTATAGCCGAACATCGTTGCATAATCACGATTCATCGTGATGTCGGTCAGGTTATTGAGATCGGAGAACAACGAGACGTGGCAGAACTTCGTTGCACCTGTAACGAATACAAAGCGTTCCCTGCTTTCGCATTTTTTGATAGAAGAATAGAACCCCTTCAAAACGTCCCGGCACGCCATAGCCTCCGGGGCGGTCAAAGTATTCAGGATTGGTTTGTCATATTCGTCAAGAAGAATGACAACAGGATTTTTCTTTGCAATATCTTCAATTAAAAATTCAAAACGCGTGGCATTGGATTGCCCGCGCAATTGCATATTATGCTCTTCTGCCAGGGAAGTGAGTGTGTCGAATAAGAAGTTGTTCAACTCCTCTGGAGTCTTTGCCTGACAATTCCCCATATCCAGATGAATCACGGGATAGGGCTTCCAATCATAAGGCTTGTCATAAATAGCCAGCCCCTTGAAGAGTTCTTTTTTGCCCTGAAAAACCGCTTTGAGGGTGGAGACGGTCAGCGACTTGCCGAAGCGGCGCGGACGGGACAGGAAATACATAGCCTTTCCCTGACTGATAAGCGACCAGATGAATTCTGTCTTATCGACATAAAGGAACTCATCCTTAATGATATCTTCAAAAGTGTAAACACTGCTTGTAATTTTCTTCATATAACCATAACCTCCCGCCGAAATTCAATATACTCTGTCAACGCCGAAATTCAAGGAGACGGAAGAAATCCTCTTCCATTCGTGTTCCGTTACAACGGGGCATTTCATGGCGTCCAGGAGGATGCTTTTTGCGTTTTATCCTGTATCTCGCAAATTTCATGTATGCGTTTTGTTGCGTAATATCGCGTAATTTTGCATATCAGAAACAGCATTTACAAAATTACGCAACAA
>CALXOE010000010.1 GCA_944389935.1 uncultured Victivallis sp.
AGGACGCAACAGATTCTTAACATAACCCCCATCCAGGAACTTTTCAAGCTCAAAACCAAACTTTTTTACAACTTTTCTCCTGAAAAACCGGGGTGCATCGCCCGGCAGTCACGCGGGGACATTCCGGTATGGCGCCGGAAAAAGCGCGAAAAATAAAACTCATTGCAGAATCCCAATTCAGCAGCCGTCTCTTTCACCGACAATCGGTTGCGCAACAGCAGATGTTCCGCCCGACGGCAGAGTTCCGAAGCCAGAAACTCTTTCAAGGTACGCCCGAAATCACGTTTGAACTCACGACTCAAACGATCGTAGGAACGTCCTGCCGCCGTCGCCAGATCCGCGGCACTGCTGCGTGCGGTCGCTTTCCCGCGCACAAACTCCAGGAGCGCGCCGTAACGCTCTTTCAACCGATTTCTCCACGTCCAGTCCAGCGTCACTTCCGAAGCAAGTACGCCAAGCAGACCACAGATGAACTGTTCCAGCCGGAAAAATGTCTCCCAACCCGGAGCTGCCGCAGATAAACGGGCAGCCGTCTCCATCGTTCCGGAATCCAGGACAAATTCCCTGCAGCGTTCATTCCCCGCAAACAGGTCCACCCCCGGCAGCGCTTCCAGTTGAAAATGAAAACTGAAAAATCGAAAGCCCTCCGGAAAATCAAATTCCAGATCCAGCTCCGGAGGCATGAAATATCCGTATCCGCTCCGCAGGCGCAGAAACTCTCCGCCCGTGTGGTTCACAAGCCCCCCCTCCCCTGCTCGAATGAGAAAAAGACGGTTGCAGCGGTAGGTGTTGCGGCCGTGCCAGACGAAATCGGCCTCCCCGAATTCCGTGAAGTTCCAACTCACGTCCCGAAACAGCCCGGTCAGTTCATCGTGTCGCGCCAATCCCATAAAAAGATATGTTTTCCCCGAAATTGTCCATTCCAAAATCAACGAATCCACCATAAATTATCAGCAGTACCACAAAAATCAACCGGGAGGATCACATGTATTACGACAAAAATCATCGTTCCGCCATCTCATTCCCGCTCGGAGGAATCGGCACTGGCTGCATCGGGCTCGACGGATCGGGGCACCTCGTCGACTGGGAGATCGAAAATCATCCGAACAAGGAGAGTTCCAACCGGTACAGCCACTTCGCCGTCAAAGCCGAGGCCGACGGCAGCGTTCTCGACGCCCGCATCCTGAATGGCGACATGACTCCGCCTTACATGGGGCACACCTGTCCCGCCGAAGCCGCCGCCCATGCCGGATACTGCGGCTTCGGTTACGGCGCAAAAGCCGATCTGCTTCCGGGATTGCCGCACTTCTCCGAGACGGAATTCTCCGGCGAATTCCCGGTGGTTGCAATGCAGT
The DNA here is from genome assembly GCA_944389935.1 of uncultured Victivallis sp. Lineage (GTDB taxonomy): Bacteria > Verrucomicrobiota > Lentisphaeria > Victivallales > Victivallaceae > Victivallis. Next base: position 1,356 of record CALXOE010000010.1, read on the forward strand.
TCAAAGATCCGAGGTTTCCCGGCGAAATCACGTTGCGCGCATTCAACCCGTTCATCCCGCTGAACTCGTTCGACTCGTCGCTGCCCGGAGCGCTTTTCGAGTTCACCGTTCGCAACAACTCCCGGAAAACCATCACTTACACGCTGGCCGGATCGCTGAGCGCCACACCCGGCAAATTCCGATCCCGGTGGAATCAGGACCAGTTGACCATGAAATCCGAAGAACCGCCGGAATCGGTCCGTTACGGCGAACTCTCCCTGGCGGCGGCGGGCGGAGACTCCATCTCCGGGCAGGCCAGCTGGTACCGCGGCACCTGGCGCGATGACCTCAACATGTTCTGGAACGACTTCTGTCGGCCCGGCTCATTCAAAAACCGCTCATTCGATTCCCCGGGAGAACGCGAAACCGGCACTGTCGCCCCGCGCTTTGAAGTTGCGCCGGGGGAAAGCCGCACCGTGGTTTTCGCCCTTGCCTGGTTTTTCCCCAACCGGGCCAACGACTGGAATCCCGGCGAGTACGCCGGCGTCACGTGGCGCAACTGGTATGCCACGCAGTTCCCCGGAGCGGAAGATGTTGCAGCTTATCTGCTTGAAAACTTTCCTCGTCTGCGCGACGAGACGTTCCGATTCCGCTCGGCGCTGTTCGACTCGACGCTGCCGCCGGAGGTGATCGATGCGGTCTCCGCCAACCTCTCGACCCTGAAATCTCCAACCTGTCTGCGGCTCGAAAACGGTGAATTCTATGCGTTCGAGGGGTGCCAGAGCCTTGAGGGAAGCTGCGAGGGATCGTGCACGCACGTCTGGAATTACGCCTATGCACTTCCTTATCTTTTCCCGGATCTCGAACGCTCCATGCGCGAACTCGATTTCACGTACAACTTCCGTGAGGACGGCGGGCTCGGATTCCGGCTGCAACTCCCGCTCGGCCGCAAACCATCCGCTTTCCGGCCGTGTGTCGACGGGCAGATGGGCGGCGTCATCAAAACCTGCCGCGAATGGAAAATCTGCGGAGACACCGCATGGCTGAGGCGGTGGTATCCCGCCGTCAAACGTTCGCTCGAATATGCCTGGAGCCCCGCCAACCCGGATCGCTGGGATCCGGAACAGTCCGGCGTCATCACCGGACGCCAGCACCATACGCTCGATGTCGAACTGTTCGGCGCAAATTCCTGGCTCACCGGTTTTTATCTTGCCGCGTTGAAAGCCGGGGCGGAGATGGCAGACGCACTCGGCGAAACCGCGGACGCCGAACTCTACCGCTCCATCTTTGAGCGCGGCAGAAAACGGGTCGACGCAGAGCTCTTCAACGGGGAATACTTCATCCAGAAAATCGATCTCGCAGACCGGTCGCTGCTCACCCCCTTCGAGGGAGCGGACGCCTACTACTGGAACGACGAATCGCATGAAATCAAATATCAGATCGGGAACGGCTGTCTCATCGATCAGGTCCTCGCTCAATGGCATGCGGATCTCATCGGACTCGGCGACATCTTCGAGCCCGCCCGTGTCGCTTCGGCACTGCTCGCAATCCATCGCTGGAACTTTCAGCCGACACTGCGGAACTATGCGAATTTCTGGCGCGTCTTCGGGCTCAACGACGAGGCGGGAACCGTCATCTGCAGCTGGCCGCATGGAGACATGCCCGCGATTCCGGTCCCGTATGCGACCGAAACCATGCACGGATTCGAGTATCAGGCGGCCTGTCACCTGATTCTGCGCGGATTCCAGGAACAGGGCCTCGAAATGGTGCGCGCCGTACGCGACCGGTATGATGGCCTCCGGCGCAATCCATGGAACGAGATCGAGTGCGGCAGCAACTACGCACGGTCGATGGCCAGTTTCGCACTGCTCGCGGCATTCAGCGGCTTCCGGTGCGATCTCGCGGCCGGAAAGATCCGGTTCTCCCCCCTCCCCGGCGAGGGAAACGAGTTTCGCTGCTTCTGGAGCACCGGAACCGGCTGGGGCGTCTATCGCCGCCGCGGCAGCTGCGACGAAATCGAGATTCTCTCCGGATCACTCCAACTCAAACGCCTCGAACTCGACCACGTCGAACACATATCGACGGTGCTGATCGGGAATCAGCCCGTCGCGTGGACGCAGGAAAACGAGGCGATCCGCTTTGAAACGGAAGTGACTGTCACACCGGGACACACGCTCCGTCTCTCCCGGGAAGCGTGATCCCGCGCCGAATTTCGACTACATCCATTCGCCGGCCGCCTGAAAATCATCACGGGCGCCGGCGTTTCGGCGAAACCAGTTGCGGGGAGCGGTCTGCAGTTGGATCTTCTCCTCATGCGACTTGCCGGAACGCAGAAATTTCACAGTGATTTCCGACTCCGGCTCAGCCGAATAAACCCGGCTCTGAACGTCTCCGGGCCCGTCGACCGGTTCGCCTCCGAGCTCGAGGATCACATCGCCGCGGCGCAGAATCCCCGCCGCAGGAGAGTCACGGAAAATCTGTGAAACTCCGACACCGTGTTCAACGTCAAGTTGTTTGCGAAGTTTACGCGAAAGCGGTTCAAGCACTACGCCGAGCCACGGACGGCGCACCTGTCCGTGCTCAATCATCTCTTCGGCCACATGCTGCGCGAGATCCGCGCTGATCGCAAAACTGATGCCGACACTCCCGCCCGACGGCGAAAAAATAAAGTCATTCACCCCGATCACTTCGCCGGCCAGATTCAACAGCGGTCCGCCCGAGTTGCCCGGATTGATCGACGCATCGGTCTGGATGTAACTCTCATGCAGATTCACCCCCACGCCGCGACGTTTCATCCCGGAAACCACACCGACCGTCACCGAACGGCTCAGGCTGAACGGCGCGCCGATCGCGATCGCCCAGTGCCCGATTTTCACCCGGTCGATCTCCGCGAACTTCAGCGTCTCGAACTTTCTGCCGCTGCCGGCAATCTTGAGCAGCGCGAGATCCGACGGCGGATCCACCCCCACCACTTTCGCCTGAAACTCCGCGCCGTCATTCGTCGTCACGTAAAACGAATCCTGGTCGCGAACCACGTGAAAATTGGTCAGAATATATCCGTCCTCGCGAATGAAAAATCCCGATCCCTGACCGGTCGGGACATCACGGTATTCGATCCGGCTGCGGTAATAGTCCACCGGAGAAACAACTCCGACCCGTTTCTGGGCGGTGATCAGGACCACCGCGGGCATCGACTTCTCGACCGTGGCGGCAAACGCATCCTGCAGATTCGAGGCCGCCGCATGCGCCTCCCCGCGAGCCCGCAGTTCCGCCTCGGGTGTCGGCGCCGGCGGGGGCGGCTCCGCAGTCGCACTCTCAGGGAATCCCCCTGCTATGCCGAGCGTCACAAGCACTCCGGCACAAGCCGCGAAAAACACGGCGAACAACAACAGCTTATCTCTCATATTCACCTCCAGTTGAAATTTCACCATACAATGTCCGGAATGAAAAATCAACCCTGAGGAGGCCAAAAAGATGCGTTTTTCCGTAACTGCCTAGCTCCGTCGTCCGCGGAGAACCGGCCAGTCGGCTGTCCGGAAACAGACATTCGCCCTGCGCACAAGCGTCACGGCATCGTCTCCGAACTCCAGCTGGATATGCCACTGGAACGGCGTCTCGTAACAACACGCCAGCAGTTCAAACTCCCGATCGGAAATCCGGCGCACACTGGCCGCGACCCGGCGCGGCTGCGCCTCACGCCACGTGAGAAGATTGTCCGCCTGAAAGCCGAATCCGGCACGCAGCGTTTCGCCGTCGAGGGAAAGTTCCACGTGATCCCCCAGGGAAGCGAATGAGAGTTCCTTGAACTGCAAATCGTTCGCTTCCAGGTGATAAATCCGTCTCGGAAGTTCCGCTCCCGCGGAAGTGAACACCGGCATCGCCCACGCCGCAAGTTCCTGCCGCAGCGCGGATTCCTCCTCCGCCGCCGGAGGCAGTGCCGAGTTCTGAGCCGCCGGAAGAACGAAATCCCACACCAGATCGAGAATCTGCTGCATGTTGCGCAGTCCGGAAGTGATCGCGATCGCAATCCCCTGCTCCGGCATCGCGATCGCGTACTGCCCGAATGCGCCGTCGCCGCGGAACGCATTGTGGCGGCAGCGCCAGAACTGAAACCCGTAACCGACTTTCCAGTCGGGCTGATCGTTCATCGAATTGTCCGACTGAATGCTCGTGGCCTGAGCAAGATACTCCGCCGGAATGACCTGACGCCCGTCGCGCCGCCCGCCGTCGAGCAGACACTGGGCGAACGAGGCGATCTCCTCCGTCGTGAGGTTGAATCCCCAGCCGCCGGTTTCAATCCCCTGCGGCGAAAGCTCCCACAGCCGCGGAGCGATGCCGAGCGGCTCGAACAATCTCGGACGCAGATAGTCGCACAGTGACTCTTTTGTCGCACGCACAACCGCGGCGGAAAGCATGTAACTCGCACCGGAGTTGTAGCAGAAGTGCGTCCCCGGCTCGTATACGGGCGTCGTGCGGAAAAATGCCCGCTCCCAATCCGGCGCGTGCTGCATATCGGCCATCGTGCAGTGATCGTGACCGGAGGTCATCGACAGCAGATGGCGGATCCGCATCGTCTCAAACTTCGGATCATAGCACTCCGGCAGCTTGTCGCGAAACAGATCGACCAGCCGGGCATCGAGAGAGAGTTTCCCCTCCGCGCAGGCGAACCCCACCGCGCAGGAGGTGAAACTTTTGCTGAGCGAAAACAGCATGTGCGGCGTCTCCGGCCCGTAGGGCTTTTTCCACCCCTCGGCAACCACCCGGCCGTGGCGCATGACCATGACGCTGTGCACGGAGTCAAGTCCGCGAAGCGCCTCCGCAAATTTCCGGAGCGCCGTCGAGGAGATCCCCTCGGCTTCGGGCATCGAACGCGGCAGAATCTGCATTTTCGTTCCCCCGTCTCTTCTCAGTTGTAGGTCTTCCGCAGGAAATTGACCGTGAGAGCCTGCCGGATCGCGGCAACATCGGTCTGCCCTTTCGGACGGAAAATGAGCGTCTTCGCCTCTCCGGGCAGGAGCGAGAGCGAGTTGTCGCTGAAAATCCCGGGGATTCCCGGCGTGTCGAGCGTGACGAAAAATGCGGGTTTGTCGGTCGACAGCGCAACTTCAAACGTTCCATCCCCGACGGCCGACACCCCGATTTTCACCGAAGCATGGCGGAACGCACAGCGCTTGAACACCTCGAAGAAGAAACTGTTCTCGTGAACCGGAACCGTTTCCCCCGCGCATTCGGTCGTCGTGACGAGCTCCATGAAACTCTCCTCCGGATCGATCGCCGCGAAATCGGCGGGACGGAACGTCTTGATGCATTTGCTCTCGCCCGGCTTGAGCGATGCCGAAAATCCAAACCGCTTGAGCAGATTCCCGTCGAAATCAAAAACCGCAGCGGCAACCGTCACCCGGCATTTCTGCCTCAGGTCACTCACGACGTAGAGCCGGATCATCCCGTCCGCCGGATCGCGGTAGGCAACGCCGATGACCGGCGCGTAAAACCGTTTCGCATGATAATGGAGCTGCTTCCACTTGCCGCCGTACTCGATGCTCGACCACGAAGCCACCGGCCAGTTGTCGTTCAACTGCCAGTAGAGCGTCCCCATGCAGCGCGGTTTCAGCGTGCGCCAGAACTCCACGCCGGTCTTGATCGCCAGCGCCTGCTGCACCTGCGAGAGGTAAAGAAAATCCCCGAAACTCTCCGGCATGCGGAAGTAACGACCGAACATGCCGATGATCGGCGCGTTGCCGCGCACGCACTTCTGGTGGTGATCCATCACCGGGGAGAAAACATTGCGCTGATCAGGCGGACAGAACTTCTCGACCGTCTCGAGCGACGGGAACGACTGATAACCGAATTCCGAACAGAACCGGGGACGCACCGTGTAATACGCGCTGAAATCCCGGCTGCCGTGCCATACCTCCCAGTAGTGCATGTCGCCGCAGGAGTCGTCATGCCAGCCGTCGTTGAAGTTGTTCGGGCCGCCGCACGGCGAACTCGGCCAGAACATCCGGTCCGGATCGAGTTCCGCGACTTTGCGCTTGAGTTCGCGGTTCAGCCGGTCGTAATTCACGAGATAGGTCTGGCACTTGTCCTGGTCGTACCAGCGCGTGGCGCCGATGACCTCGTTGTCGCCGCACCAGATCGCGAGCGAAGCGTGGTGTTTGAGCCTGCGGATCTGGAAATCGAGTTCATCCATCACATTCGCAATGAATTCGTCTGTCGACGGATAAAGGCTGCACGAGAACATCATATCCTGCCAGACCATCAGCCCCTTGCGGTCGCAGAGCGTGTAGAAGATCTCCTTTTCATACTGACCGCCGCCCCAGACGCGCAGCATATTCATCCCCGCGAGCCGGGCCGATTCCAACAGATCCTCATAGGCCGCATCGGTCTGGCGCGACGGGAAAGCATCGCACGGAATCCAGTCCGCCCCCTTGCAGAACACGTCGAACCCGTTGACCCGGAAGCGCATCGAGACCCCGAATTCATCGGGTTCATTCACCACCTCGATCGTCCGCAGCCCGATCTCTTTCGTGACCGACTGCCGGGAGGTCGATACGGTCAACGCATAGAGCGCCTGCTCGCCGAGTCCGTTCGGCCACCAGAGCCGGGGAGAAGCGACATCGAACTTCATGCGCACGAGATTCCGCCCCGCCTTGAGTGCGGCAGTCACGCCGCGCTCCTCGCCGTTGAACCGGAAAGCGACCGGCATCCGGCACGGTTTTTCCGCGAAAATCTCCGCCACGGCAGTCACGCCGACAAAGTTTTGTTCATGTTTCTGCTCGGTCCAGACCGCGTCGATGCGCCCTCCGTCGACTCCGGTCAGCGTCAGCGGAACATAGACCCCGCTCACCAGCAGCGTAAGCCCCCAGTCCCAGCCGCCATGGCAGTGCGCCTTGCGGACCAGATTCAGATTCGGGACCTTGCAGCAGCCGTTCATCGGAATCGGGAACGGCATTGTCGCGGCGGCTTTCTTCGCCTCAAGTTCCGCGGATTTAAACCGGATTTCAATCGTGTTGACTCCGGGATGCAGCAGAGATTTCACCTCGGGGCGCGCGCAGGAAAACATATTCTCCATGGTGACGACCCGCCGCCCGTTGATCCGGATCGTCGCGAACGTGTCGACCATCTCGCAGTTCAGATAGACATACCGGCATTCGAGCAGACCGGCCGGCAACTCGAAATCACGCGAAAAAATCCACTCGAACCGGCGGAACTCCTGCACGAAATTCTCATTCCGGCCGAAATGCGGATCGGGAATCATCCCCGCCGAAAGCAGTGCCGTATAGTTGTCTCCGGGGAGCGTTGCCGGGATCGTCTTTTCCCCCCATTCCGGAGTTCCGAGCCGCCACTCTCCACTCAAATCGATCATCGTCGAATCCATATTCTCTTTCCTTCCGCAGGTTTCTGCATGGTTTCCGGTATTCGCGTACAATATATTGAGAAAAAATGATTATTCAAGACGTTCCGGACCGGATTAAAGGAAACAAAATGTAAATTTATGCAAAAAATGTAAATTCACTTGCATTTCAGCCGTGTCGGGATTATGTTTTCTGCGGAGGGGGAATCATGCGTTCGACGTTGAAACAGATTGCCGAAGCGACCGGCTATTCGATCGCGACGGTATCGCGCGCACTGAACGGCTCGTCGAAAATCACAGCCGAGACCAAACGGGCGGTGCTGGCTCAGGCGCGACGCTGCGGTTACCGGATCGAATGCCGCAGCGTCGCACTCATCGTGCCGCATTTTCAGTTCGACGGCTACTTCGGCGGCGTGCTGCGGCTGCTGGCGGCGGAACTTTCGCGCCAGGGCTTCACCATCGAGGTGATCAGTTCGGAGAATCTCGGGGTGCTTGAGGAACACCCGTTCTGCGGAGCGATCTCGATCATGGCGCAGAACGGATTGGAACGCTACTGGGGAGACCGGCATGCGATACCGCTGGTCTGCATCAATACCCGCCCGCGTCATCTCGACGGAATCTATACGGCCGCCTCGAACGATGAACAGGGAGTCCGGCTCGCGGTCGAACACCTGACCCGGCTCGGGCATCGCCGCATCGGCAGATTCGGAGCGGTCACGAGCTTTCACGACCCGACCAACTGGAACAGTACGAACCGGGAACAGGCGTTCCGCCGGATGCTCGCGGAACGGGGACTCGAACCGGAACTCTACGCCTCGAGCTCCGGCGAGGCCGCCTCGACGCTCGAAGCGCTCAAGTCGCTGCTCGCCCGCGGAGTCACGGCGATCGTCACGGTCAACGAGGGATTTGAACTCGAGACGCTGCATGCGCTGGAACTGCTTTCCGTCCGGGTGCCGGAGGAGGTCTCCGTGCTCTCCTGGACGCAACCGAATCCGGCCGGATACCTGAAACCGACGCTCTCGGGAATCGAACAGAATTTTCCGGAACTCATCCGCGCCGGCTGCGAAATGTTCCGGTCGCTGCTCGCGGGCGACCCGGTCGGAGACACCCTCGTCGACTACCGGCTCACTCCCCGCGCCAGCACGGCACGATGCGGAGGGTGACGGGAGATGAAGAAGATCAAATGGAACTCCGTTCCGACGGTGTTTTTCTGCGGGGCGGTTCTCGGGGCGGCGGCATTCCTCCTCGGATTCGGATGGAGAGTGCTCGATCCGCAGCGGATCGGATGGCTGCTCAACCGGGGCGACCCGACGCAGCATTTCCTCGGCTGGACCGCGTTCCGGATCTCGCCGTGGAAATTTCCGCTGTGCCTGACAGATATGCTTTCGTTTCCCTATGACGCCTCGATCGTCTTCACGGATTCGATTCCGCTTTTCGCCCTGCCGTTCAAACTGTTCCGAATTTTTCTGCCGGAGCAGTTCCAGTATTTCGGTTTTTTCGGGCTGTGCTGTTTTCTGCTGCAGGGCGGATTTGCGGCACTTCTGGTGCGCAGATTCACCAACCGGCTGCTGCCGTGTCTGCTCGGAGCGCTGTTTTTTCTCTTTGTTCCCGCGCTTTTCTTCCGCATGTTCTACCATACGTCGCTCGCGGCGCAGTGGACGATCCTCGCGGGGATGGCGATCTGGCTCTATTCCAGGCCGGGCAGTTCGCTGTACAGGATACTCTTCCAGTGGATTCTGCTCGGCTGCGTCACGATTGCGATCCATCCGTTTCTCGCGGCGATGGTCTGCGGGCTGTTCGTCGGGCAGATGGCGCAAATCGCCGTGCACGACCGCAAGGTGCGGCAGGCTCTGGCGGGTATTGCGGTCTACGCTCTCGTCCTCGCCGTGTTCTTCTTTGTCATCGGCGGCTTCCACGGAGTCAGCGAGGGCGCGGGAAAATTCGGATCGTTCAGTGCGAATCTGAACACGTTTTACAACCCGATGCAGTCGAATACTCTCCTCAAACAGCAGCCGGTTCTCCAGGGGCAGTACGAGGGGCAGGCGTTTCTCGGGGCGGGGATGCTTGTGACGGTTCTGTTTGCGCTGTTTTTGAGGATCACCCGGAGACATTCCGCTTTCCGGCGACTTGCGCCCCGGGGATTCCTCCCGCCGTTTCTGGCGGTTTGCGCGATATTTTTTCTCTACGCGCTCTCGATCAAAGTCACCTGGAACGACGAAGTGCTCTTTACGCTTCCGGTGCCGGAATTCGTCATCCATCTCTGCAACATTTTCCGCGCGTCGGGGCGGTTCATGTGGGTGCCGATGTACGCGCTCATGCTCTTCGCAATCGGGATCGTCCTGCGCGAAACGCCTCCCCGGCGGCGGGTTGCGGTGCTGCTGGTCGTTCTGATGCTGCAGGGATTTGATCTTTATCCGATGGTCCGGGAGAGTTTTGAACGCTTCCGGGATCCCGCGGTTGATCCGATTCCCGATCCGGCCCGGGCGCAATTCATGAAAGCTCTGCCGGATAAAATCCGTCTCTTCGCGTTTGTTCAGGGCTCGGAATACGATGCGCTCGAACCCGGATATTTCCTCCTGAAAAACGGAATCCCGCTCAGCGACTTCTACTTCTCGCGACCCGAACCGCGGACGCAGACGACCCGGCGGGAGATCCGCAGGATGCTCGACGAAAACCGCAGACTGCCGGATCACGTGCTCTATCTCTTCCGGGCGCGCCATCTGGTCGGTCGCAGCGGGCTTTTCTGTTATGAATTCGGCGACGGGATGATCGCCGGCAGCACAGTACCGGTTCCCGGCTTCACTCCACTGCCTCCCGCGCCGGATGCGGAAAGCATCTTCGTTCCGGCCGTGCGGCTCGAGCCGGAACAGCCGCGTGTCCGTTTCGACCTGTCTCCCGGAGAGAAGACCGGTACGACCGGCATTCCACTCCGGGCCGGTCATTACCGTTTCATCGTCCGCGGCATAAATCCGGGCAGCCTCCGGGCTGAGATCGACGATATGGAGATTCCGCTCAAGTCTGCCGATTCCGGCGCGGCCGAGGGGGAATTCACGCTTTCGGTTTCTCATCCGGAAGCGGAGCTCCGGCTGCAGGCCGCGGATCACCCGGTGTCGCTCTTTCAGATCGAATTGCGCCCGCTCCCCGACCGGAAAACGCGCGGGGAAATCAAAAAACAGGAATAATTCTCGATCAGCGGCTTGATTTTCCTCCACGGGCTTCTATACTGAAAAACAGAGTTCCCGAAAAAACAACAGAGAGGAGAAATGATGAGAGAAAAACACAATCTGCTGCGCGGAACGGTGCTGGGATTCGGAGTGCTGCTTGCTGCAGCGAGCTTTTTCACCGCGGTGAAACTGAACGCCGGGTCCCCCTCGCCGAAAACATCGGAAGTGACGAAATCCGCCGGAGCGCTCTGGCATGAGAATTTCGAGGAAGCCGCCGCCCTCGCGAAGCGGGAGAAAAAACCGATGCTGCTCTACTTCACCGGCTCCGACTGGTGCGGCTGGTGCAAGAAACTCCATGCGGAAGTTCTCGACCGGCCGGAATTCACCAAATGGGCCGCTGAGAACGTCATTCTGGTCAAACTGGATTTCCCCAGACGGAAAGAGCAGAGCGAAGAGATCAAAAAGCAGAATGAAGAGCTTGCCGGCAAATACCAGGTGCGGGGATTCCCGACCGTGATTCTGCTCAATTCGCGCGGACGGGAGATCGCCACGACCAGTTATCAGCCCGGCGGCGCGGCCGCGTATGTGACGCATCTGAAGTCTCTTCTCAAATAAGATCCATCGTTGCGGCTGCGTCTGCCCTGCGCGTACGAATCCAGTGTCTGCGGCAGGGGGAACGTGAGGGAATGGATTGACAAAAAACTTCCCGGCGGGGAATCCCCGTCGGGAAGTTCGTTTTTTTCTCTTAACGCCGATCCGGATCGAGACCGATCTGATCGAAGCCGTACTCATTTTCATCGATGGATTTGAGACCGAATTCATCGATTTTCCGCTTCGTCTCGGCGGAGAGTTTTTCGATCTCGCCGGAGACCCGGGTTGTGGGAGTTCCGGGCTTGACGGTCAGGACCGCCACGATCCGGCTCTTTTTAACCGTCTCGCTCTCCCCCGAAAAGAGCCACCCGAGCCCGGGGATATCCCCGAGAAACGGAACCTTGCTCACGCTGCGGACCAGGTCGGACTTCTCCAATCCTCCGATGTAGAAGACACTGCCCTTGTTGTTGACCTGCAGCGTTGTCGCCAGCTCGGTCCGGCTGGTGCGCGGAGTCCCGTCGCTGTGGAATCCGAGCAGATTCGTGTTCTCCATCGCAACCCGGACGATCGTCGACTCGCCGTAGACCTCCGGCAGAAGTTCCATCCGGAAACCGAACTCCGCGTTATTGGTTGTGCGCAGCCGGCTCTCTTTCACGGTCGTGACGGTGGTTTCACCGGGTTTGTTCGCAGTCAGCGTCAAAGGCTCGCTCTGTCCCGGAATCGAAATGGTGATCTCGGACGTATCGTTCACGGTTTCCGCAATCTGCGTCTCTCCATCACCGATGACGGGGAAACGGGTCACGCTCTCGATCGTGCCCACCGCCTTGTTCCAGACATTCAGCGTCCCGCTGGTCAACACTTTCGCCTTGCTCTTGCTGACGAGAAAGTCCAGATACTTCGCATTCCACTTCGGATTGAAGTTGATGTAGTTCACATGGGCGTCCTTGACCATTTCCGTCGCGTTGCCGATCGTTCCGATCAGCGGATCCCATCCGTTCAGATAGGTCGCTCCCGCGGCGAAGAGATCAGCGCCGGGCCCGTTCTTCCACGCCTGGAAATCGACTCCGAGATTGCCGTCGTTCTCGCTGTCGATCTCATAGATCGTGTAGGTGAACAGCGCTTCCGAAAGCGGCGTATCGTACTGCGCGAGCAGAGCTTCGATGTTCTTCTGAGAAATCGGCGTACAGAAGAACAGCAGTGCGTTCATGCCGTTGTCCGGTCGAACAGTGTCCACTCCGTCGAGTTCGACGGCGTCGTCGGCGTGCATGATTCCGACCTGTTCAATCAGTTTCGCCAGCGTCGTCGCATCGAAATATTTCGCGTAGTAGACGAAGAAGCGGCGTCCGGCCTGCGCGGAGAGATCGGGTCGATCCAGCATCTCCACGACCTGGTCGATGGTCATTCCGTTATCGAGTTTTTCAAAGCGGTACTGCTCCGCCGAGACGATCACCATTCCGGTGCCGTCGACATATTTGATCGCTTCGACTTTCGTCTCGTTCGTGTCGATCCGCCGGGACCGGATGGCCGACATCAGGTACGGCCGGATCTCGTAGGGATCGGCGTGCTTGAGTTTGTACACTTTCGTATAGACATACGGGTCGTTGTTCGTATTGATGAACGTGATTTCGTCGGTCGACTTGTCGATCGACACGTTCAGCTGCGGCTGAACCTGGGTCGGCAGCGCCGGCGGAGTCGGGATATCCACGGTTCCCGCACAGAGTTTCCCCGAAACGAGAAACGCGGCGAGAACACCCGATGTAAGTTTCGGATTGAAAACCATTTGAATCACTCCTTTCCTCATTCAGCCTTATTTTCTTTGTTCATTGCGGTCAATGTATCGATCATCTCGCCGGCGGCGGGAGTGGGAAGATTCTCCGTCTCAACCGGTTTGGCGGTCATGGTTACAAAGACTCTCAGTTTGCTGTCGACCTTGCTTTCCGAACCGAACAGATACTTCAGCACCGGAATGCTTCCGAGAAACGGCATGCCGATATACTGTTCGACCATCACATGCTTGTCGAATGCGCCGACGAGTTTCTCCACGCCGGTGTCGAGCGTCAGACTCCCGGAAAAGCGGTTGCTTTCGATCGAGGCGTTTCCGACATTGTCGACTTCCGCCAGGGAGTTGATCGTCAGACTCCAGTTGCTCATGAGAGTGAGTTTCCCCTCGGACGGATCGGCGGTGAAGTTGATGGACGGAGCGTAGAACTCGAATTCAAAACTCGACTCCGCCAGCGCACCGATCGCGATGGTCTGATTCTCATCTTTCACGATGTTCTGGAATTCCGGGGCAAACGTCAGCCGGAACACCCCTTCCCCGGTGTCGTTCGCCGCCGGATCGAAGCTGTTGATCAGCGTAAGCGATCCGGACGACGCGGTCCACGCCTTTCCTTTCTGTGCGAGCATCCGCAGAAAGGTTGCATCGATGTTCGGAGCAACCAGAATGCCGCCGATGCCGTTCACGGAATTCGGCAGGAAACCGAGAATGCTTTCAAACGCCTCCGGTCCGAGCGAATCGAAATCCGCATGCAGATCCGCGAAGTTGAATCCGGTCGAAAGCAGCTGCGCCCCGGGTCCGTTCTTCCAGGAGAGATAATCGATTCCGAGTTCACGGAAATCATTATCGCTGACGACGTAAACATCGAACTTCACCTCAAGCTGCGGGACCGGACGGTCGAGCGTTTTCAGCAAAGAGAGATACGCCTCCCCCTGGGATTTGGAACTCTTGAAATAGAACAGATTGCTCGGGCCATCGTAGAAAGACGCACCCTCCCCTCCCGCGGAGGTGAACACCTGTTCGAGCGCCTTGTACATCGTTTCGCTGCCGCGATGAACCGGTGCATAGACCCAGCGGCTGATGCCGTCACCCTCGATGCGCGCCCCGGATTCGTCGACTTTCGGGGATGGATAGTCGAGCGTGGCGATCATCTCGTCGACCCAGGGGAGAAACGTACTCCCGGTGGAGACGACGAGAAACTGTTTGCCGCCGCTGGAATAATCGACGCTCTGCACTCGTGACTGGCTGTCGAATCGTTTGACCGCTCCGCGCACAAACGGCATCAGGTCGTGAGCCCGGACATTTTTGAGTTCATAGACTTTGGTGGTCATGTAGTGCTGATTGCGATCCTCGTTGAATACGATGGTCCGCTGATTGCCCTCTTCCGCGCAGAGCAGCGCGGGCAGCGTGCACAACAGGGCCGCGAGCTTCCATGGGTTGATGCATTTCATTCGGCTACCTCCTGGTTTACGGGTTGACCCAATGGCGCCCGATGTCGGACGCCGCGGATATCAATGGTTGAGCAGGAAGAATGCCAACTTGTAAAAAACGGATGGTTTTCTGCATTTTCCCCCGGAAAACGGCGGCCCGGCTTCGGATTCCGCTCGAATTCAGGACGTTTCGTGCGACAAAATTGTGTAAGAAAAATCTCCGTTTAACAAAATTGTCCTCCCGCAAGCCGGACAGCTTCAATGGCTTATCCCGTACATTGCGGGAGGAGAGAGATACGGTCAGAGCTCGGGGAGCAGCATCCGCAGCAGAATCGTGATCATTCCGCCGGGAGTCTCAAGCTCCTCAAGAATCGTGAAGTGGTTGCGCCCGGCCAGCGTGAACGCGCCGCCGGGAAGTTTCGCCGCCGCCCGATGCCGGGCGAAATCCCAGCTCTGGCGCTGCAGTTCCGGCAGCTCGTCCGAACCGCAGACCGCGAACAGCGGTTTTTCCGACAGAGGAAGTCGAAGCGGACTCAGGCCGGCGACCTCTTCGGGTTTCAGAAGAAGTTTATCGTTCAGGCAGCAGAGGCGGATCGGCTCCAGATCGAAGATGCCGCTGATCGCGAGGACACCGGTTACGCCCGGTTCGTCGGCCGCCATGGCCGCGAGATGCCCGCCCGCCGACCAGCCTGCGACGACGATCCGGGAACGGTCGAATCCGAGAGAATCGGCGTGTTCCCGCAGCCAGCGCAGCGCATCGCGAATCTCCGTGACGATTCCGGCCAGATTCTGTTCCGGCGCCAGCGTATACCCCGACAGCGCCACCGAAATTCCATGATGCAGCGCCCCCGCCGCCAGAAACCGGAACGTCTCCTTGCGCCGCATCTGCCAGTAGCCGCCGTGGATGAACACCAGAAGCGGCGCGCCGGGAGAACCGGCACGGAAAAAATCGATGCGCTGCCGCTCCCGCGGCCCGAAGCGCAAGTTCAGCTCCCCGGGATATCGCTCCGCCAGCAGACGGCTGCGCGCCTCGAATCCCACGAGAATCCGCGCGCTGTCGGCGACCGCGCGCGTATTGTCGTAAGCCGCGTCGAGTTCTTCACGGGTCAGGAAATCACGATAGAGCGCTGTCATGGGATGCCTCTCGATGCGATTTCCGTTTCCGTTCTTTCACCCGGACGCGCCAGTCGGCGACCTCGGAGATGTCCGGCGCATACTCCGCGATGACCGCCTCTCCGATGAATCCCGGCACCCGCCGTCCGTCCGCCAGCTCCAGGGTGCCGAGCCCGAGCGGAGGGCGGATACCGGCGACAAATTCGGCGAAAGAGTCCGCTTCAAGCTCATAGAGCTCCACATAGCAGGATACGCCCCCCCTGCCGGTTCGCAGCAGGGCCGGGCGGGCGCCCCCCTCCTCCAATTCGTACATCCGATAGCATGGAGCGGTTTTCGCGCAGCCGAGAAAGCGCGCGCCGAGCGCCTCGAGCTCCGGATGCAGCGGCATCCCGGCGAGATGCGCACCGCAGACCGCGATCGGAAACCTCTCCGCACTCCGGAAACGGCGCGCCGCTTCCAGAAGCCTGTAATCGTCGAACGCTTTCCCCACCAGCGTGATTCCGAAAGGAAGATCTCCGGCGCGATCCGCCGGAACAGCCAGCGCCGAACAGTCCAGCAGGTTCATATAATTGGTGTAGTATCCGAGATTGCTGTTGAGCCGGATCGGATCGGCTTCGACCTCGTCGATCCGGTAGATGGTTCCGGCGGTCGGCGTGAGAATCAGATCCACCGCCGCAAACTGCGCATCCGCCGCCGCCCTGCACTCCTGAAGCCGGTACATCGCCCGGAAAACCTCCGATGGATGCGGCGTCCGCTCCGGCGTGATGATCGACCGGATCACCGGCAGCACCGAATCCGGATGTGTTTCAATGAACTCCCCGACCGCCGCGTAGCGCTCAAACACCCACGGCCCCTCGTAAAGCAGCCGTGCCGCCGTCAGAAACGGGGTGAAATCGATCTCCACTTTTTCGCCGCCCGCATCCTGCATTCTCCGCACCGCCCGCCGGAACGCCTCCCGGTACTCCTCCCGGCCGAAGAACGCGAGATCCTCCTCACGCGGGACACCGAATTTCCAGTGACGCGGCAGCGGATCACGTTCCGGCAGAACCCGGCTGTAGGCATCCTCCGGGTCGAAGCGGGCGGTTGTTTCCAGCAGGATTCCGGCATCCTCGAGATTCCGGGCGAAGATCGAAACGCAGTCGAGCGAGCGGCAGGCCGGCACTACGCCGCGGCAGCTCAGGACTCCCCGGCTCGGCTTGACTCCGACAAGTTCATTGAACGCCGCCGGAACCCGGCCGGAGCCCGCCGTATCGGTTCCCAGAGAAAAACTGCACAGATCGTACGCCAGCGCCGCGGCCGATCCGCTGCTCGATCCGCCGGAAACATATCCCGGCGCCAGACGGTTCGGTGCCGCCCCGTAAGGAGAACGCACGCCGACCAGACCGGTGGCGAACTGATCCATATTCGTCTTGCCGAGCGGAACGGCTCCGGCTTCGATCAGGAGTTCCACCACCCGCGCGGAACGCTCCGGCCTGTAGCTGTAGTCCGGACACCCCGCCGTCGTCGGCAGCCCGGCCACATCGATGTTGTCTTTCACGGCAAACGGAATCCCGTAAAGCGGAAGTTCCTCCGGCGAAGATGCTTCAAGTCCGGCGAGCCGAACCTCCAGCTGCTCCCGGTCGATCAGAGAAATCCAGATCCCGTCCGGAGCGGCGGCACATGCGTCGAGCAGTTCCGTAAGGACGCGACGCGGGGTCTTCGACCCGTTTCGATACGCCCGCCTGAGGGCGGCGATCGACAATTCGCAACTTCTCATCGAGTCTCTCTCCTTTCCCTCTGCCCGTCCCGCGTCCCGAACCGGACCGGCGTGGAAACGCGGGACGGACGAGGTTCAATTCGTCTTTACAGCGAACAGACACTGTCCGCTCTTGACCTCGTTCCCGGCGGCACAGAAGATCCGGACGATTTCGCAGTCGGACTCCGCGGCTACCGGAATTTCGGTTTTCATGCTCTCGAGCACCGCCAGAATCTCTCCGGCGCGAACTCGTCTGCCGGGCTCGCTGACGTTCAGTTTCCAGAGACTGCCCGCAACCGGCGAGTAAACCCCGCTCTCACCGGGTTTCAACTCGGCCTCCTCCGCGGGCGCGGCGCTTTCGACCGTATGGCTCTCGAAAGTGAGCTGGCCATTGGCGATCCAGCGCTCTTTCTCCTCTTCAAAGGCCCGTTTCCGCTTCGTCTCGAAGGCTTCGATGGAAGCGGCGTTCTCCTCGAGGAACTTCTCATATTCCTGAATATCGAACACGCTCTCTTCCATGCGGATATGGTATTTCCCCGCGATGAAGTCGCGCCGGATTTTCAGCAGTTCATCCGCCTCGACCGGGAAGAACCGGACCTGATCGAAGAATCGGAGCAGATAAGGTTTGCCCTCCACAAACTCCGGCGTGACGTTGAAGCGGTTCCACATCTGAACCGTCCGTCCGACGAACTGGTAGCCGCCAGGCCCCTCCATTCCGTAAACGCACATGTACGCGCCGCCGATGCCGACGGCGTTTTCGGGCGTCCAGGTCCGGGCGGGGTTGTACTTGGTTGTGACCAGACGGCGGAGCGGATCCAGCGGCGTCGCCACCGGCGCGCCGAGATAGACGTCTCCGAGACCCATTACGATGTAATTCGCGTCGAACACGATCTTTGCGACCTCCTCGACGGAATCGAGCCCGTTGATCCGCCGGATGAATTCGATGTTGTTCGGGCAGCACCAGGGGGCGTCCGGACGAACCGTGCTGACGTACTTCTGAATCGCGAGACGTGTCGCCGGGTCGTCCCAGCTCAGCGGCAGATAGACCGTGCGGGTCGGAACCGAGCGGATCGTCTCCGTTTTGAGTTTTTCGGCCAGAGCGGCGATCAACTTCAGGAGCTCCTCCTGCGTCATCTTCGCCGGATCGAAATGAATCTGAATCGAACGGATTCCCGGCGTGATGTCGAGAATCGCCGGCAGGTGCATCTCCTCAAGTTTGAGCATCCACGCATGCGCCGTAAAGCGGAGTCGCAAATCGATGACCGGCGGTCCGAACTCCAGCAGGAAATTCGCGTCTCCATCCTGACGGCAGACGATGCGGGACATCGCGTCCTCACGATGAAACTCCGCCAGAACCGGCGACCCGGAAACCGTGCCGACAGGTTCCGCAACCGGGTGATCCGCCTTTTCCGGGTGCTCCAGAATCGCCTCGAGCGCCTCGCGACGTTCAGCAGCCTGCGCCGGAGTGACGGGAATGAACTTCACCTTGTCTCCGCTGCGGAGCTGCCCGACTTTCCAGAGATCCGCCGTGATGATCGTCGCAGGACAGACGAACCCGCCGAGGCTCGGCCCGTCCTTGCCGAGAATCACCGGCATGTCGCCCGTGAAGTCGATCGTTCCGACGGCGTAGGCGTTGTCATGCAGATTGGACGGATGCAGTCCGGCCTCTCCGCCGTCCGGACGCGCCCACTTCGGCCGGGGACCGACCAGCCGGACGCCGGTACGCGAGGAGTTGTAATGGACCTCCCATTCCGCACGGAAGAACTCCTCGATGTCCTGATCCGTGAAGTAGTCGGGCGCGCCGTGCGGCCCGTAAAGAACGGCGATCTTCCAGCTGTTCCCGATGGACGGAACGGCACCTGCCGCCGGAGACAGCGGTTCGAAAACCTTCCAGTTGCCGATATGGAGCACGTCGCCCGCGGCGAGCGCCCTCCCCCCGTGTCCGCCGAAACGGCCGAGCGTAAACGTCGAACGGCTGCCGAGGTACTCCGGCACGTCGATTCCGCCGGCGACGGCGAAATAACAGCGCTGCCCGCAACGGGTTGTGCCGACTTTGAGCACATCGCCCTTCTTCGCGGCGATCGGCGTGTTCCGGGAGATCTCCGTTCCGTTCAGTGTCGCCGGAAACTCTCCGCCGGTCAGAGCAAAGAGCGCATCCGTATTGAAGCGGAGCGAGGCGCCCGAAAGCGTCATCTCCAGCCCCGGAGCCTCCGGCGCGTTTCCGACGATCCGGTTGGCCAGCCGGAAACTGTACGCATCCATCGGCCCCGACGGCGGAACGCCGACCGCCCAGTAACCGAGACGGCCGGGATAATCCTGCACCGTGGTCTGCGTTCCCGGGGAGAGAATTTCAAACGTCGGCGCAGAATAGGCATATTCTTTCAGCAGCCAGGTTCCGGCCCGCCCCTCGCGGAACGGCGCCATGCCGAGGACGTCGCGCAGCAGCAGAAGATTGGTTTCAAATCCGGCGATCTCGGTCGCCTTGAGCGCTTCTTCCGCCTTGCGGATCACCTCGGCGCGGTCTCCGCCTTTCACGATGATCTTCGCGAGCAGCGGGTCGTAGAACGCGCTGACTTCAGTTCCGGTCGAAATCCAGGTGTCGCACCGGACGCCCGCTGGAAACGCCGCGCGCGTGACCAGTCCGCTCGACGGCTGGAAGTTCCGGCCGGGATCCTCCGCGTAAATCCGGAACTCCATGGCCGCCCCCTCGGGACGGAAACTCTCCCCCGGCCGGAACGGACTCTCTCCGGCGGCGAGCCTCACCATCCACTCGACCAGATCGATTCCGAACACGGACTCCGTGACGCCGTGCTCGACCTGCAGCCGCGTATTGACTTCCAGAAAATAGAAACGATCCGCCTCGCTGTCGTATATGAATTCGACGGTTCCGGCAGACCGATAAGCGACCCCCTCCGCGAGCCGGCGGGCCGCCTCATGAAGCGCGCGCCGGGTCGCGTCCGGCAGATTCGGCGCGGGGGTCTCCTCGATCACTTTCTGGTTGCGCCGCTGGACGGAACAGTCGCGTTCGCCGAGAATCGCAACGCCGCCCTTTCCGTCGCCGAAAATCTGCACCTCGACGTGGCGGGCGCGCTCGATGTACTTCTCCAGAAACAGCCCCGAATCCTTGAAGTTGTTGCGGCTCAGGCGTCCGATCCGTTCAAACCCCTCCGCAAGCTCCTCATCGTTCCGGCAGATGCACATCCCGATTCCGCCGCCGCCGGCGGTGCTCTTGAGCATCACGGGATAACCGATTTCGGCAGCGGCCCGTTTCGCCGCCTGAACCTCATCCAGAAGTCCGCTCCCGGGGACAAGCGGAACACTCCAGCGTTCCGCAAGTTCCCGCGCCTTGTGCTTGAGCCCGAAGTCGACGAGCTGCTCCGGCGTCGGGCCGATGAATTCGATCCCGTTCCCGGCGCAGAGCCGCGCAAAAGAGGCGTTTTCGCTCAGAAAACCGTAACCGGGGTGAATCGCCTGCGCTCCGGTACGGCGGGCGGCGTCAAGAATCGCCTCCACATTCAAATAGCTCTCCGCGGCCGATGCGGGGCCGACCCGCACCGCCTCATCCGCCTGCAGGACGTGGGCGGCGGTCGCGTCCGGGTCCGAATAGACGGCGACGGACCCCACCCCCATCTTTCTGAGCGTGCGGATGATGCGGCAGGCGATTTCGCCGCGGTTTGCAATCAATACTTTCGTAAACATGATCGTTTGTCACTCCTCTTGATCCCAGATGATCATCTCGACCGGAGTCGGATTGTAATCATTGCAGGGATTGTTCAACTGCGCACAGTTCGAGACGAGAACCAGAACATCCATCTCCGCAAGCAGATCGACGTACTTTCCGGCACCGGAAATGCCGTCAGCGAATTCCAGATGCCCGCTGTCGTCGAGCAGGACTTTCGTGAAAAAATTCAGATTGCAGGTCTGGTCGCGCTTGCTCATCCCCGGCGTCTCCAGAAACTTCCGGACAAAAGTATCGCGGCAGCTGTGCATGTAACGGGTCCGATCGGTGTAACGGATCGTGTTCCCCTCCGCAGAGCAGCCGCTGCCGAGCGTATCGTGTTCGCCGCAGGTGTCTGCCACCACCCGGAACATGACGTTGTCGTCGTTGGAGCGGATTTCTGTTCCAAGTTCGATCAGCGCCTTGCGCTGAGCCGCCAGCGTATTGTTGACGTTGTAGCGCTCGGCCGGGTTGTGCGCATTGTAGAGAAGCATGTCGACGGACTGGTTGCCGCAGAGATCGATGATCCGCAGGATCTGCCCTTTCTTCACGGTGTGCATCCAGCCGGTTCCGGCCTTGACGGTTTCCGAATAGACGGCGGAAGCCCTGTCGCGCGGGATGTCCAACAGCTTATCGTTCATGTTCTTCTCTCCATTTCAGTTATCCCAGATGATCATTTTGACCGGCGTCGGATCGTAGCCGTTGCAGGGATTGTTCAGCTGCGGGCAGTTCGACACCAGAACGATGACGTTCATCATCGCCTGCAGTTCGATGTATTTCCCCGGAGAGGAGATGCCGTCGGCAAAATTGAGCCGGCCCTCCGCGTCGAGCGGAACGTACATGAAGAAATTCAGATTGTTGACCTGATCGCGTTTGTCCATCCCCGGCGTCGCAAGCAGTTTGGCCAGAAACGTCTCACGGCAAGCATGCATGTAGCGCGTATGGAACCCGTAACGGATCATATTGCTTTCGCAGGAACAGGCGCTGCCGAGCGTATCGTGATCTCCACAGGTGTCGGCCACCACCTTGAGCATGACGTTGTCGTCGTTGGAGCGCAGCTCGGTTCCGAGCCCGACGAGGGCGTTCCGCTGCGCTTGAACCGTCTGCTGCACGCTGTAACGCTCATAAATGTCATCGGCGTTGTAGAAGATGGTGTCGACCGCCTGATTGCCGTTCACATCGACGATCCGCAGGACCTGTCCCTTTTTCACGGTGTGCATCCATCCGTCACCGGCCTTGACGGTTTCGACATAAACGGCATCGGCCTCTTTGCGATTGCTTTCAAGATATTCCGTAACCATGACATCACCTCACGCAAGATAAAGTTCAGTTGCAATGAAACCCCGCTCGTTCTCCGGACACCAGGTGAAACAGGGATCCTCTTTTGTGCCGGGTTCGCAGCGGTAAACCGTCGCCTTGATCGGCTTGCGCGGATATTCGGTCGCGGGAGAAAGCGGATGCATACCGGTATCGAGAATCACCAGCGTATCGATCTCCGCGCGCAGGTCGACGTAATCGCCGGGTTTGGAGTTGCCCTCGATGAAACTCATGCCACCCTTGTCATCCACAATGACTTTGGAGAAGAAGTTGATGATCTCCGTGAAGTCGCGTTTGGTCATGCCGTGCTTGCCCAGTTCGACGAGCAGAGAGTCGTAACCGTTCCGGTAGAAGTCGTTGTGCGCCTCCTGATACTCCTTCTTCCCGAATTTCTTCTCGATGAGGGAGGCGTGGGCGCAGCCGCAGAGCATGTCGTGCCATCCGCAGGTGTCCGCGGGAACGCTCATGAGAATCCGCCCCATGTCGGAGTAGATGCAGCAATCTTTCGTGAGGCGGCAGATATGTTGAATCTTCAGGGTGTCCCCGAGATTGAACCGTTCCGAGAAATTCGCGGCGTTGTAGAACATGGCCGAAACGTTTCCGCCGCCCTCGATATCGGTCAGCCGCAGAGCCTGGCCCCGGCGAATGATGCGCGAGTAGTTCCAGCCTCCGGCGATGGTGGTTTCCGTGATGATCCGATCCGTGATGTCGCTGTTCATAATCATACCTCCTGTTCAGGTTTTACAAAAATGTCTTGTCGCCGACCATGTTGACGACTTTGAATTCACACTCGTCTTCCCGCTTGACGGGGGGACGGATCAACTTGTCGATGTGCTCCCGGGTTGCGAGGAATTCCGGTTCGAGCAGCATCCGCGAACGGCGCGGCCGCGGGAGCGGAACTTCGATGAGTTCATTGATTTCGCCCGGATTCGCTTTCAGAGCCAGAATGCGGTCGGAGAGATAGACCGCCTCGTCCAGATCGTGCGTCACGAAAATGATCGTGATGTCGATGTTCCGCCAGACTTCGAGCAGATAGTTCTGCATCTGAGTCCGGGTCTGCGCGTCGAGCGCCCCGAACGGTTCGTCCATGAGCAGAACGCGCGGCTGAGGCGCGAGGGCTCTGGCGATCGCCACACGCTGCTGCATGCCTCCGGAAAGCTGTCCGGGATAGTAGTCCGCATACCGGGCCAGCCCGATGATGTCCAGCCACTGCAGCGCGATGTTTTCGGCGGTGTCGCGATCCTTGCCGATCGATTCCAGCCCGAACATGACGTTCCGGCAGACGGTCAGCCAGGGGAAGAGCGTGTACTTCTGAAAGACCATCCCGCGTTCCGCGCCGGGAGCGACGACCGGTTTGCCGTCCAGCAGAATTTCCCCGGAAGTCGCCGTCTCGAGTCCGGCCAGAATGCGGATCAGCGTCGACTTTCCGCAGCCGGAGGGACCGATGATCGAGAGGAACTCCCGCTGATGGACCTGAAACGAAATATCTTTCAGGACAATCTGGTTTTTTCCGCTGGAAGTCGGAAACTCCTTGAAGAGATTCCGGGTTTCCATGATGACCGGGCGGCGAACCAGCCGGGCGAACCGGTCACGCACCTCGGGACTCATCATTTGTTTGTAATCAGGCAGAGTGCTGTTCATCTCTTTTCCTCCTCTCCTCTTTGGAAAGAACGATCGAAAACACCTGGTCGCGGGGACCGAAAATCTCCTCCGCCGCCCGGTAGAAAATCCCCTTGTGCTTGCTCTCCCACGGGAAGATCTGGCGGCCGAACCACGCGAGGAACATATCGCAGAACAATCCGATGCAGCCGATGATGATGATCGCGGCATACACATTGGAAAAGTCCCGGTATTTCGCCTGCTGGTTGATGAACCAGCTGATTCCGGAGCTCGTTCCGACGACCTCCGCGACGATCAGATAGGTCCACGCCCATCCGAGCAGAATCCGCATATCCTTGTAGAGCCGCGGGAGAACACTCGGGATGATGACTTTCATGAGGATTCTTCTCCGGGATGCCCCGAGAGTCTGAGCCGCTTCGATCAACGCGCCGTCCGCGCTGCGGGTGGTATTGGCCACCATCGGCAGCTGCTGGAAAAAGGTTCCGATGAAGATGATCGCAATCTTCGGCGCATCGTTGATTCCGAGGATCGCCACGCACAGTGTCGCAAACACCGGCGCGGGGAAATAACGGAAAAATTCGATGAACGGTTCGATCAGACGCTCGAAAAACGGAAATGTCCCACAGAGAATCCCCAGCGGGACACCGAAGAGCGAAGAGATCAGAAATCCGAGAAACACAATCCGGATGCTGTGCCCGATGCTCTCGTGAAACCACGCCTCCCCGTCGCGGCGCGGCGGAGTCAGAAACGCGGTCACCAGCGACCGGGCAACCTGATGCGGCGCAGGGAGGTAAGCGGGATTCGCCCGCTCCCCCCGCATGATTTTTCCGCCGCTCGAGGCCAGTTCCCGATTTTCCTCTTCAAACGCGCTGCGCTCGATAAGGTCGCCCGGGGCGCACAGGAAGCTGTCCCCCGCGTCCGTCACCCGAACCAGCGGATGATAGAGAAACGGGACGTAGCTTACCAGGCACCAGAGCAGGAGCGGCAGTGCGAACGAGAGAAACAGCAGAATATATTCCTGACGTCTGGTTAATTTTTTTCGTATGGCAAAACAGCCAACGTTCTGCATTTTCATCATGAACTTCCTCAATCCGGAACCGTGAATCATTTCTGACGGGACAGATACTCTTTCGTAAAGATCGGCGTGATATGCCGGTTCACATCGACGCTTTTCTTATAGATCTTATTCCCGAAGAAGAACTTGTCGACAATTTCCGAAGAACCGTAAATGGAGTCGAATCCCGGCGTTTTACGGAAACGGGCCAGCGCCTCCTCGGCGGTGAGAAAACGAGTCCCGTCGATATAGTCTCCATATTTTTTCTCAGAAACCCCGACCCGGTCCGCCATGATTTTGATCGCTTCCGGCCGGGTTGCCGGATCGTTCAGGAAATCGATGACATCGTACCAGGCGGCAATGACTTTCTTCCATTCATCGCGATGCTTCATCAGACTTTCCGTCGAAACCGTCAGCACATCGTAGATGATTCCGGGCTCGTCCGCGCTCGTATAGATGGCTTTTGATCCCTTCACGAGTTCAAGCGCGTTGCCCGAGTGCGGCTGCCAGGCGACCACGGCATCGACCTCGCCGGTCTCGAGGATCTGCGCGGCCTGATGGGTCGGCATATTCACGAGTTCCACGTCCGACTCTTTCAGTCCGTTTTTCGTAAGAGCATTGATGAGAAGCGCATGACTCAGACAACCGAATTCAACCCCGACCTTTTTGCCCTTGAGTTCCTTGACGGAATTGATTCCGGGGCGGGCGACGATTTTGTCGTTGCCGTTGCTGTAATCGTTGATGAGGATGATGACGTTCCGCGCGCCGGTCGCATTGAGCACCATCGCGTCGCCGTTGGAGAGTCCGACCGCATCGATTTTCCCGACGGAAAACGCATCAAGTGAGGGCCCGTACTCGAACCACTCGAGTTTGACCTTGACGCCGTGTTTCTGGAAAAATCCCTTCTTGTCGGCGATCTCCCAGGCGGTCCAGCCCGGCCAGTCGCTGTATCCGATCCGGAGCGTCGGCTGATCGGCCGCCATCATCACCAGAGGAGCAATGGCACTGAGGATTCCAGCTATGACAAATTTAAAACCACTCATTTTCAACCTCCTTTTCTCATGAACGGTTGGATGCCCTCTTTGCAGCAGGATGAATGCCAACCTTGTTTTTGAGGGGGAACAGGTCGATACAGCCCGATTTTGTTTTACAATTTTGTTCAAACCGGAGATCGCATACGACCAATTTTGTCTAAACGCCTCCGGATTCGATCAACCGGGGAACGGCTCGCTCCGACCGCCGTCGGCGACAGCCGGATCGCGGGCCGAGACCGTGAACGGCCGCATATCGGACCGGGTTTGGTCGGGCGGAGAATCCGGATATGCCCCCGGCGTTTTCAGAAAGCGGAATTTACATTTTCCGGGATTGCGTTCCGGAAATTCCGGAGGCCGGCCGCCCCGCCTCCATTTTCCCGCTTTTCCGCGGTGCCGGGCGAAAAAAGGAAAAAAATCCGCCTCCGGGGGTGAAAAAAAACAAATCTGGTGTATATTATTTCAATTTCCCGTTTCTAAACAAGCAACTTCGCAAGGAGAACCAACATGAGTTGTCCGTATCAGTGCTCGCACGAAGTCGAGCAGATGTGCCGCGTCGCCAAAGGCGTCAAACACGGCCCGGCCCCGATTCCCGAGGAGGGGAAGTGGGTCAAATCCAAGCAGATCTCCGATATTTCCGGCCTGACCCACGGCGTGGGCTGGTGCGCTCCCCAGCAGGGCGCCTGCAAACTCACGCTCAACGTCAAGGACGGCGTCATTCAGGAAGCTCTCGTCGAAACCCTCGGCTGCTCCGGCATGACTCACTCCGCCGCCATGGCGTCGGAGATTCTCCCCGGCAAGACCATTCTCGAGGCTCTGAACTCCGACCTCGTCTGCGACGCCATCAACGTCGCCATGCGTGAACTCTTCAAACAGATCGTCTACGGCCGTACCCAGACCGCGTTCAGCGAAGGCGGACTGCCCATCGGCGCCGGTCTTGAAGACCTCGGCAAGGGACTTCGTTCCCAGGTCGGGACCATGTTCTCCACCCTGGAAAAGGGACCGCGTTACCTCGAGATGGCCGAGGGATACGTCCTCGAGCTCGGACTCGACGAGAACAGCGAGATCATCGGCTACAAGTTCGTCCACCTCGGCAAAATGATGGAAGCCATCCGCAAGGGCGTCGAACCCGCCGAAGCATTCAAGGCCAATGTCAAGAGCTACGGCCGCTTCGACGAAGCCGTCAAGAAAATCGACCCGCGCAAAGAATAAGGAGTTCATGACAATGAGCGTGCAATTTGAAGGATACGAGCGCCGGATCGGAAAAATCGAAAAGGCGCTGAAAGAGTACGGCATCGAGTCCCTCGAGGCCGCCCGCGACCTCTGCCTCTCCAAGGGCGTCGACGTCGACAAGATCGTCCGCGGCGTGCAGCCGATCGCATTCGAGAACGCCGTCTGGGCTTACACCCTCGGCGCCGCCATCGCCATCAAGAAAGGTTCCAAAGATGCCGCCGAAGCCGCCGAGAACATCGGAATCGGTCTCCAGGCGTTCTGCATTCCGGGGTCCGTAGCGGACTCCCGTCAGGTCGGTCTCGGCCACGGCAACCTCGCTGCGATGCTGCTGCGCGAAGAGACCAAGTGCTTCTGCTTCCTCGCCGGCCACGAGTCGTTCGCGGCGGCCGAGGGCGCGATCGGCATCGCCAAGACCGCCAACAAAGTCCGCAAGGAGCCGCTCCGCGTCATCCTGAACGGACTCGGCAAGGATGCCGCCTACATCATCAGCCGCATCAATGGTTTCACCTACGTTGAGACCGAGTATGACTACTACACCGGCGAACTGAAGATCGTCGAGGAGAAGGCGTTCTCCAACGGGCCGAAAGCGGCGGTCAAGTGCTACGGCGCCGACGACGTCTCCGAGGGTGTTGCGATCATGATCAAAGAGGGCGTCGATGTTTCCATCACCGGAAACTCCACGAACCCGACCCGGTTCCAGCATCCGGTCGCCGGCACTTACAAGAAGTGGGCGATCGAGAACGGCCGCAAATACTTCAGCGTCGCCTCGGGCGGCGGCACCGGCCGCACGCTGCACCCGGACAACATGGCTGCCGGTCCGGCCTCCTACGGCATGACCGACACGATGGGCCGCATGCACGGCGACGCGCAGTTCGCGGGTTCCTCCAGCGTTCCGGCGCACGTCGAGATGATGGGTCTCATCGGCATGGGCAACAACCCGATGGTCGGCGCTTCGGTCGCCGTCGCGGTGGCGGTTTCCCAGGCGAAGTAATCGAGCTGTCGCAAATCAAAGCGGCGCCCCGTTTCATACGAGCGGGGCGCCGTTTTTTTGTTTTCCAAAACGTTTTTCAGGGAGGGGGAAGTGCTGTTTCCGGCGTTTCCTCCCGGATTGAATTCGGTTGTCAGATATCGTCGCCGGGAGCATTCACCGTGCAGCTTATGCGCTTCATTATGCATAACAAAGAGGCAGTTATGCATAGAAAATTTCAAAATTGACTCGGAACTCCCTGTCCCTCTGTTGACTTTGCGGCAGAATTTTCCTATAATATAAAGCAAAACAAAGGATGATAGAATGCGCGATTCCATGAAAACCATCACCATGACGGACGTCGCCCGGGAAGCCGGAGTCTCGCAAAGCACCGTCTCCCGGGTATTGAACAATGTCCCGTCAATCAGCGATGAGACCTGTGAAAATGTCCGCAAAGCGGTTTTGAAGCTCCGCTATTGTGTCCGGACCGGCGTGAACCGGACGCAGATCGCCTTTCTGATGTGTCCTTTTTCCGAGCAGCAGAACCCTTTTTCGTTTGATTTCTTCAGCAACATGCTGCGCGGCGCCCAGGAAGTTGCCGAACAGGAAAAATACGAACTGCTCATCCGGACGCTCCCGGCCGAATGCCGGAAATTGCCGGAAAATTTGAATCTGGAACAACTTGCGGGAGTGGTTCTGATCAACTCTCCGACCCGGGAAATCATCGCTCTGCTGAATGAGCGGAAGATTCCGGCGGTGGCGGCCGCCGCCGACTCGTTCGAGGAGCCATCCGGGATCGATGTGGTCATCAACGACAATCTTTTTTTCGGGCGCAGCGCCTGCCAGTACATGCTTGAGCGCGGGATCGACAATTTCGGCATCCTGCTGCCGCGCTGCTACACCACTCGGCTTCTCGGGATCGCCCTCGAGATGAAGCGGCATGGCCGGAAAATCGATCTCGAGTCGCTTCCGCTTCCGGAAAATACGGAGATCGCCGAGATCATCCGGAGTTTCTGCCGTCTCTGGAGTACCCCTCCCCAACCCCGTGGATTGATCGTCCCCTACTATGTGGCAGCACAGGCGCTGGAACCCATTTTGAACGGTTACGGGCTGCAGGTTCCGAACGACATTGAAATTTTCACCCTGGGATTTCACGAAGAGCAGACTCACTTTCCCATGGTGCTGCAGTATCCCTGTGAAATCGGACGCAAATCTATTCAGGCCCTGTTGTGGCGGATTCGGAATCCCGAAAGTATCCCGACCACCTACATGGTGGGCGCCACCCTGGCAAATATACGAACGCCGGTGAAATCATAACCGGGTCAGCAGGAATCAGATCGAACATTTGTACAGCATACGTTCCACATTCAAGTGAATTGAATTAAAATCTAGTTTAAAAAGAAAGAATCTCCACCATGAATCACAATCTTTACAGAAAAGAGAATATTCTCCACCGTTGCGAACGCAATCCGATCATCACGCCTCAGAACATCGGTCTCCCCTACCCGGTAGACGCCGTATTCAACTGCGGTCAAACGACTTATCAGGGGAGGACACTGCTGCTGCTTCCGGTCGCGCCCGCCCACGGGAACGGGAAACCGGCCATGTATGTAGCCACCAGCGAAAACGGCGTGGATTTTGAGGTGGAACCGGAACCGTTCATCACCTCGCTGAACGGGCTGGAACCGGATCTCAAGCTCTTCGACGAGTGGCCGATCGATCCGCGGGTCACGCAGATCGGCGAGTGGTACTACATCATCCGGCCGATTCAGCCCCGCATTGGAACCGCCTGCATCATGGAGCGGACACGCGATTGGAAAAAACGCGAATATCTGGGTTGTGTGGCGCTGCCCTGCAACCGGGTACCCTGTCTGTTCCCGGAGACATTCAACGGCCAGTACTGTCGAATCGACCGACCTTACAGTTCGCGTGGGGGTGAACTCTGGATCGCCTATTCGCCCGATCTCCTGCATTGGGGAAATTACAAGCAGCTTGTTGCCGCACCGGTCAACAACATCTGGGCGAAAGAGAAAATCGGGCCGACCGTTCCGCAGAAAACCTCACGCGGCTGGCTCGAGATTTTCCATGGGGTGAACACCTACGCGGGGGGCAGCCGTTACTGTCTCGGAGCACTCCTGCTCGACCTGGAAAATCCGGAACGGGTTCTGGGCATGACCGACGGCTGGATTCTCTCGCCCGATACCGAATACGAATTCATGGGAAACTGTCAGAACACGGTATTCGCCACCGGCTGCATCGTCGACGAGGAGAAAGACCTGGTCCGTGTTTATTATGGTGCAGCGGACACCACCATCGCTCTGGCGTCCGGTTCTCTCACCGAACTGTTAGACGCCTGTACTCTGCAGATCGACCAGGGATCGCGCTGAGGCGGTGTCCAGGAACATATTATGGAATTCCGGCAGCAAACAACCATTCAGTCAAAGGAGAAGCAAAGTGTCAATCGTATCAGGAAACCATTCCGCAATGCACCGTTCGCAAAACACAAGGAGGGAGAGGATGAAACGTTACTTTACACTCATTGAATTATTAGTTGTCATTGCGATCATCGCAATTCTGGCCTCCATGCTGCTGCCGGCACTCAACCAGGCACGGGCCAGAGGCCGGGCGGCAACCTGCATGAACAACTTGAAAGCGGTTGGAAATGCAAACACATTTTACTCCGTCGATTACAACGACTTCGACGTTCGATTCCACGACGGCCAATTTGCGCAGCAATGGGTCTGGAGTGCGCAGTTTCTGCAATATCTTGGCGTTCAGACGGAAATAAAAAATGACGGGATTCAGGTTTCCAAAGTGAATTGCGTTCCGTTCGACAAACTCTGTCCGGAGAAATTCAGCATGGAGCCCAATGCGGAAACCGGAAAATACCAGATCTCCTCCTATGCGAAAAATGCTGATGGCCTGAACGACTATCTTGGCAGAAGCAGCGGCAGCAATCCCTGGGAGTTTATCTACAAATTCACCCGCGTCAAAAATCCTTCCGCTAAAATTCATCATACGGAGACTTTCAATGATTCCAGCCGGACGGGAATCTGGCAGGTGGTCAGAAAGTACGCCCAGTCGCCAACTCTCTATCTGACGGACAACGGCGTACACTTCATCCATTCGAGTCGGGCCAATGTACTTTTCTTCGACGGGCACGTCGTTGCGATGAGCCAGCCGGAACTGTACCAGGAGGAATTGTGGTATTCCTACCGCTGACAGCGCACGAACACGATTCCGCGGACAGACAACTCTGTTCGCGGAGATAAATTAAAACCACCGGCTCGATCGGTGGTTTTATTTTCTTGAATTGCGAATTTTTCAACGGCTGTTCCTGCGCCGGTACGAGTGCGGCGGAACACCGTCATACGTTTGATCCGAACGGTTTACCAGCAGTACGCTCCCGCCGGAATAGGTGATGAGGGCAACGTTTTCCGCCAAAGTCTCATACCGTTCCATGAACTCGAACTGCAGATCACGCAATTCCCGGTAACGGTCGTACTGTTCCCGGATCCGGCTCACGCACCAGCGCATCTCCTCATCGGTCGCCGCGGTGCAGTCCTGTTCTCCCATCCAGTTCACCCCCGAACTCAGGAACTTGGAGTAGAAATAGGCAAATGGCCGACCGCCGTACTCCACCATCCGGAGTTCCGGATCGGGATCATCAGTACGGATCGCGGAGTTGACCGTTTCACAGGTCGGATTGTAACTCAGAATTCCATGATAGACCAGAAACCAGAGCGGAATCTTCTCGTCACAGATCGGCGGCAGCGGCGCGTCCGGCGTGAAAATCGCGTAAAGCACGTAATCCATCTCCGCCGCGCAGAAGTCGAACGGCCCCTCGGAACCGCTCGCACCGATCTCCTCCCGCGCCAGAGCCATCGTCTTCGCCCGCCAGCGCGCCGCCTCGGTACGAGTCAGCGGGTGCGCCGGATCGTAACAACGCCGGGTCGGAACGATGCTCATCACGTCGAAATAGTGCATGCCGCGAAAACCGAACGCCTTGAGTTCGCGGAGATCCTGCACGGCATAATGTTCGTAAGCCGCTTTCGGGCAAGGGAAATAGGATTGTCCCCCTCCCCATCTTCCTCCAGGAACGATCTCACCGTTGCGGTCTTTGATCATATCTTCCCGGCGCCACCGCGAAGCGATGGTATAGGAATCGTAAACATTTGTATGGCAACTGATGAGGTATCCGTAAGCGTGCGCTCTGGCGATCACATTCCGCATTCCCTCTTCCCCGCCGAGCAGCGGCTCGACCGGATAGAGATCCGGGAAACGTCCGTCGTGCCCGGATTTGTTCCAGCCGACGAGCTGAAACTCCGCATGTTCAATCCCCTGGCGATGAAACTCATCCATGAGTTCGCAGACCCGGTCGAACGTCATCGCCACATGTATTGGCGGCTCGTTTTCCGGAGTCTGCTCCAGAACCGGAGGAGGAACCGGTTTCCATGCCAGCCGCAGTCGAACCAGCGGCCCCTCCGCCATCTCCGCCAGAACCGGGTAACGCCGGCTGCGTTCCCGCAGCGGGACACAATCCTTTTCGAGCCGGTACCGGCGATACCGCCGCGCCATACCGGAATAATCCGCCTCGCTCCCCTCCAGCGCAAAAAAGCGAAGTTCCAGATCTTCCGGAGCGCCGTCCTCATAGAGGCGGAAACGCGGATACAGAGAGTATTCCCCGTTCCGACAGGCGGCAATCAGGTCGTAATCGAGCGCCATACCCGTGACCACGGCAAGCAGGCCTCTGCCGTTCCGGACGATCCCGTAAAGCGGCATCGGATGGCGCGGGAAACACGCCTCAGTGTCAGGTCTCGCGCGAAAGCGGATCAACGCAGAGTGACAGGGATTCCCCTCCTCCCCCATAAACGTATTCGGGACAACCATATAGCCATCCTCCCCCGCCCGGGCGCAAAACGCATCGTGCCGGATCTCGACGTAGCGGACGCCCGCGGGAATCTCCTCTTTCGCGAGCCGGAAGTGATTCTCCGGTTCCGGACAGCAGCGCCGTTCGCGGGTACCGTCGGATTTGACCAGATCAATAATCAGCATATTCTTTCCTTTCACAAACTTTTTCTGCAAGTTTCACCACCGGAAAAGGCGGCAGCAGCGCGAGCAGCCGTTTCGCTTCCCGGAGTTTCTCCGGCTCGTCGCAGACCGTGACGCAGCGATCGAAAATCGCAGCGATCTCCGCAAACACTTCCGGCCCGGGCTGTTCTCGCGGCGGCGACTCCCGAAACGCGAGTCGAGGCGCGGAGGCGGCATATCGTGCCGCCGAGCTCCCGGCAATGCGGCCGAATACGAGCGTCTCAAGCCCCGCATTCCCGCCGAGACGATCGCGCCCGTGAATTCCTCCTGTACACTCGCCCGCGGCGAAGAGCCCCGGGACACTGGTCGCGCCATCAGGATCGATCTCCAACCCGCCGAGCGTGGTGTGGGGCGCCGGGCGCACGGAAAAGCGCGGCGGCCACGGCTGAAACCGTCGGAAGTATTCGGGGTATCGCTCAGCAAAACGCCGCTCATCCACGCCGGAAAAATCGTAAAAAACCTCTCCTCCGCGATCGATTTCCTGTTGAATCTGCCGCGCAAGCTCCCGTTTCCGGGGCGCGGGGGACAACCGGTCGCCGCGTTCGGTGAGCAGTTCCGCCCCCTCCCGCAGAGCAGTGGTGATGACCGGAAATCCGTCCGCCGTGACGGTCGGCTCGAACTGGATGAATCCGACTCCGCGCAACCGTGCGCCGACGCTCATCCCCAGAGTCAAGGCCTCTCCCCGCAGCTTTTTGCTCCACGTGGAGCGTTTCCAGAGTCCGGCGAAGCCGCCGCCGGCGAGAACAACCGCCCGGGTGGAGATGATTTCACCGGATTCCAGTCGGGCACCCGCGACGGCGCCGCCATCGGCGGTGAAGAGTTCCGTCACCCGTTCCCGCAGGACGGGCCGCGCCAGACGCTCCATCACCTGTTTTCCCGTGGTCGTGCCGGAGTGAACCACGCGCGGGAAACTCGTTCCCAGCGCCGGAACCATATCGTAACTCCCGGCAGCGGTGCGGTCGAAAACGATGCCGAGCCGCTCCAGGCGTTTCAACTCCCGCAACGCGCGGCTGCACAAAACCCGGACCAGTGCCGGATCGGACTCTCCGCCGCCGGAACGGATGGTATCTTCAAACATCCGTTCCGGCGAATCCGGCTCGTTCGCCGGGGCGGAAAAGCCCATGATCTCCGTCGAGGCGGCACCACCGGCATCCGCCAGTATGACCGAAAGTTCCGGTGGAACCTCCGCCGCCGCCGACAGTCCGGCGATTCCCCCGCCGACGATGAGGACGTCACACTTCAGCATTCCCAGGCCGCTCCCTCGGCCAGCGAACCCGCGTTGCGGCAGAACAGCCGCAGAAACGGCGGAACTCCGGAGGGATCAAACTGCCAGCTCCAGGTGCGTTTGCGCTCCTCGAGTTCCGACTGCGGCACGCAGAGTTCCAGTTTCCGTTCCTCGAGATCGATCTCAATCCGGTCTCCGTCATGGACGAGCGCCAGCGGCCCCCCGAGTGCGGCCTCGGGCGAAAGATATCCGATGGAGAGTCCGCTCGAACCGCCGGAGAACCGTCCGTCGGTCACAATCGCAACGTCCCGGTCGAGACCGCGCCCCTTGAGCTCTTTCTGGAACACGTAAGCGGTCGTTCCGAACGCGGCCCGCGGCCCCAGATAGCGCAGAACCGCAACATCTCCCGGGCGGATTTCCCCCGAGTTGAGGGCCGCCAATGCCGAATCGAGCGAATCAAAACAGCGCGCGCGCCCGGTAAACGTCCGGATGTCGCAGGCTCCGGCCTTGATGATCGCCCCGTCCGGCGCGAGCGAGCCGTAAAGCACGTAAAGCGAACCATCCTGCCGGACCGGTCGGTCGAGCGGGCGGATCACCTCCGGATCATAGATCGGGCTGTCCGCATAATTTTCCGCCAGAGTCCGGCCGGTCACGGTCAGGGCTTCTCCATGGAGTTTCGGCATCAGTGTGCGCAGAATCGCCCGCGTTCCTCCCGCCCGGTCGACTTCCTGCAGATGACACGGGCCGCTCGGCGAAGCCGCGACGATCTGCGGGATCTCGCGGGAGGCACGATCGAACGAGCTCCAGAATTTGCCCGTCAATCCGGCTTCCCGCGCGATCGCCGGCAGGTGCATGATGAGATTGGTCGAACCCGCCGTCGCCATCGTCAGCGCGATGGCGTTTTCGATCGCTCCGGCAGTGAGAATCCGGCGCGCGGTGATATTCTCCCGCAGCAGTTCCATGATCCGGAGTCCCGCCCGGTACGCAGTCTGCAGCAGCTCCGATCCGGTCGCCGCCATGCAGCCGTTGCCGGGAAGCGTCATTCCGAGCGCCTCCGCGGCGAAACACATGCTGTTTGCAGTGGTCATCACGCCGCAGGCACCGCAGGGGGAGTACATGCCGGCGACCTCGCGTTCGGCCTGGGTCCGGTCATATTCGCCTTTCATGGCTTTGCCGACGTGGTCAGTCAATTCGATGTAGTTCACGCTTCTCCCCTCGAACAGCGGCATCGGCATATATCCGCCCGTGACCATGATGGTCGGGATATCCAGCCGGGCCGCCGCCATCAGATGGCCCGGCACGATCGAATCGCAGGTGGAGAGCAGCACCATCGCATCGAACATGTTGCTTTCGACGATCAGTTCCACCTCATCGGCAATCAGATTCCGGCTCGGGAGTTCGATGTAGCGCGGATTCTTGAGGACCATGCCGTCGCAGACCGCCGAAGTCATGACCTCAAACGGCAATCCGCCCGCTTCGCGGATGCCCTGTTTGACGCGCTCTGCGAGCGTCCGCAGATGAAGATGGCCGGGATTGTACTCATTCCAGGAGTTCACCACCGCGACGATGGGGCGCTGGAACTCCTCCTGAGTGTACCCCATTCCGCGGATGAGTCCCCGGCGGCATTCGCCGGCGACGCCGTAAGGAAGTGCACTTCTCATCTCTTTCATTTCACGCCTCCTCGAGCATGGAGTCGATTCCGCCGAAAATCGACTGGCCGCCATCGATGACGAAAGTCTGCCCGGTGATGAAAGCGGATTTCTCCGGATCGGCGAGAAAGAGCATCATCGGAGTCACATCCTCGACCTGACCGAGTCTCCCCAGCGGAATTTTCCGCCGGAATGCAGCCATATCCTCCGGCGTGTAACGTTCGGAGATTTTGGTCAGAATGAAACCCGGGGCGATGCAGTTCACATTGATTCCATACGGGGCGACCTCCACCGCCAGCGCTTTCGTGAACATCTCGAGCCCGGCTTTGGCCGGAGAGTACGGCAGCATCCGGCGTTTGACCCAGGTGATCCGGCCGTGAATCGAGCTCACGTTGATGATCCGCCCCGCGACCTTCCTCGCAATCATATCCCGCAACGCGATCCGGGAAGTGTAGGCCGCGGCGGAGAGATTCAGTTCGATCTGGCTCTTCCAGTACTCCACCGGCATATCGATGAATCCCCCGGCCGGGATTTTCAACGCACCTCCCGCATTGTTGACCAGAACCTCGATTCCGCCGAAGCGCGAGAGAAACGCCTCCACAAGTTTTTCGCATTCGACGCTGCTGGTCACGTCCGCGCCGAACGCCTCCGCCTCCCCCCCCGCATTCCGGATCTCCTCGACGACCTTTTCCGCTCCGGCAGGATTCCGGAAATAGTTGACCCCCACCCGGTATCCCTCCCGCGCAAACGCTTTCGCCGTCGCCGCACCGATCCCGTGCGAAGCTCCCGTAATCAGTACTCGTTTCATTTGCATCCTCCTGTTTTATCGAAATAGATATAATAAAAGAAAAAAAGATCAGACAAACTGTTCATAAGCGAGTCTCGCCGCGCCGAGCGCCGACCCGAATTCCCCCAGAGAGGTGATACCGATCGAGCAGTTGCTCCGTTCCGGCGGCAGAAGAGACTGAAGCTGCCGGAGGGTTTCATTGTAAAGAAATCCGTCCGGCCGGCTCTGCCCCCCCGTGAAGATCAACGCCTCCGGAGAATAGAGCTGAATCATCGCCGCAATTCCGGCGGCATTGTACTGCGCGGCCTGGATCATCATTCCGGCGGCATCCGCATCGCCCGCGGCGGCGAACCGGTCGAGAGCCGCCGCATCATGAAGTTCCGGCCGTCCGGGAAACCGCTCCGCGGCGATGGCCGCGAGATAATGGCCACCGGAAAACGCCTCGAGACATCCGCGGAAACCGCAGCTGCACAACCGATTGTTCCCGGGAATCAGGATGTGGCCGATATAGCCGACCGGCCGTTGAGGATGGCTGATGAGCAAATGATGATTCACAACCGCCCCCGATCCGATTCCGACTCCGAGACCGACTGTTACGAGATTCCCGCATCCGCGATTCCGGCCGAAATGGTACTCCGCCGCGGCGACACCGACCTGCGTGGTCACGGCGAAAACCGGCACCCCGAACCGGGCGGCGATCTCCGCCACCGGCAGATCCGTCCCGCGTTTCATCCCGAAGTTTCCTCCGGAAACGATGATTCCACGCTCGGAATCGATCACGCCGGAAACGGAGAGCCCGACCGCAACCGGGCGAAACTCCTCGAGACTCCTGCGGCAGACCCCATCGAGCCATTCCACAAAACGGGCCGGATCGCGAAACCGCTCCGTCGGGCATTTCTCCCGGTGGATCTCCCGGAAATTCAGGTCGCAGAAGAGAATCCGCGTCGTCTCGGAACCGACGTCGATTCCGCCATACACGATGCTGTCGGCATTGATGCACAGCGGCACGGTCGGCCGCCCCGGAGCGACGCTCTTCGACTGTCTGGCAAAGACGAGTCCCCGTGCCAGCAGATTCTCCACCGTTTTGTACATGGTTCCCCATGCCAGTCCGGTACGGGCGGCAATCTCCTTGCGCGACGCTTCTCCGCGCATTTCCCGGATCGCGTCAAGTACTTTTACGTTGTTGGTGTAATGCATTGCTTCAGATGTTCCCGGACCGTGTAAAGCGGCAGAAACAGATACTTCGGAACCGTCCCGCCGATTTCCCCGATCAGCCGCACCGCGATCTCCGCCATCGGCAGATCACGGTGCGATTGAATAAAAGTATCATAAATACGGATGAATTCAAGTGCATCATCGAGAGAATTTCCACCAATATAATCATGACCGGGTACGATATTGCCGATCCGCTCCCGCCGCAGCCGTTCAATCGATTTCCGATAGGCCGGCAGATCCATGTAAAGGGCACACCCCTGAGCCGTCGTACCGTTCCATTGCAGCGAATCGCCGCTGAGCAGCGTCCCGCTCTCTTCGTCGAGGTAACAGACGCAGTCGCTGTCGTGTCCGGGCGTGGCGATGACCCGGAGCCGGCCGATCCGGTCGCCGTCCTGAAAAATCCATTCGGGATCCACGCCCTGCAGAACCGGCGGCGGCGCAGGGCTGTACTCGGGAAACTCGTTCCGAATGCGTCGGCTGCAATCCAGCGGATCCAGCAGTTTGGAGGCTCCGGACTCGATTACACCGCACTTCACGCCGAGTTCCCGGAGCCGGTGATGCCCGCCGACATGATCTCCATGCGTATGCGTGCAGAGCAGCCAGTCGATCTTGTCCACGTTCAGCCCGGCCGACTCGAGCGCCGGTAAAATACAGTCATCCACGGTCGTCCGGTCGGCACCGGAGTCAATCAGCAGATTCTGTCTCCCGCATACGAGATAGACCCCGCTCCAAACCTGCCCGAACGGAGTCCTCAGCAGGCCGATCCCCGGTGCAATTTTCTCAAAATTTACCCGATTCATCTTGACAACTCCCATTTTTCAGAGTATGATATACAATAATATCGCTTTAGATATAATTCAAGGGGGTGTCTCTATGAAAACAGAAAATTCAATCGCGTTCGAGAAATTGGTGAGTGCCAGACCGGTACTGATCGGCTGTCGGCGGGCGGGGGAAGTGATTCCGGGATTCCGACGGAATCTGATTCTTCACTCCGGGCCGGAACTGGAGTTCGGAAAGATGCGGGGACCGCATCGGAAAGGGGTGGTTGGAGCCGCGCTTTACGAGGGCCTGGCCCGAACCGCCTCTGAAGCGGAACAAATGATCGAAAACGGGGAAATCGAACTTGCGGCCGCCAACGACTGGAATTCCGGAGCACCGGGCAGCGGAATCACCTCGTACTCGATGGCGGTTCTCGTGGTTCGGGAGGCGAATTCCGGAATCATCGCGACTGCGCCTCCGATCGAGGGCGCGCAGGGCGGCGGACTCGGCGGCTGGGGCGTATACAATGAAGAGGTGAAAACCAATCTCGACCGGATTGCCGGGAGTTACGCGCCGCTTCTTGACGCCGCACTCGCCGCCATCGGCGGAATCGACGTCGTCGAACTCTTTTCCGCCGGGCTGCAGATGGGAGACGAGGAACACACGCGCCAGGTCGCTACTGACAACCTGTTCTTTTCCAAAATCTTCAATGGTGTCGACCAGATCGACGCCGCATCGGAGGAGAAATTCCGCCTGCTGCGTTTTCTGCAGTCGTGCCGCCGGTTCGTTCACCACGTCGGCTGCGCCTCCGCAGTCGCCTCTTTGAAGTCCGCCTCCGGTGTAGCGGGCGCGACGCTCGTGACTGCGATGTGCGGCAACGGCGTCGAATTCGGAATCAAAACAAGCGGAACCGGTGAACAGTGGTTCACCGCCCCGGCTCCGGTGTTCAACGGCCACTACTTTTCGCCGGAAAACGGTCCGGCGGAATCCTCTCCGTGGCTCGGCGACTCGAGCAACGTCGAGGCGTGGGGAGTCGGCGGCATGGCTGCGGCCGCGGCACCGGCACTGCTCGCCATGCGTGGCGAAACCCTCGAACAGGGCATCGCCCAGTGTCGGGAAATGGCCCGCGTCACCTGCGGCGTGAATCCGCATTTCGCAATTCCGACTCTCGGAGAGTGCGCTCCGGCGGGGATTCTGCCGGAGCGGGTCGTGGAGACCGGGATCACCCCGAAAATGCACGGAGGAATCCTCTCCCGCACGACAGGCGGACAAATCGGCATCGGCTACGCGCGCACTCCGCTGGACTGTTTCGGAAAGGCACTCTCATGTTTCGGGCGCTGATCGCTGCATTGGACGGAATTCCCTGCGAACCGGGAATTAAGATCCTCCGGGAATTCCGGACCGGAACGCTCTTTCCGGAGATCGGTTGCGCCCGGGTCACGGTCGAGGCGGGAATCCTCGTCGCACGTGGTGCGTTCCGTGATTTCGACATCTACAGCGATGCCACGGCGAACAATCAGGAACTGTGGAAGCTCGGAGACACTTTTGAACTGATCTTCGGCGAAGAAGGCCGTCAGGACTATTTCGAGGTTCAAGTCGCACCGAACGGCCCGCAGCTGGAACTCCACATCCCGGATTGTCGCACGTTTCGCGCCATTCCCCATGCGAAGAAGATCTGCGATATCGGCCTGCAAAGTCGGACCGTGATCCTGTCGGAACAGAATCTGTGGCTTGCAGAACTCAGAATTCCGCTCCGATCCGTCGGAATCAGCGAAGATCGACTGCGCTACGTCGCCATCCGGCAGAACCACACCCACGGCCGAGAGACGGAAATCACGGCAGGTGCGGTTTTTCCGGAGACCGCCCATACGCCGGAACTCTGGGAGCGTTATCCGGCATAAGCCTGCCTCCGTCCGCGCCGGATTTTTCCGGCGCGGCGGATCGTCCTCCCCTCCCCCGCTTTTCCGGACCACTCCGATCACTGACTGGGGAGGAGCCATTCCGGCTCAGTCCCCTGTGCGCCGTACCAGTCGAAACGTTCTTCGCGGTCGGCGATGAGCCACCGGGCGGGCGCGGGACTCTCCATCCAGTCGAGCGGTTCGACCCGGCTGCCGCCGGAAGCGGCCGTGCGGAAAAGAGCTCTCATCTCCTCAAGCTCCTGTGCCGACGATATTCCCGGCAGGACCGAGGCGAAGAGCGTCGTGCCGCTTTCCGCGACCAGGCGCGCCCACTGGCGGTTGAACTGCCACGGAACACATTCGGTAACGCCCACGCAATCCGGATCGACGTCGAAAAAGGTGCGATGCTGCGCGAGCCGGAACGCGAGGGTGTTGACTCCCATTTTCCGGGTTCGTTCCCAGACGCGGCCGCTGGTGTCGTCCCCGCTCCTCACGACATGCACCAACCCGGCTCCGAGATGTCCTATGATGTTGCAGCCGAGGATCATCGCCGTTCCGGCGCCCTCGAGGAGCGCCCGGTAGAAGTCCAAGACGATCTCGGCGGAACTGCGGTCATTTTTCCGGAACGTCCAGTTTCCGGAAGCGGGGAATCCCCGCATCTCGAATCCCCATTGCCCGAAAATATCGAACGTCGAAAAATCATGCTTGATCAATTCATATCCGGCTCCGGCCAGACGGGCCATATCGTTCCGGACCCATTCCAGCACTTCCGGCAGAGAAGGATCCAGATACATGGGATCCCGCAGACTGCGGTACTTTTCCGGCGGGTTCGCCGTTTTCAGCGGCCGGAACCAGATTCCGGGCCGCAGGCCGTCGGCCCGGATCGCAGCGGCGAGCTCCCCGAGATCGGCATAACCATCCGCCGTCTGTTCCCACGGCCCCATTCCGCGATTGCGTTCCCAGCCGTCGTCGATGACCAGAAACGGCCGGTTCAGCAATCCCCGGGTCAGCGAGGACAGAAGGTCGGCGTCTTTCTTCAGCTGGGCGGAGGAGGATTTCCCGTAGGCGTAGTACCAGTTGTTGAAACCGTAGACCGGAAACTCCGGCAGCAGAGGGTCGCCGCACATGGTCCGGCAGAACTCCTGAACATGCCGGGTGGCGGGCTTGTCCGTGCGAATCGCGATTCCGGTCAGCGTCGCAGCGGCGAGTTCTCTCCTGCCGAGCATGAGCGGCTCGGTCCCGCAGCGCAGATCGAGCCAGAGGGTGATCCCCCGCGGGTCGCACTGCCAGGCGGCGAATGCAGCCGGACGCACCCGGACGCCGAACCCGAGAAAAAGCCCCTCGTGAAACGCCACAAAGTACCACGGCATCAGCGTCCCGGGATCGGGATGACGCCAGCTCACATCTCCATAAGTCCGTTCCCAGGCATCGCCGCAGACCAGACATTCCGCCGGCAGTTCGATGTTCCAGCGCAGGCGAATGAAGCGGACACCCGCCCGGCCGCCGGCGACGACCACCTGCAGCCAGCCGTCGGCCGCGCGGAATGAAAGTTCCACTCCTCCGGCCGCCTGTTCGTTTTTCGGTGCGGCAAACACCTCGGAACCATCTCCGCAGATCACTTCGGCAAAGTCAGGAAGTCGCGGAAAAAGGACTTCTTCCATCTTCGTCTCCAATTCTTTCCAACAGTCAAAACTTTCGATGTGCAACAAAAAAATATCTGCATGACAGCTGACGCGACAGGCCTCGGATCAATGTATCATGCAGGGGGAAAAGAGTCAAGCGCAGTTTTTCACTTGCTACTCGATTCTCCTGATTTTTTCCGAGTTTCCCGCTCATCCGCCGCGCGGGGAGAGAGAAGCCGGAAAATCTCGCCTGCGACCGGGACCAGCCGGGCACCTTCGACATAGACCGGAGATTCGGTCAGCGGGAGAATGACGATACCGTTCCGATCGGCAGTCAGAAGTTTCGTTTCACCCACGACGTCGGTCACCCGAATGGATTTCCCGTTTTCCGCAGTCAGGGCCAGCGGTCGCGGAGGCGTCACATCCGTTGCGACCCACGGAGCGCGGTGAAATCCCTGCGGGATGATGGCCTCCTGTTCACGCAGGCCGTCTTTCCGACTCCAGAGTACCGCGAATTTGCCGTTGGGTCCCTTGTCGAACAGCAAACCGCGCGCATCGGGGTCCTCGAATTGCAGATCGCCGAGGAATTCACCGGGATCGAAAAATTTCGCCGCCGTCTGATAAGCCCAGAGCGGAACTTTCGGCATCCAGTCGCGATGGAACAACCCGAAATGACACTCCCGTTTCCGATCCTGTTTCACATGAGTGCCGATCAGATGCGGCGGTTCAAAGTCGTTGAACATGTAGAGCATGACGTTCTTCACGTCGGCGGCGACTGCGAGAGCCATCTGGATACAGAGGTCGTCGGCGGTGGTACGCTGATTGTTCGTCACACCGAAATTCGGACCGCTTGCGCTGTACAATTCACTGATGTACAGCGGCTTGTCTCC
Organism: uncultured Victivallis sp.; assembly: GCA_944389935.1. Lineage (GTDB taxonomy): Bacteria > Verrucomicrobiota > Lentisphaeria > Victivallales > Victivallaceae > Victivallis. The sequence goes on from CALXOE010000010.1 coordinate 44,575, forward strand.
GAATTCACGGGTTGCTTCCCGAATGGTTTTCAACGTCCCGAGGTAACTCCAGTAGGAGTCGTCGTTCTCCGGAGAACGGGTGATCCCGGCAGCGTGGAACGCGAGGTAGTCGAAATCATCCCAGGCCCCTTTTTCGTAAACAGTCCGCATATAAGGCATGTCGCCGTTGGCGATGGAGAGCCCGGTCAACTTGATCTCCGGGAAATCCCGGTCCCGGACTTCGCGCAGCGCCGAAGCGTAGAATGCGTACACCTCCGCAAGTTTCGCCTTTCTCTCTCCGCCGGAGAGATTCCATTCGTTGCTGAATTCAAACACTTCCGACCCGGATGCACGGGTATTCTTCAGGTTGCCCGCCATAAACTTCTTCACGCTTTCCCGGTTCGCAAGCCAGCTGTTTTCTCCACGGGCATGGCGCAGGACATTGTCCCAGTCTCCGATGTTGTTGTGATACCAGGTCCTGATGCCGAGAGAATGCGCAAGCTCCTCGTATCCATAGCATTGACGGACCAGAGAAACGCCGATTCTGCGCATCATCGACAAAACCTGCTCCGGCGTCCGCGACTCTGTGACCTGCCCCGGGTTGTTGCGCCAGCCGGTCATCCCGATGCGCGACATCTTTCCCGCCCGGAAACGGTATTCCGGCAGATACCCCCCGCAGACCCGCCGATAATCACCGGCATATTCGTGCGAAGCGAAAATATCAAAGAATACCGGCCCCGGCCGCGTGATCTCGACGGAAATCGGGATGGAACACTCCGCCTCAGCTTCGACGATGTTGGACACGGTGTCCTCGCGCAGAATATTTCCGTGAAAGTCATGCACCACATAATGCAGGTCGATCCGCTGCCGTTTCCGGAAATAATTCCCGACGTGAGCCTGCAGGCGGTAGGTACCGGGCTCTTTCAGCAACCAGAACGGGTCCGGGGATTCGACCTCCATGAGCAGCCGTTCATCTCCTGCCCGCGCCAGGGCCTCGCGGCGGCGCGCCCCCTGATCGGGGCGGACGGAAAACGCAATCGTCCCGGAATAAAAATCCGGAGCCCAGGGCAATCGCGCCAGATTGACCGCCACCCGGAGTTTGCCGTCCTGCCAGAATTCCGGCCAGGTCGGGCTCTCCCCGCTGACCGCGATAGCGGCGTGCCCCCGCTCTCCCCCGAATTCAATGACCTGTCCGCGGATTTTTTCCTCTGGCTCGCCGCCGGTTCGATGCAGATAGAACCGTTCCGGTGAGAACCGCGCCGTCTCCCGGATTCCGGCAGCGGGGATGAAAGGAACCGCGCAGAGATTTTTCCCCCACTCCTGCGGAACCTTTCCGGACGGATAAATCCGCAGTCGCGCTCCCTCCGGAAAAAGCGTCCACTGCAGCAGGTAGAGTCTCCCGCCCTTCTCATTCAGCGCCTCGACGCCGAACACCTTGCTGCTCGCCCCTTTCACGTCCGTTGCGGTGGGGATCATACGGTAATCGATCCGCGGCAGTTCAGGATTGTCATCTTCGAGCGCAACGCCGCGAAATTCCGCCGGAAGTTCCGCCCGGCCGGGCAACTCCGGAACGCCGATCATTCCGAGCGGATGCCACGCCCCGTCGTCATTCCGGAACTCCACACTGGTGAATCCGTCGGCATGGAACGTCAATTTCATGCGCTCATTTTCCAGGATCTCGATCTGTCCGCGTTCCCGCGTCCGCAACGCACCGCGATCGACGAATGCGAGGTCGGCAATCTTGAGCACGCCGTGCGTATCGTGCCCCGGAATTACTTCAAAGCGGATCTGAACGGGAGGCCGATCGGACTGCAGTCTGATGTTCCCGACTTTCCTCGTTCTGCCGGATTCCAGGTCGGTCACGCTCAAGTCGAGCAGTCGATCCGTATGAATCAACTCGGCTTTCACACGATACCATGTCTCATCCCGGACGGGGAGATCTCCCGGAAGAAATCCGCCGGGAACCGTCCGCAAATAACGTCCACCGAGTTCGGCGACGGTTTCCCCGCTCGAATCAAGCAGCGTAATCCGGAATGAATACGGGTTCTTTTCCTTTCCCCATCCCGGCGGGGAAAATTTGAAATCATAAGAGAGCTCCCAAGCCTCGCTCGGCTCAAACCGCGGAGAACACGCAATGGCGGGATCCCCTGCCCAATCGTAATCCTGCAACATCAAAACCGCCCGTTTGCCATCCCGCGAAATCCCCGCAGAAGTATAGCGCTCCCCGTTGCGATGTCCGCTGAACGTCCAGCGTTTCGCAATTTCCGGAGACTGGAAACTCTCTTTCAGAAGGACTCGTCCCTCATTTGCGCCCGCCGAGACACGGGAGAACATCAGGATACAAAAAACAATCCCCGTCCAAAACTTCATTCAAACCTCCTGCTCCTGTTGCCAATTCGTCGGCACAATCAATTTTCATTGCACTCTTTCACGCGATGATTTACAATATTATCACGAGTGATATAATTCAAGTTGACTTTGAAAAAAAGTAACATAAATTTGACTGGGAGCGGGAGCTCCGGAGGCGCTCACTCCGGGATGGAGAGTACAAGCACTCGCACGCCACGTTTTCGCAACGCGGCGACGACGGGATGTTTCCGCGGTTCAAAATCGGTGATGAGAAGCGAGATTCTACCGGCGTCAACGCTGCGGCACAGAGCTTTTCCGCCAAGTTTCGCCGAGTCGGCGACGACAATCAGCCGATCAGAATTCTCCACCATCTTCCGCTGAAGTTCCGCCGCGTCCTCCCGGTTGTCGTAAAGGAAATCCGCGTCGAGCGCAGTTCCGGAAATGACTGCCGCATCGGCATGGAAATGTTCTATCGTGCGAACAGCCTCCGCCCCGGTCAGAATCTCCGACTTCCGGTTGTAAACTCCGCCGGTCAGCTGCAACAACGGCATCGGTTCCCCCGAACCGGTGCAGCTCCATAACAGAGCCAGAGAGTTCGTGATGATCCGCAATTCCGGGCGGGCCAGAAAATGACCGAGTTGCGCGGTCGTGGTTCCCCCGTCGATAAATACACATCCGCGCTGCGGCAATTCCGCCGCGACCGCCTCGGCGAGTTTGCATTTCACTTCGCGCCGCCACCCCTGCCGGAGACCGATCGGAAGTGCCGGATCTCCACGGAAATCCGCGGCCCGGATCCCGCCGTGAAATCGGCACGCTTCCCCACTCGTCGCCAGGAGCTCGAAATCACGGCGAATGGTCGCTTCACTGACTCCGAAACAGCGGGCGGTTTCGACACTGTTCAGAATCTCTCCCCGACGCAACAGCCGGATCATTCGTTGGATTCGATCTCGTTTCATATTGATACTGTAGCGGGAAAGCGACATTTTGCAAGCGGTAAAATGATCGAACAATCACTTTTTTTGATTGTTTACAAGATTTTTTTCTGATTTTGACCGGTTTCGATTGTTTTCCATTCAGATACAGCTACACTAAAGACGCAGCAGAATCCATCCATCAGTAAATCGAAAGGAGAAAGGATGCCGAGATTTTTCAAAGTTGTAGGCCACCGGGGAATGCCGTCACGCTACCCGGAAAACACCCTGCCCTCGTTCAAAGCCGCCATCGAAGCCGGAGTCGATGCCATTGAATTCGACGTGCATCCGACCTGCGACGGACGGTTGGTGGTGACGCACGACGATACGCTCGAACGATGCAGCAACGGCAGCGGTCCGGTTCATGACCGGACTCTGGCGGAACTGCGCAAACTCGATTTCGGCTCGTGGAAAGGAGCTGCGTTCGTCGGAACGCAAATACCGGTATTGGAGGAAGTTCTCGATCTCGCATGCGCCATGAGCGATACGCTTGAACTGTTGATCGAACTCAAGGAAGACGATGAACGGTGCGCGCTGGCCGTGCTTGAGGAGATCACGCGCAGGGGGATTCTTGATCGAGTCGTCATCCTCTCATTCTATGCAAATCTGCTGAAACAACTGCATGAACGGGAACCGCGACTGCGTCTGCAGGGATTCCCGCTCAAAGTGTTTGCGCGGCCGGAACAGGATGCGTACGAGTGGCTTTTCCGGCTCTGCCTCTGGCGGCAGGAGATCACCCGGGAAGAGGTCGATGCGTTTCATGCGCGCGGAATCGAAGTCGATGTCTGTCCGGTGGACAGCGGGGAAGATCTCGAAGCGATCCGGAATCTCGAAGTCGATACCGTGACCACCAACGCCGCGGACGTCTTGATGCCGCTTCTGCGGGAATCGGGATTGCGCCCCGCTCCGCTGCCGCGCGAATACACGGCATGGCGACTGCATGGAAGCGGACTCGACCAGCTGCTGCCGGAACGACTGCCGCTGCCGGAGCCGGCCCCCGGGGAGATCCTGGTGCGCATCGATGCGGTCGGGCTCTGTTTTTCCGACATCAAAATCATTCGCGCGGGCGCAAATCACCCGAAACTCAACGGCCGGGACCTCCATGCCAATCCGCTTACGCCGGGCCATGAGGCGGTGATGACCATCGTCAAAACCGGCAGCGCCGTTCCGCTGCGTTATGCTCCCGGCCAACGATTTCTGATTCAGTGCGACATCTACGTCAACTCCCGCAGCTGCGCCTACGGTTATGCAATGAACGGCGCCTATGCCCAGTACGGTGTGATCGACGAACGGGTCTGGCGCGGGGAAGGACGCAGTTATCTGCTCGATTTTCCGGAGACGCTTTCCTGCGTCGCCACCGCTCTGATCGAACCGTGGAGCTGTGTGCGCGGGTCGTACGGGATCGAGCATCGAAACGCTCCCCGGCCGGGAGGCCGCACATTGATCGGCACCATCACCGGAGCGGACAATGTACTCCGGGCGGGGGAGCTTTTCCGCACTTCGGCTCCCGGCGAAATCGCCGCATTCGGGCTTTCCGAAGCGACCGTCCGGAGTCTGGAAAAGGAGCTCGGCCGTGAGGTTGCGCGGCTGACCGCGATTCCTGCGGGAGAAGAGTTCGATGACGTCGTCTGCTGGAATGTGACGGATCCGGGTTTGGCCGAGGCGCTGGCCGGGCTCGCGGGCGCACACGGCATCGTCAATTTTCTCGGAAAAACGCCGTCCCTTCCCTGTCGGATCGATGTGGGCGCTCTTCACTACCGGAATCGGTACTATCAGGGTGCGCCCGATGGAGAAATCTCCGCGCTTTACCGCCGGAAGCGGCGAACCGGCCTCCTCGCCGGCGGCAACGCCTGGTTCATCGGAGGAGCCGGAGCGATGGGGCAGATGCACGTTGAACTGGCAATTTCCGGTCCGGAGAGCCCCTCCCGTATTCTCGTCACGGATCTCGATGCGGAGCGGCTCGAACACCTGAAGCGGCAACTTTCCCCGCAGGCTGCGGCGAAAGGGATCGACCTGAAATTTCTGAATCCCGCTGCCATCGAACCGGAACGCTTTACAACGGAGCTCCACTCTTTTGCGCCGGAGGGATTCGACGACGCGGTCATTCTTGTTCCGAGTGCGGCACTGGTCGAGGAAGCGGCCGGATTCCTGCGCGATGGCGCACTGGTCAATGTGTTCGCGGGAATTCCGACCGGCGAGAGCGCCTTGCTCGATCTCGCCGCGATCACCGAACGGGGAATCCGCTACACCGGATCGAGCGGCAGCAGTTTCGACGATATGGCCGAAACTTTGCGTCTCGCCGCAGCCGGGGAGTTTCACCCGGAACGCGCTCTCGCGGCGATCGGCGGGATGAATGCACTGAAAAAGGGATTGGAAGCGGTTGCGGCGGGGCGTTTTCCCGGCAAAACCGCCATTCTCCCGAACTGCCCGGATCTGCCTTTGACCTCGATTGCCGACCTCGGGAAACTCGATCCCGAACTCGCCGCCACCCTCGATGAGAGCGGCTGCTACACGATCGCGACCGAAGCGGCGCTGATCCGGAAATGGGGGAAAGCATGATGCCGACCTCCCCGGAAATCCTCGTATTCGGCGCCAATCCGGCCTGGCAGAAAACCCTCACATTCCCCCGGCTGACACCCGGAGCGGTCAATCGAGCCATATCTCTGGACGCCTATGCCGCGGGAAAAGGCGTCAACTTCTGTCGGGCCGCAGCCGGTCACGGGCGCTGTCGAACCCTGCTGTTCCAATTCAGCGGCGGAGAAAACGGCGCGCGACACGAAGCGGCGTTACGGGACGAGGGGATCTGCTTTCACCGAATCCGCACCGCGGCCGAAACCCGCTGCTGTCTGACCTGTCTGGACCGGACAACCGGAGAAATGACGGAACTCATCGAACCCTCTTCCCCGGTAACGCCGGAGGAAGCAACGGCTATGACCGCCGCCTTTTCCCGGAGTCTTGCCGACGCGACCGGCGCAGCCATCGTCGGAAGCCTGCCGGACGGGACGGATCCGAACCTCTATTGCGACATCATCCGACTTATCAGGGAGAAAGGAGTTCCGGTCCTTATAGACGCCGCTGCCAATATAGTTCCGGCTCTCGATCTTGCGGAACAGTTTATTCTGAAGATCAACCGCCGGGAACTTCAGAATCTGACCGGGGGAACGAGTCCGGCCGCAGCGCTGTCCGCCGCACGGGATCGCTGGCCCGGAGCGATTTTCGTCATAACGGGGGGGCCGGAAGCCGCATGGCTCGCCGTCGGGGATGAAACATATTGCTGCAAACAGCCGCAGCTTTCGATTCTCTCTCCGCTCGGAGCGGGCGACACCTGTTCGGCAGTACTGTTCTCGGAACTGCTCTGCGGAACCCCATTGAAAGAGGCGTTCCGAATCGCGCTCGCGGCGGCCAATGCCAACTGTCTGATTCCGCGAGCGGGAACGTTCGATCCGGAAACACGCGATGCAATCGCTTCGCGTCTCTTCATCGAACCCTTCTGAAACGCAGAAGAAAAAACGGCCCTCTCCATCCGGAGAGAGCCGATTTTCTGATCGCTGAAGATCGATCGCTTATTTGTCGTAAGCATGGCCGGCAGAGCCGAGCACTTCGATGTTCTTGCGCTTGTAGAGCTCTTTCAGAGCGGTACGGGCCGGGCCGAGATACTTGCGCGGATCGAATTCCTCCGGCTTCTCGTTGAAGACCTTGCGGATCGCGGCGGTCATCGCGAGACGGCCGTCGGAGTCGATGTTGATCTTGCAGACCGCGGATTTCGCAGCGGCGCGGAGCTGATCTTCGCCGATGCCGATCGCGTCCTTGAGTTTGCCGCCGTTCTCGTTGATGATCTTGACCAGATCCTGCGGAACGCTCGAGGAGCCGTGCAGCACGATCGGGAATCCCGGGATGCGCTTTTCGATCTCGGCGAGGATGTCGAGACGGATCTTCGGATCGTCGCCCGGCTTGAATTTGTAGGCGCCGTGGCTGGTGCCGATCGCAATCGCGAGGGAGTCGACGCCGGTGCGTTTGACGAAGTCCTCGACCTCTTCCGGACGGGTGTAGGTGTGCTTTTCCGCCTTGACATCATCCTCGATGCCGGCCAGAACGCCGAGCTCGCCCTCGACGGTGACGTCGAACTTGTGAGCGTATTCGACGACCTTGCGGGTCTCGATGATGTTCTGTTCATACGGCAGATGGGATCCGTCGATCATGACCGAGGAGAAGCCCATGTCGATGCAGCTCTTGCAGGTCTCGAAATCCGGACCGTGGTCGAGGTGCAGGCAGATCGGAATGCCCTTGCCGCCGGAAATCTCCTTGGCATATTCGACCGCGCCCTGAGCGAGGTAACGCAGCAGGGTCTGGTTCGCGTACTCGCGGGCGCCCTTGGAAACCTGCAGAATCACCGGGGATTCGGTTTCGACGCAGGCCTGGATGATCGCCTGGAGCTGTTCCATGTTGTTGAAGTTGTACGCCGGAATCGCGTAGTGGCCCTTCATCGCCTTGGCGAACATTTCCTTCGTGTTCACCAGGCCGAGATCTTTGTAGCTGACCGCCATAAAAAGACTCCTTAACTGGTTGTGAATTTCACCGAACAATTTCGGTATTCAATAGGATATAACTTAACTTGTTTGCGGAAAAATGCAAGCCGCGGAACTCGAAAAATCAGGGTAAAATCAAAATCCCGCCCGATTTTTTTCGCGAACGATTGAAAAAAAACCAATCGGGTATTATAATATGGGAAATTTGTCCAATCCGGAAATCAACAAATCAAGGAGTTGAAGAATGGAAAAAAGGATTCCGCTGTCCGCGGCATTCGCAGCGGCGTTCCTGCTCTCCGGCTGTGTGGCGGAAAAGCAGGAGTGTCAGAAGCCGATTCCCGAAGAACCTCAGGTGACGATTCCTGCGCAGACCGCTCCCGAGGCTGCCGCCACGGAGCAGGAAAAACCCGGAACACCGGACTCCATCCGTGCTCTGTCGATGGCGGAAAAATTCTCGGTCCGCAAGGTGTACGGCGATCACATGGTGCTGCAGCGCCGCTGCCCGATCCGGATCTGCGGAACGGCCCCGGCCGGCAAAATGGTCCTCGTCGGAGTCGGCCCGAACAGCGTGCTCGCGACAGCCGGTGAAAACGGCGTCTGGGAAGCGGTACTTCCGGCGATGGAGGCGGGCGGCCCCTATATGGTCAGCGTCACAGGAGCACCGGGCAGCGAACCGGTCGTGTTCAAAGACGTTCTGATCGGAGACGTCTGGCTTGCAACCGGCCAGTCCAACATGGAAATGCCCGTTTACAGCAAAGGACGTTTCTGGTCCACCAAGAACGGAAAAGAAGAAGCCGCTCAGGCGAATTATCCGGAGATCCGCCTCTACAACGCGACGTCGAAAAAATATGTCTCTCCGGGGGTCGTCCAGAGCGAAGTCGTCGGTCCGGGCTGGAAACGCTGTACCCCGGAAACAGCCGCACCGTTCAGCGCGGTGGCTTTCTACTTCGGCCGCCAGCTTCAGAAAGACATCGATGTGCCGATCGGCCTCATCAGCGCAAGCTGGGGCGGCACGGCGATCCAGCCGTGGATCAGTTACGACGCTTACGCGCGCGCCGGCAGAACCCGCGAACAGCTCACAATCGACCGCATCCTCAAGAACTCGGCGGAACACCAGGCGAAATATGAAGCCGCTGCAGCCAAAGCGAAAAAGGCGTTCACCGACTGGGAAAAACGGTTCTACAGCACCTATCAGAAAGAGACGGCGGCCGCGGCCGACTGGAAGAATCCCGATTATGACGACTCCTCCTGGCAGCGACTCACCGATCTTCAAAACTCGTTTCCGGACGGTGTCGACGGCGTCGGCTGGTATCGCAAGAGTGTTGATCTCCCCGCAAACTGGGCAGGCAAAACCCTCAAACTCTCCCTCGGCGGCATCGATGACTGCGACGAAACCTATTTCAACGGCGTCAAGGTCGGAGCGACCGGGACGGACGTCGACAACTACTGGTCGGTCGACCGGAACTACACGGTTCCCGGCAATCTCGTCAAGGCCGGACGCAATGTCATTGCCGTCCGGGTCAGCGACATGTTCTCCGCGGGCGGACTTCAGGACGAGCCGTCGGCCCGTTTCCTGCAATCCGGGGATCAGAAGATCGGCCTCGGCGGAGAATGGCGGTTCCGGCTCGAGTTCGCGGCCGACCTGAAACGCCTCGGCGTCCGCCCGGATCCGCTGGCGCACATGACCACCGATGAACGCCATCCGAGTTTTCCCGCGACACTTTACAACTCCATGCTTGCGCCGTGGACGGTCTATCCGATCTGCGGGGTACTCTGGTATCAGGGCGAGAGCAACGCCGGCGACCCGAAAGATTATATCGAGCTGCAGAAACTTCTGATCTCGGATATGAGAACCCGCTGGAACAACCCGAAGCTGCCGTTCCTCTTCGTCCAGCTCTCCGGCTTTGAGAAGCATTCGCCCGACAAACGGCTGCCGGATGACTTCTGGGTCGGACGGGCGCCGGGAGATCCCACCTGGGCAGCTTTCCGCGAGGCACAGGCCGCCACGCTCAGCGTGCCGTACACCGGCATGGCCGTCTGCATCGACGCGGGCGACCACTCCGATATCCACCCGGCCAACAAACAGGTGGTCGGCTATCGGCTCGCCAAAGAGGCCGAGCGGATTCACTATGGAAAGAACATCATCTCGGCCGGCCCCTGGTTCCGTTCGATGAAAATCGAGGGCAACAAAGCGATCCTCTCGTTCGACAACGTCGGCGGCGGCCTCGTCGCCTCCGGCAACAGGGAGGGGAAACTGAACTGCTTTGCCATTGCCGGAAAAGACGGGAAATTCGTCTGGGCCGATGCCGTCATCGACGGCGACAAGGTCGTGGTGAGCTCTCCGTCGGTCAAAGAGCCCGCGGCCGTCCGCTACGGCTGGGTCAGCTACGCGGGCAATCTGAATTTCTACAACAAGGACGGTTTCCCGGCCTGCCCGTTCCGGACCGACAAACCGGACTACATCACAAAGTAAACAAAAAAATCAATCGGGGGGACGGCGGCGAGTCGTCCCCTCTTTTTCAATCAATCAGAAAGGACACACCATGTTGATCGATATGCCATTGGCTGAAATGAAGAGCTATCTCGGCAGCTCTCCGCGCCCGGAGGATTTTGACCGTTACTGGGCGGACTCTCTCGCCGAACTTGAGGCGACGCCACCGGAACTGGAACTGACGCCGGCGAAGTTCCAGGCTCCGAACGCCGAATGCTTCGATCTGCGGTTCACAGGAACGGGCGGAGCGCGGGTTTACGCCAAATTGCTGCGTCCGGTGAAAACGGCGGGGAAACATCCGGCGGTTGTGCAGTTTCACGGATACTCCGGCAATTCCGGGGACTGGAGCGACAAGCTCAGTTACGTCAACGCCGGCTTCACAGTGGCGTCTCTCGATGTGCGCGGCCAGGGCGGACTTTCGCAGGATGTGACGCCGGTTACCGGGACAACGCTGCGCGGACACATCATCCGCGGCGTGGATGATCCCGATCCGAAGAAACTGCTGTTCCGCAATATCTATCTCGATACGGTGCGGCTGACCCGCCTGGTCATGGCGATGGACGATGTTGACGAAACGCGGGTCGGCGCGATGGGCGGATCGCAGGGAGGCGGCCTCACGCTCGCCTGTGCCGGACTCGTTCCGGAACTGAACCGGGCTTGTGCCGTGTATCCGTTTCTGTCGGACTACCGGCGGGTCTGGAACATGGATCTGGCCAAGGCGGCATACGAAGAACTGCAGTATTATTTCCGTCAGTTCGACCCGACGCACGCACATGAAGAGGAGTTTTTCCAGCGGCTCGGCTACATCGATGTGCAGAATCTTGCGCCGCGCATCCGCTGCCGGATTCTGATGGTCACGGGACTCATGGATACGGTCTGCCCGCCGTCGACCCAGTTTGCGGCGTACAACAAGATCACTTCGTCGAAAGAACAGGTGTTCTACCCGGACTTCGGCCACGAGTGGCTGCCCGGCAGCAGCGACCTCATATTCCAATACATGATGGAGATGCTGCAGTAAAATGGCGGAATCAGATTGCACGAAAAAGCTCTCGAAAGAGGAACTCGAGTCGATGCCGTTTGAACAGGCATTGGAAAAACTCGAAGCCCTCGTCGCCAAAATGGAGACAGGACGGCTTCCGCTCGAAGAACTCATGCAGAACTTCGAGGCCGGAAGCGAACTCGCCCGGGCCTGCCGCGCAAAACTCGACAAACTCGAGCGGAAAATCGAACTTCTGACCCGCGACGACGGCGGCGATGGCGTATGGACCGACTTCGAGTCGGATGTTCCCTCCCCCGTCCGGAACGCGCCGGAGCCTCCTCCTGCCGCCGCCGAACCGCCGGCGGCAGAGGAGCTGCCTTTCTAACGCAGCCCGACAGCGATGGCGGAGATCAGTGCGACGGCCTCATCCGCGCCACGGTCGAGCAGAGTCCCGACCATGGCGCTGCCGACGACAACGGCATCGGCGTGCGCGGAGACCTCTTTCGCCATCTCGGGCGTGGAGATGCCGAATCCGGCAGCCACGGGGAGACGACACGCCCGCCGGGCTGCTTCGAGTTCCGCGGCGAGTTCGGGAGGAAGCGAGCTGCGTACTCCGGTGACGCCGCGGACCGTGATGCAGTAGACGAAACCACCGCACCCCTCGGCAATCCGCGCGGCGCGTTCCGGCGATGTCGCCGGAGAAACGAGCGGAATGAAGTCGAGTCCGTACGTTTCACAGACGGGCATGAATTCGCCTCGCTCCTCCATCGGCAGATCTACGACAAGCACGCCGTCGATGCCGGCTTTTTTAAGCGCTCCGCCGAGCCGGTCGAGCCCGTAATGGAACAGCACATTGTAGTAGGAAAAAAGCACGAGCGGCGTCTCCGGATGAGCAGCCCGGATCCGGGTTGCGATCTCCAGAATTTTCGGCAGCGTGGTGCCGGCTTTCAATGCGACCTGACCGGCCCGCTGGATGACCGGCCCGTCGGCCATCGGGTCGGAAAAGGGAACACCGAGTTCGATCATGTCCGCACCGGCATCGATCAGACGATCGATGAGAACTTCACTCTCCTCCGGAGTGGGACAGCCGACGGTGGCGTAAACGACGAGCGCGCTGCGCTTTTCCGCGCGGCAACGGTTCAGGCAAAGGTTGATACGCGATTCCATGATTCAGTTCTCCCGGCTTTTCTTGTATTTTGCAATGTTGTCCATGTCTTTGTCGCCGCGTCCGGAGAGGCAGACGATGATCGACTCTTCCGGGGAATAATTCTTCGCGGCTTTGAACGCCTGAGCGAGCGCATGGCTCGACTCGAGAGCGGGGATGATCCCCTCGAGACGCGAGAGCGTATCGAAGGCGGCAACCGCCTCATCGTCGTTGATCGCGACATACTTCACTCTCCCCGAATCCGCGAGGAAACTGTGTTCCGGCCCGACGCCGGGGTAATCGAGCCCCGCGGAAACGGAATACGCTTCGACGATCTGCCCGTCCGGGGTCTGGAGCAGATAGGTTTTGCATCCGTGGAGCACCCCGACACTGCCGCCGCCGATGCTGGCGGCATGTTTTCCGGTTTCGATTCCCATTCCACCGGCCTCGACGCCGGTGAGCTTCACCTCGGGATCGTCGAGGAAAGCGGAGAACATCCCGATCGCGTTGCTGCCGCCGCCGACACAGGCGAGAACCTCCGCCGGAAGTCGGCCGCGCTTTTCGAGAATCTGGCGGCGGCTCTCCGTCCCGATAACCGATTGGAAATAGCGGACCATCGCCGGATACGGGTGCGGCCCGGCCACGGTGCCGATCACATAAAACGTGTTTTCGGCGGTGGCGACCCAGTTGCGGATCGCCTCGTTCATCGCGTCTTTCAGCGTGGCGGACCCGGAATCGACGGAGATGACCCTCGCCCCGAGTGTTTTCATACGCTCGACGTTCGGAGCCTGCCGGGCGATGTCGACGGCACCCATGTAGACGTCGCACTCCATGCCGAAGAGTGCCGCCACGGTGGCGGTTCCGACTCCGTGCATTCCGGCGCCGGTCTCGGCGATGAGCCGGGTTTTTCCCATGCGGCGCGCGAGCAGCGCCTGGCCGATGGTGTTGTTGACCTTATGGGCACCGGTGTGGTTCAAATCCTCGCGTTTCAGATAGATACGTGCTCCGCCGATCGATTCGGAGAGCCGTTTTGCATAGTAGAGCGGCGACTCCCGCCCGACGTAATCGGTGAGAAGATACCGGTATTCCTCCTGAAACGCGGGATCATCCTGCGCTTTCAGGAACTCCCGTTCGAGTTCGATCAGGGTCGGCATGAGGGTTTCGGCGATGTACTGACCGCCATAAATTCCATAATGAGAGTTCATGATTTCGCTTCCTTGATAAAAAGTTGAATTTTTTCTGCTGATTTGATTCCGGGGGAGAGCTCGACACCGCCGGCGACATCGACGCCCCACGGATTGACCTGCCGGACCGCTTCGGCGACATTCCCGGGAGAAAGTCCCCCGGCAAGCAGGATCTCGTACCGTTCCGCCGCGCGCGCCGCGAGACGCCAGTCGCAGCATTGCCCCGAGCCGCCGCGCTCGGAGTCGACGACAAAATGTCCGACCCGGTATCGGGCGAACTCCGCGGGCGCCGCCGAAGCCGGAAGCGCTTTCCAGCTCCGTTCGCCATCTGCGAGATCCGGCGGTTCATGACCATGAAACTGAATGATATCGAACAACTTCCGAATTTCTGAGAGCTCATCTTCCGTCGGGTCGGCGACCACGGCAACGCTTTTGACTTCCGCAGGCAGATCCGCAACGAGTGCGCGACGCCGTTCCGGCGGCACAAACCGCTTCGATTCCGGAACGAGCACGAACCCGAGGTAGTCCGCTCCGGCGGCGACGGCGGATTCGACATCTTCGCGGCGGGTCAGCCCGCAAATCTTCACTTTGACAGGAGTTCGCACAGTTTCTCCCCCGGATGTTCGGCGCGCATCAGAGTTTCACCAATCAGAAACGCCTTTGCACCAAGTTGTTGCAATTTCTGTAAATCCGCCGCGCAACGGATCGCGCTCTCGGCGACGGCAATTTTCCCCGCCGGAATCCGTCCGATCAGCGCACCCGCAAGATCGAGACTCGTCTCGAACGTCGAGAGGTTGCGGGCATTCACTCCGACGATCGTCGCCCCATTTTCAAGCAGCATCGCAAGTTCCTCTTCCGTATGGGCCTCGCAGAGGACATCGAGTCCGAGCGAATGCGCAAATGCGTGCAGCCGCCGGAATTCCGGGGCGGAGAGCATCGCCGCGATCAGCAAAACAGCGTCAGCACCAGAGGCCCGCGCCTCGAGAATCTGATACTCGTCATAGATGAACTCCTTGCGCAGCAATGGAATGCGAACGCACGCACGCGCCCGTTCCAGATTTTCGAGCGATCCGGAGAAAAAGTTGCGCTCGGTCAGCACGGAGAGCGCCGCCGCTCCGGCAGCTTCCAGTTCCGGCGCGAGCGTCTCAATGTCGAGATGGGGGCGGATCACCCCTTTCGAGGGAGAGGCGCTTTTGAGTTCCGCAATCACCCGCGCGCCGGGCTGCCGCAATGCCGCCTCAAATCCGAGCGTCGCCGGGAGCGTTTCGATCCGCATTTCGAGCCGGGAGGCAGGAATGCGTTTCTTCTTATCCGCCAGATCAATGCGGCTCTTCGCAACAATGGTTTCAAGCACCCGCTCCATGGCTCGCCTCAATGAGTTGTTCGAGTTTCCGCAATGCCGCACCGGAGTCGATCGAGCGTCCAGCCAGAGCAATGCCATCTTTCAGAGTCGGAGCCGCGCCGGCGACGTAAATGGTCGCCCCCGCATTCAGCAGCACGGAGGCGCGCGCTCCCCCCTGGTTCGTGCCGTCCAGCACCGAGCGGAGGGTCAGGGCGTTTTCCTCCGGCGTGCCGCCGACAATTTCCGCCGGGTCGTAACTCTCTCCGATCAGCAGTTCCGGCAGAAGTTCGCTCGTGCGGATCTCGCCGTCACGCAGTTCAGAAACGCGGGTCGGCCCGCAGCAGCTGATTTCGTCGATTCCCTCCATGCCGTGCACGACCAGCGCGTGACGGACACCGAGTTCCAGCAGCGCCGAGGCGAAGAGTTCCGTCAATTCCGGAGCATAGACTCCGAGCACAATCGCTTTCGCCCCGGCCGGATTGCACAGGGGGCCAAGCATGTTGAACACCGTGCGAATCCGCAATTCACGCCGGATCACCGCCACATTCGCGAGAACCGGATGAAGCTTTGCCGCGTAGAGAAATCCGATTCCGTTTTCGACGATCGCCTGTTCGATGACCGGAATCGGCGCGTCGAGGTTGTAGCCGAGCGCCGCAAGCACATCGGCCGAACCGCAGCGGCTCGAAGCGGCGCGATTGCCGTGTTTGGCGACCGTCACTCCCGCTCCGGCAGCGACGAACGCGCTCGTGGTTGAAATGTTGAAACTGTTCGAGCCGTCACCGCCCGTGCCAACTACGTCGACGACCTCCCGCTGCCCGCAATCGATGAACGCCGCCGAGCGCCGCAGCATGCGGGCCGCCCCGACCAGTTCGGAGCAGGAGACCCCTTTCATGCGCAATGCCGCGAGAAACGCGCCGATCTGCGAATGCGATACCTCACCGCCCGTGACGATCCGCAGCGCCGCCTCCATTTCAGATGGAGTTAAATCTTTTCGCTGAAAGAGTTTATCAAGATATCGAGATAACATTTCTCACCTCCTGCCGCGCCGGTATCCGGCCGCAAGTTCAAGAAAATTCGCGAGCTGCCGTTTGCCGGTCGTCGTCAAAATCGACTCGGGATGGTATTGAATTCCCTCCACCGGCAACGTCCGATGGCGAATACCCATGACCTCGCCATCCTCGCTGCGCGCCGTGATCTCGAGTTCCGGCGGGAGCGTATCCGCGTCCAGTGCGAGAGAGTGGTATCGAACCACTTTCACCACCGCCGGAAGATTCTTGAACAACCCCTTCCCGTCATGCGTGATCTCGGAGATTTTTCCGTGCATGATGCTTTTGGCATTCCCGAGTTTCATGCCGAACGCCTCGCCGATCGCCTGATGTCCGAGGCAGACGCCGAGCAGCGGGATTCCCGCCTCGACCGCCTGCGGAATCAACTCCGGCATGATCCCGGCCGCCTCAGGTCTGCCCGGGCCGGGCGAGAGAACGATCGCTTCCGGGCGCATCGCAAGCGCCTCGGCCGGAGTGAGCGCATTGTTGCGGCGCACCTCGACCTCCGCGCCGAGCTGCTGGAAATACTGCACGAGATTGTACGTGAACGAATCGAAATTATCAATCATCAGAATCATGATGTCACCTTTCCTTCCTGTCAAAGTTCGAGGTTCGCGGCTGCGAGCCGGATCGATTTCAGCATGGCGGCAGCCTTGTTGCAGGTCTCCTGATATTCCGTGGCGGGATCGGAGTCGAAGACGATTCCCGCTCCGGCCTGAATCTCCATCCTGCCGCCGTCCAGGATGATCGTGCGGATCGTAATCGCCAGATCCATGTTCCCGGTATAACTGAAGTAACCGACCGCCCCGCCATAGAGCCCGCGGGGAGCCGGTTCGAGGTCGCGGATGATCTCCATCGCCCGGATCTTCGGCGCACCGGAGAGCGTCCCGGCCGGGAATGCCGAGCGTACGAGATCAAATGCGTCGCAGCCGTCCTGCAGCAGCGCCTCGACCGTCGTCACCAGGTGCATCACGTGCGAATAGCGCTCGACCGTCATGAAGTCCTTGACCTGAACGCTGCCCGGGAGCGCGACCCGGCCGAGATCGTTGCGGGCGAGATCGACCAGCATCAGATGTTCGGCACGCTCTTTTTCGTCACGCAACAGCTCGTCCGAGAGCGCCATATCCTCCTCCCGGTTCCGACCGCGCGGCCGGGTTCCGGCGATCGGACGCAGAATCGCATTGCCGTTGTCGAGTTTGCAGAGCGTCTCCGGCGAGGAGCCGATCAGAATTCTCCCCCCGATCTTCAAATAAAATGTGTACGGCGAGGGATTCACCATCCGCAGCGCCCGGTAGAGCTGGAGCGGCGGGATGGTATTCTCCGCCGTAAATTTCTGTGAAAGAACAACCTGGATGATGTCGCCATCGTAAATGTGTTTGCGCGCTTTCCTCACCATCTCCATATACGCCTCGCGCCCGCAGTTCGAGACGAGCTCCGGCGCCTCCGCGCAGGTCGAACGGCGGATGACCGGCGGCTGACGCAACCGTTCCGCCAATGCGGAGATCCGGGCCGCCGCGTGATCGTAGGCGTCCCGGAGCGTTTTGAACTCATCCGGGCGTACACAGACGCAGAGCATCATCGTATGCTTCACGTTGTCGAAAAGGATCGTTTCATCCGTGATGAGCATCGCACTGGTCGGACCGGTAAGCCCCGGCTTCGGTTCAGGCAGGGTCTCGAACTCCCGCACCGTCTCGTAGCCGAGATATCCGACCGCGCCGCCGAACAGCGGCGGAAGTCCCGGCACCGTCGCGGGGCGAATTCCCCGCAGCACGCCGCGCAACGCCATAAACGGACCGTCCGGCATCTCCAGTTTCCGGCGTCCCGATGCGTCCTCCAGGTACGCCTGTCCGTTCTCCACGGTAAAAACGCCGCGCGGATTCAATCCGAGAAACGAGTAACGGCCGAACCGTTCCCCCGCCTCGACACTCTCGAGCAGAAAGACGTTTTCATCATCCGCAAGGCGGGCGAGCACCGACACCGGCGTCTCCAGATCCGCAATGAGCGTCTCCACCACCGGAATGAGGTTCGCACCTTTCGCCAACTCCTTGAATTCCTCAAATTTCAACATTTCGGATTCCTCTTTTTATCTCTGAATTTCTGAAATTTCGACACAAAAAAAGCGGGCCCGTAATCCTAATCGATCGGACCCGCCATCACCGGAACAGTTCGTCAAAACGCCGGAAGATATGCTATTTCAAAATCTGCTTCATCCTGACACTCCGGCTTCAACGCACGCAAAGAACAGCCATGGCGGGCTCACGCCACTGCCATCGCCAACCTTTGACAAGCTTGTATGCCGGATGATTCAAGATAAAACCTCTGTTTTTGATTTCAACGTTTAAATATGGCATAAAAAAACCAAAATGCAAATCGAAATCAAACTTTTTTTTCAATTTTTTCGTTCCAACCGGTAACGACCCGGAGAACGGCCGTAAAGCTCGCGAAACCGGCGGATGAAATAGACCTCACTCGAAAACCCGCAATGCAGCGCGACCGCTGCGGACGCGGCGAAATCCTGCTCGCAAGGTTCTCCGAACAGGATGTCGAAGCGGGAGAATTCATCACGCCCGGCAGCTTCCTGCGCAGCATCGTCAGCGCTTTCCCCGTGAAAAAGTAGAAGAAAAAACGGTCTCGGGCAGGAAATCCGAACAATTCGGGGTTATATTGTATACAATCACCCGGGAACGGTCTCCTGCGTGATTGTATTTTTTTCAGGAGATTTCCATGCGATCACAAACCGAAAAACTCGGCACGGATCCGGTCATGCCGCTGCTGCTTCGCCTCGCCCTGCCCTCGATGGCCGGACTCATCATCGGAAACTTGTACGTCATCGTCGACCGCATGTTCGTCGGCAACTATGTCGGGGCAACCGGTCTGGCGGCGATGAATGCGGCCATGCCGATCTCGATGATCATCTTCGCGATTTCGATCCTGATCGGCCGCGGGACAGCCGTGCTCTACTCGATCGAACTCGGCAAGAAAAATTACGAGGAAGCTCAGAAGTTCTTCGGCATGTCGATGCTGATCTATCTCGTTGCATCCGCTGTCATCACCACGGCGGGACTGCTCTTTCTCGACCCGCTGCTGCATCTGTTCGGGATTCCGCCTGAAGCGCTGCCTTACGGACGCAGCTATCTCTCCGTCTCGCTCTACGGCACGATCTTCGTGATGCTCGGATTCCAGAACAACCTGATCCGCGGCGAAGGCTACTCGGGGCTCGCGATGTGGACGCAGGTGATCGGCGCGGTGATGAACGTCGGGCTCGACTGGCTCTTCGTGGCGGTATTCTCATGGGGCATGGCCGGCGCGGCCTGGGCGACCGTCATCGCGCAGGGAGCCTCGGCGCTCTGGGTCATGTGCTTCTTCCGATCGCACCGGAGCATCTCGAAACTCGACTTCCGGACGTTCCGTTTCTACGGGAAAGAGTATCTCTGGAGAATCCTCTACAACGGCTGTTCGCCGTTCGCGATCAACGTCGCGGGCAGCGTCATCTGGACCGTTCAGAACCACATGCTGCTCAAACACGGCAGTCTGCTGGCGATGTCCGCTTTCGGGGTGATTCTGACCGTGAACCAGTTGCTCATGGGTCTTGTGTTCGGAGTCTGCATGGGCATGCAGCCGCTGGTCGGATACAACACCGGCGCAAGGAAATTTCATCGCGTGCTCAAAAGTTTCTACTGCTCGATCCTGCTGGCGGCACTCTTTGCCCTGATTCCGTACTTCTGCGTCCAGATCTTCGCACACCCGATCTTCGCGCTCTTCGTCGGGGCGGATGAAACCGAACTGCTCAACATCGGCGTCTACTCGATGCGCCGGTTCCTGCTGCTGCTGCCGATCGGATGCGGCAGCATTCTCATTTCGCAATATTTCCAGAGCATCGGCAAAGCGCCGGTCGCGCTTTTCATCGCGATGACCCGGCAGCTGGTCTTCCAGATTCCGCTGATTCTGCTGCTGCCTCTCATCTGGGGATATGACGGAGTGCTTTTCTCGGGGCCGCTCGGGGACGCGATCGCTTTCATCCTCGCGTTCTTCATCATGAGGCGGGAAATTGTGAAACTCAAAAAACAAGAGCGTGTCGAAGACGCCGCGGAACAGGCCGCCGCCTGAAAACACCGGGGAGGCACTTCCATTCCGAACGCTCCTCCCCGGCTCTCGACTTCGGCGGAAGTCCCGGCGCAACGGTCGCGGATGCCGACCGACGTCACCCGCGACTGGTGGAGACCGTATAGCGGACCGAGATTCCGGCAGGCAGTTCGCGGCCGGTCGATTCCGGAATCGTCATCTCAAACGAGTCGAACTCCCCTCCCCGGCCGCACGCCTCCACGAGCAGCCGCTCGAGCACGAGACAGGAGAATCCCGGCGAGTGGCACGAAAGAATCACCGTGAACGGACGCCCCGGTTCGCGCAGCTGATTGCAGACGTTCAGCAGTTTCGGCAGATCCTCCTCGATCTTCCAGACCTGACCGCTCGAACCGCGCCCGAATGTCGGCGGATCAAGTGCAATCAGGTTATAACGGCTGCCGCGCCGCAACTCGCGCTGCGTGAATTTATTCACGTCATCCGCAATCCAGCGGATCGCAGGGGGAATTTGCGGATTGAGCGTCAGATTCTCCTTCCCCCACTCGATCATGCCGCGGGAAGCGTCGAGATGGCAGACCGACGCCCCGGTCGAAGCCATCGCCATCGAACCGACCCCGGAGTAACCGAAAAGATTCAACGCCTTTGCCCCCTCCCTCAGTCCGGAAGCCGGAGAGCGGAAAAAATCCCAGTTGCGGAACTGCTCCGCAAAAAAACCGAGGTGCCCGAACCCGGTCGGTTTGATCTTCAGCGCAAAGCCGCCCCATTCCGCAACCCACGATTCCGGCAGTTTCCGCCGGAAACTCCAGTGGCCGCCGCCGGAACTGTCCCGGGTGAACACCGCATCGCCGGCTTCCCATTCGCGGTGAGGCAGGCCGGGCCGCCAGAACGCATTCAGAGCCGGCCGCACAAGCCGGAACTCGCCGACCTGTTCGAGTTTCTGCAAATTCCCGCTGTCGAGCAATTCGTACTTCATTTTTCCTCCGCGCGGTAAACGATCTGTCCGTTGCAGACGGTCAGCAGAGGCCGGTTGGTGCGGCGCTCGTAAATCGCCAGATCAGCACGGTGAGTCGGCATGAGAGTCCCGCGATCATCCAGGTGGAACGCATTCGCCGGATTGCAGGTCACCGCGGATGCCGCCTGAAGTTCCGTCAGGTGGCCGCCGTTCATCAAGCTGTGCCAGCCGGTATCGAGCATCGTGGTGGTCCCGGCCAGAATTCCCTGCTCCGTCTGCGAGTAGCCGTCCCGGACGCGGATCATCGACGGACCGATCCGATATTCGCCGTTCGGCATCCCGGCCGCCATCGTGCAGTCGCTGATGCCGACGAGTTTCGACGAGGTTTTGCACCGGCGCGCCAGATCCACCATCCGCGGGTTGATGTGACGCCCGTCGATGATGAGTTCAACCGTGACCCGGTCATCCGTCAACGCGATTCCCGGCAACCCCATCGCCCGCTGATGCAGCGGCGGCATTCCGTTGAACAAATGGGTGCAGTGCGATGCTCCCGCATCGATCGCCCGCAGAGTCTGTTCCTCGTTCGCGATGCTGTGACCCATCGACGGCTTCACGCCGTATTCCAGCAGCAGCTCCACAAGTTCAGTCGCATGTTCGAGCTCCGGCGCGAATGTCATGACTTTCACGAGCCCGTTCCCCGCTTCGATGAGTTCGCGGGCAAACCCGAGATCGACCGGCACGATCGACTCCTCTTCCTGCGCTCCGCGTTTGGCCGGGTTGATGAACGGCCCCTCCAGATTGATCCCGGCCGCATCCGCTCCGGGGAGCTCCCGCTCCATCACCGCGGCCAGTCGGCGCAGATTCGTCAGCATAACCTCGCGCGGTGCCGCAACCACCGTCGGAAAAAACGAAGTGACCCCCCGTTCCGCCAGCAGCCGGCTCATCGATTCGATCGGCTGCGGCGAAAGATCCACCGAAGAGGCATCGAATCCCCCCGCCCCGTGAATGTGCGTATCGATGAATCCCGGTGTCAAATAGGCATCCATGAATTCATACACTTCCAATTCCGACTCCATCGAAAACGCGGAAATTCCGCCGACCGCCAGAATCCGGTCGTTTTCGCACAGAACCGCCCCGTTTTCAATGCGACGCTCCGGAGTAATCAGGTAATCGACATGAAACAGCCTGCGCACCCGGTTTTTCATAGCATCCATCCTCTCATCATTTTCATCCGCGGCGCATCCCGTCACGGTTCGCGCATCGATTCGTCGAGCGATTTGATGAGCGGATGAATCAAATATTCGATGATCCGCCGTTCGCCGACTTTGATCTCAGCCTGACACTCCATACCGGGAATCAGCCGGAAATCTTCCCTCACATTGCGCAGATGCCCGGAAAGCGTAATGCGTGCACGATAGTAGGTTCTGGCCGATCCCGGTTCCCCCTGCTGTTTTTCAAACGAGTCCTCGGAGATCGTCCGGACCACGCCGTCGAGCGTTCCATGTTTCTGGAACGGAAATGAATTGAGCTTCACCCGGACCTCCGAACCGATATGAACCTTGCCGATATCCTGCGGCCGGATTTCCGCCTCAAGCTCGATCTCGCTGTCGAGCGGCACGAGCGTGATGAGCGCCTCCGCCTCCCGCACCGCCGAACCGACCGGAAAACTCGCGATCTCATGCACCATCGCATTGCACGGCGCCCGCAGAACGTCGTAGGTCAGCTGCGCCTGACTCTTGTCGTACTGCTTCTGTGTGCTGGTCAGTTCACGCTGCACACTGACCAGCTCCGTCGAAATGCTGTTGCGCCACTCCTCGATGTAGGAGTTTTTGCTCGCAATCGCGGTCTGTTCCTGATGCTGCTGCTCCACGAGCGAATTCCGCAGATTGATGACCGACGCCTCCAGCTCCATGCGCTGAATCTGAATTTCGAGCGTCTCTTTCAGCGAAACGGTGTTTTTCTCCTGCAGCTCCGTGAACATGAGTTCGATCCGCTTGATCGCCTCGAGCTGCTCCTCCTGCTTGGCCAGACTCTCGCTGGTCGTGTGCTGCGACGCCTGAATCTGCTTGATGCTCTGATCGTAATAACGGATCTTCTCTTCGTAGAACTTCTGGCGCTGATCGTAGATCGCTTTCTGCCAGACCTGATCCTCATTCTGCGGATCGGAGACCTCGTACTTCAGATGCTTGAACTCCGCCAGCAGCCGGTCGACCTGCGCCCCGAGCGTGGAGAGTTCCGAGGCGAGGCGCTCGGCTTCCGCGACGTTCATGACCGGGTCGAACGTGAACAGAATCTGGTCTTTCTTGACCACTTCGCCCACTTTCACATCGATGCTTTTAATGACGGTCCGCTCCAGCGGCTTCATCACAATGTTCGGACTGTCCGTCACGAGTTTGCCCTCGGCGGTGACGACCATGTCGACCTTTCCGAACGTCGCCCAGATGACCGCCCCGATCATGAAGAGAGCGGCACTCCAGATTCCGTAGCGTGCCCACCACGGAAGTCGCTCATGCTTGATCTCCAGAGCATCAGGCTGAAATTCGATCGCCTTGCGGCAGAGTTTTTCATTTTCACTCATTTGCTCAGATTCCTTTCCATCTGCTGATGCCAGAAGTCGCGGTAGATGCCGTCATGCGTGAGAAGTTCGCGGTGCGGCGCAAAGTCGGTCTTGACTCCCTTGTCCATCACCAGAATCCGGTCCGCCCCGCTCACGATGCTGAGCCGGTGCGAGATGATCAGAACCGTCCTCCCTTTCGCAATCGCGGAGAGATTCTCCTGAATCACGTTCTCGCTCTCCGGGTCGAGTGCGCTGGTCGCCTCGTCGAAAATCAGAATCGACGGATTCGTCAGCAGTGCCCGCGCGATCGCCAGGCGCTGCTTCTGTCCGCCGGAGAGGTTCGAGGCATTCTCTTCCAGCATCGTGTCATACCCCTTGGGCAGATTCGAGACAAATTCATGCGCTCCCGCGAGACGCGCGGCGAAGATGATCTCCTCAAGCGTCGCATTGCGCTTGGTCAGGCAGATGTTGTCCCGCACGGTCCCGTTGAAGAAATAATTCTCCTGCAGCACCACGCCGATGCTCGAACGCAGATGCGCCTTGTCGATCTCGCGCAGATCGATGCCGTCGATTTTAATCAATCCCGACTGAACCGGATACAGCCCCTGCAGCAGTTTCGTCAGCGTCGTCTTGCCGGATCCGGAACGCCCGACGATGCCGATCGTCGAACCGCTCGGCACGTCGAGATTGAAGTTCTTGATGACCTGCGGAGTGTCCGGACGGTATTGGAACGTCACGTTCTCAAACGAGATATTTCCCCGCAGCGGATTGCGTACGCCGCCCCCCGCCGGTTCGACCGGCGTATTCATGACCACGCCGAGCATCCGCACCGACAGAGCCACCTGCTGATATTCGTGAATCAACCCCACGAGCCGGACGAGCGGCCCGGTGACCCGGCCGGCAAGCATCTGAAACGCGATGAGTGCGCCGATGCTCATCTCATGCTTGAAAACCAGCAGCGCGCCGAGCCAGATCACCGAGACCGTCATAAGCATCTCCAGCGCCTGGCTGATCGTCCGCGCCGTCATCGAAATTTTTCCGACCCGGAAATAGGATTTGATCGCATACGCCGTCGAGTCGTTCCATGCTTTCTCTTCGACCGGTTCGATCGCCAGCGACTTCACCGTCCGGATGCCGTGGATCGATTCGACCAGCATGCTCTGGCGTTTCCCCTCCGCCTGATAAAGCTCGTTCAACCGGCTCTGGAACGGCTTGATGAGAAGCGCAATGACCAGCGCCATCAACACCGAGTAACCGAGCACCACCAGCGTAAGTTCCACACTGTAAAGCAGCAGAAACGGAATGAACACCACCAGGCTGAAAAGCTCCAGCACCGTGAAGAAGAGGTTCCCCGAGAGAAACCCGCGGATCTTCTCGGTCTGCTGCATATGCTTGAGCAGGACACCGGAGGGCACCCGCTCGAAAAATTCGATCGGCAGCCGCATGAGGTGTTTGAATGTTTTGGTCGCGGTCGAGATGTCGATCTTGTTCGTCGCAAACAAGAGCAGATAGTTGCGCAGATACTCGAGGCACGCATTGAAGAGAATCGCCGCGACGATGCCGACGCCGAGCACGTTCAACGTCTGATACGTATTGTTGACCAGCACCTTGTCGACGACGATCTGGAAGAACAACGGCGTGATGAGCGCGATCGCATTGATCATCAGCACGGCCATCGCAATCTGCCCGAAGAGCCCCTTGAGCTTCAGAAATTCCGGGATGAACCAGCGCAGCCCGAACGGCTGCTCCTCGTCCGCGAGCTTGTAAACCCGCTTGATGAGCAGCGCTTTCCCGGCGGAGATCTCCTCAAACTCCTCCCGCTTCAGGAACTGGAACTGCTGACCCGGATGATCGGCCTGAAACGCCGGATCGACCAGCACCACCTGATCGTATTCGTTCCCCTCCTCCTCAACGTGGCGGATTCCGCAGATCACGTGATAGGAGCCGTCTTTCTTCATGCCGAGAAACGGAAACGCCTTCCCCATGCGGGCGAGATCTTTCCATTTCAGCTTGATCCGCCTGGTTTTGAGATTGTTTTCGGAAGCGATTTCAACCAGTTGCCGAACAGAAACCTCCCCCTCGCCCACGGCGTAATCATGCAGCAGCCTCCGGATATCCAGCGGGATATTGTGGTGCCGCCCGATCGCGGTCAGTCCGAAAAGCGAACTGTGCTTGCGGTTGTCCACCGCCTGAAGCTGCCGGAAAATCAACACCGGCCCCTTGAGCTTCTCTTTCAGCTGAGAGACCGG
Organism: uncultured Victivallis sp.; assembly: GCA_944389935.1. GTDB lineage: Bacteria > Verrucomicrobiota > Lentisphaeria > Victivallales > Victivallaceae > Victivallis. The sequence goes on from CALXOE010000010.1 coordinate 70,424, forward strand.
GACGCTGATCAGCGGACTCTTCCCCTTGACCAGCGGATCGTAAAGAGTGATCGCTTCCCCCTTGATCTGCTTCAGATTCACCGCGCAGACCCAGTTCCCATTCTCAAGCTCAAGGAGCGCCGGTCCCTGATAGGTATCCACCAGTTCCGCGACGTCCTTGTGAATCTCCGGCTCGAGCTGAAGTCCGGCCGCAAGCGCCTGAAGCCCCCGGGCCGGACTCTCTTCAAACTGAGCTTTCAATTCCGGAGAGAGCAGCGCATCGAAATTGATGTCGCGCTTCAGGTTTGCAGCCAGATTGCGCAGACACGCAATCCCGCTGGTGACAGATACATCCACGAAATATCCCCTTTCCTGACAAGGTTGTTATTCATTCAAAACCGAATCTCTCTCCACCGAAAAACAAACGACTGACCACACCTCAGTCGGCTCCGGACTACCGCTCTCCGGAGGCGAGCGCCCTGACTCCGGCTTCGCGTCCGGGAAACAGCGCGAACAAAGTCAAAAAACCGCTGATGTCGAAAATCTCCTCAACCTCCTCGCGAAGAGAACACAGACCCAGTGCAACAGCCTGAGTCCGCGCCCGTTTTGCCAGCATCAGAAACACCCGCAGTCCAGCACTGCTCACATACTCAACCTCCGCGAGATCGATCAGGAATCCGATGCTGTGTTCAAGTTCCGCGGTCAATTCCTGCTCGGCTGCCGGCGAAGTCGCCGAATCAAGTCTCCCGGACAGCACGGCAATCGTCACACCGTTTTCATGCTGAAATTCGATTTTCATTTCCGGTCACTCCCCTCTGCCGATCCGGAGCGTCAAGACATTCCGCCCCTCCTCCCGGCGATACTCCATGGAACGCACCATGCTCCGGACGAGGTAAACCCCCACTCCGCCGATATCACGCTCTTCGACGTCCCCGGTCGGAGGCGGGTCTGCCGTCATCGGGTTGAACGGCTTTCCGTCATCCCGCAGCGTCAGCGTCACCTCGGAAGCGTCAAATCCGATTCCGATCTCAATGATCCGCTCCCCGGGAACATCGTATCCGTAACGGATGATGTTGCCCGCCATCTCTTCCAGCGCAAGGTCGAGCGTATACCGCGATTTCCCGTCGAGCTGAAGATATTCAGGCAGCTGACGGATCTCCGCTGCGAGCAGCATGAGCTTATCGATTTCATTCGGCAGTTTGAACAGAAAATTCCGACCCATATCGTTTCTCCCCTCCGAACTTGTCACACATTTGAGCCGGATTCCGGCCGGTATCCGAATCATCCATCCCGCCGCATCAACTGCGCAGAATGTTCTTGATCCCCTCGAAAATAATCTGGGACGCCAGCGCGGCCAGAAACAAACCGGTCAGCTTGCTCAGAATATTCAACCCTTTGCGCTTGAGCAACTTTTCCAGTTTATTTGAAAAAAAGAGCAGTGCTCCCAGCGCAAACACCGCGAAAATGATTCCGAGAATCTCGGCGATGCGCACCTCCGTCGACGGCGCACCGGCCCCCATCACCAGCAGAGTTCCGACCGTTCCTGGACCGACCGTGTAAGGGATTGCCAGCGGAACGACCGATATGTCGCCATCGTCATTCGACTGCCGCACCCCGGTCGGGATTCCACTGCCCCTGACAACCTCGATGCCGCTGAGCAGAAGCACGATACCGGACCCGATCCGGAACGCATCGAGCGTAATTCCCAGATAACGGAAAATCTGCTCGCCGAAAAGATAGAGCACCATCGCAATGACAAGGACCGCAATCGTCGTCCGGGCCGCCAGTTTGCGACGGGAGATCTCCTCCTCCCCGCGCGTCAGCGTCACGTACACCGACAACACGAAAAACGGCGTCAGAAGAAAAAAGATCTTGACAAACACCCCGATGATCGCACTGACAGTCATCGCCCCGGCCTCTGCCTCCGTCTAGCGGTTCTTCAGTTCTTCCTGAAGTTCCCGGTCCGTCTTCAGGACCTGCTCCGTCTGCTTCCGGCGGAACGCTTTGAGCTTTTCAGCCAAATCCGCATCCGAAAGCGCCAGAATCGATACCGCGTAAAGAGCCGCATTTTTCCCGCCGGCTTTGCCGACCGTCACCGCCGCCACCGGAATCCCCGGCGGCATCTGGACGATCGAAAAGAGCGCATCCAGCCCGTTGAACGGCTCCGACGCAATCGGGATGCCGATCACCGGCAAAGTCGTATGCGCGGCGACCACTCCGCCGAGATGCGCGGCCATCCCGGCCGCACAGATCACGACCTTGAATCCGTTCGCCTCCGCATTCGCCGCAAATTCGGCCGCTTCCGTCGGCGTCCGATGCGCCGACAGAGCGTGCGCCTCGTACCCGATCCCGAACTCCTCGAAAATCTTGAACGCGCCCTCCACGACAGGGAGGTCGCTCCTGCTGCCCATCAGAACAGCAACAACCGGCTTGCCCATGCTGCCGTCCCCTTACGCTTCGCTTTCGGTTTTCTCGTCCGCGGGTTTCTCGTCCGCGGGTTTCTCGTCCGCGGTTTTGTCATTCTCGGCGCCGAGAGTCGGCAGCGGGGAAGTGTTCTCTCCCGGTGTGCCGAACTCATAACTCAGCAATCCCTCGGCAATCTCGAGCAGCGCCCAGTCGAGGTAATTCTCAGAGTCGCATTTGATCATCGGACGGGCGCCGAGAGCCAGCTGCTTGGCGCGCTTCGCAGCGACGACCGAAAGAATCTGCGGATCCGGAATCATCTTCTTCGCACGCGCCAGATAGGCATTGTTCATACTCATAATTTGTGCATCCTCTTTAAATATCGCAAGCGAAACGCCCGTTTTCCGGGGCGTTCCGCCGCGATGGGTTCCACTTTTTTCGCGAATATCAGTAATCGATGATATCGCGGTTGTTGTCGATCAGCGTCACGTCGCCGGACATGACACGCATAAAGCGCTTCTCGAACTCCGGAATCGCGTCAAGCACCCAGCGTTCCGCGATTGCGGCGCGCTCTTCGCACTTCATCGCATCACGCAGCAGCAGCAGCCCGACAAAGATGTAGGTCTCCATCTCCACGAGGCTGCGCGCCATGAGATCGTGATATGCCTGATCCTTTTTCCCGGAGACGAACGCCACAGCCTGAAGCTGCCGCTCGTACAACTCCATGACCTTGTCGCGCAGACGGGCGAGCTTGCCCTGGAAATCCAGCGAAGCGAGCTCCTTGATCCGCACGTCATTGTCGCGCTGGATCACGCCGCCGATCGCGGCGACGACCTGAAGCTGCGTCGTACCCTCGTAGATATTCGTGATACGCGCATCACGGTAGAAACGCTCGACGTTGAAGTCTTTCATGTAACCGGTGCCGCCGTGGATCTGAATCGCATCGTAGGTCACCTGGTTCGCCATTTCGGTCGCGAGCGCCTTGCACATCGGCGTCAGAACGGCGGCAACCTTGTTGTAATACTTCTGCTTCGCGCGATCCTCGGCCGTGGCTTCGCCGCGTTCGACCAGATCGTTGTATCCGTTGCGCAGGTCGACCGAACGGGTCGTCTCATACAGCAGCGCACGCGCCGCCGTGAGCTTGACCTTCATGCTCGAAAGCATGTCGTAAATCGCCGGGAACTGGTCGATCGACTTCTTGAACTGCATACGCTCCGAGGCGTACTTCCGCGCCTCGCGGTAGGCCGCTTCCGCGATGCCGACCGCCTGGCCGCTGATCGCGACGCGCGCGCCGTTCATCAGACTCATCACGTATTTGATGAGTCCGAAACGGCGCTTGCCGCAGAGCTGCGCCGGAACATCGTTGTACTGCAGTTCGCAGGTCGCGACGCCGTGGATGCCGAGCTTGTGCTCGATGCGGCGGACGACGAGCTGCGGGCACTTCTCGGCGATGAACATCGACAACCCGCGGCCGTCGGTCGTTCCCTCCTCCGAACGGGCCAGAACCAGGTGCACCTGCGCGCAGCCGTTCGTGATGAACCGCTTCATGCCGTTCAGATACCACTGCCCGGTCTTCTCATCCTGCCAGGCGCGCAGCCGGACCGACTGCAAATCGGAGCCGAAATCCGGCTCGGTCAGGTCCATCGAACCGTCGAACTCGCCCGAGGCGAAGCCCGGCAGATATTTCTGCTTCTGCTCTTCCGAGCCGAAGAAGCTGATCGTCTCGGCAATGTCCTGCAGACCGAAGATGTTCTGCAGCGAACCGTCGGCGCGGGAGACCATCTCGGTCATCATCGTATAGACCGAAACCGGGAAGTTCAGACCGCCGAAGCGATGTTCGAGCATCACGCCCATCACGCCCGCCTGTTCCAGATCTTTCAGGTTCTGGACCGTCAGCGGATGATAGGTGACTTTGCCGTTCTCGAAGTGCGGGCCCTCTTCATCGACCGTGCGGCTGCGCGGCTCGATCCGGTCGCCGCAGATTTCGCCGACGATTTCAAGCACGCGGTTGTAGTTGTCGAGCGCATCCTCGAACGAGGTCGGCGCGTTGTCGAACTCCTGCGCATATTTGTAGTTCTGCTCGCGCAGAGCTGCGACTTCGGTCAGGTCGAGATTTTTCAGCGTGAAGACCAGATCGCTGTTGTCTTTGTAAAAGTTAGCCATGATTGGAATCCACCCCTCTTACGCTTTGGCCTTGAAGGCTTTGATCATTTGCGGAATCACGGTATTCAGGTCGCCCACGATCGCATAGTGGGCGGTGCTGAAGATCGGCGCGCCCGGATCGGTGTTGATCGCGATGATCTTCTTCGACTCTTTCATACCCGCAACGTGCTGAATCGATCCGGAGATGCCGCAGGCGATGTACAGACGCGGACGCACGGTCACGCCGGTCTGACCGACCTGGTGATCGTGATCGATCCACCCTGCGTCAACCGCCGCGCGCGAAGCGCCGACTTCGGCGCCGAGCGCCTCCGCGAGCTTGTAAATCAGCGAGAAATTCTCCTTGCTGCCGACGCCGTAGCCGCCGGCGACGATGATCTGCGCCCCCTTGAGATCGACCTCCTTGTCAGCGCGGACGCGCTCGAGGACTTTCACGACGGTCTCGACATCGGAGAGCGCGGGCTTGACTTTCACGAGTTTGCCTTTGCGGGTCGGGTCGGGTGCGTCCATCTTCATGACGCCCTCGCGCACGGTGACCATCTGCGGATCGTCCCAGGTGTTCACGATCGTCGCGATGATGTTGCCGCCGAATGCGGGACGAATCTGCATGAGCTTGTTCTTGTAGCTCTTGTTGTTCTTCTTGTCCTCAAAGTCATCGATCTTGAGGTCCGTGCAGTCGGCAGTCAGGCCGCCGAGCTTCTCGGAGGCGACGCGCGGCGCAAGTTCGCGCCCTTTCAGCGTCGCGCCGAAGAGCAGAATGTTCGGTTTGTGCTCTTTCACCAGATCGACGATTGCCCGTGCATACGGCAGAACAGTGAACGGCTCAAGCCGCTCATCCTCAACGAGATAGACCGTGTCGCACCCGTAGCTGTACAACGTTTCGACACAGTGCCCCACTTTGTCGCCGAGCAGCAGCGCCTCGGTTTTGACGCCGAGTTTGGCGGCGAGTTCGCGGCCCTTGCAGACAAGCTCAAGACTCACATCGGCGATTTTCCCGGCTTCCTGCTCGATGAAAATCCAGACATTTCCAATTTTTTCAGACATGATGCGCTTACCCCAGAGTGTGATCGCTGATGAGTTCGTGAATCAGAAGGCTGATGCCCTCGTCGGTCGCGGGAACGCTCTTGGCTTCGCTCGCAGTGAGCACAACGCTCATGACGTTCTTCACCTTGGTCGGAGAACCGGGGAAACCGATCCGCCCCGGATCCGCGTCGATATCCTTCGCGGAAAATTCCCGGATGAGCAGTCCGTTCTTCTCGAGTTTCTTAAGTTCCTCATCCTGTTCAGCGCCGTCGGTGTAGTTCGCGTTTGCATGCAGCTTCGCGACTTCGGAAACGGTTTTCGCGCGCTTGAACTTCATGAGTCTCTTCGCGTTCATCGGGCGTGGATCGTTCGCGTCGATCACGGTCAGCAGCGCCGGAGTCGGGCTCTCAAGCACTTCATAGCCGCCCTCGATCGCACGGCGGACGACGACTTTGCCCGGCTCGAGGCTGCGAACCTCTTCCACATAGCAGAGCTGCGGAATCTTCAGCTTCTCCGCAATCTGCGGACCGACCTGAGCCGTATCCCCGTCGATGGCCTGACGACCGCAGAGGATCAGATCGAACTTCCCGAGTTTTTTCGCGCAGCAGGAGAGCGTGTAGCTCGTCGCAAGCGTATCGGCTCCGGCCAGCGCCCGGTCGGTGACGAGCACCGCTTCATCGGCTCCGCGATAGAGTGACTGCCGCAGCACTTCAGCCGCAGCGGGCATACCCATCGTTGCGACCACGACGCGCGCGCCATAGCGATCCTTGAGCTGCAAAGCCAGTTCCAGCGCATTCAAATCCTCCGGATTGAAAATCGCCGGGAGCGCGGCCCGGTTCACGGTCCCCTCCGGCGTCATTGCATCGCCGGAGATGTTCTGGGTATCCGGAACCTGTTTGACGAACACGAGTACGGTATAACTCACAGTTTCGACTCCCATATTGTTGATGTTTATGGTTCGTGTGCAAATACAGCAAATCGTAGTAATATACCGCTGCACATTCAAATAGCAACCCCACCGGAGCAGCTTTTTTTAAAAAAAAACGCGCTTCTCCCGCTTGCCGTAACCCGCAAGGAATGGTATACTATACGGCATCATGGTGAAAATGGCGGAAAAAATCATATACATTCAGGATCACGAGGGGGGGCGTGTCCCTTTCGATCCTCTTACGTTGCAGACAAGGCTCATCAACTGCTTCCTGACCGCGGGGCTGCGGGAAAACAGCTACATGGCCGAGGATATTGCGCTTGCGGTCGAGTACACACTGCTGAACAGCAATCGGCCTGAGCTTGTTTTCGGTCAGGGGGAGCTGGCCGCGGCGGTCATCCGCATGCTCGAGGAAACGGGATTTCCTGAAGTCGCCGCGCTCTACCGCCGCACGAGCGGGGAGCGTCATGTCGCGATCGACTCGGATCCGGTTTCGGTATCGGGGCTGCTGCGGAAATTTCTGGCATGTTCCGACGAGGCGTTTTTCGACCGGATTTCCAGTGAAGTGTCGCATGCGGCGAAGATTCTCGGGATCACGGAAGCCGATCCGCATCTCTATCTCGAACTTGCGCGCCATTATGAGCGTAAATTTGCGATTGAGGGGGTCGCGGGCGATCCGGTCGCACGGCTCAGGGGGCGGACTTCCGCGACGAAAGAGGAGCTCACGGCCGTCCTGCCTCCGGAGGCGCTGGCGTTGACGAAAGCGGGAATTCTGCGGATCAACGAGATCAACGAGATTTTTTCCCGCATCCGTTTCTTCTTTATGATGAGGCCGTTCGCGAAGCAGTCACAGCTGGCGGCACCGGTGACGGAAATGGAGATCGAACCGCTGCTGTTCCAGATGAGCCGGACGCTCGAACAGGCCCGGGCCGCGATCGAAAACGCGCTTGAACTTCCGGATCCGCTGCCTGTGCATTTATCGATTCCGGACATGTCACAGTTCATCATCGAATATTTCGGTGTGGAACAGGAAAAATCCCGCCGGATCGCGGACGAACTGGCCGACGCCCTCTGCTTTGAATTCAAAAACGGCATCTACAAGCTCTCCGTCAACTGAACGGATTACAAGGCGGGAAATCTCGTTTCTTCTACTTTCCCGCCTTGTTCAGGCGGTCGGGAATGCGCCAGTTTTTTCCGGACCGCCGTTAGAAAGGAAAATTATTTCAGCTCCAGAAGAGTATAAAACACAGGTATGCGCAAACTCTTTTCTTTCAGCAATTTATCGGCATAACGGTTGTCCGCCTCCTCCAAGAGTGGAACTTCCACGGTGACCCCGGTGGAAGCGTTCCGCAAGACAAGTGGACGGCACTCCCCGAAAATACCGATCCGGGTCGCACGAATCACACTGTCGCGTTTGATCCCGGGAAAAGCCAACCGCATGGTTTCGATCTTTTCGTTCTCCTGCTGTTCGCGCGTACCGGAATCCAGATTGACGGCGACAAGGATTTTGTTGCCGAACCGGAAACCGGCGATCCGATCCCCCCGATTCGCAAATTCAAGTTTTGGCCGGCTGACAATCCGGTCATAGGCGGTCAGTTGATCGTCGCCGAATAGATCGACCAGCGTTTTGAATGCACGACCATGAGGAGAAAGCTCTTTCCCGGAGACGAGACATTTGCCGTATCCGTAGGCTTTCGGATCGTCCGGAGAACCATAAGCGAAGAAGAAGAGTTTGTAGCGATCCGCATACCTCCAGTCATGGGTCAATCCCCAATACAACACATTCGGATAAATCTGGGCGACAGCATAATAATTGTTATGAAAGATGATTTCAGTCTGCCACACGCCGATGTCTGGTCTGCCGTTTTTCGCGGCCTGGTCGCGCAGATATTCCATGCACCACTCGGGGAAATAGTGGATGTCGATCACATCGAGAGACTTCCAGGCATCGGTTTCGGTAAGCTCCCGCGCCAGATGATCCACCGTGCCGCAACAGGGAAAACCGCCATATACGACTTTCCCTCCCAGTTCCCGAATCACACGCGCTGCCGGAAGGTGAACATTAGTCAGGTATTCCTGCAACTCTCCATTGTAGAAGCCGCTTGCCGGATGGGCTTCATTCCAGATCTGAAAGTATTCGAGATTATACGGTTTTTTCCGTAAATCGGAGACTACCCGGCGAACGAAAGCCTGCCATTTCTCAATATTTTCCGGGGCAAGAGGGATCTGCGGACTGCGAACACGGATCTCGATATTTTTACCATCTTTTCCGGTTTTGGGTATCCATTTCCGATGACTCTCTCAATTTAGTACTCTTTCAATGGGGGGACAATATAAAGCGCTCGATATCCAAAACTCCGTTCAATCAGCACTCAATAAAGAGTCCGTTTTTACTTCTTTTTAAATTATAGCTCAGTACCGGACTTTCCTCCAAGTTGTCTTAATTTACTTCTCCAGGCACCATAACCTGGTAGACGGTATTTACCTGCGCTGTCATATGGAGTTTCCCCCTGATTATTGACCGCATTGATATCCGCGCCAGCATCCAGCAGCGCCTGCGGCCAAGTTTTGACCTCCAACATGGCTATATGCAAGGGGGTATCTCCGTTTTTATCACGGGCATTGACCTGTGCTCCATTTGCGAGGAGTAATTCAGATAGTTCATTTGAGTAATATGCCCCAAACAGAGGAGTTTGAAAGCGCAAACATCCAGGAATATTTACATCCGCCCCGGATCGTAATAATTCTTTCAATATACTTATTGGCAATGAAATATCTTCAGCCCATTTTCCCGCTGCAATAACAGAATGCAATGGTGAAACTTCACCACGGCTGAAAGAATAAAGTAATTCAGGAGACCGAGAAACCATTTTATTGATGTTTTCCTGATCATAATTCCAAATATAATGCTCCAATTGTTCTTCGGGCAACATTTCTGCGCCATGCTGCAATAGAAAATAGAATCTTTGTAATTCTTCAGGGGAACTTTTTATTTTAGCTGGAGTATCAGAATATACAATTACTCTCATGCACCCAATGGCGCTTCGGCGCCGAGACAGAGTCAGAGCCCTGGGATCAATATACTGGCATAAAAGTTCTATATACTTAAGATCAATATTAACCTCAAGTACCTCATGGAGTAAGTTCATACCTTGATAATTTCTGTCATACGCAAGAGAAGGACGATGCTTCAATAACCACTCCAAATGTTCGAAGTCATGAGTGCGGAAAATGGTATCCAAAGCTTCTTCAAATGAAGACATCTGAGCTCCATATTTTTGCAGGCGTTCAGCCTTATCAATAGCGTGAAAAGAAAGGCAAAGGTATAGAGGACTCTCTTGCAATAAAGAATTTCCACGATTAAAATTGCAATGTTTCGAGTGTAGAAAATCAATAAAAGTAACGTCACACTCATTTCTTATAGAGAAGGATAAAACATTATTTCCTTTATCATCAAAAAGATTCAAAAGATATGGAAATTGATCGATAAGTTTTTGTACTTTAGCCCATTTCCTCTTATCAATCGCATCCATAACATCAGAAAACGGTGGAACCATAATGAATCATCTCCTTAAACCTGTCAGAATATTGTTTCAAGCATGTTGTATCAGGATATACTTACGAAATTCTATCCAAATCGGTCTACTGAAATACGGAACAGTATTTTATTTACGCGGAGCTCCAACAGTAGCCTCAGAGGGCTTAATGACACATCCTGTTTTTTTACTCCCTCCGTATGTCTTTCCCTGACTTGCCTCCGAGCTGTTTAATTTTGCGCCTCCAGGCGGGGGCTCCCCACAAGTTGTACTTTGCGGCGCAATCATACGGAGTTTCTCCCTGATTATTAATGGCATTAAGGTCAGCACCGGCATCCAGCAATGCCTGAGGCCAGTCCCAGACACTTGTCATCGCAAGGTGAAGGGGAGTATTGTTATCTTTATCCCGAACATTTACCCGTGCTCCCCTGGCGATAAGAAATTCAGCAATTTCATTCGAATAACTCGCTTTAAACAAGGGGGTTTGAAAAGAGTAGTCAGAGAGAATGTTTATGTCTGCACCGTAGGATAATAATTTTTCCAGCATAAGCTTTATCAATGAACAATCCGAAAATGATCTGCCTGCCCCAACGACGCAGTGCAATGGGGCGGACGATCCACAGTAAGAAAAAAGCAGTTCGGGAGATTGACGAATCATCTTGTCAATCTTATCAAGCTCGGCATTATAGATATGCAGGCTTAATTGCTCTTCGGGAAACATTTCTGCTCCCTGTTGCAGGAGAAAATCAAATTTCTGCAATTCGTCGGGAGAACTTGGAGAAGCTGCCGGACCACCCGGATACCTTATCGCTCCTAAACAGCCGAGCACACTCAAATTTGGGGGCAGCCAGGGAGTCTTTATGTCAATATAGCGGCAGAGTAATTCGGTAAATCTGATATCTTTCACATAGCTGACCGCATAATGCAGCAGATTCTTGCCTTCATGATTCTTGTCATAAGGGAGACTTGGCTGATGTTTCAGCAGCCATTCCAGCCGATCCAGGTCATGAATTCGATGCATGGCGTCCGCGGCTTCCTCATACGCTGACATTTTAGCGCCATATTTTTGTAGTCGTTCCGCTTTTTCAAGTTGGTTAAGAAACAAACAAAAAAACAAAGGAGAGGACGTTGGATCTCCAAAATTAAAATTACAATGCTTTGAATGCAGGAAATCGATAAAATCAATGTCGCAGTCGGAAAGCGCCTTCCATAAAACCGTTTTCCCGTTCTCATTTGCAAGATTCAAGACATAAGGATATTTGCTTATGATGTTTCTGGCCTTTTTCCAGGCTCCCTTGTCAACAGCCGTCATAGCCTCAATAAATGGCTGATTCATGATCCCTCCTTGTATTTAATTGTCATAAAACTTTATCGCATTATTTTATTGCTCCCACAGTTTAATACTTGTAGTTCATCCGGCGTATTTGACAGACTCCTTGTGAAAAAGAGCTTTGATCTTCTCTGGTTGTTTTTGAATGCTTCGCATATAGGATTTTGCATGTTCTTCAAGCTCTCCATTCCGTTTTTCCGCCGGAGTTTTGGAAAGGGCCGCTTTCAAATCCCGGTTCAGTAATTCGTCAGGATTCAGGTCTGGACTGTAACTTGGCAAATAAAAGATTTCAATAAAAGCCTTGTTTTCCGTCAACCACTCCGCAGAAGTTTGATGTAATGAACACGTAAAGTTATCCAGAATCAGAAAGATCTTCTCTGGAGAAGAGCGAATCAGCCGTTTCAAGAATCGAATCGATAACTGTGCGGTCATAGTCTCACGGTAAAACATAAAACGCATCAATCCACGATTCGTGACGGTACTGATCATATTCAATTTTTCGGGAGCAGCTTTCACATATTGCACCGGAGTTTTTTCTTTCGGTGCATAGCTTCTCCCTTTTGCATCGTTGCTGCCCAAACCGATTTCATCTCCCCTGTGAATTTCTACTTTTTTCCTGTCGGGAGCGAGCAGTAATGATCCGAAAATACATGACAAGTTGCGCTTCTCCCCCCGCTTGGACAACATTTTATTGAAAGATTGGTGTAAAAGCCTTTGAATTACTATATCCCATTG